>NZ_CP019937.1:1547500-2147500 GCF_002117445.1 Ketogulonicigenium robustum
ACTGGTGAACCATCATCTCGAAGGCGGGCTGCACATCGATCGTATACGAATCCGTCCAATCCTGCCCGACGATCATATCCATCGCCGCAATCAGCGACGTTGCCCCCTTCAGCGCCACGCTGGTGGAAAATGGTGCGATGCCGAAAAGGATCACTGCGTCCAGACGGTCCCACAATTCCAACGGCATTTTGCGATTGGTAAAGCTGCCCAACACAAAAGCGTGTCCGTCGCTGACCACCGTATTTTCAAGCGCCGCAACAATGTGACTATAAAGCGGGTTGCTAAAAATACCGTTGGGAACGGTGTCGCGATTATAGAACCATCCGATCCGCAAATAGGTTTCGGCCCAAGGCAAGCGCACTAAAAACGAACCACGCCCAACCTGCCGATAAATAATGTCGTCAGCCTCCATATCGCGCAGGGTGCGCAAAACGGTAACCAACGAAAATCCCATCGCCGCGATTTCGTTCTGCGATTCAATTCGGTCCCCGACCTTCATTCCAGCACTACGCCAGCGCTTTAAAAGTAGATCTCGTAATTCCAGGTGACGTGGGACGCGTAATTTTGGCAAATTTTCCCTCGGGATAGCCTACCCCCGTAGGTTACACCGCGGGCGATTGGGGATGCAAGGCACCGCCGCATTTTATAAGGGCCGCAGCGTCCCCTGTCCCACGACCAGATACTTGAAGCTGGTCAACTGGGGCGCACCGACCGGCCCACGTGCGTGCAGCTTTCCGGTTGCGATCCCGATTTCGGCGCCCATACCGAATTCAGCCCCATCGGCAAATTGGGTCGAAGCATTGTGCATCAAAATCGCGGAATCCAACTGATTGAAAAACGCGGCGACTGCTGCGGGATCATCAGTTACGATACTTTCTGTGTGACCCGATCCGTACCGGCGAATATGGTCTATCGCGCCCTGCACGCCATCCACGGCACGGGCAGCAATGATCATATCCAAAAACTCGTGCCCGAAATCATCCGCGGTGGCGGCGATTGTGCCATCAACAGCCAGCGTTTCATCGGCGCGCACCTGAACACCAGCGGCCAACAAATCAGAAACAAGGCTTTTGCCGTGGCGATTAATGAAAGCGTGATCAATCAAAACACATTCCGCGGCGCCACAAACGCCGACGCGGCGGGTTTTGGCATTCAACAAAACCGCTCGCGCCATATCGGCGTCGGCGGCCGCGTCGATATAAACGTGGTTGATGCCCTCCAGATGCGCAAACACGGGCACGCGGGCTTCGGCCTGCACCAGCCCGACCAGCCCTTTGCCGCCGCGCGGAACGATTACGTCGATCCATTCAACCGCGCCCAGCATCGCGGCAACCGCGGCGCGGTCGCGCACAGGCACCATCTGAATTGCGTCTTGCGGCAGATCCGCCGCTGCCAGACCTGCCCGCAGACAGTCCAGAATCAGCGTGGCCGAATGCAAGCTTTCTGACCCGCCGCGCAAGATCACCGCATTACCCGATTTCAGGCAAAGCGCGCCTGCATCGGCAGTCACGTTCGGGCGGCTTTCGTAGATCACGCCAATGACCCCGATCGGCGTCCGTACGCGGCGAATATGCAGGCCCGACGGCACAGTCCACTCGGCAATCACTTCGCCCACGGGGTCGGGCTGGGCTGCGACGCTTTCCAACCCAGCCGCCATCGATTCGATGCGCGCGGGGGTCAGTTCCAAACGGTCGAGCATCGCGCCCGTCAGGCCCTTTTGCTGCGCAAAGGCCATGTCTTTGGCGTTGGCCGCCAAAATATCATCAATGCGCCGGCGTAGTTCGGCGGCCGCCGCATTCAGCGCGATGACCTTGGCCTCGGGTGGGACGGTGGCCAGTTCCCGCGCGGCAGAGCGGGCGCGTCGGCCCATATCTGCGATCAAAGCGGTAAAATCCTGGCCGATGTCCTGCATGTTCTGCCCCTATAAGACCATATCGTCGCGGTGAATAAAGGCCGCGCGCCCTTTGTACCCTAGAACCACCTCGATCTGGGCGCTGCGATGGCCGCGGATCATGTGGGTTTCGTCAACTGTATACCGTGTCAGCCCGATGCCAATGCGGTTTCCTGTCGGCCCGACAATCGCAACGGGGTCGCCCCGCCCGAACCGGCCAGTGACCAATGTGACCCCCGCGGGCAGAAGACTGCGACCCTGTTCCAGCGCAACCACGGCGCCCGCATCGATCATGACCTCGCCCTTTGGCTTCATCGCACCAATCCAGCGTTTGCGGGCGGCTTGCGGGTCTTCCATGGCCAAAAACCATGTCGCACGCGCGCCGTTTTCTAGCAATTGCAGCGGGTGCAGCGGCGCGCCCAGCGTGATCGCCATGTCGCAGCCGCCATCTGTGGCCACGCGGGCGGCCATCAGCTTCGTGATCATCCCGCCCTTAGACACCCCCGAGACACCGTCACCGGCCATCGCCTCAATCTCGGGGGTGATGTGGTCGATGATGGGGAAATGGGTCGCGTTCGGGTTCAGATACGGATTGTCGTCATAGAAACCATCAACATCCGACAGCAAAACCAGCTTGTCCGCCCCAACCGTAACCGCCACCTGCGCGGCCAAGCGGTCGTTGTCACCATAGCGGATTTCATCGGTCGCAACGGTGTCGTTTTCGTTCACGATAGGGGTAACGCCCAGCGAGAGCAGAGTCTCCATCGTGGCGCGGCTGTTCAGGTAGCGGCGGCGGTTCTCGGAATCCTCCAGCGTCACCAACACCTGCGCGGTAACGATACCGTGGGGCGCCAAGACTTCCTCATAGGCGCGCGCAAGCCGGATCTGACCGACGGCAGCGGCGGCTTGGCTTTGTTCCAGCGCCAACGCGCCTGCCGGCATGCCCAGTACCCCCCGCCCCAGCGCGATCGAGCCGGACGACACCAGGATCACCTGCGTGCCCGCGGCCCGCAAACGGGCCACATCAGCGGCCAGGCTTTCCAGCCATTCGCGCTGCAATGTGCCCGTCGCGCGATCAACCAGCAGCGCCGAGCCGATCTTTACGACAAGACGGCGCGCCCCGATCAGGGTTCCCAACGGGTGACCTCCTCGATGGGGGTCTGTTCTTTACGGTAGCGCAGGCGGCCCTCGTCGATCTGGGCGCGCAGAGCGCGCAGCACATCGACCACACCCTCGCGCGTGGCGCCCGACATCAGCATGACAGGGCCGCCAACGGCCTCTTCCATCGCCTCGCGCAGCTCCTCGCGCGCCTCGTCATCCAGCGCGTCGATTTTGTTCAGCACCGTAATGCGCGGCCGGTCGATCAGGTCGTTTTCAAGATCTTCGGCATAGGTCGCCAGTTCTTCGATGATGGTGTAATAATCAGCGACGGGGTCTTCCGACGTGCCATCGACCAAATGCAGCAGCACCGAGCAACGCTCGACGTGCGCTAGAAATTGGTCACCGAGGCCCCGCCCTTCGGACGCGCCTTCAATCAGGCCCGGAATGTCAGCGACGACGAATTCGACGTCATCCACACCCACAACCCCAAGGTTCGGCACAAGCGTGGTAAACGGATAATCGGCGATTTTAGGACGCGCATTCGAGGTTGCTGCCAAGAACGTCGATTTACCGGCGTTCGGCATCCCGAGCAGACCGGCATCGGCAATCAGCTTCAACCGCAGCCACAACGTCCGCTCGATCGCGGGCTGGCCTGGGTTCGCGCGGCGCGGCGCCTGGTTGGTCGAGGATTTGAACGCCAGGTTGCCGAAACCACCGTTGCCACCTTGGGCCACGGTGACACGCTGGCCCACCTCGGACAGGTCGGCGATCAGCGTTTCCTCGTCCTCGTCGATGATTTCGGTGCCAACCGGCACCTTCAGAATAATGTCGTCGCCATGCGCGCCGGTGCGCTGGCTGCCCATACCGGGCGTGCCGTTCTTGGCGAAGAAGTGTTGCTGATAGCGGAAGTCGATCAGGGTATTGAGGCCTTCGACAGCCTCGATGATGACATCACCGCCCCTGCCGCCGTCACCCCCGTCTGGCCCGCCGTATTCAACAAATTTGTCGCGCCGGAAGGAAACGCACCCGTTACCACCCGCACCCGAACGAATATAGACCTTGGCCAGATCCAGGAATTTCATGTTAGCCCCTTTTGCCCCGCGGCATCTTTCACGCGGGCATAGCGGCTTTGACCCCGACGGTCAAAGCCCGGTTTTCAAAGTATAGGTCCAGGTAGGGACAGCGGAATTGCGCGCAACCGACCACGCCTCGGCATCGCCCAGATATTCGAACCCGCAATTCGTCAGAACACGCGCCGCGCCGGGGTTATCCTGAAACGCCTCGGCAAAGAAACGCGACGCGCCATGCGGGTTAGCCGCAATAATGGCACGCACGGCTTCGGATGCCATGCCGGTGTTCCAAAACGCGGGCGCGATCCAATAGCGGATCTCGCTTTGTCCGCGGTCCATACGGTCTAGCGATATTAATCCCATGAATTCTTCGCACCCCTGTTCGCTGGAATCCAGCGCCCAGAAGTCTTCCTCGCGCAGCGCCCCGTTCGCACGCGAAACCAGTTGTGCAGCAGCCCCCGGGGGATAGGGATGCGGAATCGACCGCGTGCCAATGGCCACGCGCAGATCACCCGCATAAAGACTAATCAGCCCCGTGTCGGACATACGAAGCGGGCGCAGCGTAAACCGCGAGGTACGGATCACCGGCTGTACTTCGATCGTTGCGATGTTCATCATGGCCTCCTTTGTTGTCGGATCATACGATCCGGGCCCGATGCGCCGGGCCATATAGCCCCAGCATGACGCAAATGCGAAAAGGGGGTCGGCTTGCGCCGACCCCCTTCCTGGTGTGTGCCCTTCCAGGTTCGGCTTATTCAGCGGCCTCCGCCACCGGGAGAACCGAAATGAAAGTGCGGCCTTTGAGGCCGGTGTGGAACTTCACGGCGCCGTCGACGGTTGCAAAAATCGTATGATCTTTGCCCATGCCGACACCGGCGCCCGGCCACATCTTGGTGCCGCGCTGACGCATGATGATGTTGCCGGCGATGACAGCTTCACCACCGAACTTCTTCACGCCCAGACGACGGCCAGCCGAGTCGCGGCCGTTGCGGGATGAACCGCCTGCTTTTTTCGTTGCCATTGGGGATTACTCCTTGCTCGAGGCGCCGACAGCCGCCTTCACACCGGTTGCGTCCGCGCCAGTGGCGAGGATGTCTTTGATACGAACCAGCGTCAGTTGCTGACGGTGACCCTTGGTGCGCTTCGACGAGTGCTTACGGCGGCGACGCACGAAGTGGATCGTCTTTTCACCCTTGATCTGGTCGATCACTTCAGCTTGCACAGCTGCGCCGGCAACCACGGGGGCACCGATTTGATCACCAACAACCAAGATGGTGTTGAATTGAATGGTTTCACCTGCAGCAGCGTCCAGCTTTTCAACGCGCAGAACGTCGCCGCTCTGAACTTTGTACTGCTTGCCGCCGGTTTTGATAACCGCAAACATGTTTTCGTCCTTCATCTTCCGCGTCCTTTGGTCCCTTGCCACGACGACAAGTGTTGCGGTGAACCCCACCACCTACGGACTGCGCGCCCTATTGGGCGATGTCTATTCATAAGGCAGCGCGATTTTGCGAATCCCGCATGCCAAACCGGCGGCACATAGCCACCAGATGGCGGCTTATCCGGACTATCGGACCCAAAGTCAAGTATCAGAGTTCTTCTGACACCAAAAGCCTTGCAGCCGCGCGGCCCAGATTGTGGGAAATCTGCTCGATCATTGGGTCAAACGCCACGCCGGACACACGGCTAAGGGTTTTGCCCGCCGGTGTCCCCGCAAACGTGATCATCCCTTCGATGTCCGCGTCGCTGGCAGGTGTATAAGCAAGCAGCAAGAACGCATACAGCCATTCTGCCGTCGAGGCGCGCATATCGTCGGCTCGCCCCAGCACTTCGGCTAACACAGCATCGGTGGGCATGTCCCCCTCGCTTTCGGCCATGCCGTTGTAAAACGCTAAATTCGCATTCAAACCCGAGGCAACGTTGCCTTCCAGCAAATCGTTCGCCGCCATCAGCTGGGCGATTAGCGTGGCACGGGGTGTCTCGCGCGCCATCTCGACCGCCGCAAATTCGATAGCCGTTTCGCGCAGATCATCGTCCAACATCGCCTCGCGGGCTGAGACCTCCATCTGCAGCAGGCTGTGCGCGGGCTCGCCGGTGGCGAAGGCCAGAATGGGGTCGATATCCACCCCTTCCAGCGCGACATACCATTCCGACCGGGCTTCGGCCTGCATCCATTCGGGGTCGTGAATCGCCTCGACCGCTTGGCGCCACGTGTCGCTTGCGGCCCCGCCGGTCATATTCGGGGCCAGCGACAGGCCGAATTCAATACCCTCGCGCGACATCAGATCCGTGATCTGCGGCAACAACAGCGCGTTGAACAGCGCATCAGCCTTCTCGCGATCGACATCCGCGAGCGCGCCCGAGGCCGCGCAAGAGAGGGCCGCCGCACAAATCAGATTACGCCACATGACCAGCCCTCAGCGCCGCGCCGCGTTCCAGCAGCGGCTTCAAATAATGGCCGGTATAGCTTTCGGCGACCTCTGCAATCGCCTCGGGGGTGCCCGTCGCAACAACTTTGCCGCCACCAATGCCGCCCTCGGGGCCAATGTCGATCACCCAATCGGCCGTTTTCACCACATCCAGATTATGTTCAATGACCACGACGGTATTCCCCTGATCCACCAGTTCGTGCAGCACATCCAGCAGCTTGCGCACATCCTCGAAATGCAGGCCCGTAGTCGGTTCATCAAGGATATAGAGCGTGCGGCCCGTAGATCGGCGGGAAAGCTCCTTCGCCAGCTTCACACGCTGCGCCTCGCCGCCCGACAATGTCGTCGCCTGCTGCCCGACCTTGACATACCCCAGGCCCACATGGCGCAGCGCCTGCATCTTGTCGCGGATCGGCGGCACCGCGCTAAAGAAGTCAGCGGCTTCCTCGATCGTCATGTCCAGCACGTCAGCGATGGATTTGTCCTTGAACTTCACCTCCAGCGTCTCGCGGTTATAGCGGGCGCCGTTGCAGGTTTCGCAGGTGACATAGACATCGGCCAGAAAGTGCATTTCGATTTTCAGCACGCCGTCACCTTGGCACGCCTCGCAGCGGCCGCCCTTAACATTGAAGCTGAACCGCCCCGGGCCATAGCCGCGTGCCTTCGCCTCGGGCAGCCCCGCAAACCACTGGCGGATCTGATCGAACGCGCCGGTATAAGTCGCAGGGTTCGACCGTGGCGTGCGGCCAATCGGGCGCTGGTCAATGTCGATCACCTTATCAAGATGCTCGAATCCCTTGATCGTCTCGCACGGCGCGGGCACTTCGCGGGCGCCGTTCAGCTTCATCGCGGCGTTCTTATACAGCGTCTCGATCGTCAGGGTCGATTTGCCCCCGCCCGAAACACCCGTCACGCAGACAAACTTGCCCAGCGGAAAATCGACCGTCACATCATGCAGGTTGTTCCCGCTGGCCTTGACGACAGTCAACTTCTTGCCGTTTCCCTTACGACGCTTTTCGGGCACATCAATCCGGCGCACACCCGACAGATACTGCCCGGTCAGCGAATTGGGGTCAGCCTCGACTTCCTCGGGCGTTCCTTGCGAGACGATCTGCCCCCCGTGCACGCCAGCCCCCGGCCCCACGTCGAAGACATAGTCGGCGGTGCGGATGGCATCTTCATCATGCTCAACCACCAGCACGGTGTTGCCTTGGTCGCGCAGGTTGCGCAGGGCATCCAGCAGCCGGTCGTTGTCGCGCTGGTGCAACCCGATCGAGGGTTCGTCCAGCACATAAAGCACGCCCGTCAGGCCCGAACCGATCTGGCTGGCCAAACGAATCCGCTGGCTTTCGCCGCCCGACAACGTGCCTGACGCGCGGCTGAGGGTCAGATATTCCAGCCCCACATTATTCAGGAACCCCAAACGCTCGCGGATCTCTTTCAAAATAGCCGCGGCGATCAGACCTTTCTGATGGCTCAGCGCCTCGGGGACGGTTTGCACCCAAGCATAAGCGTCTTTCACCGATTGCTCGACCACCTGCCCGATGTGCTTGTCGCCCACGCGTACAGCGAGCGCCTCGGGGCGCAAGCGGTAGCCGTTACAGGTGTGACACGGCCGGTTGTTCTGGTACTGCTCCATATCCTCGCGCGACCAGTTGCTGTCGGTCTCGCGGTAGCGGCGCTGCAGGTTCGGCACCACGCCTTCAAAGCTGCGAGTCACGTTGTAGCTGCGCCCGCCGTCGTCATAACGGAACTGGATTTCTTCCTCGCCCGAGCCGTGCAGCACGACCTGCTTCACCTTTTCAGGCAGATCCTTCCATGCGGTTTTGGCATCGAACCCGTAATGTTTGGCCAGCGCATCAATCGTTTGCAGCCAATAGGGTGACTTCGTCTTCCCCCATGGCGCAACGGCCCCCTTGATCAAGCTGAGGGTCAGATCCGGAATGATCAAACGCTCGTCAAAGAACAGCTCGACCCCCAAACCGTCACAATCCGGACATGCGCCCAGCGGGGTGTTGAACGAAAACAGGCGGGGCTCAATCTCGGGGATGGTAAAACCCGACACCGGACAGGCAAATTTTTCCGAAAAGGTAATCCGCTCGGGCTCGCCCTCGCTCGGGGCGGTTTCCAGCACGGCAATCCCGTCGGCCAAGTTCAATGCGGTGCGAAAGCTTTCGGCCAGACGCGTTTCCATGCCGGCGCGCACGACAATACGGTCGACGACCACATCAATGTCGTGACGGAATTTCTTGTCCAATGTCGGCGGCGTATCCAGTTCATAGAATTCGCCATCGACCTTGACCCGCTGAAACCCCTGCTTGCGCAGTTCCAGCATCTCTTTCTTATACTCGCCCTTGCGGTCGCGCACGATCGGGGCCAGCAGATAGCCGCGGGTGCCCTCCTCCATTGTCATGGTGCGGTCGACCATGTCCTGCACCTGCTGCGCCTCGATCGGCAGGCCGGTCGCGGGGCTGTAAGGGGTGCCTGCGCGGGCGAACAGCAAACGCAGGTAGTCGTAAATCTCGGTCACTGTGCCGACGGTCGATCGCGGGTTCTTCGACGTTGTCTTTTGCTCAATCGAAATCGCTGGCGAAAGGCCGGTGATATGATCGACATCGGGCTTTTCCATCATATCCAAGAACTGGCGCGCATAGGCGGACAGACTCTCGACATAGCGGCGCTGCCCTTCGGCATAAACCGTATCGAAGGCGATGGACGACTTGCCCGACCCCGACAGCCCCGTCATCACCACCAGCTTATTGCGGGGAATATCCAGTGACACGTTCTTGAGGTTGTGTTCGCGCGCGCCGCGCACTTCGATGAACTTTTGTTCCATGCCGCTGTCCCTAGAAACTTCCCCATAGGAATAGGTATCCTGCCTTGCAAACTCAAGCGCGAAGTAAGAACATTAATCGAACATTATGGAGTTCGTGATGACCATCGCGCAATACACCGGCAGCTGCCAGTGCGGTGCCATCGCCTTACAGGCGCAACTGGATCTGGACCATACCGTGACCTGTAACTGCGGGCGGTGCCAGCGATGGGGGCTGTCTGAGCCTATACGTCCGAAAGCGGATTTCGCCTGACGCAAGACGGCCCGTGACGGTTTACACCTTCAACACCGGCAAAATCGCCCAAGCCTTCTGCCCCACCTGCGGGATCGAAGCCTATTCCTGCAACGACAGGGGTTAATCCCCGCGCGCTTCACACGCAGGCCTATGACGGCGCCGCACTATGAAAAAGGGGGCCAGTTGGCCCCCTTTCCGTTCTAGAAGTGCAAGGCACGCCCATAAGCGTCCAGCACCGATTCGTGCATCATCTCGCTCAGGGTCGGGTGCGGGAAAACCGTTTCCATCAGCTCGGCCTCGGTCGTCTCTAGCGTGCGGCCGATGACATAGCCCTGAATCAGCTCGGTCACCTCGGCCCCCACCATATGCGCCCCCAGCAATTCGCCCGTCTTGGCGTCGAAAACCGTCTTCACCATCCCCTCGGGCTCGCCCAGCGCGATGGCCTTGCCGTTGCCGATAAAGGGGAAGCGGCCGACCTTGACCTCGTAACCTTTTTCCTTGGCCTTCGCTTCGGTCAGCCCCACCGATGCCACCTGGGGCGTGCAATAGGTGCAACCGGCAATGGATTCGGGGCGGACGGGGTGCGGGTGCTGGCCAGCGACCAATTCGGCCACCATCACACCCTCGTGGCTGGCCTTGTGTGCAAGCCACGGGGCACCGGCAACGTCGCCGATGGCATAGATCCCCTCGACACCCGTGCGGCAGAACTCATCCACCACCACGTGGGTTCGGTCGACCTTGACGCCCAGCCCTTCGAGGCCAAGCCCTTCAACGTTACCGACGATCCCGACAGCCGAAATCACGGTGTCGAATTCCAGCTTCTCGACCTTGCCGTTCGCCTCGATATGCGCGGTGACTTTGCCCTTGCCGCGGTCAAGCTGCTTGACGGTGGCCTTTTCCATGATCGTCATGCCCTGCTTGACGAATTGCTTCTTCGCAAAGGCCGAAATCTCGGCATCTTCAACCGGCAGAATGCGATCCATGACCTCGACAACGGTCGTTTTTGCACCCAGCGTATTGAAGAAGCTGGCAAATTCGATGCCAATCGCGCCCGACCCGATCACAAGCAGGTTTTTCGGCATGCGGTTCGCAACCAGCGCCTCGCGATAGCTCCATACCAAATCACCGTCGGCTTCCAAACCCGGCAAGGTGCGCGCACGCGCGCCTGTCGCCACAATGATCGCTGGGGCGGTAAGGTCCTCGTCGCCCTTATCGGTCTTTACGCGGACTTGGCCTTTGGCGGGGATCGTCGCCTCGCCCATAATGACGGTGACTTTGTTTTTCTTCAGCAGGTGCCCGACGCCGCCCGCCAACTGCTTGGCCACCCCGCGCGAGCGTTGCACAACCGCATCCAGATCGAACCCGAGGCCTTCAGCCTGCAACCCGAATTCTTTGGCGCGGTGCATCAGATGATACACCTCGGCCGAGCGGAGCAGCGCCTTGGTGGGAATGCAGCCCCAGTTCAGGCAAATCCCGCCCACATGCGCCTTTTCGACGACCGCGACCTTCAGCCCCAACTGCGCGCCACGGATGGCGGCCACATAGCCGCCCGGGCCAGCGCCAATCACGATCATATCGAATTTCTGCATCGGTCTGCTCCTATCCTCGCTGACTGCGATCCGGCGGCGCGGGCGCGCGACCGAAAATTAGTTTGATGCTAAACCATTTTCTTCGCCATCACCAGATGCCGCTTCGGCAACCACTTGCACGGCAACAGGCGACGACCCGGCCAGCACGTGTTGGTGGGTTGCGGGGGCGCCCACAATCTCTTTGTGGGGCACGCGGCGCAGGCGCCACGCGGCATAAACGCCCAGCGCCAGCATAACGACTGCGACAACCAGCCAGAACCCCTGCGGCCCGACGTTATCCATCATCCAGCCCAAGATCAGCGGCCCCGCAATCGACCCCAACCCGTTGATGAACAACAACTTACCCGAAGCGGCCGGCATTTCGTCAGCTTCCAGATAGTCATTCGCATGCGCAATGATGACCGGATAAACCGTGTTCGACGTGCCGCCCACAACCGCCGCCGCCGCCAAAATCAACCACAGCTGCCCCGGGATCAAAAATGCCAGCAGCGCCGCGACACCGCCGATTGCGGCCATGATACCGATCAGAATCCGCCGATCCATCCGGTCGGCCAGCCAGCCGACGGGAAACTGCAAGATCAACGCGGCTACATAGGTCAGCCCGATCATCAGGGTGATCTGCTCGACCGGCATCCCGACGCGTACGCCGTAAATGGCCGCCATCCCGAACTGGGCCGCAAAAACGCTGCCCAACAGGAACATCCCTGCACAGGCCAGTGGTGAAGCCTGCATAAGCCGCCCCAACGGCAGCGATTTCGTCTGATCAAAGGTCGGCGTCACCTTGCTGGTCGTCAGCAACATCGGCGCGAAGCACAGCGAAATAATGACCGATGCGATCCCGAACAGCTCGAACCCGGCCACATTGCCGCTGGCCGCGATGATCTGCGAGGTGATAATCCCCGCCATCTGCATCCACATATACAGCGACAGCGCCTGCGCGCGGTTTTCATTCGATGCGGTGCTGTTCAGCCAGCTTTCAACGACGATATACGCCCCGCAAAAGCAAAACCCGATCATCGCCCGTTCCAGCATCCACGCCACCGGCGTCGGCCAAATCGCGTAAAGCACAAAAATCGCCGAGATCATCGAGGCCAGCGCCGCGAACACCCGCACATGCCCCACCCGCCGGATCATCTTCGGCGCCAGCGATGACGCCACCATAAACCCGACGAAATAGGCCGAGGTGACCATCGACATCGACAGTGTCGAGAACCCCTCCATCTCACCGCGCAGGCCCAGCAGTGTGCCTTGCATGCCGTTGCCGATCATCAACATGAAAATACCGACGAAAATCGCCCACGATCCGACCAGAACCTTCAGCACGGCTTACCCCTTTGGCAGCAACAGCGACGCATCGCCGTAAGAAAAGAACCGGTACTGCGCCGCAATCGCGTGGTCATAGATCGCACGGATCCGGTCGGCGCCCATCAGCCCCGACACCAACATCATCAGCGTCGATTTGGGCAGGTGGAAGTTCGTCACCAACCCGTCCGCCACGCGGAACTGAAAGCCGGGGGTAATGAAAATATCGGTCTCGCCCACCCACGGGCTGATCGCGCCAGTGTCGCGCGCCGCGGTTTCCAGCAGCCGCAGCGCCGTGGTGCCAACGGGGATGACGCGGCCGCCGGCGGCTTTGGTCTGGGCGATCTCGGCGGCGGCGGCGGGGGTCACTTCCCCCCATTCGGCGTGCATTTTGTGCTGCGAAATATCGTCAACCTTCACGGGCAGAAACGTCCCTGCCCCCACATGCAACGTCACGCGCGTCAGTGTCACACCGCGCGCCGCCAGTGCGGCCATCACATCCGCATCAAAGTGCAACGAGGCCGTTGGCGCCGCAACCGCACCGGGCCGATCAGCCCAAAGCGTCTGGTAATCTTTGCGGTCTTGCGCGTCAGCCGCGCGGCGTGCGGCGATGTAAGGTGGCAGCGGCATCTGGCCCGCTTCGGCCAGCGCGGCATCGAAATCATCGCCCGTCAGATTGAACTGCAGCTTGGCCTGATCGCCCTGCCGCCCCACCAACGTCGCCGACAAGCGCGGCGAGAATACGATGTCTTCCCCCTCTTGCACCTTGCGCAAGGGTTTGATCAGCGCCATCCAGCACCCGTCCGCCGTGGGCTGCAACAGCGTCACCTCGATATGGGCCGATGCCTCGCCGCGATGGCGGTGGCCCGACAGGCGCGCGGGGATGACCTTCGTGTCGTTCAACACCAACCGATCACCGGGATTGAACTGGGCTGCCAGATCGGCAACCGTCATATCAGCAATCGTATCCCCGCGCGCGACAAGCAGCTTGGCCGCGGTGCGCGGAACTGCGGGGCGCAGGGCGATCAATTCCTCGGGCAGCGTGAAGTCAAAATCCGAAAGTTTCATCCGCCATCCTCAGGCATAGGTGGAACAGGGCGGCGAAACGCCTCGCGCAGGAAACCGGGCGCAAGCAACGATAGCGGGTTCACCCCCACACGCACCTGCCCCGGCGGCCCATCCAACGTAAAGGTCATGCCGAACACCCCTTCGCCGCGACGCGTTATTGCCTGACCGATCCCGTTCAGGAAATACACAGGCGAGACGACGCCCTGAAAGCGCATCTCGGCCGCATCGGTCCTGTAAGCCCCGTCAAGCGATATGCCAAGCCCCGCCCCCATGGCCGAGGACGACAAAAGCGTCACCTGTCCCGGATCAATCCGGAACGTCGCATCAACGCTGTCAAACGCAATGCCCATGCCCACCATCTGCTGGATCAGGCCGACAACCGAAGCCGCATCCAGAATTTGCGCCAGCACGGGCGCATCGTGAATTTGGATCGGCCCCGTGACGAACTGGCCGAGGTAGCTGGCGGCCCCATCGGGCACAATCGTCAGCGTAAAATCACCGCCACGCGCGGCGACGGCCACACCCAGCGCCTGCACCAAGAGCCCCGCATCGGCACCGGTGATTTGCACACCTTGTCGGCCATCTTGGGTAAAAACGCGCCCCGCAACCGGCAGCACGCCATTTACCCTGGCCGTGAAACGCCCCGTCAGCCCCCCGCTGCCGTCGAATTGCCCATCAACATCGTTCAGATCAAGGCCGGGGAATACGTGGAACCGCGCCAAGGCCAGCGACAGCGGCCCACTGGCCCCACCGCCGCCGCCCTGCCCAAGGCTACCCAGCCCCGACAGATTCATCACACCGCGACCAACATTTACCTCCATCGGCTGCCCTGTCCCGCGCCCGATCAGCGTAAGGGGCGCATCGAGCCAGCCGTTCAGGTGCAACCTGTCGAAATCAGCCCGCGCCAAACCGCCATCCGGGCTTAGGCTGATGCGCCCCCGCCCCGCCAGCCCCGGCGCGTCTAGGGTCAACGCCGTGACCTCGGCAGGCGTCCCAAGCACCCCCTCGACCACCAACGGGGCCGACTGGCTTGCCCCTTTGGCCCAGCCGATCACGGGGACTGACACCCCAAGGCCCACCAGATCGCTTTCAAAGCGAAACCGTGGCGGCGCGGGCGTAGCCAGATCGACTGTCAATTCGCCCTGCGCCTGCCCGCGCAAGGTCAGCGGCAGGTCAATGTCTAGTGCTGCAAACAGGTCGGAATCGACCGGAACCGCCGCTGCTACGTGCGAGCCAACCGCCCCGAAATCATGCCACCACCGCACTTCGGCCGCCGCGCCCTGAAAGAATGCTGGCCCTGTGACGGCCACCGTTTCGGGCGTGACGCTGACCTGCAGATGGTCAGCTTCGATCACTTTGCCCGGAACCATTTTGGTGCTGTAAACATCGCGCACATCGGCGTCGAAACCAAAACCGATACTGCTGGCGGGTACTGGCCCGCCGTGCAGCGGAAAGGTGACCCACCCCTTCATATCGGCCTGCCCCGCGGTCAGATCGACCGGCACGTTGGCTTTTGTCATAAAGCCAAAGGGGGGCTGATCCAGTACTGAAAGCATACCGGCCACTGGGCCGCTGGCTTGTAAATCCAACCGCGCTTGCACGGGCGATGCGCCCATATGCGCGATGGTAAAGGCCGAACCGCCCATATCCAGCCGCCCGCCTTCGGGCGGATCAGCGTGCCCCGCCGTTAGCCCCACGCCCAACCGGCCAGCTGTAATTTCGACGAATCCGGCACTGTCGGCGATCACTGGCAGTTGGCCGTATCCATCAATCATGACGCCCTGAAAGCCAGTCGACAGCGCCCAATCCAGCGGGCCGGTCGGCGATTTGCGCAGCGACAGATGGGGGTTAATCGCCTCGCCGCCCGACAGGCTGCTGGCCATCCAATGGTGCGGCGCCGCGCGCATCGACTGCGGCCAAAGGGCGATCAGCCGCGCCGTCGGCAAGCGGTCCATCCCCGCATCGGCCCGCACCGACCAGCCTTCGGGCGTCGCCGCGATCTGCCCATCGGCCTGCAAAACGCCGCCGCTGGCATCTTGCAGCGTCAGCCCCGCCACATCGATGCGCAGCGGCTGCAATGTAACGCGAAAATCGGCCGAGGCCCCCGAAAGATGGGCAGGCGCGCTATAAAACCCCGGGGGCGCGACGGCGATATCCTCCATCGCCAGCTGGGCGCTGATCTGCGCGGGCAAGCCTGCGTGAAAGTCCTGTAAATAGGCTGCCCCGCTGGCCGTGAACGAGGCCCACCGCGACGCAACCGCCATACGCTGCAGATCGACACGCTGGGACGCAGGGTCATAGGCCAGCGACAGCGACAAATTGTCGAAGGTGGCGGCGGGCGGATCCAGACTGCTCGGCGCGACCCCCGGCAACAGGCCACCGCCCGGCACATCGAGCTGGGCAGACATGGATTGCAGCGCGCCCTGCCCGTCGATCTGCATCTGCAAATCGCCCGATATGCGCGCATCCAGCAATGTTAGCGCCCCAAGGCCCGGGATCTCGTAACCTATGTCGGCAGCGGCCACGTTATCGACACGCAGCACAGCCGAAGCGGCGGGCGAGTGGCGCGGGCTTTGATAGGCAAGGCTGATCTGCGTCGCATAATCGCGCCCCGACAGCACCGAGGCCTGCGCGCTCAGCACCGTGCGCTGCGCATCCAGCGCCATGCGCAGACTGCCGCCGTCCAATGTCATGCTGCGTGCGCTGCGCAGGTCGGTATAGCGCACCACCAGCCCGTCAATTTCAACGCTGCGCAAAGCCTCGAACACGGGGGACTCGAAAATCTCGTCGAATTGCTGAAAGACGGTGGAAAAGTCGGCCGCAGGCGCGGCAGTGCCTGCGCCAAAGCGAAGGGCCATCACACCGTTGGCATCGCGGGTCAGCTCGACCTCGGCCGCCGCGCTGGTTATGCGCTGCACCAGCAGGTCGCGCCGCAGCAAAAGCCCGCGCGGCGACAGATGCAGGCTAACCGCAGGCAGCACGGCAATTTCACGGTCGTCGCCATCATACAAGGCGGCGTTGCGAATGGTGACGATGGGATGCAAATCAGGCTGCAACCGCACCGTCAGCGCGCCAAAAGTGATCCGCCCCTCGCCCAGTGCCTCGCTGGCGGCGGCGGCGACCTCGTCGCGCAGCCAACGTGGCGCGGCAATATCGCGGTCAATCGCATAGCCCAAAACCAGCAGCCCCAAGCCAACGACAATGGCAAGGCCCAGCAGAACCGCCCCGTGACATAGCCCCCACACACGCGCCACCACGCGCGGCTGGACAGGCGCCGGTTTCGCCGTGTGCCGCAGTCCAATACTGGGGGGGACGCTGCGGCGCGTCATATCACCTCGTCTCGCGTTGCCCTTGGTGGGGCTTTTGTCTTTATACTCGCAGGGCTAGACGGAAATGGAAACCAAATCAGCCCCGAAAGGACGCCGATGCCCAAAGACTCGCCGATGACCAGCCTAAAACCCGGCCAAATCGCGCCCGATTTCAGCCTGCCCGCCCATGACGGGCAAACCTACACACTGTCAGCGCTGCGCGGCAGCCGAGTCGTGCTGTTCTTCTACCCCGCCGATAACACGCCGACCTGCACCAGCGAAAACAGCCAGTTCGCAGCCGCCTTTCCAGCCTTTCATGCTGCAGGTGTGAAATTGCTGGGCCTGTCGCGCGACAGCTTGCAAAAGCACGCGAAATTCGCCGAAAAGCTGGCGCTGCCCTTCCCGCTTTTGACAGATGAAGACGGCACCGTCTGCAGCGCATACGATGTCTGGCACGAAAAGCATACCTTCGGCAAAACCTACATGGGCCTTGTGCGCACCACGTTCCTGATCGAATCCGATGGGACGATCGGCGCTGTCTGGCCCGTGACCCGCCTTGCCGGCCACGTTGACGATGTTTTGACCAAGTGCCTGAACACCGCCTGATCTAACGCCGCATTCTTGGCCTTTCCCGCCGATTCTTTCGGCGGGAACCCGCCGACGACGGCGCGCTTTGGCCTATGCCCCCTTGAATGGTGATCGCAACGGTTGTCAGCCCTGCCCATCGTTGCCTAACACGTGGCAGACAAGCTGGGGCCACGCCCCGCCCAAAAACACTGATGAGGGACGCGTGCGCTTACCGCTGCGACACAGAATTCACGCCGCACTGGAACGGCGCCTGCCCGAGCGGCGGCTGTTCATCCGGTCCGACACCCAGACCCGCTTCATCCGGCTGCGCCCCATCACGCAACTGATCGCCATTGCCGGCTGCAGCGTGTTGGTTGGCTGGTCGATTGTGGCGACGGCCATCGTGCTGATGGACGCGATCAGCGCGGGCAATTACCGCGCCCAAGCCGAACGCGACAAAATGCTGTACGAGGCGCGGCTGGAAACGCTGTCGGGTGAACGTGATTCCCGCGCCGTCGAAGCCATGGCCGCGCAAGAGCGGTTCTCGGCCGCTCTGGCGCAGGTTTCGCAAATGCAAACCCAGCTGCTGACACTGGAAGACCAACGTGTCGAGTTGGAATCCGGCCTTGACGCAGTCCACCAAACGCTGCGCCGTACGGTATCGGAACGCGACTCGGCCCGGGCGCAATCCAGCAACCTCACCGCACAACTGAACGGCACCCAAGACGTGGTGCCGGGACATACCGGCGAGGAATTGGTCGGAACGCTGGATATGCTGTCGACAGCGCTGGCCGAAACGGCCGCCGATCGCGACGGTGTTGCCGCCGACGCGCAATCCGCCATCACCGCCGCCGCCGATCTGGAACTGGAACTGCGCCTGATGCAGGAGCGCAACAGCGAGATCTTCCTGCAGCTGGAAGAGGCTATGCAGGTTTCGGTCGAGCCGCTGGAGCAAATGTTCCGCGCTGCGGGCGTTAACCCCGACACCATCATCGCCCAAGTGCGGCGCGGCTATTCCGGCCAAGGCGGCCCGCTGACACCGCTGCAATATTCGACCAGCGGCAGCGCCATCAACCCCGACATCGAACGCGCGAACCGCATCCTCGAAGGGTTGGACAATATCAACCTTTACCGTATCGCCGCCGATCTGCTGCCAGTATCGCAGCCCTATCGCAACGCGGCACGGCTGTCGTCGACCTTCGGCACCCGCTGGAATCGCGCCCACGAAGGCGTCGATTTCGCCATGCCGATCGGCAGCCCGATCTACGCCACCGGCGAAGGCGTCGTGACCTTTGCAGGCTGGAGCAGCGGCTACGGACGACTTATCAAAATCCGGCACGAGTTCGGATTCGAGACCCGCTATGCACATTTGAACGATATCAAGGTGCGGGTCGGCCAAAGGGTATCGCGCGGCGAGCGAATTGCTGATAGTGGTAACTCAGGCCGATCCACCGGACCTCACCTTCACTACGAAGTTCGGTCCAATGGCGCCCCCCAAAACCCTCTCACCTATATAAGAGCTGGACGCGATGTTTTCTAAGAGCAAGATCAACGAACCCGGAAGCAAGACCCCTGATCAGGCCCCCGCGCCCAGCCAACCCGCTGCGGCTGCCAGCACTGCGCCTGCTTTCACCCCTGCAACCAGCGCCAAGCCCAAGCCCCCTGCTTCGGTTCTGTCGTCGGACCTGCACATCACCGGCAACATCCGCACATCGGGCGATGTGCAGATTGAAGGTCAGGTCGACGGCGACATCCGCGCCCACCTGCTGACGGTCGGCGAAGGCGCGACCGTGCGCGGCGAACTGGTTGCCGATGATGTGGTGATTAATGGCCGTATCGTCGGCCGCGTGCGCGGGCTGAAGGTGCGCCTCACCTCGACCGCGCGGGTCGAGGGTGACATCATCCACAAGACCATCGCCATCGAATCCGGCGCCCATTTCGAGGGTTCGGTCCAACGCCATGAGGACCCGATCACCGGCGAAGCAAAGCCCAAGGCGCTGGCAAAGCCTGTCGACGACCAAGGCGTCTAAGACACAAGTCCCCAACACTAAAAGGGCCGTTCTTAGCAATAGGAACGGCCCTTGCCTTTACCAGACCCCAACCAATCCTGCCGCTGTTGTGCCTGTCGCCCAGACGCGCTGGACGCGCACCGGCAGCGGCACGCCAACCAACACCGGCAGCGTCACAGGCTCGCCCCCCGCCAGCATGGTCACGCGCAGATTTCCCGCCGTGGTCGCGTAGATCGCGCGGGGCACGTTGGGCAAATCGACAGTGTTCGATGGCGTGATCGCTGCGGCCTGCACAGCGGGGCTTTGCAGGCCGGTTGCGGCATTTCTAAATGGATCGTTTGGCATGGCAGGGCCCTCTCTCGTTGTTGCACGGCTGGGGCGCAACGTCGCGGAAAAAGGTTTAGGCTGCCACACACCGGCGCGCGGTGGTGTTGCGCCTACTCGCCACTGCCGCGCGTCAGCAAATCCATCGGGATTTTCAGGTAGCGCCGACCGTTCGCCTCGGGCGCGGGCAGCTGCCCGCCGTTGATGTTCACCTGCAGCGCATGCAGAATCAGCTTGGGCATCGGCAGCGTAGCGTCACGCGCATCACGCGCGGCGATGTAGGCGGCCTTGTCGCGATGCACCGACAGATGGCTGTTCGTCGCGATCTGCATGGCAATGGTCGATTCGTACTGTAACGCCCGCCCACCCGGCAAATAATCGTGCCCGGTAAAGAGGCGCGTTTCGGGCGGCAATTGCAAAATCGCCTGAATCGAATCCCACAGCGCGGCAGAGCTGCCCCCCGGAAAGTCGGCCCGCGCCGTACCGCTGTCAGGCTGGAACATCGTATCGTGGATAAACGCCGCATCACCAATCACATAGGTGATCGAGGCCAGCGTGTGCCCAGGCGAATGAATGACATAGCCCCCGATTTCGCCAATGTTGAACGTGTCGCCGGCGGAAAACAGGTGATCCCACTGGCTGCCATCCTGCGGGAAATCGGGCCAGTTATAAAAATCGGCCCACAGCTTTTGCACGCGGGTGACATACGATCCTGTCGCTGTCGGCGCACCCGTTTTCGCTTTCAGATAAGGCGCGGCGGAAAAGTGGTCGGCATGGGGGTGCGTGTCCATAATCCACTGAACGCGGTAGCCACGCTCGGCAATGAAGGCCAAAATCTTGTCTGCGTTCTCGCTCCACGTCTGGCCGGACTTTTCGTCATAGTCGAAAACGGGGTCGATAATCGCGCAGTCTTTGGTGACCGGATCTGCCACGACATACTGAACCGATCCCGTGCGGCGATCATGAAAGGCGGTGACATCGGGCAAGCGTTCGGCGGCAGTCATAAGGCGATTCCCAAGTTATCAACTCTCGTCAGCGGCAACCTACACCCCGAAAAAATATATACAACGACACACCCCTGCGATGCGCTATCGCGCGGCGATGCACCACGGCGATTATTTCCGATTTGGAACCAATATCACACCGAAGCACTGTCTAATCCTCGGGGCGGCAATGCGTCATATACGCAGCAACGACAGGCCATGTCGGCCTGACCCCAGCTTTTCGGAGTATTCGAAATGATCGATCTGTCCACCGCCCCCTATGCCATCCTGATCCTGCGCTTGGCTTTGGCTGTTTTGTTCTTTGCCCATGCGGGCTTGAAACTGTTTGTCTTCAAACCTGCGGGCACCGTGGGTTACTTCCAATCGCTCGGGCTGCCGGGCTGGTTTGCCTACTTGACCATCGCCGCTGAAATTTTGGGCGCCCTTGCCCTGACCTTCGGTATCGTCCCGCGTCTGGCGGCTTTGGCCCTGATCCCGCTGATGCTGGGCACGATCATCAAGGTGCACGGCCCCGCCGGTTTCTGGTTCACCAACCCCAACGGTGGCTGGGAATACCCCGCCTTCTGGACGATCGCGCTGCTGGTTCTGGTGCTGCTGGGTGATGGTGCGGGCACGCTGGTCGCCAGTCCGTTCTAATAGGCCGCCCCTTACAAACGCAAACGGCGCTGCATCACGCAGCGCCGTTTTTTTTGTGTCTGGCCTAAAATCAGTCGACGCGCGCAACCTCGGAAATCGCGATGGGCTGGCGCAGGTGGGTCTGGTCTTTTTCCGCCCGCGCATACAGGCGGTCCATCACATCCCAGCCGCTTTCGACTTGACCAAAGGCGGCGAAGCCCTGCCCGTCAGGCTGGCGCTTGCCGCCAAAGTCCATCTCGGGATCTTCGTTCATCATGATGAAGAATTCCGACCCCGAATTGCCGGGCTCGTAGCGGCCCATCGCCAACGTGCCGCGCACGTGGCGCAGGCCGGTGTCGCGCGTCCGCTCTAGCGGGATCTGCGGGAACGGGCGCGGATCATTCGCGTCTTTCGCGCGCCAGCCCCAGTGCAGCGCCTGAATGTAATGGTCGCGCGCCTGTTCTTCGTTATCGGGTGTCACGATGCGGAACAGCGTTTGGTTGTTCAACGCGCCGCTGTCGACATAGCGCATGAAGTTTTCGCCCGAAATCGGCGCTTTATCGAGGTAAATGCGCAACGTGATGTCGCCCTCTTCCGTGCGCATCACTACCAGAGGATTTGTCATGTCAGACTCCCATTCCTTATAACTGTCGCCCTACTGCCCGAACGCCGCAAACGCCAGTGGGATGACAATTGCCGTCACCACCCCGTTCAACGCCATCCCCAGTCCGGCAAACGCGCCCGACACCGCGCTGACCTGCATCGCGCGCGCGGTCGCGATTCCATGCGCTGATACACCCATTGCAAACCCACGTGCGGCGGGGTCACGAATCCCCAGCAGATTCAGCAGCGGCCCCGCGATCACAGCCCCGACCACACCGGTCGAGATCGCAACCGCGACTGTCAGCGGGGCCAGCGCGCCAATGGCATCGGCCACGCCCACGGCAATACCCGCCGTGACCGATTTGGGCACCAGCGCCAAGGCCAGCGCCTGATCTGCGCCGAGGCCCCGCGCGATCAGCCAGCCTGCAGTCGCCCCCACCGGCGCGCCCACAACCAGCGCCCCAATTACCGGCAGCGCGCGCTCGCGAATCAAATGGCGCGCGCGAAACAGCGACAGCGCAATCGCGACCGTCGCCGGCCCCAGCAGCAGGTAGATGAGCTGCGCGCCCGACATATAGGTTGCATAATCCGTCCCTGTCGCGACCAGCGTCACCACAACAACCGCGATCGAGATAAGAACCGGGTTCACCACCGGATGGTTGCCCGACAAGCGCGCCAGCATCTGCGCCCCCGCAAACACGCCGACGGTCAGCGTCAGCCACAAAATGGGCGAATGAAGCAAATCGGCGATCATGCCCGCCCCCGTTTGGATAGCAGCGCGAAGACGGCCGCTGTGACGGCAATGGTGATCGCGGTCGAACAGACCAGCGCGATCAGCATCGGCCAAATATTCGCCGACAGCGCTTCGAAATACAGCATGATCCCGACACCGCCGGGCACGAAAAACAGACCCAGCACCGCCAGCAGACCGTCAGCAACCTTCACCGTCTGGCTTTTCTCTATCGCGGCATTGCCACCTTTGCGCGCCCAAACCAGCAACAACACCAGCAACAACACAATTCCGATCACCGGCGCCGATAGCGGCCAGCCAGTCACGCGGATCACGACCTCGCCCACCAACTGGCACGCAAGGATGACGAATAAACCCTTCAGCATAGGTTCCCCCTTTTCACCGAGGCTCCATGGCACCGCAGGCCGGGATTTGCAATTTCCACCGCCCCGCGCCGTCGCGACAGATCGGCGCGGGCAAACAAAAACGCCGCCTGCGATTATCACAGGCGGCGTTCAAATGGTGGCGGCGTCTTAGCGCAGTTTCAGCGTCGACAGCCCGATGATGGCCAGCACGAGCGCGATTATCCAGAACCGGATCACGATCTGCGATTCCGACCAGCCCTTCTTTTCAAAGTGGTGGTGAATCGGCGCCATCAGGAAGATCCGCTTGCCGGTGCGCTTGAAGTACAGCACCTGAATAATCACCGACAGCGCCTCGACCACGAACAGGCCGCCCACGACCACCAGCACCAACTCGTGCTTGGTCACAATGGCGATAGCCCCCAGCGCGCCGCCCAGCGCCAAGCTGCCGGTGTCGCCCATGAACACAGCCGCAGGCGGTGCATTATACCACAAAAAGCCCAAGCCCGCGCCGACCAGCGCCGCGCAGAACACCACAATCTCGGACGTACCAGGCACGTAATGCACGTCCAGATAGGTCGAAAAGTCGGCCCGCCCGACGAAATAGGCGATAATCCCGAACGTCGCCGCGGCGATCATTACGGGCATAATGGCCAGCCCGTCCAAGCCATCGGTCAGGTTCACCGCATTCGCCGCGCCCACAATGGTGATGATCGCGAAGGGGATGAAAAACACACCCAGATTGATCAGCAGCGATTTGAAGAACGGCACGGCCAGATGGTTAGCCATCAGTTCCGGCTGGTAATAGCTGGCCCAAAAGCCCGCAACACCCGCGATCACAAAGCCCAGCACCAACCGCACACGGCCCGAAAGGCCCGCCGTCGTCTGCTTGGTCACTTTGGCATAGTCGTCGACAAACCCAATGCCCGCATAGCCGATCGTCACGAACAGCACGACCCAGATAAAGGCATTATCCCAGCGCGCCCATAGCAGCGTGGCGACCAGCAGCGCACCGATGATCAGCAACCCGCCCATGGTCGGCGTGCCCGCCTTGGCCAAATGGCCCGCAGGGCCATCGGCGCGGATCGGTTGCCCCCGCCCTTGCACACGGCGCAAGTAATTGATCAGCGGTCGCCCAAAGACGAAGCCAATCAGCAGCGCGGTAAAGAACGCCCCGCCCGCCCGAAAAGTGATATAGCGGAACAGGTTGAACGGCCCGCCGCCATCTGAAAGAGCTGTCAGCCAATAAAGCATGTCTTATCCTATTCCACAGTCTCGGCCTTGCAGCCCAACTTGCGCAGCGCGTCGACGATGATCGAAACGCGACTGCCCTTTGATCCTTTGATCAGCACCACATCCCCCGCATCCGCAATGCGGTTCAGGTGCGGCAGAACGTCCTCGGGGGCGGCGAACCAATAGGCGTCCTCGGGGGGCAGCGCCGCGTGCAGCGCCTTCATGCGCGGCCCAACGCAAATCACCACATCGGCCTTTTGCAGCGCGGCATTGTCGGCCAGCGCGGCATGCAGCGCCATCTCCTCCGGCCCCAGTTCCAACATATCGCCCAGCACGGCAACGCGCCGGCCGCGCATCATCCGCCCCACGCCATCGACAGGCTCCGACAGGGCCAGCACGTCCAGCGCTGCCGCCATCGATGTGGGGTTCGCGTTATACGCATCGTCGATGAGTTCAAAACTGCGCCCCTCGCGCAGCGCATCCAGCGCGATCACCTGCCGCATGCCGCGGCCTGCGGGGGGCGTCCAATCGCCCAAGGCCACCAGCGCCCGCGCGCGGTCCACACCCACGGCGCTGACGGCGGCCAGAACCGCCAAAGCATTCACCGCAAAATGCCGCCCCGCGCTGTTGACCTTCAGATGGAAGGGCGTGCGCCACGCGCGCCCCGTGCCGACGGTCACGCCGCCACGCACGCGCACGTCCAGCAGGCGATGGTGATCCGCGCCCTGTTCGCCAAAGGTCACCACGCGCGCGCCCCGCGCCTTCGCGGCGGCAACCAAAATAGGTGTCACGGCCAGATCGCCGTTCACAACGGCAGTGCCCTTGGGCAGCAGGCCTTCAAAAATGGCCGCCTTTTCGTGGGCGATCCCCTCAAGGCTGCCGAATGCTTCAAAATGCGCAGCGGCAACCGTGGTGATGACGCCGACATGCGGCTGCACCATGCGCGACAACGGGCCGATCTCGCCGGGGTGGCTCATCCCCAGCTCGAACACACCAAATTCGGTATCAGCCGGCATGCGGGCCAAAGTCAGCGGCACGCCCCAGTGGTTATTGTAGCTGGCTTCCGATGCATGCGTGCGCCCGAAATGCGCCAGGACGGTGCGCAGCATGTCCTTGGTCGATGTTTTCCCGACCGATCCCGTCACCGCGATCACCTTGGCCTTGGTGCGCGCACGCGCCGCGCGGCCCATCGCCTCGAGGGCGGCCAGCACGTCATCGACGATCAGCAGCGGCGCATCATTTGCAACACCGGCGGGAATACGTGCGACCAGCGCACCCGCAGCCCCCTTTTCCAACGCGGCTTGAACAAAATCATGCCCATCGCGGCTGGCGGCCAGTGCCACGAACAGATCACCCGGTTGCAGCGTGCGCGTGTCGATTGAAATCCCATCGACAGCAAAATCGCGCAGCAGCCGCCCGCCCGTTGCGGCGGCAGCCTCGTGCCCCGTCCAAAGTGCCGTCATATCAATCCCTCGAGGGCAGCGACCGCAATGCTGGCCTGTTCGACATCGTCGAACGGCAGCACGTCCTGCCCCACAATCTGGCCGCTTTCGTGGCCCTTGCCGCAGATAATCAAGGCATCGCCCGCCTGCAGCGCATCGACGCCGCGCAAGATCGCCTCGGCACGATCGCCGATCTCGACGGTGTAGGCGCTGCCGCCTGCAGCGATCGCCCCCTCCATCACAGCGGCGCGGATGCTCGCCGGGTCTTCGGTGCGGGGGTTGTCGTCGGTGACAATCACCATATCGGCCAACTGCGCCGCAGCGGCCCCCATCAGGGGGCGCTTGGTGCGGTCGCGGTCGCCGCCCGCGCCGACGATGGCGATAATGCGGCCCATCACATGCGGGCGAATGGCCTGCAGCACGGTCGAGACAGCGTCGGGCGTATGGGCGAAATCGACGAACACAGACGCGCCATTGGCCCGCCGCGCGGCCAGCTGCATCCGCCCGCGAACGGTGGTCAGGTAGGGCAGTGCCGCAAAAACATCTTCCTCGTCCTCGCCGGATGCGATCACAAGGCCAGCGGCCAGCAGCACGTTGTCGGCCTGAAAGCCACCAATCAGATCAAGGCGTTGCTGATAAATCGTGCCCTGCCAGCTAAAACGGATGTCCTGCCCCGTGGCATCGAACCGCTGCCCCAGCAATTGCAGGCGTGCACCCATCGTGTGCCCCACGCCGATCACTTCCTGCCCGCGCTGCTCGGCGGTACCCGCCAGCTCTGCCCCTTTGGGGTCGTCAATGTTAATCACCGCGACGCCATCTTCCGGCAGCAACCGCGTGAAGAGCCCGGCCTTGGCCTCGAAATAGGCGTCGAACGTCTTGTGATAGTCTAGGTGGTCTTGGCTGAAGTTGGTGAACCCCGCCGCTGCCAGCATCACCCCTTCAAGGCGGCGTTGCTCGATCCCGTGGGACGATGCCTCCATCGCGACATGGGTGACCCCATCGGCAGCCGCAGCGGCCAGCACATGCTGCAGTGTCAGCGCATCGGGAGTGGTGTGTTTCAAGGGGTAATGCCAGTCGCCATCGACACCTGTGGTGCCGATGTTGATTGCATGATGCCCCAGCCGCTGCCAGATCTGGCGGGCAAAGCTGGTGACCGATGTCTTGCCGTTCGTGCCGGTGACAGCCACAACCATCGGCGGCTGCGGGCCAAACCACAGCGCGGCTGCGCCAGCCAGCGCGGCGCGGGCATCTTTGGTGACCACCAGCGTCACATTTTGCCCCGCCAGCGTGTCGCCGATCAGCGCTGCGCCTTCGGGGTCGGTCAGAATCGCCGTCGCGCCCAAGGTGACGGCGCGTTCGGCATAGCTTGCGCCGTGTGCTGCCGTCCCCGGCAAGGCAGCAAACAGCATGCCTTGGCGCAGTTGACGGCTGTCAATTGCAATGCCACTGACCCGCAGCGCCGCACCTTGCGGCCCCGCGGCCCCATGCAATCCCAACTCGGCCAGCGATTTCGTGTTTTGCACTTCTGCCATTGGCCGTCACCCCGCGCCTTTTGCGTTAATGCACGCCTGATACATCAGAGGAGCCGGTAACCTCAACATTCGGCCGCACGCCCAGCAGCGGTGCGACGCGACGAATAATCTCGGCGGTGACGGGAACGGTCGTCCACCCCGCCGTGCGCCGCGTTTGGCCTGCGACGAATTCCGACGGCTCGTCCATGGTGATAACAAAAACATACTGCGGGTCTTCCATCGGGAAAGCGCCCGCAAAGGTGGCAATCACCTTGTCATCATAATAGCCGCCCGTTGGCTTTGGCTTGTCGGCCGAGCCCGTCTTGCCGCCAATCGCATAGCCCGGAATATTCGCGAACGACGCCGTGCCGTGCGTCACGACCGAACGCAGCATTTCTCGCGCGTCTTCCGAGACCGATTGGCTGACGATCTGTTCGCCCAGCGGGTGATCTTCGGTGTGCACCAGCGTTGGGCGCACCAAATGCCCGCCGTTCAGCAAGGTCGAATAGCCCGCCGCCAAGTGCACGGGCGACGACGAAAAGCCGTGCCCGTAAGACGCAGTAATCGATGTCAGCTCGCCCCACGTGCGGGGCAGCAGCGGGACGCCAGTGGCGGCCTCGCTCAGCTCCAGCCCCGTCGGGGTCAGAAAGCCCAGCTCGCCCAGAAAGTCACGCTGGCGCTGCGGGCCGATCAGCATCGCAAGGCGCGCCGAGCCCACGTTTGAGGACTTTTCAATAATCTGGTGGACCGAATTCTGCGCGCCGTAGTTGCCGAAGTCGCTGATGCGGAAGCGACCCACAACCAGCGGGCTGCGGGTATCCAGCACGGTGTCTTGGTTCACCAAGCCCAGATCAATCGCCTGCGCGGCGGCGAAAATCTTGAATACCGACCCAAGTTCGTAAACGCCCTGCACCGCACGGTTAAATAGCGGGCTGTCGGACTGGTCGCCCTCGGTCAGCACGCGGGGGCGGTCGTTCGGGTCGAAATCGGGCAAGGACGCCATGGCGATAATCTCGCCGGTGTGGATATCCATGATGATGCCCGCCGCGCCCTTGGCGTTCATCATGGTGATGCCGCCCTGCAGCACCTGTTCAACCGCCGCCTGCACGGTCAGATCGATGGAAAGCTGCAACGGCTCGGCCAGGTGGGCGGGGTCGCGCAGGCGTTCGTCAAAGAATCGCTCGACCCCCGCCACGCCGATCACCTCGGCCGAGGAGACATCCTCGTTCCCAAAGCCAGCGCCGCCCATCACATGCGCGGCAATTGGGCCGTTTGGGTAAAGGCGTGCCTCGCGGGCGCCGAACAGGATGCCGGGGTCGCCGATGTCATGCACCGCCTGCCGCTGCTCGGGCGAAATCTGCCGGCGGATCCACAAAAAGCGGCGGTCCGAGGTGAAGTCGTGAAGCATCCGCTCCTCGTTCAGCTCGGGGAATATCTGCGCAAGTTCGCGCGCGGCGCGTTCGGGGTCGACCAGTTGCTGCGGGTGCACATAGACCGACGCGGTCTCGATATTCGTCGCCAACAGGCGGCCATTACGGTCGACAATATCCGCGCGCTGGCTGGTAATGCTGGCGACCAACCCCGCCGAGGTGCGCGGCTCGCTCGGCTCGGTCGAGGCCAGCAGCGCCATCCGCCCACCGACCATGAAAAACCCCAGCGCGAACGCCGCGCCCAGCAGCAGCAAGCGGCGCTCGGCGCGCTGGCGACCGTAATCGCGCTCTTCCTCTTGGCGCAGGCGCATGTTTTCGCGCTGGATCGCATCGGTGCTTTCGCCGCTTTCGCGGGCCTGCAAAATACGCGCCAAAGGGCGAAGCGGTTTGCGGATCATGGCAGAGCGGCCTCCTGCGGGGGGAAGTCTTGCGGCACGATGTCAAACCCGCGGGGGTCGACGGGTTGGGCGGTTTCGGCCTGCGCAAAGGGAATCGCGTCAATACGGCTGTAGGTTTCGCCCATCATAGGCAGCAGGCCCAATTCGCTGAAGTTCAGCGCCACCAGTTCGCTGAGGCGGTCGGGGCGGTTCAGATAGGCCCATTCCGCGCGCAGCATGGCGTTACGGGCATGCGTGGTGGCGATCTGGTTCCGCAGGCTGTTCAACTGTCGCTGTGCGGCCTGCGTCTGGTAATTCTCGCGGTAGGCCCAAAAGGCCAAACCCATCACAAGCGCCGCAACAAGGATGTGCAGCAGCGCTTTCATCTGCGGCCCCCGCGCCCCTTGGCGGGCTGCAGGCTGGGCATGCCGATTTCTGCCGGATCAAGCGTGCCCGCTGGCGCATCCGTTCGCCGCGCCACCCGCAACAGGGCCGAGCGCGCGCGGGGATTGGCGGCAACTTCTTCATCGTCAGGCTGAATGGCTTTGCGCGTAACCAGCGTGAAGGCGGGGGCCTCGCCCTGCACTTCGGGTGCGTAACGGCTGCCGCCGCCTGTCGCGCCTGCGCGCAGTTGCATAAAACGCTTGACCATGCGGTCTTCGACCGAATGGAAGGTGACCACGGCCAGATGGCCCCCCGGCTTCAGAATAGATTCTGCGGCGGCCAGACCGTCGTAAAGCTGGCGGTATTCATCATTCACCGCGATCCGCAATGCCTGAAAACTGCGCGTCGCCGGATGGCTTTGCCCGGGCTTTTGGCGCGGCAGGCAGCCGGCGATAATCGTCGCCAATTCCAGCGTCCGCTCGATGGGGCGGGCCTGCACGATCGCGCGGGCGATCCGGCGCGAGGCGCGCTCCTCGCCGTAAAGATAGAGGATGTTGGCCAGCGCCTCTTCGTCGGCGGTGTTCACCAGATCGGCGGCGGTCGGGCCGGTATCGCCCATACGCATGTCCAGCGGGCCGTCTTTTTGGAAGGAAAACCCACGCTCGGCTTGGTCGATCTGCATCGAGGATACGCCCAGATCCAGCACCACGCCGTCGACCTGTTCGCCCACAATCTTATCCATCTGGGAGAAGGTGCCAAGGCGCAGATCAACGCGGTCACCCATCGACGCGCGCCAGTCGGCAGACAGCGGAAACACGGTCGGATCGCGGTCGATGCCGATCACGCGCGTGGCACCTGCGGCCAGCAAATCGCGCGCATAGCCCCCTGCCCCGAACGTGCCATCAACCCAAACGCCCTGAACGGGCTGCACTGCGCGCACCAACGGCTTGATCAGAACAGAGACATGCGGGCTGGCGCTGGCGTTATTTTGCACCGGATCAGCCATACGTTACCCCTGCAACAGTGACAGCGGGTCGAAATCCTCGCCCTGCGCCGCCAAGAAGGCCTCGACCTCGGCCGCGATGGTGTTGGCGAAGGTCTGGTTTTCCCAGATCTCGAAATGGTCGCCCGCGCCGGTAAAACGCACCTCGCCCTCGGCGATGCCCAGCTTTGCACGCTGGTCGGCCGGCATCACCACGCGGCCATCCTTGTCGACATCCAGGCGCACCGACTGCCCCAAGATCAGCCGCGACGCGATGCGGCGCTGCGGCGCGCCCTGTGGCATGGCCTGAATGCCCTGCGCGATCTGACGAAACGCGGCAACGGTGTAGACATGCAGGCAGTTTTTCAGGTGTTCGCCGTAAAGCAGGTAAAGGCCGGGGTTTGCCCCCGGGGCCCAATCGGGATCATGCCCTTCCAGCACACGACGAAAATCGGCGGGAATGGACATGCGCCCCTTCCCGTCGATCTTCTGTACATATTCGCCGGTAAAGCTGACCAAGGCCGCGCCTTCCCTTTTCTGTCCCTCGCCGGGCCTTGTGGCCCTTTGGCAATTATTTGGGCCATGCGGCCCGCTATTTTTGTCAACCAGGCCAAGCTGCCTTGGCCCAATAAAAAACGGATCGCACCGCTGCCACAGCACGACCCGCCGATCACGTTCCCTTTCGGGTGTCTGGCTGCACGCATCCTTCTGGGGATCACTGCTCGTTGCGTGCGCCGGATCTGTTTTTACGTCCGACTTTTCGTCGTTTTGCCGTCCGGGGCAGTTGACCCACCCTCATCTGACGGAAGTGATCGAAGCGCCTGGTGAAACCTGCCTCGTAGCGCCGGATATTTTTGCGTCTTCCGGTCGCTGCTAAATCTCACGGCCACTTGCGTGAACTGCTCGATCCTTCCTTGAGACTGGAGATAGCATTGGGAATTCATGGAACGCAATGGGTTTTGCTGGGCAATCGGCGGAGGAGTGTCGATTCACCCTTGCCCTTGCAACCGAGGCTGTGGAATCGCAGCGCCGAATCTGGCCGCATTAGGTGTCATCTGACAGAATCGCTACCACATATAGTTAGTGGTGCAAAAATGGCGCATGATTAAAGTTCGTGATGTTTTTTGCATCTGCAATCGCAAGGCGATTCGCGCAAACGTGAACAGGGTGTGAACACTGCGGACACCGGCCCGACCAGACCAGCCAAACCCATGTGTTCCCAGTAACGATTATTAATAGAATCGAGGGCGATTCGGTTCAGCGCCGAACTTTCCGCCATCGCTCCACACGCAAAGGGCGCGAGGGTCGACCAAAATGCAACGCGCAGGGATCGCGGCTTTTCTGCAACAGGCTGATCAGGCGACACCGCCGCGAACCAAGCCCGCCGCCAGCTGCGCAAACGCCTGCGCCATCTCGCCATCGCCCAACGCAACGGGGCGGCCACTATCGCCCGCCAGACGCGTCTCCAGATCGATGGGCAACTGCGCCAGCAACGGCAGCCCCAAGGTCGCGGCCTCGTGTGCGACACCGCCGTGACCAAAGATATGGCTGGTGCCACCGCAATGCGGGCAGGTGAAATGGGACATGTTCTCGATCAGGCCCAGCACGGGGGTATGAAGGGTGTTGAACATATCGACGGCCTTGCGCGCGTCGATTAGCGCGACGTCCTGCGGAGTCGAGACGACGATCGTGCCCGTGACCTTGGTGCGCTGGCACAGGGTCATCTGCACATCGCCAGTGCCGGGCGGCAGATCGACCAGCAGCACATCCAGTTCGCCCCACGCCACCTGTGTCAGCATCTGCTGCAGCGCGCCCATCAACATCGGGCCGCGCCACGAGACCGCCTTGCCGGGCGGAACCAGCAGCCCCAGCGACATCAGCGACACCCCGTGCGCGCGCAAAGGTATCATCGTTTTGCCATCGGGGGCGGTGGGGCGGCGATCTTCGCCCATCATCAACGGCTGCGAGGGGCCATAGATATCCGCGTCCAGCAGCCCCACGCGCCGGCCCGCGCGTGCCAACGCGACCGCCAGATTCGCCGTTACCGTGGACTTACCCACGCCGCCCTTGCCAGAGCCGATGGCAATAACATGACGCACGCCCGGCACGGGCTGCGGGCCTGCCGCCTGCGCGGTCGCGTGACGCCCCACCTTCAGCGCCGGGGCCGGACGCGTGCTGGTGAGGACAACATTCACGCGCTGCACGCCCGCCTGCGCCATCAACGCATCCTCGACAATGCGGGGCACGTTAACGAAGGCCTGTGCGGTTTCGGGATCTGGCACTTCGATTACGAAGCGCACCTCGCCGTCGACCACGGCCAGAGCGCGCACCAAGTCGCGCGAGATCAGGTCGCCACCGCCCGGCAGTGCGATGGCCCGCAGCGCGGCTGTCACGTCGTCTTTCGTCAGTGTCATCTTGTTCCCCACTCTTGCACCCTGCCGCAGATTCGGATCATGCCCCACATTTATCTGCCGCATATCGGCCTTGGCAGAATCAGCGTCGCACTGGGGCGGTACTGTCATCGCCTCGACATGTTCGGGCTTTAGCCTGTTTGGTCGTTGACGGGAAGAATACCGCATTATTCCATCATCGCACAGAAAACAGGCAGATATTTCCCCCAAATGCGCAAGAGGGGAGCGCCTTATTCCCATCACCCCCTGCATACGCCAATAATCAAGAAAACAAAGGACTTTCGGCCTATGCACTGGATGCATGGCGGCCTTGTAAAGGCGGCGATTGAACCGGCGCGCAATTCATTTACATATGGTCTCAAGCAAGGGCGATGACGAAACAAGCACATCGGCAAAGCCTAGCAACATTATCCGGCGATCTCTCTCCTCCTCCCTCGAGAGATCCTTGGACCCGCAACCTGCACCTCCTCCTCCCATTGCAGGTTGCCACAAGACGGCGGCGTCACCTCCTCCCGGCGCCGCCGTCTCGTATTTTTGGCAGGTTGCATTTTCCGGACATATCCTCTCCTCTGACGCTGATCCCAGCGCAGGTCTGGGCCCGTCTGCAGGACTGCCAATGCGTGTTTCCCTTTTCGCCCCAGCCCTTGTCGCCGCCCTGATCGGGTATGGCTCGTCCATCGCGCTTGTGTTGGCAGCCGCGCAGGCGCTGGGGGCGACGCCTGAACAAACGCAAAGCTGGGTCTTCGCGCTCTGCCTTGGCAAAGCGGTGGGCAGCATCATTCTGTCGGTCTGGACACGTATCCCCACGGTTTTGGCGTGGTCGACACCGGGCGCAGCGCTGATTGCCGCGACCGATGGCATCACAATGGCCGAGGGCGTCGGCGCGTTCGTTCTGGTCGGCATACTGATTGCCCTCACCGGTGTAGTGCGCCCGCTGGGGCGGTTGATCGCCATGATCCCCGACGCGCTGGCAGGCGCCATGTTGGCCGGCGTACTGCTGCCATTTTGCCTACAGATCGCTGGCGCGCTACAAGGCGCGCCGATGATCGTGGGCATGATGGTTGTCGTCTATCTGCTGGCGCGCATGGTGAATGCCGCTGCCAGCGTGCTGGTTGCACTGGCGGCAGGGCTGGCCTTGGCCGCGATGCAGGGGCAAATCACGCTGCCGCACGATGGCTTTGTGCTGCCGCACCTTGTCTTTATTGCCCCCACCTTCAATCTTGGCACCGTCTTCGGGCTGGCACTGCCGCTTTATATAGTGACGATGGCAGCACAGAACCTACCAGGGTTCGCCGTGCAGCGAGCGGCTGGCTATACCCCGAATGTGGGACGCAGCCTGCTGGTCACGGGCACGGGGTCGGCGCTGACGGGGCTGTTTGGCGCGCACACCCATAATATGGCGGCCATTACAGCCGCCATCTGCCTAGACCCTGCCGTCCACCCGAACCCAGCCGAGCGCTGGAAAGTGGCCCTGCCCTATGGCGCTGCGTGGCTGGTGCTGGCGCTGGTCGGGCCGTGGATGATCGGCCTGCTGCACGGCCTGCCCCCGCAACTGCTGACCGCCGTCGTGGCGCTGGGCCTGCTGGCCCCGCTTGCCGGGGCGCTGGGCAACGCCATGAGCCACCCCAGCCAACGCACTGCAGCGACTGTCACGATCCTTGTCGCGGCTAGCGGGGTCAGCTTCTTTGGTGTCGGCGCGGCATTTTGGGGCTTGGTTGTCGGCCTTGTCGTCCATATGACCGACACAGTCCTGAAAAGAGCCAAGCCATGACCATTGCCACATTCCTTGCCGTCCTTGTTTTCGGGTTGATCAGTTCGATCACACCGGGGCCCAACAACCTGATGGTAATGACGTCGGGCGCGAATTTCGGCCTGCACCGCAGCTGGCCGCATATCTGGGGCATCGCCTTGGGGTTTGGGGTGATGATCTTCATTCTGGGCCTTGCACTTGCAGGGCTGTCGATGCTGCTGCCCACCATGCGGGTGCTGCTGAAGGTCGTGGCCGTGGTCTATTTGCTGTATCTGGCGTGGAAGATCGCCACCGCCGCGCCGATCGACGGGGCCACAAGCACGGCACAACCGCTCAGCTTCTTACAGGCGGCGGCGTTTCAATGGGTTAACCCCAAGGCCTGGGCCAGCGCGGTGACCGCAGTCGCCGCCTATTCGCCTAGCGGGTCGTTTTTGGGCGCGGTGCTGATCGCGGTGGCGTTTATCATCACGGGGCTGCCGTCTGTCACGCTTTGGTGCGTCATGGGGCAGGAACTGCGCCGCCTGCTGGATACGCCCGCGCGCCTGCGCGCGTTCAACATCACGATGGCCATCTTGCTGCTGCTGACGCTGATCCCGATTGTGATGGTGTAAGTGCCAACATCCCGTTCTTAGAACGGGATGTCATCAGCCTGCGCTGCGGGCACAACGAAATGCGACATCAGGTGCTTTTCACCCGCCTTATCAAAGGCGACCAGCACCTTGTCGCCATCCAGCGCGGTGATCAGACCGTAGCCGAACTTCTGGTGGAATACCCGATCCCCCACCGCCAGCACGGTGGTCGCCACGGCATCAATAATCGGGCCGCGGCCCGTCTTGAACCCCGACACACCGCGCTGCGCGCCGCGTGATTGCATGCGCTGCCACCCGGGCGAGTTGTAAACATCGGCGCTGGCGGCCCTTTCCTCGACCCGCGCGGGTTGGGGCGCGGCGGCGCCATAACTGCCCCCATAAAGACCGGGCGGCGTCAGCACCTCGACATCATCGGGCGGCAGCTCGTCGATAAAGCGCGACGGCAGCATCGACTGCCGCTGCCCGTGAAAGAACCGCGTCGCGGCAAAGCTGATGATCGCCAACCGCTCGGCCCGGGTGATACCCACATAGGCCAAGCGCCGTTCCTCCTCGAGCGCGGCAAGGCCGCTTTCATCCAACGCGCGCTGGGACGGGAAAATGCCGTCTTCCCAACCCGGCAGAAAGACAACGGGAAATTCCAACCCCTTCGCGGCGTGCAAGGTCATAATCGACACCTGCGGGCCGGCGGTGTCGGATTCGTTTTCCGCCACCAGCGCGACATGTTCCAAAAAGCCCTGCATGTTGTCGAAGTTATCCAGCGACTTCACCAGCTCCTTCAGGTTCTCCAAACGCCCTTCGGCATCGGGCGACTTTTCGGCCTGCCACATGCCGGTGTAGCCCGATTCGTCCAAGATCTGCTCGGCCAATTCGATATGCGATGCGCCCGCTAGAATGGCATCGTGCCACCGGTAGAATTGCTGTACCAAAGCGCCCAGCGTCGACACGGCTTTGCCGCCCAGCAACTTTTGCTGCACCACCGCCCCGGCCGCATCCAGCAACGACAAGCCTTGGTCGCGCGCGGTGCGTTGAATCGTCTGCACCGCTTTCTCACCCAAGCCGCGTTTGGGGGTATTGACGATCCGCTCGAACGCCAGATCGTCGCTGCCTTGCACCGCCAAGCGGAAATAGGCCATCGCGTCGCGAATCTCCATCCGCTCGTAAAAGCGGGGGCCACCGATGACTTTGTAGGGCAGGCCAATCGCCAGAAAACGGTCTTCAAATGCGCGCATCTGGTGCGACGCGCGCACCAGAATCGCCATCTGGTCCAACGCAAAGGGCGGCAAGCCGCGTGATCCGCCCTGCAGGGCCTCGATCTCTTCGCCGACCCAGCGGGCCTCGTCTTCGTTATCCCATTGGCCAATCAGGCGGACACGCTCGCCCTGCCCGGCCTCGGTCCAAAGGGTCTTGCCCAGCCGACCGCCATTCTTGGCGATCACACCGGACGCCGCCGACAGGATATGCCCCGTGGATCGATAGTTCTGCTCTAGCCGGATCACGGTCGCGCCGGGAAAGTCGCGCTCGAACCGCAAGATGTTACCCACTTCGGCGCCGCGCCAGCCGTAAATCGACTGGTCGTCATCACCCACGCAGCAGATGTTGTGGTGTTTGGCCGCCAGCAGCCGCAGCCACAGGTACTGCGCGACGTTGGTGTCTTGGTATTCGTCGACCAGAATGTACTTGAACCGGTCCTGATAGCTTTCCAGCACATCGGGGTGCTTTTGGAAGATGCGCACCATGTGCAGCAGCAGGTCACCAAAATCGACCGCGTTCAGCGCCTTTAGCCGCGCCTGATATTCGCCATAAAGCCGGATCGCCCGCCCGTCATAGGCGCTGGCATCGGATGTGGGGATGGAATCCGGCCCAATGGCCCGGTTTTTCCAGCCATCAATCACCCCCGCCAGCGCGCGCGCTGGCCAGCGTTTTTCGTCAATCCCCGCCGCTTTAATCAGTTGTTTCAGCAATCGCAGCTGGTCGTCGCTATCCAGAATGGTGAAGTCAGGTCGTAGCCCCACCAACTCGGCATGGCGGCGCAGCAGCCGCACGCAAACCGAGTGGAAAGTCCCCAGCCACGGCATCCCCTCGACCGCGTCACCCAGCACCTTGCCGATGCGGTGCTTCATCTCGCGCGCGGCTTTGTTGGTAAAGGTCACCGCCAAAATCTGCCCCGGGTAGGCGCGCCCCGTGCTGACGATATGCACGATGCGGCTTGTCAGCGCCTTGGTCTTGCCCGTCCCCGCCCCTGCCAGCATCAAAACCGGCCCGTCCATCGTTTCGACGGCCGCTAACTGCGCAGCATTCAGCCCATCCAGATAGGGGGTCGGGCGCGCGGCCATGGCGCGCTGTGAAAGCGAGGGGGTCGGGGTATTATCCATCATACCGGCCAACATAGCCAAGGCACGGGCCGGTGGGAAGATCAATGTTCCCGTTACGTTCAAAATCTGCCGCGACTTTTACCGCGCGCGCTTTCGCCACAAAACAGGCAATTGGTCTAACCACCTTACCAAATTGCCGCGAAAACAGCAAACTTCCGTTGTGTCAGGCGCTGGAACGACCTAAGCATTGACGAAACTGCACGAGGGGGAGGCAGAATTCCATGGCCGAATTCCAGAAGATTCTGGTCGCGAACCGGGGCGAAATCGCCATCCGCGTCATGCGCGCCGCAAACGAAATGGGCAAGAAAACCGTCGCCGTCTATGCCGAGGAAGACAAGCTGGGCCTGCACCGCTTCAAGGCGGACGAGGCCTACCGCATCGGCGAAGGTCTAGGGCCTGTTCAGGCGTATCTGTCGATCCCCGAAATAATCCGCGTCGCCAAAATGGCCGGTGCCGATGCCATCCACCCCGGCTATGGCTTGCTGTCGGAAAACCCCGAATTTGTGGATGCCTGCGATGCGACGGGCATTACTTTTATTGGCCCCAAAGCCATCACCATGCGCCAGCTGGGCGACAAAGCATCGGCGCGTAAGGTCGCGATTGCGGCAGGCGTTCCTGTCATTCCGGCGACCGAAGTTCTGGGCGATGATATCGCCGCCATTCGCGACGAGGCCGCCCAGATCGGCTATCCGCTGATGCTGAAAGCCTCGTGGGGGGGCGGCGGGCGCGGGATGCGCCCCATCAACAACCCCGACGAGCTGGAGGACAAAGTCCGCGAAGGCCGCCGCGAGGCCGAGGCCGCCTTCGGCAATGGCGAAGGCTATCTGGAAAAGATGATCCTGCGCGCCCGCCACGTCGAGGTGCAGATTCTGGGCGACAAGCTGGGCGGCATTTACCACCTGTGGGAACGCGACTGTTCGGTGCAGCGGCGCAACCAAAAGGTGGTCGAGCGCGCCCCCGCCCCCTATCTGACCCAAGCCCAGCGCGAGGAATTGTGCGAGCTGGGCAAGCGCATCTGCGCCCACGTCAGCTATGAATGCGCCGGCACTGTCGAATTCCTGATGGATATGGACTCGGGCAAGTTCTACTTCATCGAAGTGAACCCCCGCGTGCAGGTCGAACACACCGTGACCGAGGAAGTCACCGGCATCGACATCGTGCGCGCCCAGATCTTGATCGCCGAAGGCAAACCGCTGGCCGAAGCGACCGGCGCCGCGACGCAGGCCGATGTCGTGCTAAAGGGTCACGCCCTGCAATGCCGCGTCACCACCGAAGATCCGCTGAATAACTTCATCCCAGATTATGGCCGTATCCAGATGTACCGCAGCGCCACTGGCGCGGGTATCCGGCTGGATGGCGGCACCGCCTATTCGGGCGCGGTCATCACCCGTTATTACGATTCGCTGCTGACCAAGGTGACCGCGCGCGGCCAGACGCCCGAAATGGCCATCGCCCGCATGGATCGCGCCTTGCGCGAATTCCGCATTCGCGGGGTGTCGACGAACATCGACTTCGTCATCAACCTGCTGAAACACCCGACGTTCCTGAACAACACCTACACCACCAAGTTCATCGACACGACGCCCGACCTGTTCCAGTTTAAAAAGCGGCAGGACCGTGCGACGAAGCTGCTGCGCTACATCGCCGACATCACGGTCAACGGCCACCCCGAGACTGTCGGCCGCCCCCGCCCAGCCGACGTGAAGCTGCCCCGCGCACCCAAAGTGCCGCTGGCCGATGCGCCCGCAGGCACGCGCCAATTGCTGGAAAGCGGCGGCCCTAAGGCGGTTGCAGACTGGATGCTGGCCCAGCAGCGCCTGCTGATTACCGATACATCCATGCGCGACGGCCACCAATCGCTGCTGGCCACCCGCATGCGGTCGATCGACATGATCCGCGTGGCACCGGCCTATGCGCATAAAATGGCCGATCTGTTCTCGGTCGAATGTTGGGGCGGCGCGACGTTCGATGTGGCCTACCGCTTCTTGCAGGAATGTCCGTGGCAGCGCCTGCGCGACATTCGCGCGCAGATGCCGAACGTTCTGACGCAAATGCTGCTGCGGGCCAGCAACGGCGTGGGATACACCAACTACCCCGACAACGTCGTGCAGTTTTTCGTCAAACAAGCCGCAGAAACCGGCGTCGATGTGTTCCGTGTGTTCGACAGCCTGAACTGGGTTGAAAACATGCGCGTCGCGATGGATGCGGTGATAGACAGCGGCAAGATCCTCGAAGCGTCGATCTGCTATACGGGCGACATTCTGGATGCGCGCCGCCCTAAATACGACCTGAAATACTACGTCGCCATGGCGAAAGAGCTGGAGGCCGCAGGCGCCCACATTCTTGGCATCAAGGATATGGCGGGCCTGCTGAAACCCGCAGCCGCCAGCCAATTGATCAAGGCGCTGAAGGACGAGGTCTCGATCCCGATCCATCTGCACACGCACGATACCTCGGGCGCATCGGCCGCCACGATCCTGTCGGCCGCGATGGCGGGCGTCGATGCGGTGGACGCGGCTATGGATGCGCTGTCGGGCAACACATCGCAACCCACGCTAGGGTCGATTGTCGAGGCCCTGCGCGGCACCGACCGCGATACGGGGTTGGATATCGACGCGATCCGCGAGATTTCGAACTATTGGGAGCAAGTGCGCTACCAATATGCCGCTTTCGAATCTGGCCTGCAGGCCCCCGCATCCGAGGTCTACCTGCACGAAATGCCCGGCGGCCAGTTCACCAACCTGAAGGCACAAGCCCGCAGCCTTGGCCTCGAGGAACGCTGGCACGAGGTCGCCAAGACCTATGCCGAGGTGAACCAGATGTTTGGCGATATCGTCAAGGTTACCCCCTCGTCCAAGGTGGTGGGCGATATGGCGCTGATGATGATGGCCCAAGGCCTGACCCGCGCCGAAGTCGAAGACCCTGCGGTGGATGTCGCTTTCCCCGACTCGGTCGTCGATATGATGCGCGGCAATTTGGGCCAACCGCCCGGTGGCTGGCCCGCTGCCCTGCAAGCCAAAATCCTGAAGGGCGAGCACGCGATAACCGACCGCCCCGGCAAGTTCCTGCCCCCTGTCGATATCGAGGCGACCCGTGCCCAGCTTTCGGCCGAACTTGAAGGGCGCAAGATCGACGACGAGGATCTGAACGGCTACCTGATGTATCCCAAGGTCTTCATGGATTATATGGGCCGCCACCGCACCTATGGCCCCGTGCGCGCCCTGCCGACCGAAGCCTTCTTCTACGGCATGGCACCGGGCGACGAAATCTCGGTCGAGATCGACCCCGGCAAAACGCTGGAAGTACGCCTGCAAGCCGTGGGCGAGACGACCGACGATGGCGAGGTCAAGGTCTTCTTCGAACTGAACGGCCTGCCCCGCACGGTGCGTATCGCCGACCGCAAAAAGACCGGCACCCGCGCCGCGCGGCCCAAGGCCGAGGCGGGCAACCCGAACCACATCGGCGCGCCGATGCCCGGTGTCGTCGCCACCATCGCGGCAGCAGCGGGCAAACCCGTGAAGGCGGGCGATCTGCTGCTGACCATCGAGGCGATGAAGATGGAAACCGGTATCCATGCCGAACGCGACGGCGTCATCAAAGCGGTGCACGTCACGCCCGCCAGCCAGATCGACGCCAAAGATCTGCTGATCGAGCTGGAATAACCCTACCGCCCGCGCCACACACTGGCGCGGGTTTTCCATTTCGGCCGCTTTCCCCGACAGAAATGCGGCGATGCGTCCCGCTGGGCCGCCTTGACACGCCCCCCAATGTCCACGAACCTCGGGGGTGGAGGATCCCGCCACGCTGCGGGACGACGAACAATCGACCGACCATTGACCGAGGCAAGGCAATGGATTTTCCGGGGGAGCCATGACAACCAAAACATATCCGCCCAGTCCCGAACTGGCGGCACAGTCCCATGCCGACAAGGCAACTTATGATCGTATGTATGCGCAATCGGTGAACGACCCCGAGACATTCTGGTCGCGCGAGGCCGCGCGGCTGGACTGGGTGCGCCCCTTCACCCGCGTGAAAAACACCAGTTTTGTCCCCGGCAAGGTGAATATCGAATGGTTCGGTGACGGCACGCTGAATGTCGCGGCCAACTGTATCGACCGCCATCTGGTCGACAAGGCCGACACGACCGCCATCATCTGGGTGCCCGACGACCCCGACGCCCCCGCGCAACACATCACCTACCGCGACCTGTTTGAAAACGTAGGGCGCATGGCGAATGTGCTGAAAGGGCTTAACGTCAAACGCGGCGACCGCGTCATATTGTACATGCCGATGGTGCCCGAAGCTGCCTATGCCATGCTGGCCTGCGCCCGGATCGGCGCGATCCACTCGGTCGTGTTTGCGGGCTTTTCGCCGGATTCGCTGGGCGCGCGCGTGAACGGATCGGGCGCGAAGCTGGTGGTCACCACCGACTATGCCCCGCGAGGGGGCCGCAAAACGGCGCTGAAGTCGAACACCGATGCCGCGCTGCTGCACTGCGACGACGATGTAGAAGTGCTGGTCGTCAAGCGTACGGGCGAGCAGATCAGCTGGGTCGAGGGCCGCGACCACGATTACAACGCCCTTGCCGCCGCGGTCTCGCCCTACTGTACGCCGGCCGAAATGAACGCGGAAGATCCGCTGTTCATCCTTTATACGTCCGGCTCGACCGGACAGCCCAAGGGGGTCGTGCACACCACGGGCGGCTATCTGGTTTATGCGGCGATGACGCATGAATATTCGTTCGATTACCAACCGGGCGAGGTGTATTGGTGCACCGCCGATGTCGGCTGGGTCACCGGCCACAGCTATCTTGTCTACGGCCCACTGGCCAACGGCGCCACGACGCTGATGTTCGAAGGCATCCCGACCTACCCCGATGCCAGCCGCACATGGCAAATCGTGCAAGACCACAACGTCGCCATTTACTACACCGCCCCCACCGCAATTCGCGCGCTGATGGCCCATGGCAACGCACCGGTCGAGGGGTATGACCTGTCGTCGCTGCGCATTTTGGGCACGGTGGGCGAACCTATCAACCCCGAGGCGTGGAACTGGTTCAACGAGGTGATCGGCAAAGGCACCTGCCCGATTGTCGACACATGGTGGCAGACCGAAACCGGCGGCCATCTGATCACCCCGCTGCCGGGCGCGACACCGACCAAACCCGGATCGGCAACGCTGCCCTTCTTTGGCGTGCAGCCCGTTATCCTCGACCCGACCAGCGGGGCCGAACAAACCGATGTCGTCGCCGAGGGTGTCCTGTGCATCAAAGACAGCTGGCCCGGCCAGATGCGCACGATTTGGGGCGATCACGCGCGGTTCGAAAAGACCTATTTCAGTGATTACAAGGGCTACTACTTTACCGGTGACGGCTGCCGCCGCGATGAAGATGGCTATTACTGGATCACTGGCCGCGTTGACGATGTGATCAACGTATCGGGCCACCGTATGGGCACGGCCGAGGTCGAAAGCGCCCTCGTGGCCCACCCGTCCGTCGCCGAAACCGCCGTTGTCGGCTACCCTCACGCGATCAAGGGTCAGGGTATCTACGCCTATGTGACGCTGATGAACGGCGAAACCCCGTCCGAGGATCTGCGCAAGGACCTGATCCGGTGGGTGCGCGCCGAGATCGGCCCGATCGCCACGCCCGACTTGATTCAATGGGCGCCGGGCCTGCCCAAGACCCGCTCGGGCAAAATCATGCGCCGCATCTTGCGCAAGATCGCCGAAAACGACTACGGCGCCTTGGGCGATACGTCGACGCTAGCCGACCCTTCGGTGGTGGACGATCTGATCGAAAACCGCATGAACCGCGGATAAAAAAGCGGGCGGCAGGACAACCTGTCGCCCCTTTTGTTTCAGCGCGCGGCCATCAGTTCCCGCGCGGCAATCCGCATCGCCTCGCTGACAGGCTCGCGCGAGAGCATGCGTGCGATTTCGTCCACGCGCGCGTCGGTATCCAGCGGTACGACACGTGATGTCGTAACGCCGTTTTCGACGTGCTTTTCTACGCGCCAGTGATAATCCCCCAGTGCCGCAACTTGCGGGCTGTGGGTCACAACCAGCACTTGCCCGCCATCAGCCAACGCCAGCAAGCGCCGCCCGACGGCATCCGCTGTCCCACCGCCAACACCACGGTCGATTTCGTCGAAAATCATCGTCAGGCCCGACTGATCCTTCGTCAGGCAGACTTTCAGCGCCAGCAAAAACCGGCTGAGTTCGCCACCCGAGGCCACTTTCGACAGTGGCCCCGCAGGCGCGCCGGGGTTGGTGGCGGCGATGAATGTGACCTCATCAACGCCTTCCGCACCGCGCGGCGCGGGGGTAATGGCGACGGTAAACCGCGCCCGCTCCATCTTCAGGGGGGCGAGCTCCGCCTCGATCATTTGCGACAGCTGCAGGCCAGCGGCGCTGCGGCGGGCGGTCAAGGCAGCTGCGACGCTGTCATACTGCGCTTCGGCGGCGGCCAGTGCTTTGGCCAGCGCGGCATCCTCGGCCTCGGCCCCATCAAGGGCGGCGAGGCGCGCGGACAACGTCACCAGCAGCGGCACCAGATCGTCCGGCAACACGTTATGCTTGCGTGCTAGCCCGCGAATGGCGAACAGCCGCTCCTCAATCTGCTCAAGCCGTTGCGGATCAAACGACAGCGCCTCAAGGCAGCTTTCGATGCCTTGTTCAGCCTCGCCCAGCGCGTCCATGGCACGGCCCAGCGCATCCAGCGCCCCATCCAACCGGCCATCAGCCTGCCCTGCGGCCCCGTCAAGCCAACGAATGGCGTTGGCCACCATCCCCTCGGCCCCGTCGCCCGAGACTGCCTGTTTGGCGCGCGCGATATCGTCGCCGATCCGCGCGGCGGCCTGCATCAAACGGCGGGCCACGTCCAGCTCTTCCTCTTCCCCCGCCTTGGGGTCGAGGGTTTGAAGCTCGGCCACAGCGTGGCGCAGAAAGTCCTCTTCAGCGGCCAACGCAGCCCGCGCCTCGGCCTGCGCAGCGGCACGGCGACCCAAGTCACGCAGCGCAGTCCAAGCGCTGCGCACGTCGGCGATCAGGGGCTCGGCGCTGGCAAACTGGTCCAGCAGATGGCGGTGCATCTTTGCGTCCAGCAAGCCGCGATCGTCCTGCTGGCCGTGCAATTCCACAAGATGGTCCGAGAGGTTGCGCAGCACCTCGGCCCCAGCGCGACGGTCGTTGACCCAAGCCTGCTTGCGCCCGTCGGGGCTGGCGGTGCGACGAAGGATCAGTTCATCCTCGGGCGCCCAACCGGCGTCTTGCAAAATCGCGCGGGCCGGATGGCCTGCGGGCAAATCAAAAACGGCGGTGACTTCGGCGCGCTCGGCGCCTTGGCGCACCACCTCGGCGCGGCCGCGCCAGCCCAGCACGAACCCCAGCGCGTCCAGCAAAATCGACTTACCCGCCCCTGTCTCGCCGGTCAGCACATTCAGCCCCGGCTGGAACGCCAGATCCAGCCGGTCGATGATGACCATGTCGCGAATTTCAAGGGCGCGCAGCATCTGCGGCTGTTACAACCACTCGCCGCGGATCACTTGGCGATAGATCTGCGACAGCCAGTTTTCACCCACAGGCTCGGCCGACAGCCCGTGGCCCTGCAACAGCGCATAAGCATCGGCGTACCACGGCGTCGACTGGAAGTTATAGCCCAAGATCGCACCGGCCGAGCGTGCCTCGTCGTTCAGACCCAGCGCAAGGTAGGATTCGACCAGACGCATCAGCGCTTCGGGGGTGTAGGTAGTGGTCTGGAACTGTTCGACGACGACACGGAACCGGTTGATAGCGGCGGTGTAATTTCCACGCTTCAGATAATACCGACCGACTTCCATTTCTTTGCCGGCCAGATGGCTGAACGCCAGATCAAACTTCAGCGAGGCGGATTCGGCATAGGGGCTGTCGGGGTAAACCTCGATCACGCGGCGCAGCTCTTGCAGGGCCTTGAAGGTCAGGCCCTGGTCGCGGCCGATATCGTCGATCTGGTCGTAATACGACAGCGCCAGCAGATACTGCGCATAGGCGGCATCTTCCTCGGTCGGATAAAAATCGACATAGCGCTGCGCAGCCGAGCGGCTGTTGTCGTAATCACCCGCGCGGTGGTAGGCGAAAGCCTGCATGATCAGCCCGCGCTTGGCCCAGCTGGAATAAGGGTAGAGACGCTCGATCTCGCCAAAGAAATAAGCCGCATTATCCAGCTTGTTTCCGTCCATCTCGGTCTCGGCCAACTGATAGATCTGCTCGGCCGAGTAATCATCGAGTGCACCGGGCGCACGCAGTGCGGACCGCTGTTCCCCACACGCGGCGAGCAAAGTGAGGCTGAGCGCCGCCACCAGAAACACCCCCCGACCGCCTGTTGCCTTAATCAGGCCTGTCATTGCCATGCTCCGGCTCCGTTCAACGTCTTTGCTTTGCTCCGCTGTAGCATGAAATTCCGGATGGCAAAATGGCTTTTGCCATCACCGGCCCGACTTCGCCAATGCAACCGCGGCTTTAGGCGACGCGCGGCGCATCCTGCTGGGGCATATAGCCCATGCCGGGCAGGCGGGCGGCCATCGCGCGGGTGCAGCTGACACGGCGCCAAGCGGTTGGGTCAGCAAACAGCGCACGCAGCAGACGGTTGGTCATCGCGTGGCCTGCACGTTGGCCGGTGTAGCGCCCGATAATCGGCGCACCAGCGGTGTAGAGGTCACCCAAAGCGTCCAGCATTTTGTGCCGCACGGGCTCATCTGCGTACCGCAGACCGCCGGGCGTCACCACACGCGGACCATCGACGACCACGGCGTTTTCCATGGTGCCGCCCAAGGCAAGGCCATGCTCACGCATGTCCTCGACATCCGAAAGGCGGCAGAACGTCCGTGCTTCCTGAAGCTCGCGCTGGAAAGCGTCGTGCGACATGTTGAGCAGCTTAGCCTGATGGCCGATGGCCTCGTCGGGAAAATCGATTTCAAAATCGATCTGCATCGAGGTTGCAGGCGACAGGCGGGCAGTGGCGCCGTTATGCGTCACGCTGACTTCGTGCAGAATCTCGATTGCACGAATCGGGGCGCGCAACTCGGTCAAACCGACGCGTATAAAGCCCGCGACGAACTCACGGCTCGACCCATCAAGGATCGGCACCTCGGCACCGTCAATTTCGATCAGTGCGTTATGAATGCCGCAACCGGCCAGCGCGGCCATCAGGTGTTCGATGGTCGAGATGGTATGTCCGGCAGCGTCTTCCAGCTGCGTACAAAGGGGGGTTTGGACTGCGTGGTTCCACAAAGCAGGTATCAGCGCGCCACCCCCGGCAGCATCGGTACGACGGAACACGATTCCATGATCCGCCGCAGCGGGAAGAACCGTGACCGAGACCTTTGCCCCAGAATGTAGGCCCACGCCCGAAAACGTGACCGGCTGTCTAACTGTGGTCTGCAATGCAAAATGCCTTCTGCTAACTTCCTTTTCAGCAAGTAGTGATGAAGGGGTGAACCCTCAATTCACAGATTGCAACGAAGTGAAACAATGCAGGGGCGGCAAAGGCAGACCCGATACCGCACCCAATAAAAACAATACCTTAAACGAAAAAACCGCCCCAATGGGGCGGTTTCAAAGTGATCTGCAGACCTTGGGTCAGCGGGCGATTAATTCGCCTGACGCCGCAAGAATGCCGGAATTTCGACACGGTCACGTTCCGCATCTGTACCCGCATCATCACGCTGCGCCGTCGGCTGCGGGCGCGCCTGCGGTGCAGGGGCGTGGCCATCTTGATGGCCCGCCATACGTCCGATAATATTTCCGATCCCAAAGCGCCCTTGCGGCTCGGGGGCGCGGGCCGGGCGCTGGTCGGCAACAGGGCTGTGATCGACCGCACTGCTCAGGCGCTGCAACGCCTCGGCAGCCGACGACGCGGGGCGCTGCGGGGCAACATAACGCGGGTCGGGTTGCTGCGCGGGCGCGACAGGCTGGGTCATTTGCGGCTGCGACGCACGCGGGGTGTACATCGGCGGAACGTCTTCATACGTCTCGGCGGTGGGGCGCGGTTGAGGCGCATAGTTTTGGCGCGGGCGCTCCATCATCGGCTCTTGCTGCACTGAGGGGGCCGGTTGCGGGGCGTATTCCTGACGATGCTGCTGCACGGGCTCGCGCGGCGGCTCGGGGCGGAAGGCGGGCTCGGGCGCGGGCTGCACAGGTTGCTGCATGACGCGGCGCGGCACAGGCACTTCGACCGGCTTCTCGCCCGCATCAATACCAGTCGCCACAACCGACACACGGATCTTGCCGGCCATATCGGGGTCGAGGGTCGAGCCGACGATGATATTCGCCTCGGAATCCACAACTTCGCGGATGTGGTTGGCAGCTTCGTCCAACTCGAACAGGGTCATATCGTGACCACCGGTGATGTTGATCAGCACACCGCGCGCGCCGTTCAGGCTGATCTCGTCCAGCAGCGGGTTCGAGATGGCCTTCTTGGCCGCGTCGATAGCGCGGGTCGGGCCATCAGCCTCGCCGGTGCCCATCATCGCCTTGCCCATCTCGTCCATGACAGAACGCACGTCGGCGAAGTCGAGGTTGATAAGGCCCGGGCGAACCATCAGGTCGGTCACGCCCTTCACGCCTTGATACAACACATCGTCGGCCATCATGAAGGCTTCGGTAAAGGTCGTCTTTTCCGATGCGATGCGGAACAGGTTCTGGTTCGGGATGATGATCAGCGTATCGACGACCTTCTGAAGGGCAGCGACGCCCTCCTCGGCCTGACGCATCCGCTTCGACCCTTCGAACATGAAGGGCTTGGTCACCACACCAACCGTCAGCACACCCATTTCGCGCGCGGCTTGCGCAATGATCGGGGCCGCGCCCGTACCGGTGCCGCCACCCATGCCAGCGGTAATGAAGCACATATGCGAACCGGCCAGATGATCGATGATCTGTTCCAGCGATTCCTCGGCGGCGGCGGCCCCCACTGCGGGACGTGCACCAGCACCCAGACCTTCGGTCACTTTCAGACCGATCTGGATCTTCAGCGGCGCTTTCGAGGCAACCAGCGCCTGCGCATCGGTGTTCGCAACGACGAACTCGACGCCTTCCAGCTGCTGGTCGATCATGTTGTTGACAGCGTTACCGCCTGCCCCGCCAACGCCAAAAACGGTGATCCGCGGCTTGAGCTCGTCATGCCCCGGCATCGAGAGGCTGGTGATATTCATGCGCTGTCCGCCCGTCATGTCTGGCATCTGTGCTCTCCGCCTATGGTTTGGCCCGTCGCGGCGGGCTCTTGCTGTTCAAAGGGTGGTGCTTTCCACCGATTCTAGCGCGATTTCTTTCGGACGTCACCGTAAATCAACACCCGTCTTTGCCGTTTTGGGCGTTATCTAGGGGCAAATCGCGCGAATCAGACCAGTTCTTGTGGCTTTTGCGCGAAAACCCGCCATTACCAATTATCCTGAAACCACTTCATCGCGCGGCGCAGCGACCGCGCAGGGTAGCGCTCGGCCGGAATTTCGAAATCCCAGCACTCGTCTTGCGGGTGGGCGGCAAACAGCGCCAAGCCGACGGCTGCGGAAAAGTCGGGCCCAGTCGCAGCCTGCGGCAAGCCCTGCACGCGCAGCGGCCGCCCGAGACGCACCTGTTGGCCCAAAATACGCGACGCCAGCCCGTCGATCCCCGGCACTTGGCTGCCGCCCCCCGTCAGCACGATCGACTGCGAGGGCAGCGAGTCGAACCACGCCGCATCCAACCGCGCGCGTACCTCTTCCAGAATTTCCTCGATCCGTGGCCGCATGATGCCGATCAGATCCGACCGGCTGATCCGGCGGCTGTCACGGTCCCAATCGCCCGTCTCGCCGCCCAGATCGATCATCTCGCGATCATCGCGACCCGTTGCGACAACGCCGCCATGCACGGTTTTGATCCGTTCGGCTTGCGTCATCGATACCTGCAGACCCATCGCGATGTCGCCGGTGACATGATCGCCACCCATGCGCACCGCATCGGCATAGATCATGTGCTTGCGCATAAAAATCGAAATGCCGGTCGAGCCGCCACCCATGTCGATGCACGCGCCGCCCAGCTCCTGCTCGTCCTCGACCAAGCTCGACAGCCCCGCCACATAGGCCGAGGACGCGATGCCCGCACATTCCAGATGGCAGCGGGAAATGGCCCGCAGCACGCTCTCGACCACCGCACCATCGGCGGTCACCACGTGCATATCGGTCGCCAGACGCGCCCCCGCTTGCCCGCGCGGATCCGAAAGCCCCGAGCGATGGTCGAGCGAGAAATTCACCGGCTGGGCGTGCAGAACACTGCGCCCGTCGCCAAAATCCGGCACTTCGCATGCGGCCAGAACGCGGCCTACATCGCCCTCGCCCACGGTGTCACCGATGATGTCGACTGCGCCTTCAAGGCCGTAAGATCGCGGCTGCGCACCCGAAAAACACGCGATCACATGATCGACCCGCGTCTGGGCCTGATTTTGCGCGCCGGTAATCACTGTCCGGATCGCTTTTTCCGTCTCGGCCAGCGCGGAAATCTCGCCAAAGCGCACCCCGCGCGAGCGTGTAGTCGCCGCCCCGATCACGCGGATGGCGTTTTGCCCGCCCATCGCGCCCACCCCGTCGGCCAAACCTGCGCGGCGCGGCGCGCCGATTTTCAGGATCAGGCAGGCGATCTTCGACGTGCCAATATCCAGCACCGCGACATAGCCACGTTGCAAAGCAACGGTGCGCATGTGCCGCATGGCGCGCTGGCTTTGGTATAGGTCGGTCATAGCTCTGCCCCGTTGTTATTATTAGCCGCGATTAGGTAGTCCACGCAGCGCTTCGCGGGCGCCTTGTGTCAGACGAATGGTTTGACGCGCCGCGTTGCGCAAATCGACGACAGATACATCGCGCGACAGCAACTGCTGCGCTTCCTCTTGGGCGATCACCCGCTGCAAAGCCTCGACCGCGCCTTCCTCGGGCAGCTGGATGCGCTGGTCGCGGTCCAGCATCAGGTCCCAGCGCCGCTCGCCCATGCGGACCAGCGCCAGCACGCGCGACCCCAGCGGGGCGGCAATGCGGAACAGTTCCATCGCTTCGGGGATCGCATCTTGCGCCCCGTCGCCCGCAATCAGCGGCAGGTCGTGGCGGTCGGCGCGGTTCATAATCATGCCGGTCGCGATGCCTTCGCCGTCCATCAGACGCAGCCCGTCGGTGTGGCGCCAAACGGCCACCGGCTGACGTTCCTCGATGGCGATCTGCAGCGTGCCGCCAGCGGCTTGGATGCTCACCTGCTTTACGGGGCTGAGGGCCGAGATCCGCGCCCGCAGATCCCGCAGGTCCAGATTAAAGGTCGAGATGGGGAACGGAATGTCGACTAGCCCCTCGACCGCGTAGGCCAGATCGGGGCTAGCGCCGGTAATGGCGTAGTCGTTCACCATGAACTCGGGGCGCTGCGTGACCGCTGCGATGGCGGCATTGTAGTGCCCCTGCACCCATGCGCGCGTATCTTGGCGGCCGAACGTCACCGCCAGCACCAGCAGCAGAACCACGACAGGAATGCCGATGCGCAACAGCAGACGGAACATCGGCGTCAGCATCAGGCGTTGATAGCGATAAGACCACCGCGACGGCGCGGGGTCGCGCCGCAGATAGCGCGTCTCGCGCGCGATCTTGCGATGAATCACCGGTCGCACGAGGCATCCTCCACCAACCAGCGGCAAAGCGCGGGAAAATCCATCCCGGCCCAAGCGGCTTGTTCGGGGGCCAAAGACGTCGGTGTCATGCCGGGCTGAGTGTTGGTTTCCAGCAGGATCAGACCGTCGACCCCGCGGCTTTCGTCCCAACGAAAATCGGTGCGCGACAGGCCGCGACAGCCCAACGCCTTGTGGGCGCGCAAAGCATAATCCAAGCAGGCATCATAAATATCGCGCGGGATGTTGGCCGGAATCTCGTGCCGCGAGCCGCCGACGCTGTACTTCGCATTGTAGTCGTACCACCCATCAGTGACAATGTCGGTCACCGTCAAGGCGCGCTCGCCCAGCACAGCGGTGGTCAATTCGCGCCCCGGAACATATGCTTCGACCATCACGACATCGGGCATCTCGGCCGAGAGCTGGGGCGGTGAATTAGCGCCCTGCTGCACGATGTAAACACCGACGGAAGACCCCTCGTTCGAGGGCTTCACAACATAAGGCGCGTCCATCAGGTGGCGGTCACATACGTCGGCCTTGGGGGCCAGCAGGCTGGCGACGACGGGCAGACCAGCGGCACGGTAGGCTTCCTTACTACGCTGCTTGTCCATCGCAAGGGCCGAGGCCAGTACGCCGGAATGCGTGTAGGGAATGCGCAACCATTCCAGAATACCCTGCACGCAGCCATCTTCGCCCCAGCGACCATGCAGCGAATTGAAGACGACATCGGGTTTGACCGCGGCAAGCTGGCCGGCAAGGTCACGCCCAGCGTCCACCTCGACCACATCGTAACCAGCTTCAACCAGGGCAAGCGCGCATTCACGCCCCGACGACAGCGAAACCTCGCGCTCGGCCGAGAATCCGCCCATCAGTACAGCTACCCTGGGAACAGTCCTGCCCGACATTCCCATCGCCTCGTGTCCGGGCCATTCTATGGCCCTGTTATGATTTTAATTATCTGAAGGGGCCGGTTCGCCGACCCTCTTGATTTCCCACTCTAGCGTGATGCCAGCGCGCTCGTAAACAGCTTTTCGAACGCGCTCGCCCAAACCCTCCAGATCGGCTGCGGTTGCGCCGCCCGCATTGGTCAGGAAATTGGCGTGTTTGGGGTTCATCACCGCCCCGCCGAGTGTGGCGCCGCGCAGACCCGCATCGTCGATCAGCTTCCACGCCTTCAATTCGTGCGTATCATCCGCCTTCCCTGTCGAAGAAAAACCGGCGGGATTGCGAAAGGTCGAACCGGCCGTGCGATCCTTGCTGGGTTGGGTTTCATCGCGCTTTTGCAGCTGGGCGTCCATGGTGGCGTTCAGCACATCGGGTGCGGCAGCGGGGGCATCGAACAGCGCCTCCAGCACGATTGCGCCTGCGGGCAGCTGGCTTTGGCGATAGGCCAAATGCAGGTCAGCGGCGGGCAAAACCTGTACATCGCCGTTGCGGGTCATAATCGTGACTTCAATCAGTCGATCGGCCACATATTGCCCATAGCATCCCGCGTTCATTGTCACGGCCCCGCCGATGGTGCCGGGAATGGTCCGCAGAAAGGTTAAATCGCGCCCTGCGTCCGCCGCGCGGCGCGCAACGAACGAATCAAGCGCGGCAGCACCGGCGCGCACACGGCCATTCGCATCCACCTCGATCCCGTTGAAGCCGCGCCCCAGACGGATCACCACACCGCGAATGCCACCATCACGTACGATCAGGTTCGACCCGACGCCCATGGTGAACACCGGCACATCATCAGGCAGCGCGCGCAAGAAATCAGCCAGATCGTCACGGTCGGCGGGTTGGAACAACCAATCGGCGGGGCCGCCGACGCGCATCCACGTCAGGTCGGCCAGCGGGCGGTTCGGGGTCAGCGTGCCGCGAACGGGGGGCAGCGGGCTCATGCCCAGCCCTCCAGATGTTTTGGCAACGCATGCGCCCACGCCGAAATTGTTCCCGCGCCAAGGCACACCAGCATATCACCGGGCTGCATGTATTTGCGCACCACATCGGCTAACTCGGCCTCGGAATGCACAGCGAACGCGTGGCGGTGGCCGTGGCGGATCAAACCTTCGACCAGGTCATCGCGGCTTGCGCCGGGGATCGGATCTTCGCCTGCGGCGTAGACCTCGGTGATGCCGACATAATCAGCCTCGTTAAAACAGGTGCAGAAGTCTTCGAACAGGTTCGCAAGGCGCGAATAGCGGTGCGGCTGATGCACGGCGACGACCTTGCCATCACAGGCCTGCCGCGCCGCGCGCAGCACGGCGGCGATCTCGACCGGATGGTGGCCGTAATCGTCGATAATCGTCACGCCGTTCACTTCGGCGACCTTGGTAAAGCGGCGATTCACGCCGCCAAACTTCGCCAGCGCTGCGCGGATTTCGTCTGCGCCCATCCCCAGATGCCGCGCCACGGCAACAGCCCCCAGCGCGTTCGAGACGTTGTGATCCCCCGGCATCGGCAGCGTGCAGCCCTCGATCACCAGCCCCTCGGCCTGCAACTGGATGTCGAAATGCGCGATGCCTTTGATGAACCGCAGATTCACCGCGCGCACATCGGCCTGCGCGTTGAACCCGAAGGTCACAACGCGGCGGTCGGTCACACGCCCCACAAGGGCCTGAACCTCGGGGTGGTCGGTGCAGCACACGGCCAAACCATAGAAGGGGATGTTGCCGACGAAATCGTCAAAACCCTTGCGCAGCCCCTCAATCGTCCCCCAGTGCTCCATATGCTCGGGGTCGATATTGGTCACGATGGCGATGGTCGCGGGAAGGCGGGTGAAGGTGCCGTCGGATTCGTCAGCCTCGACCACCATCCATTCACCCTGCCCCATCCGCGCGTTCGAGCCGTAAGCGTGGATGATACCGCCGTTTACCACGGTCGGGTCCAACCCGCCTGCATCCAGCAGCGTGGCGACCATGGTGGTGGTTGTCGTCTTGCCGTGGGTTCCAGCGATTGCCACGTTCGACTTCAGCCGCATCAGTTCGGCCAGCATGTCGGCGCGGCGCACCACGGGCAAACCGCGCAGGCGCGCCTCGTCCAATTCGGGGTTGCCGGTTTTGATGGCAGACGAGATCACAATCACCGCCGCGCCATCGATATTTTCGGCGCGCTGCCCGATGAACACCTGCGCCCCCAGATCGGCCAGCCGCTGCGTGATCGCGCTGGCCTTCAGATCCGACCCCTGCACGCGGTAGCCTAGGTTCAACAGAACCTCGGCGATGCCCGACATGCCAATCCCCCCCATGCCAACAAAATGGATCGGACCGATATCGAGGGGCAGTTTCGTCGCGGGCGACATCTTTATTCCTTTGTAGTGGCTACCGGCGCGGCAGCGGCGGGCTGGGCCAGCCCTTCGACCAATTCGACAAGACGTTCGGTGGCATCAGGGCGGCCCGCAGCCAACGCGGCATGCGCCATACGCACGGCCGCCGCCGGATCATCCAGCACCCCTTCCAACAAAGCGGACAGGCGATCAACCTCGAAGTCTTTTTCCTGCAAGATCGCGGCGGCACCTTGCTGCACCAGCCCTGCGGCATTGGCATTCTGGTGGTCGCCCGTGGCGGCCGCGAAGGGCACCAAAATTGAAGGGCGCCCGATAACCGTCAGATCCGCTAGCGTCGATGCGCCCGCGCGTGTGATGATGATTTGCGCCTCGCTCATGCGGGCAGGAATGTCGTTAAAGAACGGCACGACCTCGGCCGGAATCGCTTCGGCGGCATAGAGTTCGGTCACCCGCGCTACATCCTCGGGGCGGGCTTGCTGTGCGACGCGGATATTATTGCGCAGGCGCATCGGCAGCGCGGCGATGGCGGGCGGCACCACATCCGCCAGAATGCGCGCCCCCTGACTGCCGCCGATAATCAGCACCGACATCGGGTAATCGCCCGGCGGAATATAAGGCGCGCCCGCACGTTCCAGCACGGCGCCGCGCACGGGGTTGCCGGTATGAATGCCCTGCACGCCAGCAGGCAGATCGGTGGGCCACGTCCCGCAAGCCACGGCATTTACGCGGGTGGCGAATACTTTGTTCACGCGGCCCAAGATACCGTTTTGTTCGTGGATCATGCGCGGCAGACGCAGCACCCAAGCCGCCGCCATCGCGGGGATCGAAGGGTAGCCGCCAAATCCCACCACAACCGCCGGCCGATCGCGCAGCATCTGCATGGCCGCCCCAATACACCCCGCCGCAATCGCAAAGGGCGCCAGCAGCTTACCCGCCACACCCTTGCGCGCAAACGTGCCCGAGCGCAGCTGCACAATCTCAACCGCGTCAGGGAAGCCGCCGACATACCGCGCACCGCGTGCATCGGTTGTCAGGCGCACACGCCAACCACGCGCCAGCATCGCCTCGGCCAAGGCCTGCGCGGGGAACATGTGCCCGCCCGTGCCGCCCGCCGCGATGATCAGCAACGGTGATTTATCGGTCATTGGCGGCGCCCCTGTCGCAAAAGAATATCGCCGATCCGCCCCTGCGGACGCGATCGTGTAAGGGCCAGCAACATGCCGACCGAAAGCCCCGCCGCCATCAGTGACGATCCGCCATAGCTGACGAAGGGCAGTGTCATCCCCTTGGCGGGCAGCAACCGCACAGCCACCCCCATATTGATCATCGCCTGCACGCCGAACACCGTGGCAAGGCCGGTGCCCGCCAGACGGATGAACGGGTCACGTTCGCGCATCAGCCGAAAGAGCGAGCGGACGACAATAATCAGGAACAGCGAAATGATGGCACCCACCATCAGCAAGCCGTATTCTTCGGCCGCGACGGCGATGATAAAGTCGGTATGCGCATCGGGCAGCGACCATTTCACCTGCCCCTGTCCCACGCCGACACCGAAAAAGCCGCCTTCGCGAATGGCATTCGTGGCAAAACCGATCTGGCTGCGGGGGTCGAATTCCTCGGCCAGAAAGCCGTTGATCCGGCGGGCAAAGTGGTCGGACGTGCTATAAGCGAACAGGCCGCCAGCCCCCACCACACCGGCCAAGCCGAACAGCAGCACCATCGGCGCGCCGGCAACAAAATACATGACGGTCCATGTGAAGATCACCAGCGCAGCTTGGCCAAAGTCAGGTTGCATGGCAAGCATCAACACGATGACAGCCGTAACCGCCAGCGAAATCCGCTTACCCGGCGGGCCACCCTCCTGCCCCCCCGCAACCATCAGCCACGCGGTGACGACGATGAAAAACGGCTTCAACACCTCGGACGGTTGAAAGCTGGCGACCCCCAGTGAAAACCACCGCACCGCCCCCTTGCCGAAGTCGGTGCCCACGAAAGGCAGTGCAGCAAGCGCCGCGAAAGCAACGAAAAACCCGATCACACCCAAACGGCGGATGTTACGCGGCGACATCATCGAGACCAGCAGCATCAGCGTGATGGCGGCAACCCCGAAGACCCCTTGGCGGGTAACGAAATAAAACGGCTCTAGCCCGAGGCGCGTCGCCAGCGGGGCAGATGCGGCCAAACCCAGCAGCAAGCCAAGCGCTAACAGCACCAGAATACAACTGAATGTCAGCTTGTCGATTGTGCGCCACCAGCGCGGCAACACAGGGTCGCTGACCTGCACTGCCGCAGCGCGATAGACCATGTCTGTCATGGCTACACCGCTCTCCGCCTGAATTTGCCTCAAATACCGCCCGTTTTCGGGTCTGTCCTAGCAGTTTAACGTGAAAACGCCCTTCAATCCAGCGCAAAAGCCGCCTTGCGCAATGATGCCGGGCAAGGCATCAGGCAGCCAAGCCCCTGCCCTAGAACCCTGCAACCCCGAGGCCGCCATGCACGTGCAGACCCTGATCATCGGTGCCGGTGCCGCCGGCCTTTATTGTGCCGCCCATGCAGGCCCGGGCGTTCTGGTGGTCGACCATGCGCGCGCGGCAGGCAAGAAGATCCGCATTTCGGGCGGCGGGCGCTGCAATTTCACCAACATCCACGCCCGCCCCGAAGCCTATCTGTGCCGCAACCCGCATTTCGTGAAGTCAGCGTTGAAGCGCCACACAGCCACCGACTTTCTGGCGCTGGTCGACGCGCACGGCATTGCATGGCACGAAAAGACTCTCGGGCAGCTGTTTTGCGACAAGACCGCGAAAGACATCGTCGCCATGCTGCTGGGGCTGCTGCAGAAAAATGACGCCGCACTGTGGCTGCAAACCGAGGTTGGCGACATCACCCACGACGGCACACATTTCCACGTCATCCTGCACCGCGACGGCAAGCCGACGCGGGTGAGCGCGCAAAATCTGGTGCTGGCCAGCGGGGGCAAATCCATCCCCAAAATGGGCGCTACAGGTTTGGCCTATCGTATCGCTGAACAGTTCGACCTGCCGCAGATCGAAACGCGCGCCGGTCTGGTTCCCCTCACCTTCCCGGACGGCGCGATGTCGCCGCTGGCGGGCACCGCGCTGCCGGTGAGGGCGCAAGCCGCGCGCGGCCCCAGCTTTGACGAAGCACTGCTGTTCACCCACCGCGGCCTGTCCGGCCCCGCCATTTTACAGATCAGCAGTTATTGGCGCGAGGGCGAGGACATCACCGTGAACCTGCTGCCGTCCAGCCGCGACCCAGCCGCCGACCTGCGCGCCTTGCGCAAATCGGCGGGGGCCAAATCGCTGGCAACCGTGCTGGGGGGAATTCTGCCGCGCAAACTGGTCGACGCGCTGCTGGGGCAATGGAATTTGGGGGGCAATATCGCGGACATGTCAGACAAAGCATTGGCTGATCTGGCCGCGCGCCTGACCGGCTGGCAATTGCGCCCGACAGGATCCGAAGGTTACCGCACCGCCGAGGTCACCCTCGGCGGGATCGACACTGACGCCCTGTCGTCCCGCACGATGGAGGCCAAGACCATGCCCGGCCTGTTCTGCATCGGCGAATGTGTGGATGTGACCGGCTGGCTGGGGGGCTACAACTTCCAGTGGGCATGGTCGTCGGCCCACGCCGCAGGCACCGAAATCGCCAGCCGGGCGGTTTAATTCATCCCCAAGGCTTGCTTATACAGCTCCAAGATAGCCTCTTCCTCGGCCAGATCGTTCTGGTCGCGCTTGCGCAGCGCGATGATTTTGCGCAGCACCTTGGTGTCATAACCACGGCCCTTCGCCTCGGCCATCACTTCTTTCAGCTGCTCGGCCACGTATTTCTTTTCGGCCTCCAGCGTCTCGTAACGCTCGACGATCGAGCGAATCTCGTCGGCGGCGGCGGTAAGGGTCACGTCGTTCATGGCAAATTCCGGTCTTATATGCTGCAAATCCGGCTCCAGTCCTACAACCTGCTTTGCCCGCCCGCAACGACTTGAACTGCGCCCTGCCACCCGATAGGCGTGGATCACCCTAAAGTTGGAGTGGACATGCAAACCCTGATCGTCGCCGGTGCCATCGTAACAGTGCTGGGCCTTGCCGGAATCGTCTGGACGCTTGTCACCATTTTGGGCGCAAAACGGCGCGGCCTGTCGCCCGAAGCGCTGCAAAATGCGATTCAGAAGGTTGCCCCGATCAACCTCGGCGCGCTTTTCGTCTCATTCCTCGGGCTGATCATGCTGGTCGCGGGGCTGATCCTGCGCTGACACCGCCTGCACGGCTGCGGCAAGTCCGGCCAGAACCACGGTCACTCGTATATCGGCGATGGAATACAGCATCTGGCGGCCATTGCGCGCGCTGGTGACCAAGCCTTCCGCCCGCATGCGCGCCAACTGACCGGATACATAGGCTTGGCTCATCCCCAACTGTTCTTCCAGTTCAGACACGCAGCAGGCCCCCGCGCTGAGAGCGCACAGCATGCGCAGGCGCTGCGGATTTGAAAGGGCACGACACACCTCGGATGTCCCCTCGGCCACAGCGGCCAGATGCGCCATGTCGGGGAAATCGCTGGCACTTTCTGCCTTTGATGTCAGTCGCTGTTCCATAAGGCGAACCTAGGAACGCCCGCGCCCCATTTCAACTTGTGCTGGGCGACGGATGCCGGTTTATCCCGCCATCCCGATGGTAACACCCCAGCCTTGCGTTAAATTCAACGCGTCGATTTCATCAGGTGTCACAGCCGCGCCCGTCAGACGCAGCGCGCGCATACCGCCAGCCTTTCCCAAGTGACCAAAGCCGACCTGCGCATCACCCGCCCCGATCAGACGGACAGCGCCCAAACTGGCCCCCGGCAACGACAGGACGTCGCCGACCGCAAGCCCCTCGATCTGAGACAGCGGAATCCGCATACGGTGCAGCACTGCGTGAAGTTCTGCATTCGCCGCCATCACATTGCGATTGATGGCAAGCGACCAGCCAGCGTGACGGCTCCGGCTCGCCTCGACCGCGCGCGAGGGGGCGTCTTCCGCCATCTTGCGGCGCTGCGAAACCGCCGCCCGCGCCCCTTCGGTAGGCAGCAACAAGGTTATCCCGCCCGCCCGATCATTGCTGATCGCCACACCGATTCGCATCTGTCGATAGGCCCCGTGACTTAGCGCAAAGGCCGCATCGCGCGCCCCGTTGAAGGGCCGACCGCAGGCCAAACCATCTACCCACCCCTGCACCGACCACCCCTGCGTTGGGCTGGCGATAGCTTCGGCGATCAAATCGCCGATGCACCGTTCGGCCACCGGCTGGCACAGCACCTCGTCCACCGAAGTGCGCGGACGCTCGGCAACTTGGGCGTGGTAAGGCTCGCCCAAAGTCTGCGCCTCGACCACGGCCATACGCAACTGGGCATCAAAGGCCAGAAGCCCGACGATTTCGCCGTCGCACAGCAGCGAAAACAGGATCATCCCGTCGGAGAGTCCCATCAGAATATCGTCCAGAACGCCCTCGTCAACGTCGGGCAAGGTCAGTGTCGCGCGCAACCCAGCGGCTTCGGTCAGCGCGCGGGCGAACGACTGGCGTAGAACCCGTTGCGGCGCGGCCCCGCCCGACGGGATGTGCGGCCGCCCCCGCCCGAGCATGGTTTTTATGCCGGCCTTTGCGCCGCCGCGCCCCGCCACGCCCTGATCATGCGCTTGCGACAATGCCAGCCCCCTTTGCAGCCCGTGCCTTGATTCATCCACAGGCTACCGCGCAGGGGTAAACGTTTGCCTAAAACAGGTTACAGAATGCGCAGCGATCGGGTGCGGTCGGTCATGTCCTCATCCACAAGGCGCGCATAGGTCTCGATGGCGAAGCGATCGGTCATGCCGGCGATGTAATCGGACACGATCCGCGCCAGCGCTTGCTGATCCGTCGCATTGTCGACATCGGCCCGCCATTGCTTGGGCAGCTCGTCTGGGTTTCGCATGAACAGCGGAAACAGCGTCTCGATGACTTTCGTCGCCTCTTGCCGCATCATCACCACGCCCGGGGCGCGATACATGCGGGTGAACAAAAATTCGCGGATGACTTTCAAGTCCTGCCACAGCGCAGCCGAAAACTGTACCATCGGCCGCCCCGCTTGGCGCACATCATCGGCGCTTTGGGGTTGAACCTCGGCCAGATTGGCGCGAGTGACCCTGATCACATCCTCAACCAGCACCCCAAAGAACCGGCGCAGCGCCTCGTGGCGGCGGCGGTAGTAATTCAGACCGGGGTACTTGGCATCCACCGCCGCGAAACAATCGCGCAAGATGGGCAACTCGGCCAATTCGTCGGTCGAGAATAGCTCGGCCCGCAAACCGTCGTGCAGGTCGTGGTGGTTATAAGCGATATCGTCAGCCAACGCGGCTGCCTGCGCCTCGGCGCTGGCATAGGTGTGCAGGTCCAGCGGGTGCCGGGCGTCGTATTCGGCCAGCGCGAAAGGCAGCGGCGGCAGCACGGGGCCGTTATGCTTGGCGATACCTTCCAACGTTTCCCATGTCAGGTTCAGGCCGTCGAAATCGGCGTAATGGCGTTCTAGCGACGTCACGATCTTGATCGCCTGCGCGTTATGGTCGAACCCGCCGTACGGTTTCATCAGCGCATCCAGCGCATCCTCGCCGGTATGACCAAAAGGTGTATGGCCCAAATCATGGGCCAGCGCGACGGCTTCGGCCAGTTCCTGATTGAGGCCGAAAGCGCCCGCCAGCGTGCGGGCCACCTGCGCCACCTCGATCGAATGGGTCAGACGGGTGCGGAAATAATCACCCTCATGTTCCAGAAAAACCTGCGTTTTATGCTTGAGCCGCCGAAACGCCGAGGAATGAATGATCCGGTCGCGGTCGCGCTGGAAAGGTGAGCGGTGCTCGCTCTCGTCCTCGGGGTAAAGACGCCCGCGCGATTGGGCCGGATCGGCGGCGTAAGGGGCAAGAATGCCGTTTGATCCTTCGGGCCAGCTTGTCGTCATCGCGTCACCACCTTATATTGCATCCACCAGCCTAACCAATGGCTGGATATCCGCAAGTTCGAAGCTGCTAGGCATCGCCATGTTCACCCTACCCCCGACCGTCACCCCCCGCGCATTCGAACGTCTGGCCGAAATCGGCGCGGCGAAACAGGGCAAAGCCCTGCGCATTGCGGTCGAAGGCGGCGGCTGTTCCGGGTTCCAGTACCAGATCACGTTGGATGCGCCGCAGGGCGACGACCTTGTGCTGGAAGGCGCGGGCGAGAAAGTGGTGGTCGACCAAGTGTCGCTGCCGTTCCTGACCTCGGCCAAGATCGACTTTAGCGATGCGCTGATCGGCGCGCGCTTCGTGATCGACAACCCCAACGTCAGCGCGGCATGCGGGTGCGGCACGTCATTCGCGATCTAGTCTTGTGATCGCGCGCCTCGGCGGGCCATAACGGGCCAATAGTTCGGGGGATATGTGATGCGGATTGCCACCTACAACATCAACGGCGTCAAGGCCCGTCTGGAGACGCTGGAAGCATGGTTGCGCCGCGAGACCCCCGATGTCGCCATCTTGCAAGAGATCAAGTCGGTCGACGAGGCCTTCCCCCGCAGCGTGATCGAGGATCTGGGCTACAATCTGGAAACACACGGCCAGAAGGGCTTCAACGGCGTCGCGATCCTGTCCAAACACCCGTTGGAGGACGTTACCCGCGGCCTGCCCGGCGATGACAGCGACGAGCAGGCCCGCTGGATCGAAGCGACGGTCGTCGGCAAAACCGCGCTGCGCATCTGCGGGTTGTATCTGCCAAACGGCAACCCTGCCCCCGGCCCGAAATACGACTACAAACTGGCATGGATGCAGCGCCTGCAGGCCCGCGCCGCCGCGCTATTGGCGGCCGAGGAACCCGCCCTCATGGCCGGCGATTACAACGTAATTCCGCAGGCCGAGGATGCCCGCCACCCCGAAGACTGGGTCGAAGACGCCCTTTATCTGCCGCAAACGCGCGAGGCTTTCCGCAGCATCGTGAACCTCGGCTTCACCGATGCGTTCCGCGCGGGCACGCAGGGTGCAGGGCATTACTCCTTCTGGGACTATCAGGCAAGGTCGTGGGAACGCGACAACGGCATCCGCATCGACCACTTCCTGCTGACACCGCAATGCGCCGACCTGCTGCAGGGCGCGTGGATTGAAAAAGAGGCACGCGCCTTGGATAAACCGTCCGATCACGTACCCGTTTGGGTCGAACTCGACATCTGAGACGGGTCGAACCCGTAAAGCCAATCCGTCGCGCCCAAGAAAGCGCGCGGTGCTATCCGCCCGATAGCCCCCAGACCAAAATGCGCAACCCGCTGCGCGGGGCCAGACAGGTGGTAGTTGCGCGCATTGGCGCTGGCGGCGCGAATGGCACGGCTGACCCGCGCGATACGCGCCCCCTGCCACGCGGCAAGATCATCAGCCAACGCCAGCGACACCGCATCCTCGATTGCCAAATTCGCGCCTTGCGCCAAAAACGGCAGCGTCGGGTGTGCCGCGTCGCCAATCATCACGCAGCGCCCGTGCACCCATTGGCGCGCCACGGGGTGCAAAAACAGTCCCCACAGCATTGGCTGCCGTACATGCGAAATCAAGTTGGCCAGTTCGGGCGCTGCATCGGTAAAAGCGGTTTTAAGATTTTCGGGCGTATCGAGGTGCCTCCATCCCTCCGGTGCCCAGCCGCTACGCTCCTCGACCGCGACAATATTGACCATCGGATCAGGCGCCGCAGGCAAGGGATAGGTCACGACGTGGTGGCGCGGCCCCATCCAGATATGCGCCTCGGGGGGGTGATCGGCGGGCACCACCGCGCGCCACGCCACCTGCCCCGTAAAGCGCGGCGCGGCGGGGAACAGCGCCTGCCGCGTGGCGGAATGCAGCCCGTCGGCCACTACGATCAGGTCGGCTTGCTGCGTGCCACCATGCCATGAGACCGTGCCGCTCTGGTCGGCAGACGCCTTGGTATTCAGGTGAAACCGCACGCCCGCCGCTGTGCACGCTGCCGCCAGCAAGCCAATCAGATCGCCACGGTGAAAGAACCGATATGGCGGCCCCGAAAGACCCGTAAGGTCAAAGCGGGCAACCTGCCTGCCTGAGTGCAGATCGCGCGGCACAACGGCCTGCCCCACAAGACCGGACGCCAAATCCAGCCCCAAGCTTTGCAGCCCGCGCGCACCATTCGGGGTGATCTGCAACCCAGCGCCGAACTCGCGAATGGCGGCCGCACGCTCGTACACATCAACAAAAGCGCCGCGCCGGGCAAAAGCCAGCGCGGCGGTCGTGCCGGCAATGCCCCCGCCAATGACGGCGACATGTTTGCCTTCATACATCATGGCACACCCGGACGATCAGTCGTCGCGGTGCACCTTCTCGCGGCGCTCGTGGCGTTCTTGCGCCTCGAGGGTCATGGTCGCAATCGGGCGGGCATCCAGACGCTTGAGGGAGATCGGCTCGCCGGTAATTTCGCAGTAGCCGTATTCACCCTCGTCGATGCGGCGTAGGGCAGCATCGATCTTGCTGACCAGCTTGCGCTGACGGTCACGGGTCCGCAGCTCTAGCGCGCGGTCGGTTTCCTCGCTGGCGCGGTCGGCCAGATCGGGGATGTTGCGCGTCTGATCCTTCATGCCTTCGATGGTGTCGCGGCTTTCGTTCAGAAGATCCGCCTTCCATTGCAGCAGCTTGCGCCGGAAATATTCCAGCTGCAGATCATTCATGAAGGGTTCACCGTCAGCGGGACGGTAATCGTCGGGCAGAAAAGCTTCTGCTTTCATGGCTGCTCCCCTAAATTGTAGCTCAGCCGACTGTCAGGGGCGAACCTGATCGCCGGCACCCTTATGCTGGCGCTGATAAACCTGACTTTCAGTAAAGTCACGCAGCTTTTACAGCCAGAGCTACCGCGAAATGAAACCGATTGCTTTGTGCTGAAAGGCGCGGCACATCCTGCACAGTCTGGACAGTCGGGGGCACAACAGCTAGGGCTTCGATCAGTTTTACACACAGCAATTCGGGCAAAGCGATGATCCTTATCCTTGTTGGGATGATAATTGGGGCAGCCATCGGCGCATGGCGCGCCAAGCAACGCGGCGGTGCTGTACTGGACATGGTGCAATGGGGTGCAGTCCACGCGGTGGTGGGCATGCTGATTGCAACCGCGATCTTCGTCATCATCCTGCGCCGCCTTAGCGCCTGACAGGCTGGCAGTGCTGCGGTTACTGCCCCTTATTCTTGTCGTTTTGTGGCCACTGGTCAGCTATTGGCTGGCGGTGCGTCGCACCAAGCGGATGTTGGACACCCAGTCCACGCTGCTGGCCGTGCCCGAACTGAACGCCGTAATGGCGCGGCTGGGGGCGGCGCTGGATCTGCCCCGCGTCAAAGTCCACGTCCTCGAGGTGCCCGCGATCAACGGGCTGGCCGCCCTCGATGGCCGTATTTTCATCACACGCGGTTTTCTGAACGCCTACAGCAACGGCCAAATCACCGCCCCCGAGATGGCCAGCGTCATCGCGCACGAGTTGGGCCATGTCGCGCTGGGGCATGGGCGCCGCCGGATTTTCGACTTTGCGGGCCAAAACGCGCTGCGCACCGCGCTGGTCATGGTGCTGGGGCGGCTGGTGCCGGGCCTTGGGCAGATGATGGCGGGCCTAGCGGCGACAGCCTTTGCTGCCCGTCTTTCGCGCGGGGATGAATACGAGGCCGACGCCTACGCCACGGCGCTGATGGATAAATCCGGCATCGGCGTGGCGCATCAAATATCGATGTTCCACAAGCTCGACCGCATGACAGGCGGCGGCAGTGGTCAGGCGGCGTGGCTGCTGTCGCACCCCAAAACCGCGCAGCGCATCGCGGCGATCGAAAAAAACGCCGCCAAATGGGGCCTACGGATCGAGTAGCTTGCCAAGGCGGTTCAGCCGCGCCCGCTTCATCAGCGCGCGCAGACGCCACGGCGCACCGCCGGGCGGGGCCAGCTGGTTGGCGCGGTCCAGCACCTTTTGCACCACAGCCACCATCACATCGGGCGCGCGCACAGCCAAGCCCAGCAAAAAGCCGTCGGGATCAAGGCGGTCGACACCTTCCTCGGCCAAAATATTTTTGGGAAAGTCGGCGGCGTTCATCGTCACAATCGCATCGGCAGATGATGCAATCGCCGTGGCCAGCACATGACGGTCATTGGGGTCGGGCAGATACAACCGCTCGATCATCTCGGGCGGGGTGTTGACGGTGGCCTGCGGAAAAGCGGCGCGCAGCATCGCAATCTCGCCTTCGGCCTGCAGCGCGGCCGCAGGCCCCAGCTTTACCACCGCGCGCTGCCATTCCCCCAAGATCCGGTCAGACCAAACAGGCCGGAACAGACCTGCCGCAGCGGCACCAACCGTGACCTCGCGCATCACGGTCGGGAACAGAACACAGGCATCAATGACAATGCGCGGCGGCGTCATAGCCGGAAGAACACCGACTTCAGGTAGCCGCTTTCGGCCAGATGCGGCAGCAACGGGTGGTCGGGGCCCGCGTATCCGGTGTGAATCACCTGCCCCCGCCGCCCTGCGCGCCCAATACCCCGCGCCGAGGTATTGCGGAACTTCGTCAGATCGGCTGCATGGGAACACGAACACAGCGCCAGATAGCCACCCTCGGCCACCAAGGGCGCGGAAAGGCGGGCGATGCGTTCATACGCCCTCAGCCCAGCCTCAAGCGCGGCTTTATTTGGCGCGAAGGCAGGCGGATCGCAAATGACCACATCGAAGACCGCGCCTTCGGCGGCCAATGCTTCGAGCGCGGCGAAAGCGTCGCTTTGGCGCGTCTGGAAACGGTCGGCGACGCCCATCGCCTCGGCCCCTTGCTGGGCCAAGGCAAGCGCATTGGCCGACCCGTCCACCGACAGTGCCTGCGTGGCACCACCGGCTAGCGCGGCAAGGGCAAAGCCCCCCACATGGCTGAACACATCCAGCACGCGCGCCCCGCGCGACAGGCTGGCGGCAAAGGCATGGTTCGGACGCTGGTCAAAGAACAGGCCGGTTTTTTGCCCGCCCATCACATCGGCCATATAGGTCGCGCCATTCATCGGCACAGGAATGGGCGCAGTGGGTGCATCGCCCCGCAGCACAGCCATTTCCTCGGGCAGACCTTCCAGCGCGCGGGCACGGCCTTCGCCGTTTTTGATGATCTGCGCCACGCCAGTCACCGCCACCACGGCGTCGGCCAGCACATCCACCATCGTTTCGGACCAAGCAGCGTTGGGCTGGATCACGGCCAGATCGCCAAACCGGTCGATCACCACACCCGGCAGGCCATCTGCTTCGGCGTGAACCAGACGGTAAAAGGGCTGGTCGTAAAGGCGGCTGCGGTGGGCCAAGGCGCGGGCCAGTTTAGCCTGCAGCCATGCGCCATCAATAACCGCATCGGGGTTCTGGTCCATTACGCGCGCCGCGATGCGGCTGGCAGGGTTGACGGTCACAACCGCCATCGGACGGCGCTCGGCATCCTCGAGCACGGCAAAGGTGCCGGGCTTCAGCGCCTTCGTGCGGCGGTCCAGAACAAGCTCGTCGCTGTAGACCCAAGGGAAGCCGTGGCGGATGGCACGGGCGTCGGCCTTGGGCGACAAGCGGACGGTCGCATAGGCGGGGGCGGTCGGGGTGTGATCTGTCATGATAGGGACCAATTACGCGCTTTCGCCCGTGCGGGAAAGGGGGTCCGCAAGACCGGCCGCAATCGCGCTGGCGGCCTGCGCTGCGACCCGCTCGATCGTACTGTTCAGCGCCGCGACCGAGGGTTGCCCTGTCTCGCGTAGCAAAAAAGCCTGCGCGCCCGCGCCCAGCGCATCGGCGGTCAGCGGGCCAGCCGTCAGTAAGCGCTGCGCGCATTGCAACTGCCAGAAAAGGTGCTCGCCCGCCGCCAGCGCCGGTGAACTCTCGCTAGCAGCGGTCAGTTGCGCAGCCACAGCCCGCGCGGGGCTGGCAGACAGCAAGGCCTGCGTTTCGGCGAAAAGCTCGATATCCTGCAAGCGGCCGGGGCCGATTTTGGCATCCCAGTCGCCCTGCGGCGGTTTTGCCGCGCTGATACGCGCCCGCATATCGCGCACGTCGGCCCGCACTGTCGCACCCCTCGCCTTTTGCCGCAGCAAATCGCGGCGGAAGGATTCGAATTCAGCCATCAAGCCCACGTCGCCCACAATCGGGCGCGCGCGCGTTTGGGCCAGATGTTCCCACGTCCATGCGGCGTCTTGCTGGTAGGCCCGAAACGCCCCCCACGCCGTCGCAACCGGCCCCTGTCGGCCCGAGGGGCGCAGACGCATGTCAACTTCATACAGGCGCCCTTCGGCCATAGCGGCAGACAGCGCGGTGACCAGCGCCTGCGTTAGGCGCGCGAAATAGGCCGAAACCGCCAGCGAACGGGGGCCGTCCGACACCTCGGCCCCTTGGGCGTCGTAAATCAATATCAGGTCGAGGTCGGATTGCGCATGCAGCCGCCCAGCGCCCAGCGAGCCCATACCGACCACAATCGCCCCGCGCCCGGGCTGCGGCCCGTGGCGGCGTTCAAATGCGGCCACAACGCGCGGCCAGATCCCCCGCAGAACCGCATCGGCCAAGGCGGCGTATTGTCCGCCAGCCTCTTCCGCCGTGATCACGCCTTGCAACAAATGCACGCCAATACGGAAATGCCATTCTTTCATCCAACGGCGGGCGGCATCCAACTGCTGTTCGTAATCGGGCGCGCCATCCATGACATGGTCCAGCCCAACCAGCAGCGCATCGTCTGTGGGCCATGGGTCAAAGAAGCTACCGCCGAGCACGGCGTCGAGCACGCCCGCGTTACGCGACAGGTATTGGGCCAGCGCGGGCGCTGTCGCACAAATATCTATCAGCAGATTCAATAGATTTTCGTTCGCGTCGAACAATGCGAACAGTTGCACCCCCGCCGGAAGACCCGACAGGAACTGGTCGAAAACCCCCAAGGCCTCGTCAGGTTTTGCCGCTTGTTGCAGTCGCGCCAGAATGCGCGGGCGCAGCCGGCGGAAAATCTCGCCCGCGCGGGCCGATCGCAGCGCGGGGTACGACCGCCAGCGGGCAATCACATCCGCACCAAAGCCGTCTTGCGGTGGTACTGCCGCCCCATCGGACGCAGTTTCGGGCGCAAAGAAGGCCGCTGTCAGCCGGTCAACCGCGCGAATGCGGCGGGTAATATCGGCCTTCAAGGATGGCACATCTGTGTCCATGAAGGCTGCCAAACGCGCGAAACCTTCGTCGGTCACGGGCAAGTCGTGGGTCTGCGCATCGCCCAGCATCTGCAAGCGGTGTTCGACCAAGCGGTGCGCACGGTAATGGTCGGACAGCGCCTCGGCAACGTCGGGCGCGATCCAACCCGCATCCGCCAAGCGGTGCAAGCTGGGGACGGTGGCCCGCAGGCGCAAACTCTCGTCCCGCCCGCCCGCGATCAGTTGGCGCGTCTGGGTGAAAAACTCGATCTCGCGTATGCCGCCCTGCCCCAGTTTGATATTGTGACCAAACAAGTTCAGCTTGCCATGCAGCCCCTTGTGGTCGCGGATACGGACCAGCATCTCGTGCGCATCCTGAATGGTCGCAAAATCCAGATGCCGCCGCCAGACAAAGGGGCGCAGATCGCGCAAGAACCGCTCGCCCGCCGCAATATCGCCCGCAGCCGCGCGGGCCTTGATATAGGCGTTCCGCTCCCACGTGCGGCCCTCGGCCTCGTAGTACCGCTCGGCGACCGACATGGCCACGCAGACCGGCGTGACCGAGGCATCGGGGCGCAGACGCAAATCGGTGCGAAACACATACCCCTCGGGCGTGATGTCGGACAGCAGCGATGTCATCTTGCGGGTGGCGCGCACATAGGCGGCGCGCGCATCGGGGTAGGTATCGCGGTCAAAAGGAGAATCGTCGAACAGGCAGATCAGGTCGATGTCGGACGAATAGTTCAACTCGCCCGCGCCCATTTTCCCCATCGCCAGCGCCACCATCGCGGCACCGGTTTCGACATCGTCGGGGGTCATGCCGGGCAATTTGCCGCGCGCAATTTCTGCGCGCAGCGCGGCCTTCATAGCGGCATCGGTCGCGGCATCGGCCAGCCACGTCAGCGTCTCGGTCACGTCCTCTAGCTGCCACGCGCCGCCCAAATCGGCCAAGGCGACCAGCAAAGCCACACGCCGCTTGGCTTGGCGCAGGCCGTCGGCCAACCGGTCGGGCGGCAGCGCGGCAAGGCCGCCTATCACCGCGTCCAACGCTTGCGCGGGGGCCAAAACCGCCTCGGCCACCCAAGCACCTTCGCGTTCGAGCGAGCTGGCAAGGTACGGGCTGCATCCGGCGGTGCCGACCACCAAATCGGCGACTCGGTCGGGCAATGACGGGATCTGGCGCAGCACATCCGCCCCGCGGGCGGGGTCAAAGGCGCGCGGGATGCGGGTGATCCGCGTGGTCAGGGGCGTATTGTCCAACATATCCGTATCGTGTGCGCTGGCGCGCTTCGGCGCAAGGGTGCGAAATTGTTTCACCACTCTGTGTTTTTCCGATTTGCATCGCTATGACTAGAGTGAATTGACCAGACCGCCGGGGGACCCATGGCCGAAGACGACAGCCTGTTGGCAGAAGTAGAAGCACTCCAGACCCGCCTTGGGGCCGCACGGGCCAGCATCGCGCGCAGCGTAATCGGGCAAGAACGCGTGGTCGATCTGGCCTTGGGGGCCGTGCTGGCGGGTGGCCACGCCCTGCTGGTGGGCCTGCCCGGCTTGGGCAAGACACGGCTGGTCAACACGCTGGCGCATGTGCTCGGCCTCAATTCCAGCCGCGTGCAGTTCACGCCCGACCTGATGCCCGCCGATATTCTGGGGTCGGAGGTGCTGGAAACCGCCGCCGACGGCACGCGCAGCTTCCGCTTTATCGAAGGGCCGGTCTTCTGCCAGCTGCTGATGGCCGATGAAATCAACCGCGCCAGCCCGCGCACCCAGTCTGCCCTGCTGCAAGCCATGCAGGAAGGCGAGGTCACCATTGCAGGCCAGCACCGCCCGCTGGGTCGCCCCTTCCACGTTCTGGCCACGCAGAACCCGCTAGAGCAAGAGGGCACCTACCCCCTGCCCGAGGCGCAGCTTGACCGTTTTCTGGTCATGATCGACGTCCCCTACCCGACCCGCGCGACCGAGCGCGAAATTCTGTTGGCCACAACCGGCAGCGACGAGGCCGAATCCGAAGCCGTCTTCACGCCCGATGACCTGTTGGCCGCCCAAGCCCTGCTGCGCCGGATGCCGGTGGGCCAAAGCGTCGTCGATGCGATCATCGATCTGGTGCGCGCTTGCCGCCCTGACGATGAAACCGCCCCCGATTTCATCCGCGAGAATATCGCCTGGGGCCCCGGCCCGCGTGCCGCGCAGGCCCTGATGCTGCTGGCCCGCGCCGAGGCGCTGCTGAACGGTCGCCTGTCGCCCAACATCGCCGATGTCGCCGCCTTGGCCGGCCCTGTTCTGGGGCACCGTATGGCCGCCAGCTTTGCCGCCCGCGCGCGCGGCGCGACGGTCGAGAGCCTTGTGGACCGTCTGGTCGCCCACGTTCTGCATACCGAGGCGGCTGCGTGACAGCACGAACCGTCCCTACCGCGCCGCTGCGGTCCGAGGCCGAAGCCTTAGCTGCCAGCCTGCCCGCACTGATGGCTGCCGCCGATGCGTTGGCCGCAACCATTACCCCCGGCGTGCACGGCCGTCGGCGCGCGGGTATGGGCGATACGTTCTGGGAATACCGCGCCGCCGAGGCGTGGGACGATGCCGCCCGCATCGACTGGCGCCGGTCGGGGCGCGGCGATACCGCCTTCGTGCAAGACCGCGAATGGCAGCTGGCGCAAAGCGTCAGCCTGTGGGTCGATGACAGCGCGGCGATGCGCTACACGTCGGGCGCGCAGAGCAAGGCCGATGTCGCGCGCAAATTGGCGCTGGCCTTGGCCATATTGCTGGAACGCGGCGGAGAGCGTGTGGGCTATTTGCGCCCCGACCTGCCGCCCCGGCGCGGGCGCGCCCAACTGGAACGGCTGGCCAGCGCCCTGCTGCACGATGGCACCGGCGATTACGGCACCGCCCCCACGGCGCAGCCACCGCAGCGCGGCCAATCGGTGCTGTTCTCCGACTTCTTTGGCGACCTTGCGCCGCTGGAATCCTATCTGGCGCAAGCATCGGCCAGCGGCGGTACCGGCCTTTTGGTGCAAGTGCTGGACCCCGCGGAAGAGGCGTTTCCCTTCCAAGGCCGCACCCTGTTTCAAAGCATGGTCGGCGCGCTGCGCCACGAAAGCCTGAAGGCCGACAGCCTGCGTGCCCAATACCAAACCCGCCTTGCCGCGCGCAAAGATGCGCTGTTCACCATCGCCTCGCGCGCGGGCTGGCGGTTTCACACCATCCACACCGATACCCCGCCGACGACCACGCTGATGTGGCTGTTCGGCGCGCTTGAGGGGGCGTTATGAGCGGCCTGATCTTTACCAGCCCGTGGCTGCTGCTGGGCCTTGTGGCCTTGCCGGCGTTGTGGTGGTTGCTGCGCGCCGTGCCGCCCGCGCCGCTGACCCGTCGCTTCCCCGGCGTGGCGCTGCTGCTGGGCCTGCCCGACCCCGAGGCGGAAAGCGCCCGCACGCCGTGGTGGCTTTTGCTGCTGCGTGCCTTGGCTGTGGCCGCTGCAATTTTGGGGTTCGCGGGGCCGATCCTGAACAGCCAACAGCAAACGACCGGCGACCAGCCGCTGCTGATCTTGGTCGATGGCAGCTGGGCCCAAGCGCCCGATTGGCCCGCCACCCGCGCCCGCATCGCCGCATTGGCCGCCGAAGGCGACCGGCCTGTTGCAGTTGAATCGCTGACAACCCCCTCGCCCGACGGCCCGCTGTTCCGCCGCCCGTCCGAGGTTGAGGGCACCATCGCCGCAATGTCGCCCGCCGCGTGGGAACCCACCGACCCCGCCGAGTGGCTGGAGACACTGACCGGCACCTTCGACACCGTCTGGCTGTCGGACGGGCTAGATCGCGATAGCCGCAGCGTGGTAACCGCCGCGCTGCAGCAACACGGTCAGGTGCGCGTGATCCAATCGCCCCGCACCGTGTTGGCGCTGCGCCCGCCTGTGTTCACCGGTGGCGCTGTCAGCCTGACGGCACTGCGCAGCGATGCGGGGCCCGAAGCGACCGTGCCCGTGATGGCGCATGGCACCGACCCGAACGGGCTGGGGCGCGTGCTGGCCACCGCCGATGCCACCTTCGCCAGCGGTGACACCACCGCCGAGGTCAGCTTCACCCTGCCGCCCGAAATGCTCAAACGGATCACTCGGTTCGAACTGGGCACGGCCCCGTCGGCAGGCGCGACGGCACTGGCCGATGACGGGCTGCGGCGGCGCGAGATCGCGCTGATCCCCCCTGCTGGCGCAGGCGAAGCCGTCAACCTGCTGTCGCCGCTGCATTATTTACGTCAAGCCCTCGCCCCCGAGGCCGACCTGATCGAGACCGACATAGCAACCGCCCTGCGCGCAAACCCCGATGTGGTGGTGTTGATTGATTCGGCGACGCTAACTCCTGACGAAACCGACAATCTGTTGAACTGGATCAACGACGGCGGGCTGCTACTGCGCTTTGCCGGCCCGCGTCTGGCCGCGTCCGATCTGGGGCGTGGCGGTGAAGACCCGTTGCTGCCGGTGCGCCTGCGCGCGGGGGGGCGGACAATCGGCGGGGCCCTCAGCTGGGGCGAGCCGAAAACGCTGGCAGCCTTCCCCGAAAATTCGCCCTTCCACGGCCTTGCTGTGCCCGATGATGTCACCGTCAGCGCGCAGGTCATCGCCCAACCCGACCCGAACCTTGCGCCACGCGTCATCGCGCAGCTATCGGACGGAACCCCGCTGGTGACGCGCAATTTCATCGGTCAGGGCCAAGTGGTGCTGTTCCACGTGACAGCCAGCCCCGATTGGTCAAACCTGCCGCTGTCGGGCCTGTTCGTCCAAATGCTGGAACGGCTGACGCTGGCCTCGGGCGGGGCGATCACAGCAGATGAACTGGAGGGAACGCGCTGGACGCCGGACGAGGTGCTGGACGCTTTCGGCACCTTGCACAACAGCGACGGCCTAGGCGCTGTCGATGGTGCCGCACTGGCCACCGCCGAACCCAGTGCCACAACGCCCCCCGGCCTTTACGCGGGTGGCGGGCGGCGTGTAGCGCTGAACGCGGTCGGCCCCGAGGCTACATTACACCCGGCGGTATGGCCCGCATTCGTCGCAGTCGAGGGGATCGAGGGCGCAGGCGCGATAGCCTTGCGGCCGTGGTTGCTGGCCGCAGCTATAGTGTTTTTGCTGCTGGATACGCTGGCGACGCTTGCATTGTCGGGGCGCATCCGCCGCACGGGCGTGGCGGCTGTGCTGGCGGCTTTGGTCTTGGCGCAACCTCAGCCCAGTGCCGCGCAGGAATTCGACCAAGGCTTCGCCATTTCGGCAACCTCGCAGGTCGTTCTGGCGCATGTCGCCTCGGGTGATGCGCAGACCGACGCGGTCGTGGCAGCGGGGCTAGCCGGCCTGTCCGACGCGCTTGCCCAGCGGACCACGGTGGTCACTAGCCGACCCATTCTAGTCGATCTGGAAACCGACGAGCTGGCGTTTTTCCCCCTGCTGTATTGGCCAATCACCGCGCAAAGCCCGCTTCCCTCGCGCGAGGCGTACCAACGGCTGAACCGCTACCTGCGCACCGGCGGCATGATTGTCTTCGACACGCGCGATGCCGATCTGGGCAATTTCGGGGCCACCCCTGCCAGTCGCCGCTTGCAGGAAATCTCGGTCGCGCTGGATATTCCCGCGCTGGAAGTGATGCCAAGCGACCACATTCTGAACCGCAGCTTCTACCTGCTCGACGGCGCACCCGGGCGATTCACAACGGGCGCGACATGGGTCGAGGCGACGCCTGCGGGCGATCCCGTCGATGGAATGCCGTTTCGCAACCTGAACGACAATGTGACGCCCGTGGTGATCGGCAGCAACGACTGGGCCGGCGCGTGGGCCAAGCGCCCCGATGGCGCGCCGATGTTGCCTGTCGGGCGCGGCTTGGCGGGCGATCGGCAACGCGAGATGGCGCTGCGCTTCGGGATCAATCTGGTGATGCATGTGCTGACCGGCAACTACAAATCCGATCAGGTGCACGTGCCTGAATTGCTTAACCGTTTGGGGAACTGATGAACGGCGCGCTGGTTTTTTCGCCTCTGTTGGGGTGGCCACTTGTGGCGGTTGCAGGCGCGGTCGCCCTGCTGATCGCGGGCCTGGCGCTATGGCGCGGTTTGGCGGGCTGGGGCTGGCGCGCGCTGGCGGCAGCTGTGCTGACGCTGGCGCTGGCCAACCCCGTCGTGCAACAGGAAACGCGCGCGGCGCTGTCGGATATCGTCGTGGTAGTGGTCGACCGATCGGCCAGCCAACGCATCGGCGGGCGCGCGGCGCAGACCGATGCGGCGCTAGCCCACCTGCAAAGCCAAATCGCCGCGCTGCCCAACACCGAGCTGCGGCTGGTGGAGGTTAGCGATGCGCAGAGCAACGATAGCGATGGCGGCACGCGCCTGTTGACCGTGCTGTCCGATACCCTCGCCGAGGAACCTGCCGCGCGCGTGGCGGGCATTATTCTGCTGACCGATGGCCGCGTGCATGACGTCGACATCAACCCCCAGCTTCCCGCGCCGACACACATTGTGCTGACCGGACAGCCCGATGACTGGGATCGCCGCCTGATCGTGCGCAACGCCCCCGCCTTTGCCATTTTGGACGAACCGATCCGCCTGACGCTGCGCATCGACGACCAAGGGGCAGCCCCGCAGACCGACAGCGTCCCCCTAACCATCGCCATCGACGGCGGTGAGCCGATGCGCTTCACCGTTCCCGTCGGCCGCGACATTGAACTGCCGGTGACCCTGCCTCACGGCGGCATGAATGTGCTGCAATTCGAAACCCCCGCCGCCGAGGGTGAGTTGACCGACCGCAACAACGCCGCTGTCGTGCAGATCAACGGCGTGCGCGACCGCCTGCGGGTCATGTTGGTGTCGGGCGAGCCACACGCGGGCGAGCGGACATGGCGGAACCTGTTGAAATCCGACCCTGCTGTCGATCTGGTGCACTTTACGATTCTGCGCCCCTCGGATGCGGTCGACCCGACCCCGACCGAGGAGCTGGCGCTGATCGCCTTCCCGACCCGCGAGTTGTTCGTCGACAAGATCAACGATTTCGACCTGATCATTTTCGACCGCGATCGCAGGCGCGGGTTGGTGCCCGACGATTATATGCAAAATGTCGCGAATTACGTGCGCAATGGCGGCGCGGTGCTGGTCTCGACGGGGCCTGAATTTGCGGGGGCGGAATCGATTGCCCGCTCGCCTTTGGCGCAGGTGCTGCCTGCGCGCCCCAGCGGCCAAGTATTCGACGGTGCGTTCCGCCCGCAACTGACCGAACTGGGGCAACGCCACCCTGTGACCGCAGGCCTGCCAGCGCTGTCGGGCGTCGATGAAGACGGCAACCCGCTGTGGGGCCATTGGCTGCGGCTGTTAGATGTGAAACCTACCGATAGCGCCGAAGTCGTCATGTCCGACGAAAGCGGCCACCCCCTGCTGGTACTGGACCGCGCAGGCGAGGGCCGCGTAGCCCTGCTGTCGTCCGACCAAGCATGGCTTTGGGCGCGCGGCTTTGAAGGGGGCGGGCCGCAGAACGAATTCCTGCGCCGCTTGGCCCATTGGCTGATGAAGGAACCCGACCTTGAGGAAGAAGCACTGTGGGCCGAGCCGCAAGGCCAGCAGATGCGGGTCATTCGCCGCACAATGGAAGACGCCGCCCCGCCGGTGACGATCACCCTGCCCGACGGGTCGACCGCCACCGTGACCCCGACCGAAGTTGCACCAGGCCGGTTCGAATCACTGTGGACGGCACCCGAAGCGGGCCTGTACCGCCTGACCGACGGCACGCTGGAGGCTGTCATCGCGGTCGGCCCAGCAGCGCCGCGCGAGTTTGAGCAGACGATTGCAACCGCCGATATCTTGTCGCCCCTGACGACACCGACCGGCGGCGGCACGCTGGCAGCCTCGGACAGCATGCCCGATGTGCGCACGGTGCGCGCCAATCAAACCGCGTTCGGCCCTGACTGGATCGGCATCACACCACGCGACGTGGCGCGCGTCACATCGCTGCAGACCAGCCCCGTGCTAGCCGCATGGGCGTGGCTGTTGATTGCTGCAGGCCTGATGTTGATCGGTTGGCTGCGCGAAGGGCGGCGGGGCGGCGCAAAGCCTTAGGGCTTGCCCGCCCCTTCCAACATTACATCGCGCGAGCGCGAGGCAAATTCGCGCGACCACAAGAATGCCGTGACCGCCACAATCGACACAAGCATAGCCCCCGTGCCCAGCACCCAAGCCAAAGTGCCCAGCGCAAAATACATCGCGCGCAAGCCGCGATTGAACGAAACGGCAGCGCGGATGTTCAACTCGGCCGCGCGATTGGCGCGTTCGTGCCCCTCGGGGTGGCCAAAACTGGACGGCACCGAGCCCATCAAAATCGAGCAGTAACCAAACAGTCGGTTCGACCAGATGAACTTCAGCACCGCGATCACCAGAAAGACGGTCGCGGGCAGCAGGCGGATCTGCCACAGCAGCTGCGATGATGTCTCGTGCGTAAACTGCTCGGCCACGCCGCTGATTTGATCGACGTTGCGCATTAACGCCAGCAGCCCGCCCACGGCCAGAAGGCAGGTCGACACAAAGAACGACGTTGACTGCCTTAAACTAGAGATGATCTGCGAATCGAAAACACGGTTTTCGCGGGCACGGAAGTCATCCATCCACGCGCGCCGATACCCCTCCATCAGGCGCGAGACCGACGGACGATTTGCGGGCGGGTTTTCAATTACATAGCCCAGCCCCAGCCACGCCACTGCGACAAAGGCAAGTGTGGCCAGATCGAACCAGTCGACCATGCGGAATAATTCGATCAGATGCATGACGTTTCCCTGCCTATGCCCGCGGTTATGTCCGCGCCCTTTTGCAGCAGATTCGCGTAAAAAATTGAAAAAGTCACGCCTTGCGCGGGGCCCGTGCGCTTGCAAAACTGGCGCTGTGGCACAGGAGCCAACCCATGAAACACCACTGGCCCAAACCCAACTGGCGCAGGTGCGTGACACCTGTCTTCGTTGCGGCTGTGCTGTTGGGCGGCGGGAATGCCATCGCCCAAACCGTGCCAGCGGTGGGGCGCATCGAAATCAACGGCGCGGGGCATTGCAGTGCGGTTCTGATTGCACCTGACCAGGTGCTGACGGCGGCGCATTGCCTGTTCGACCCTGCCACCGGCGCGCGCCTGCCCGCGCAAGACATTGTCTTTCAAGCTGGTTTTTCACACGGGCGCGCCATGGCATTTCGGCAAATCCGCCGCATGACGGTGCACCCCGACCATCGCCCCGACACGGCACCCTCTGGCAACGCAGCACGCAGCGCGGCGGATCTGGCGTTACTGCAGTTGTTCCAACCGGTCACCGCGCTGTCGGGTATCACACCCCTCGTCATCGCGCCGGTCTTCCCGCGCGAGGGGGCCGTCACCCTTGTCGGCTATGGCAGCGGCGCGGCAAGCTACGTGCAGCAGCGCGAAAGCTGCGACCGCCACGGGGCGGACGGGGCGGTCTTGCTGTTTGCTTGCCATGTCGAACGCGGCGCATCGGGCGCGCCGCTGTTGGCGGAACGGGGCGATGCCGTGCAAATCATATCGCTAGTGTCGGCCGTCGGCCAAGTGGGCGGCGTCGATCTGGCGGTTGGCGTGGATGTGCCAGCCCAAATCGGCGCCCTGCGCGCGGCCTTTGATGCCGACGCCGCCCTTGGGGCCGAGCCACGCACGTCGCGGCGGTGAGCCCCTTGAAAGCTGCGTAACAGCCCCCAAATCAGTTGCATCGGGATGCCGGTGACCGGGCCCGATGGAACCGCCCTGCCATCTGATGGAGGGCACAACTTTCGTTATCGCTCATCTGGAGGATGACCATGCGTACCTTTGATCTTGCACCGCTTTACCGTGCCACTGTCGGTTTCGACCAAATCGCCGATCTGATCGACCGCACCCTGAGTGCCGACAGCACCCAAACCAATTACCCGCCCTACAACATCGAAAAAACCGCTGATGACGCTTGGCGCATCTCGGTCGCCGTTGCAGGCTTTGCCGATGACGAGCTGGATGTAGAACTGCGCGAAAACGCCCTGATCGTGACCGGCCGCAAGGCTGACGACACCACCGGCGAGCGTAAATTCCTGCATCGCGGTATCGCCACCCGCGCGTTCGAGCGCCGCTTCCAACTGGCCGATCACATCCGCGTCGAAGGCGCGACCCACGAAAACGGTATGCTGCACATCGATCTGGTTCGCGAGGTGCCCGAAGCGCTGAAGCCCCGCCGGATCGCCATCACCAATGCCGGCCCGAAAGTCGAGCAAGCCTTGGTTGAAGCAAAACCCGTCAACTAACCAAACGCGACAGCGCGGCCCCCATCGGGGCCGCGTTTTTTATTGGGCCACGCGATAGACTTTCTGCACACGCCCATTGGCTGTTTGCCACGTCTGGAACCCCATCGCAGCGTAATACGCCTGCCCTTCGGGATTATCCGCCCCGATCGATGCATCGATCTGCGTGACACCCGCATGCCGCGCCGCCGCCAGCGTACACGCGAAAAGTGCCCGCCCGACCCCCTGCCCGTGCGCATCGGGGCTGACATGGGTACCAATTGCGCCCCAGCCTTCGGGGGTGCCATAGGCGCTATCTGGCCCTGCAATCGTCAGCGACTGAAACCCGACAACCTGCTCCGCGCCATCGATGGCGACAGTGCAGCACACGCTTGCAGGGTTTTCGATGTAGGTCGCAAGGCAATATGCGGCGTCGCTGGCGCGCATCCGCCCGGTCAGCGCGATGATGTCACGCAGAATTTGCGCCATACCGGCCGCGTCGGCAGGCTGCGCATCGCGGTAGGTCAGCATCAGTGCGCCTCGGCCCAGCTGTGGCCTTTTCCTGCCTCGACCACCAGTTTCAGGCCCAAATGCACGGCGGGGGCCGAAGCATTTTCCATGATATCACGCGCCACATCGATCAGCTTGTCGGCGGCGGGGGCCTCGACCTCGAACAGCAGTTCGTCGTGAACTTGCAGCAGCATCTTTGCGGGCAGGTCGGCGATGGCAGGTTCCATGCGGATCATGGCGCGGCGGATGATGTCGGCGGCGGTGCCCTGAATCGGTGCGTTGATCGCAGCGCGGCGGGCGAAACCTGCGGTCGGGCCCTTGGCGTTAATTTCGGGGGTGTTGATACGGCGCCCAAACATGGTGCGCACATGGCCATGTTCCTTGGCGTAGGCCACAGTCTCGTCCATGTAGGCCCGAATACCGGGGAAGCGTTCAAAATACCGATCGATAAAGGCCTGTGCGCGGTCGCGGGGAATGCGCAGGTTACGGGCCAACCCGAAGGCCGAAATGCCGTAGATCACCCCGAAGTTGATCGCTTTGGCCTGACGGCGGATTTCGGATGTCATATCCTCTAGCGGGACGTTGAACATCTCGGATGCGGTGGCGGCGTGAATATCGATGCCCTGCCGGAAAGCATCTTTCAGCGCCTCGATCCCCGCAACTTCAGCCAGAATGCGCAGCTCGATCTGGCTATAGTCCAGCGATACCAGCACTTTGCCGGCAGGCGCGACGAAAGCACCGCGAATACGGCGGCCTTCCTCGGTCCGCACCGGAATGTTCTGCAGGTTCGGGTCGGTCGAGGCCAGCCGCCCCGTGATCGCGCCCGCGATGGAGTACGACGTATGCACCCGCCCCGTGTCGGGGTTGATATGGTCTTGCAGCGCGTCAGTATAGGTCGATTTCAGCTTCGACAGCTGCCGCCAATCCAGCACCAAGCCCGGCAAGGCGTGTTCGGTGGCCAAATCTTCCAGCACATCCGCGCCCGTGCCCCACGCGCCATTCTTGCCCTTGGTTCCGCCCGGCAGGCCCATTTCGTCAAACAGGATTTCGCCCAGTTGCTTGGGCGATCCGACGTTGAAACTGCGTCCCGCGCTGGCGTGAATTTCTTCCTCAAGCTGCACCATTTTCTGCGCAAAGGCGTTCGACATGCGTGCCAGCGTATCGCGGTCGACTTGCACGCCAGCCATTTCCATCCGCGCCAGCACGGGGATCAGGGGGCGTTCCAATGTCTCGTACACCGTCGTCACGCGCGCTGTGTGCAACTGCGGCTTGAAATGGTGCCACAGGCGCAGGGTGACATCCGCATCCTCGGCAGCGTAAGTCGCGGCTTTGTCGATGGGGACGTGATCGAAGGTCACCATGGATTTGCCCGACCCGATCAGATCCTTGATGGGGATGGGGCGGTGATTCAGATAAAGCTCGGACAGATCGTCCATGCCGTGGTTGTGCAGCCCCGCATTCAGCGCGTAGCTGAGCAGCATCGTATCATCGACCGGCGCCAGCGTGATGCCGTGGCGCGCCATGATTTTGACATCGTATTTGATGTTCTGGCCGATTTTCAGAACGGATGGGTCTTCCAGAACGGGGCGCAAGGCTGCTAGCACATCGTTCAGTGGCAACTGGCCTGAGGCCAAGCTGTTGTCTGCAAACAGATCGTCACCGCCTTGGGACAAATGCCCCACAGGGATATAAGCGGCCACGCCCGGTTGCGTCGCCAGCGAGATACCGACCAGCTCCGCCTGCATCTCATCCAGACTGGTGGTTTCGGTGTCGAATGCGACGAAGCCCTGCTGGCGAATGGCGGCGATCCATTGGGCCAAGACCTCGGCGGTGGTGATCGTGACATAACCGCTGTGATCGATGGGGGCCGTCGGCGGGGCGATGGGCGCGGGGGCATCGGCCTTTGGCGCGGCGGCTTTGGTCACCGCTGCGGCAATCATCGGGGCATCGACCCCCATGCGGTCAGCCACCCGCTTGGACATCGTGCGGAACTCCATCTGCGTCAGGAAGGCCAGCAGCGTATCGGCATCGGGCGCGCGCAGCGTCAGATCGTCCAGATCGAAATCGAGCGGCACGTGGTTGTCCAACTGCACAAGTCGCTGCGAGATTCGGATTTGGTCAGCAAAATTCAGCAGCGTTTCTCGGCGTTTGGGTTGTTTGATCTGCGCTGCGCTGGCCAGCAGGGTTTCCAGATCACCGTATTCGTTGATCAGCTGCGCGGCGGTTTTGATACCGATGCCCGGCGCCCCCGGCACGTTATCGACCGAATCCCCTGCCAGCGCTTGCACATCAACCACGCGCTGCGGCCCGACCCCGAACTTTTCAACGACACCTTCGGCGTCGATCACCTTGTTCTTCATCGGGTCGAACATGACGACCTGCGGGCCGACCAGCTGCATCAGGTCTTTGTCGGATGAAATGACCGTGACCCGCCCACCCGCTTCGGCCGCTTGTCGCGCAAGGGTGGCGATGATGTCGTCAGCCTCGAACCCTTCGATTTCTTTATAGACGATATTGAAGGCGGCTGTGGCCGCGCGCGTCAGGGGGAACTGGGGGCGCAGATCCTCGGGCAGCGGCGGGCGGTGCGCCTTGTATTCGGGGTAGATACCATTGCGGAAGGTGATCGACCCCTTATCGAAGATCACCGCAATATGGCTCGCGGCCTCGGGGCCGGTGTTGTTTTCGACATAGCGCTGCAGCATGGCGCAAAAGCCAGCAACAGCCCCTACAGGCAGCCCGTCGGACTTGCGCGTCAGCGGCGGCAGCGCGTGATAGGCCCGAAAGATATAGGCCGACCCGTCGATCAAGTGCAGATGGCTGCCCGCGCCAAAGGGGGCTTTGATGGTGTCCGTCATGCTGCGCTCCTGTCCGTCCGTGCTAGGGCAAGCTTTGACAGAAACGCAGCCTTCTGGCCAGACGGCTAGTGCCCCTGCCCCTCGCCGCCGACCTGCACAAAACGGGCATCGCAATAGGGGCAATCGACGAAATCCTGCCCCGGCGGGATCGATAGCCACACACGCGGATGGCCCAGCACGGGGCTGTTGGTCAGACCATCACAGGCGACGCGCGACGCGCTGACGGTGCGGATGACAGGCGCAGGTCGGTTCAGTTGAACGGCGGGCGTGGACATCGTTTATCCTTTCGGGCGGATTATGCGGGCAGAAGCGGCCCCAGATTACGGCCACCCAGCAGATGCAGGTGAAAATGCGGCACTTCCTGGTTCGAATCGGGGCCGGCGTTGCCGATCACGCGAAAGCCGGTCGGCAAATCCAGCGTGGCGACCAACTGCGCCAGCGCGGCGTTGAAGCCCAGCTGTTCCTCGGGCGAGGCTTCGGCGACGAAATGGCCGAAGTCGACATACGGCCCCTTGGGGATCAGCAGCACGTGCACGGGCGCCTGCGGGTGAATGTCGTAAAACGCCAGCGCATGGTCGGTTTCAAGGACGGTCTTGTTCGGAATCTCGCCGCGCAGAATTTTGGCGAAAATGTTGTTCGAATCGTATTGCTTGCTCACGCCGAGCCTCCGACAGGGTTAGTCGCTGAAAATATAGGGTGTGTGGATGATTTCGGTCGCAGCATCCGGCTTGATCCCAAAGAATTCGACCAGCGCCGCAACGTTTTGCGCCTCGGGGCCACTTTCCTGCACACGGTGGTGGAAGGTGAAGCCCATGTCACGCATCCGCTCGCTCTCTAGGGTGAGGTCGGCGCGCACGGCGGGGATCAGCCGTTCCAACAAATCCGACGGCGAGCGTTCGGACGCCAGCCCCACACGCGTCGCATGGCCGCGCAGGAAATCGTCCGAGAGGTCACATTCGATTTCCAGCACGCGCATTGTCGCGCGGTCGGATTCAAAATCGCTCATCAATTCAACGTTGGACGGATCGAGGCAGACGACTAGCTTGTCGGAATCGAAGTATTCGAACAGCATCCGCAACAGCGCACGGCGGTGGCGGGTGCGCTTGGCCACCGTGGTCTGGATACCCCCCAGATCGGGCAGCGGCGCGCGATCTTCGTTGAACATGTATTCCAGCGACGGCAGCCCGGTAACGCGCGATGCCGCCTGCACGAACCGCTTGGCGACGTGCCACTTTTTACACACGACGACCAGCACCTCGCGGCCGCGCCCGACGGATGTGATCTCCTCCCAGAAACGGGGGGCGAAGCGTTGGCCGACGCGGCCGCGGCCGGTCTGGAATTTGAAGAGGTTGCGCCCCTCGCCCGAGATCTGGAAATCGTCGCGGTCCGACCCGTAAAGCTGACCCAGCCGCAAGCGCAGGTCCTTGGCCTCGGGCGAGATCTTGCGCGCGAACAGATAGTCTTGCGAGACCAGCAGGTCGTAATGGTCGTTATAGAACACCACCGGCATGCCGTAATCGGTGAACATCAGGAACGTCAGCGTCCGCCGGCGGATTTCACGGTCGGGCACCAAGTGCGGCACGAGGGTCTGGAAAAACGTCTCGTCCGGGATCCAGGTCGTGCGGAAGAAGCGCACGACATCGGCACGCTGGTCAATGAATTTCAGAATCGCCTCGATCGTGTGACGGCGCAGGCACCACCACTGCGAGCCGATCATGATCTGCATGTCTTCGGGCACGGGCCGCGTCAGCCCGAACTTTTGCTGCAGATCGTAGCTCCAGTAAAACAGCTTCTTTTGTGTGCGCTCATTGAAGAAGTGCCTATAGATCAGGCGCTCTTCCTTGAAACCGGTCTTGATCCATTCACTCTCGAAGAAGTCGAAACACTCGATGAAATCGGCGTCCTGCTCCTCGAGGTAGCGGTGCGTGTAGATCGCCGATTTGACCGCCATGCAGTCGCCCGAGACCATGTAGAAATGCGTGGCATCGGGGAATGCCGATTCGGCTGCCCGCACCGCCTCGATCGTCGCTTCGACCAAGCTCCACTCGCCCCAGCCGCACTTCAGGCGGCGGCGCGCGAAGGTCACGCCGGGGTTTCCGGCCAATGTACGCTGGATCTCGTCGTAATCTTCTTGCGCGGCGCGCCCGTCGAAGTGAATCGCAACACAGTCACCGCCGCTGGTCAGCTGCATCGCCTGATTGATAATCGCTTTCGCGTCTTTATGGCACAAAAGTATAAAGGCAATCTTTGTCATAACACTTGATACCTGCGAGAGCGTCGGTTGGCTATTGATAGCTGGCCTAGGTGCTGGATAGAAGAATACTAAAGCGGGTTTTGACCCTATTGCCAGCACCTTCTAGGCTGTGGTTGGGTATTTCCTGAAAGTTGTGCACCAGAAAAAGGCCTGTGAAATGAGTTTCCCCGGAACTTGGATGACCGAGAGCGAAAGCATGATCTATCGCGTCGTTCCAAAATGCGCCTGCTCGACCATCGGCCAGATCATGTATTACTCGGATCACGGCAGCTTCTTCGATGGCGACATCCACGACTCGACTAAGGGTCTGCACAAGTGGAACCAGCCCGAAAGCCAGCCCCTGATCACCGAGGCCGTCACTGCACACAACGCCTATGTGTTCACCTGCGTGCGCAACCCCTACACCCGCATCCTGTCGTCGTTCTTTGACAAAATCGCCGGCATCCAGCGCAACGGGCGGCGCTACCGCGGCAATCTGGTGCCGCAGTTGGTACAAAAATACGGGATCGAGGTAGGCTCGCCCGAAGACGAGTTCGATTTCGACCAGATCAAAAGCTTCCGCCGCTTCTTGCTGTTCGCGCGTGACACCATCCGTTTCCGCAAGCCGATGGAACCCGACATTCACTGGTCGGCCATGTCGGGCCACATTGCCACGTTCATCGCCAACGGCGGTCGCTACAACTCGATCTTCTGGACCGAGAAGTTCAACGACGGCATGGATAAAGTACTGAAGAAGAGCAAAACGCCCAATAAAGTCGACATCAAGTCCATTCCCCGCTTTAACGAAAGCGAAGGGCACGGGCCCAAGCGCCTCTATCCCGTCGAGGATTACTTCGACGACCTGTCGATGCATCTGATGTTCGAAATCTACAAGCGCGACTTCCGCCTGTACAAATACGACTTTGAGAACCCCGCGAACAAGAACCCGATCGGCGAGATCGATCTGGACGAAGTTCACAAAAAGCTGGCGCGCTAAGCCCGGCTGTTACCCCGCCGTAGGGCTTGTTCCCTGCGGCGCGGTAACCTATCCCCGTCGCACGATACCCGTTGACGACAGCCGGAGAGCCCCATGCCCCTATCCCCCGAGCAGATCGGCGAAATTGCCGCCCAACGCGCCGACACCCAGCCCACGTTGCGCGCCGTCAGCCCCGGGATGGAGGCACATCTTTTCAACGCCTTGCCCGTGCTGGATCACGGTTTCGTCCGCGTAGTGGATTACATGGGCGACGATAACGCGATCGTTCAGGCGGCCCGCGTGTCTTACGGCAAGGGCACGAAATCGGTCAGCAATGACGAAGGGCTGATTCGCTACCTGATGCGGCACTGGCACTCGACCCCGTTCGAGATGTGCGAGGTGAAGCTGCACGTGAAGTTGCCGGTTTTTGTGGCCCGCCAGTGGATTCGCCACAGGACGGCAAACGTGAACGAATATTCGGGCCGCTACAGCATTCTCGATCGGGAATTTTATATCCCCTCGCCCGAACATCTGGCCGCGCAGTCGGTGGTGAACAATCAAGGCCGGGGTGCGCCCCTGTCCGGCGAGGAAGCCGCCCGCGTATTGGAATGGCTGAAGCAAGACGCCGGCCGCGCCTATGACCATTACGAGGCGATGATCAGCCAGGAAGGTCAGCAAGGCCTAGCCCGCGAGCTGGCCCGTATGAACCTGCCCGCGAACATCTATACGCAATGGTACTGGAAGGTTGACCTGCACAACCTGCTGCATTTCCTGCGCCTGCGCGCCGATGCCCACGCGCAATACGAAATCCGCGTCTATGCCGATGCGATCTGCCAGATCGTGAAAGATTGGGTGCCCCTCGCCTATAAGGCGTTCGAGGATTACCGATTGGGGGCCGTATCGCTGTCGGCCCAGCAGGTCGACGTGATCAAGCGCCGCCTTGCCGGCGAGGATGTCGTTCAAGAGACATCCGGCATGAGCAAGGGCGAGTGGCGCGAGTTCACCGCGATCTGGGGTTAGCCCGCCCCGCTCAAATGCTCGATCAAGATCATCAGGCCTAGCCCGCACAGGGCCAGGCCGCCCAAGCCTTCGGCAACGCGGCCAAAGCGGTTCCCCAGCAAGCGCCCTGCCAGCATACCCGATGTGCTCATCAACATCGTCGCACAGCCAATCGCCAGCGCAATGACGATGATATTCGCATTCAAGAACGCCAGCGACACGCCAATCGCCATCGCATCGATAGATGTTCCGATGGCGGTCAAAACAGTCGCCCACAGGGCTGTGTCGGCGCGCGAGGCTGCATCGTCGTGGTGCAGCGCCTGCCAAACCATATGCGCGCCGACGCCGCCCAGCAGCGCAAACGCGATCCAGTGATCGACCGCGTCTATGTATTGGCTGGCCGCCACGCCCAGAACCCAGCCGATCAAGGGGGTGATCGCCTCGACCACGCCGAAAATAAGCCCGGTACGCAGCGCGGTGCCGAAGCTGACACGCGGCAGCGCCGCGCCTTTGCCAACCGATGCGGCGAAGGCATCTACCGACATAGAAACGGCCAAAACGCCGATTGAGATCGGGGTCATCATATAATCCTCGGGGGCGTGCCGGGCGATGGTCGGACCCCGCCCGCAGGGTTCCCTCGCCACGGTCTTGCAAAGCCCCGATGGGCCGGACATGCCACGCGCATCTGGCGCGAGCCTGTTGACATGTCACCCGCTTGAAAAGCGATCGCTACTCCCCGATAGGGATCGGACTGCCCGTGATCTACATAAATTGCAAGCGAAAACAATAACTTACAAATGCGTCGCATTCGCAACTTGTAAATGGCGGGCCGAAAACCGGCCTGCCGTCAAAGCTTTACCCCGCGCCGGCCAGCCAGATCGGTGAAATATTGCCATGCGACACGCCCCGACCGGCTGCCACGCGTGGCCTGCCACTCGATCGCCTCGGCCCGCAGGGTCGCATCGTCAATCTCCACACCATAGGCGTCGCAATAGCCGCGAATCATGGTCAGGTAGTCGTCCTGCCCCGCGCCATGAAACCCCAACCACAGCCCGAAGCGGTCTGAAAGCGAGACCTTCTCCTCGACAGCTTCGGTCTCGTGGACCGCTGCTTGACGTTCGTTTTCGATCATATCGCGCGGCATCAGATGGCGCCGGTTCGAGGTGGCATAAAGGACGACATTCTCGGGCCGCCCCTCGATCCCACCATCCAGCACGGCTTTCAGCGCTTTGTAGTGCTGGTCGTCGCTGCTGAACGATAGATCGTCGCAGAACAGGATGAATCGCTCGGGTCGACCGCGCAGCAAATTCAGGCAACGGCTGATCGACGGCAGGTCTTCGCGCTGCACCTCGACGATTTTCAGCTTGGGAAGGTCCTGCGCAACAGCTCCATGAGCCGCTTTGACGAGGCTGGATTTTCCCATCCCCCGCGCGCCCCACAACAGGACGTTGTTGGCGGGCAGCCCTGCCGCGAATTGGCGCGTGTTCGCCAATAATGTGTCGCGCGCACGGTTGATGCCGACCAGTAACGACACATCAATACGGCTGACGGCAGTCACCGCCTCGAGGTGGTCAGGGTTGACGCGCCAGACGAATGCTGGCGCGTCAAAGTTCGGGGCGGGCTTTGGCGCGGGGGCCAGCCGCTCTAGCGCGGCGGCGATACGGGCAAGCTCGGTCGTATCGGTCATGGTTTGGTCGCCTTGGCATCAGCCTCGTCTTCCAATTCCTCGTCATCAACCCACAGCCCTTCGGCACGCAGCTGGGCCTCGCGCTTCTTTTCGTACCGGCGCACCAGATAGATCGAGACTTCGTAGAGCGGGTAGACCGCCGCGAACAAGACGATCTGACTGATGACATCGGGCGGCGTGGCAATTGCAGCCAGTATCAAAATGCCGACAATGGCATAGCGGCGCACAGCCGCCAAACCCGCCGCCGTCACGATACCAGCGCGCCCCAACAGCGTCAGCAAGACCGGCAACTGGAAGCACAATCCGAATGCCACGATCAGCGCCATGGTCAGCGACAGATATTCTTGTGCCGATCCTTGGAAGATAACGCTGGCGGGCGGCGCGCGGTCGGGGTCGATCACAGCGCTGCCGTCGGGCGCGAACTGCTGGAAGCCCAGGAAGAACGAATACGCCATCGGCATGATGACATAAAACGCGAAAACCGCACCGAGGACGAACATGATCGGCGATGCGAACATGAACGGCAAAAACGCATTCTTTTCAGACTTGTAAAGGCCGGGTGCCACAAAGCGCCACAGCTGGTAGCCGATAACCGGAAACGACAGCGCCAACCCACCGAGCATCGAGATTTTGACCGCAACGAAGAAGCCTTCTTGCGGGCTGATGAAGATCAACTGGCAGTCCTGACCGCGCTTTGCAAGCTCGGTACACAGCGGGGCGGTCAGGATGTTGAACACCGGCGTCGCAAAGAAGAAGCAGAATGTCATGGCCACGACGAAGGCCAGAATGCTCCAGATCAGGCGATTGCGCAGCTCGGCCAGATGTTCGATCAGCGGGGCTGCGGAATCGTCGATATCTTGCGGGGTGCTCATTGTGGTTTCTCGCTGATTGACGCGCTTTCGGGCGCAGCCACATCTGCCACAACCGGCGCAGGCGCGACAGATGCTTCAGCGGCTGGTGTCACTGCGACAGGTGTCGACGTGACGGGCGCAGGTGCGACTGGTGGGGCGAAGGTCGGTTTCCCCACACCCGCAGCCGATGCGCTAAGGGTGTTGCGATGCATCGCGGCGGCGCCAGTATCGCGCAAGGTCTTTTCAGCCTCTGCTTTGTCGCCGGCGGCCTCATCCTCGACCGTTGTGGGCTCGACCGTTGTGGGCGAAAGCCCCGCCGCATCGCGCAGCTTTTGCGCGCCATAGGCTTTCGGGTTTTTCGCCGCGCTTACGGCTGTATTCAGCGATTGGCCCGCCGAGCGCAGCGTCTGGTTGATCTCGCTGACGCCCGAATCTTTGGCCGCATCGTTCATGGCGCGCGAAAATTCCCGCGCCATTCCCTGCGCCTTGCCGACGAAATTCCCGATGTTGCGAAACAGCACCGGCAAATCCTTGGGCCCGACGACAATCAGGGCGACGATCCCGATGACCGCCATTTCCCCCATGCCTAGTTCAAACATGACTTCCGCCCCGCTTCCTTATCGTAACACCAGACCTTGTTCAGATCAGACCTTGTCTTTGGCCTCGGTGCTGACAGGCGTCACAACGGGCGCAACAGCGGCGTTTGCAGTCGGGGTCACATCACGCAACTCGTCAGCCGAGGATTCGAGTTCTTTTTTGCCATCATCGACGCCGCGCTTGAACGCGGTAATGCCTTTGCCGACCTCGCCCATCAGGCTCGAGATTTTGCCCCGGCCAAACAGAACCAGGACCACAACAGCGATCAGCAGAATGCCCATCGGGCCGATATTGTTAAACATGTCATTCTCCGCAGCAACCCGGCGCCGCAGCGCTCGGTGTAAATCCATGAGTCGTTTTGCACATGAAACGGCGGCACAGCCAAGCAGCCGCGCTGGGTTTGCAACGATTTTCGGCGGTTGCGCCTCTGCGCTTTGACAAAAACATGTCAGTATATTAGACTGCAGCGTATGGAGTCCCCCAAGAACGAACGCCTGTTTGCCATTTTGCAGCGCCTGCGCACCTTGGCGCCCGCTGCGCCTGCCGTGACCGCACAGGCTCTGGCCACCGAAAACAGGGTCACCCTGCGCACGATTTACCGCGATATCGCTGCGCTGATCGCGTCAGGCGTGCCGGTGCGTGGCACGCCCGGGCAAGGCTATCGCGTTGATTCGGGCCATGTGACACTGCCGCCCATGAACCTCAGCCTTGCCGAGGTCGAAGCCCTGCATATCGGCCTGACGATTCTGGGCGAGGCCGACGACCCCGCCCTTCGCAGCGCAGCGCGGGGGCTATCTGCAAAAATCGATGCCGCGCTGGCGGCAGATCTGCGGGATGCAGACCGTGGCTGGGCCTTGGCAGGGCCCGGTATCACCGCGCCGGTCGCTGGCGACGCCCCCGATGCCGCGCGCGGCTTTCACGACCTTCCGCTGCTGCGCAGCGCCATCGCGCGCCGCCAGAAAGTCGCGATCACCACCGCCGCAGCGTCCCCCCCTGCTATCGTCCGCCCGCTGCGCATCGACTATTGGGGCCGCATCTGGACGCTGACGTGTTGGAGCGAAACCGAAGCCCGTCAGATCAACCTGCGCACCGACCATATCTTAACGATACGCATTCTGCCGCAGCTGTTCTCGCCCGAGAACACGCCAATAACTTAGCTAAATACAATGCAAACTATGGAATACATATTAATGCCTCTGAAAAATCATTAACATAGCAGCCCTACACGCTTGACTTGTGTCCCGCCCGTGGGCCTATTCGGTGTAGTATTGTTTGCGGTGATTCAAAGGTATGGAAATGGAATTCGGATCGTCGGATCTGTTTTGCCAGTCTTTCATGGTTTTCAGCGGCAATGATTTTATCGCCACCGACGGGGTGGCCGAGGGCGACCCCCTGATCTTTGGTGAAGATCTTCTCGTCGACGATTATTATACCCTACAACCCGATGCGCTTCCGAACCGCCTTAGCATTGCGCAAAACGCGGGTGCGGCGCTGGTCGTCGGGCCGGATTCGGGCACCGGCACCGCAGGTAACACCGTGCATGTCGATAGCCACCTTCTGCTGATCGACCGCTTGGGCAACACCCTCGAGGCGCTGCTGTTGGTCGAGGAATTGGGCGGGCTGGCCGTAGCGATCCACCTTCTGCCGTTGGGGGCATTGCAGCCCAAGGTCGAATACCGCCTGTCGGGGATTCGCCAGCAGGGCACGCGGCACCGGCTGGCACAAGTGCCGCTGCTGCAATTTCCACTGGGAACCCGCGTTGCGACCGCCGACAACATTCTGCGCACTGTCGAAGACATCAAGACGGGCGACCGCATTCTGGCCGAGGATGGTCGCAAAATGACCGTGCATTGGGTCGGCGCGACCCCGCTGTTGTCATCGCGTGCGATGGCGCCTGTGATGGTGGATGCGGGCCGGTTTGGGAATGAAAAAGCGCTGCTTCTGTCGCCCCGCCACCGCGTGCTGGGGCAATTGCTGCGCAACAAAATGGGGCAAGATGGCATTCGCCAGATCGAACCCAAGCTGATGACCTATGTGCAGATGGTCGTTGTTGATCCGCAAGCGGTGCGGATCGATGGCGCGAGTGCAGATTGCCTGTTTATCGGCCACCCTGCCCGCAGCGCTGCCAATGCGCAGCACCCCGTGCCGCAGCAAGCCGCCGCCCAGCATAACTGGCGCTAGATTACTGACGCCAGCTGCGCGCGGATTTCTTGCCGTAGCTGCACGGATCGCCTATAGCCGCGCCATGCAAAACCAGACCTCGCCCCTCCCCGCCGAAATCGCCCGCCGTCGCACCTTCGCGATCATCGCGCACCCTGACGCGGGTAAAACGACACTGACCGAAAAATTCCTGCTGTTTGGTGGCGCCATCCAGATGGCCGGTCAGGTGCGCGCCAAGGGCGAGGCACGCCGGACGCGGTCCGACTTCATGAAGATGGAACAAGATCGCGGGATCTCGGTGTCGGCCTCGGCGATGTCGTTTGATTTCGGACAGTTCCGCTTCAACCTTGTCGACACCCCCGGCCACAGCGACTTTTCCGAAGATACCTACCGCACGCTGACCGCGGTGGATGCGGCGGTGATGGTCATCGACGGGGCGAAGGGCGTGGAAAGCCAAACGCGCAAGCTGTTCGAGGTCTGCCGCCTGCGCGACCTGCCGATCCTGACATTCTGTAACAAGATGGACCGCGAGGCCCGCGACACGTTCGAGATCATCGACGAGATCCAGGAAAATCTGGCCATCGACGTGGCCCCTGCCAGCTGGCCAATCGGATCGGGCCGCGACTTTTTGGGTTGCTACGACCTACTGCATGACCGGCTGGAGCTAATGGACCGCGCCGACCGCAACCGCGTCGCCGAGACAGTCTCGATCAGCGGGTTGGACGACCCCAAGCTGGCCGAACACATCCCCGCCGACATGCTGCAAAAGCTGCGCGAAGAGATTGAGATGGCGCGCGAACTGCTACCCGCCTTCGACCGCGAGCGTTTCCTTGAGGGGTCGATGACGCCGATCTGGTTTGGCTCGGCCATCAACTCGTTCGGCGTCAAGGAATTGATGACCGGCATCGGCGAATTTGGCCCCGAGCCTGAGCCGCAAAAAGCGGCCGAGCGCACCGTATCGGCGGCGGAAACCAAGGTGACGGGTTTTGTCTTCAAGGTGCAGGCAAATATGGACGCGCGCCACCGCGACCGCGTCGCATTCATCCGGCTTGCCTCGGGCCACTTTGAACGCGGGATGAAACTGGTGCATGTGCGGTCGAGAAAGCCGATGGCCGTGACTAACCCCGTGCTGTTTTTGGCCGCCGACCGCGAGCTGGCCGAAGAAGCTTGGGCCGGCGACATCATCGGCATCCCGAACCACGGCCAGCTGCGTATCGGCGATGCCCTGACCGAGGGAGAGACCCTGCACTTCACCGGCATCCCCAGCTTCGCCCCCGAATTGTTGCAAAACATCCGCGCGGGTGACCCGATGAAGGCCAAGCATCTGGAAAAAGCCCTGATGCAATTCGCCGAAGAAGGCGCGGCCAAGGTGTTCAAGCCGATGATCGGGTCGGGCTTTATCGTCGGCGTCGTCGGTGCCCTGCAGTTCGAGGTGCTAGCCAGCCGGATCGAGGTGGAATACGGCCTGCCCGTGCGGCTGGAAAGCTCGCAATTCACCTCGGCCCGCTGGGTGTCGGGCGAAAAAGATGCGGTCGAGGCTTTCGTATCGGCGAACAAACAGCACATCGCCACCGACAACGATGGCGATCTGGTCTACCTGACCCGCCTGCAGTGGGACATCGATCGCGTGGCCCGCGACTACCCCAAGATTGCGCTGACCGCGACCAAGGAGATGATGGTCTCGTAAGCCGAACAGTGGCTGGGGTTAGTCAAGCAGCCCCAGCGCCGTGCGCGAACTCAGGGTGATGGCGGCCGTGCAGGCCTCCTCGCCCAGATCGCCAGCCTCGCAGGTCTGCCACTGGTTGATCAGCACGTTGCCTAAGCCATCACACGCGTTTCCGGTCACCTCGTAACGCCGCACGCGGGTTTGCCCTGCGGCCACGTCGCCCAATTCAAACATCGTCATCTTGGCAACGCCGCCGTTCGGGTCGAACAGAACGGTCTCGGCCATCATACCTGCGATCGGCTGCGACAGGCCATTGCGGGTGACGAACGTCAGGCGGCAACTCCCCTCGAACGACTCAAGGCGGTTCAGTTCGATCGCGACTTGGCCTTCGGTCACCTCGTTCGTGCTGATGCGGCTGGTCACATCAAGATTTTGTGCGCAGGCGCTGGGGTCAAGGCCGACAGCCTCGCACGTCAGGGTACGGTTGACGACCACCTGCCCCACATCATCGCAGCTACGCCCGCGCAGATCGAATTGCCGCACGCGGACCGCGCCTTTGTTCAATTCGGTGAACTCCAGCAGCGTGAACTGGGCTGCCTCGCCTGCCTTGTCGAACACCACAGCCTCGAAGCTCAGCTTGTATAGGTTCTCGTCCAGCCCGTTTGTGGCCAAAAACGACACGCGGCAGGCGCCGTCCACGTCCTCTTTGGCGTTTGCCTCGATTCCAAGGCGGCCGGGCACTACTTGCTGCGCGCCCGCAGCACTTGCCCCCATCGCCAAGGACAAGGCGGCAATCAAAGGCGAAATCTGGCGAAAGAAGGTCATGTCCAATCCAGTCTACATGCTGTTATACAGGCCGTGTTACGCGGGGGCGCATGGGTGGGGCGCAGGATGCACCTGCTCGCTTGCCTCTGCTGCTTTCTCCGAGTAAATTAATCAAGATTGCCGTTCAAGAGGGACGGCGAACCACCAGCCACGCAACCGCCCTTTCAGGTGCGGCGCGCAGCCAGATATGCCAGCTTTAACCAACAGGTGCATCATGGCTGATTCCCTAGCCCCCATCCCCAGCCCGGCCGAAATCCGCCAAGCGCGCGCCGATAACCCCAAGGCCCGCGACCGCGACCTGGCCGACAGCCTTGGCATTACCGAGGCAGATCTGGTCGCCGCATATGTCGGCCACGGGGTCACGCGCATCAACGCCCACCCCGACCAGCTGATGCCACTGATCCCCGCCTTGGGCGAGGTCATGGCCCTGACGCGCAACGACGCATGCGTGCACGAGAAAGTCGGCACCTACACCGACTATCACGCCAACCCCCATGCCGGCAGCGTGCTGAACCCCGATATCGACCTGCGCACCTTCCCCAAATACTGGGTGCACGGCTTTGTCGTCGAAAAGACCACCGATACCGGCACGCGCCGCAGCATTCAGGTGTTCGATCAGGCCGGCGATGCCGTCCACAAAATCTGGATGCGCGAAAATTCAGATCTGGCCGCATTTGAAGCCCTGAAAGACGCGCTGCGCCTGCCCGAGCAAGACTCAACGCTGGTACTGGAGCCGCGCCCTGCGACAGAAGCCGCCAAAGTCGACGCCAGCAAGGCCGACGAGTTGCGCACCGAATGGGCCGCGATGACCGACACGCACCAGTTCCTGCGTATGGTCGGCCGCCTGGGTATGAACCGCTTGGGGGCCTACCGCACCGTCGGCGCACCCCATGCCCGCCTGCTGGACAAAACCGCCTTCCAAACCATGCTGGAAGGCGTCGTCGCGCAAGAGCTAGGCATTATGATTTTCGTCGGCAACCGCGGGATGATCCAGATCCACACCGGCCCGATCTTCAAGCTGATGCCGATGGGCCCGTGGCAGAACATCATGGACCCCGGTTTCAATCTGCACCTGCGCGCCGACAAAATCGCCGAGGTCTGGGCCGTCGACAAGCCGACCAGCCGTGGCCGCGCAGTCTCGGTCGAGGCGTTTGATGAGGACGGCGGCCTGATCTTGCAGATCTTCGGCCTGCAAAAACCCGGCGCCGAATTCCGCGACCGCTGGAATGCGCTGGTCGAGGCGCTACCGTCGGCCCAAGTGGAAGAGGTAGCCTGATATGAAACGCGTCCTTCTTACATCGTCCCTTGCGCTGGCGCTGTTTGCCAGCGCCGCCAGCGCGCAAGACCGTATCTTGTCGCTCGGCTCCTCGACCACCGAGATCTTGTTTGCGATTGGTGCGGGCGACAAGGTTGTCGCGCGGGACTCGACCTCGACCTATCCGGCCGAAGTCGAATCGCTGCCTGATATCGGCTATCTGCGCGCGCTCTCGCCCGAGGGGGTTTTGTCGGTGAACGCCGACATGATCATCGCCGAACATGATGCGGGCCCGGTGGAAACGATTGATGTACTGAAGGCCGCGTCTATCCCGTGGATCAGCCTGCCCGCAGGCTGGTCTGCCGAACAGATTGTCGCCAACATCCGCACGGTCGGTGAAGCGAGCCACCACGTCGCAGAAGCCGAGGCACTGGCAACCGAAGTCGAGGCCCAACTGGCAGCCGCCGCAACCGCCGCCGCATCTGTTCCAGCCACGGCCCGCAAACGGGTGATGTTCATCATCTCGACCCAGGGCGGCCGTGTGATGGCGGCTGGGCAGAACACCGGCGGCGATACAATCATTGGCATGGCCGGTGCGGTGAACGCCATTCAGGGCGTCGACGGTTACAAACCCCTGACCGACGAGGCGATTGCAACCGCCGCGCCCGACGTCATCTTGATGATGGACCGTGGCCACGATCTGGATGCCGCAAATTCCGACCTGTTCGCGATCGCCCCGTTGGCGGCAACGCCTGCGGGCCAAAATCAGGCCGTAATCCGCATGGATGGCGCTTATCTGCTGGGCTTCGGCCCGCGTGCCGGCGCAGCTGCGCTGGAATTGCACAACACGCTGTACGGCGGGAACTAAACCGATGTCGATGGCCCTTTCACACGCAGGCGGCGACGTCGACCTGCGGGAACTGCGCGCAAAACGCCTGACCATCTTGCTGGCGGTCGCCCTTGTCATCACCTGCGCGCTTTCGGTGCTGTTTGGGGCATCGGGGACCTCTGCGATCAAGGTTCTTGGGCAATGGCTGCGCGGCGAGGATATCACCCTCGTCGACCGCATCGTTCTGCTGCAAGTGCGCATCCCTCGCATGGTGCTGGGCGTGCTGGTCGGGGCAAGCTTGGCGGTTTCGGGCGCGGTTATGCAGGGCCTGTTCCGCAACCCGCTGGCCGACCCCGGCTTGGTTGGGGTCAGCGCGGGGGCGAGCCTTGGGGCCATCGTCGCTATCGTTCTGGGGGGCTTTCTGCCCGCCGCATTCGCCGCCATGATCGGCAGCTGGCTGGTGCCAGCCGCCGCGTTCTTGGGCGGCTGGGGCGCCACCATGGCGCTGTATATGGTCGCCACGCGGCAGGGGCGCACGTCGATTGCCACCATGCTGCTGGCGGGTATTGCGCTCGGTGCGCTGACAGGCGCGCTGTCGGGCATCATGATTTACCGCGCCAACGACAACCAGCTGCGCGACCTGACCTTTTGGGGCATGGGGTCGTTGGCGGGCGCAAACTGGCCGAAAGTCATCACGGCCGCACCGCTGATTGTCATTGCGCTGGCGGTCGCGCCCTTCTTGGGCCGGTCGTTGAACGCGCTGGCCTTGGGCGAGGCAGCCGCCGCGCATATGGGCATTCCGGTGCAACGCATGAAGTCGATCGCAATTCTAACAGTCGCTGGCGCGACCGGCGCTGCAGTAGCGGTATCTGGCGGCATCGGGTTCATCGGCATCGTCGTGCCGCACCTGCTGCGCCTTGCAGCGGGGCCGGACCACCGGCACCTGTTGGTTAACGCGGGCTTGTTGGGCGCGATCGTCCTGTTGCTGGCCGACATGATCAGCCGCACCATCGTCGCACCGGCCGAGCTGCCCATCGGCATCGTCACTGCCGTCATCGGCGGCCCCGTATTCTTGTGGGTTCTTCTGAAGCAACGCGGGATCATCGACCTATGAGCCTGATCGCAACGAATGTCCGCGTCCGTCTTGGGCGCAAACAAATCCTCGACGGTGTCGATTTCGCGGCCGAAGGGGGCCAAGTGACCGCAATCGTCGGCCCGAACGGGTCGGGCAAGACGACCCTGCTGAAAGCGCTGACCGGCGAGGAAGGTAACGGCGCGGGGATCACCCTGAACGGTCGCGCCGTTGACACGCTGAAAGCGTGGCAGGTCGCTGCGATGCGGGCCGTGATGCCGCAAGCCTCCAGCCTCGCATTTCCCTTCACCGCGATCGAGGTTGTGCGGCTGGGCCTGCAAGCCGGCGTGCACGCTGCCGACCGCACCCTGCCCCGCCGCGCGCTGGACCGTGTCGGCCTTGGGTCCAAGGCCGAACAGCATTACCAGCAGATGTCGGGCGGCGAACAAGCGCGTGTTCATTTGGCCCGTGCGCTGTGTCAGGTGTGGGAACCCACCGCCCACGGCCAGCCCTCGTGGCTGTTTCTGGACGAGCCGGTATCCGCGCTGGATATCGGGCACCAACTGCAGGTGATGGAGATCACCCGCCAGTTCGCGCAAGCCGGCGGTGGCGTGGTCGCTGTGATGCACGATTTGAACCTGACCGCGCTTTATGCCGACCGCGTGGTGCTGATGCGCGACGGCTGCATTTTGGCCAGCGGCCCCGTGGAAACCGTCATGACCAGCGAGAATCTGTCGGCGGCCTATGGCTGCGCGCTGCGCGTAAACCACGCGCCGACCACGGGTCATACCTTTTTGCTGCCCCATGCCGCCGGTGCGCACGCAGCGTAAGCTGACGTGCGCCCGAAATGGCATGAAAGGTCTTTGTCGATTGTCATAAAATCGTTACACTTGTGTCACATTCCCTTCGCACGGGTCACCTAGACCCTCGGGCGACGGTGCTGCCTTCGCAGTCCAACCGCACCCACGACACAGGAGTATGTCATGTCGTTGAAGACCGTTTGCGCCTCGGCCATCGCACTGGCAGCCGCCACCGGCGCTGTGCAGGCCCGCGATAATATTCAAATCGCAGGTTCCTCGACCGTTCTGCCCTATGCCTCGATCGTCGCCGAATCGTTCGGCGAAAACTTCCCCGACTTCCCGATCCCCGTTGTCGAATCGGGCGGCTCCTCGGCTGGCCTGCAGCGCTTCTGCCAAGGCGTCGGCGAAAACCAGATCGACATCGCCAACTCCTCGCGCCGCATCCGCGCGGGCGAAATGGAAACATGCGCCGCCAACGGCGTGACCGAAATCATGGAAGTGCGCGTCGGTTATGACGGCATCGTCTTTGCTTCGGCACTGAACGGCCCCGAATTCGCCTTCACCCCCGCCGACTGGTACAAGGCGCTGGCTGCCGAAGTCGTCGTCGACGGCGAAGTCGTTGCCAACCCCTACACCACTTGGAACGAAGTGAACCCCGATCTGCCGAACCAGCCGATCCTGGCCTTCATCCCTGGCACCAAGCACGGCACGCGTGAAGTGTTCGACGAAAAAGTCCTGACCGCTGGTTGCGAAGAATCCGGCGCACTGGAAGCATTGACCACTGCGCGCGGCGATGACGGCAAGAAAGCCTGTACCGCGCTACGCACAGACGGCGTCTCGGTCGACATCGACGGCGACTACACTGAAACACTGGCCCGCATCGCGGCAAACCCGCAAGCCTTCGGCGTGTTCGGCCTGTCGTTCTACGAAAACAACACCGACACCCTGCGCGTCGCCACCATGAGCGATATCGCACCCAGCGTCGAAACCATCGCCACCGGCACCTACCCCGTGTCGCGCCCGCTGTACTTCTACCTGAAGAAAGCCCACATCGGCGTGATCCCCGGCCTGAAGGAATTCGCTGAATTCTTCATGTCGGACGACATGGCTGGCCCCTCCGGCCCGCTGGCACAATACGGTTTGGTGTCGGACCCCGAGCTTGCCCAGACACAGGCCATGATCGCCGACGAAACCGTGATGGCACCTCTCTAAGTCGAAATAACAAGGGCGGCCAACTGGGCCGCCCTTGGCAACTTCAGCGGCAGGACACTCATGCCTCTCTTCTGGACGTTCATCGTCATTTTATTGATCGCGGCGGCCGGATTTTGGCTTGGCCGCGCGCGCGCGTTGCAGGCGGCTGGCGGTACGGCCCGCGGGCTGCATTCGCTGCCGCGCTATTATGGTTGGAATGTCGCCATCTGGGCGCTGATCCCTGCCTTTTTGCTGATTTTGGTCTGGCTGGTCATCCAGCCCGCCTATGTGAACCATATTGCTTTGCAGACACTGGGCACAGCCGCCGATAGTGCAAGCAGCGCCAGCTTGCTGCTGTCGGATGTGCACCGCCTTGCCCGCGATCTGGGTCGCGGTATCGCAATCGACCCCACTGCAGTCGCCTATGACGCGTCGGTTGCGGCCTACACCGCTAATGCCACGGGCCGCTTTTGGATGAGCGTTGCGGCCATCGCGCTGTCGGTTGCGGGGGCCGCATGGGCCTATACCCGCACGAACCCCGCCTTCCGCGCCCGCCCCCGCGTCGAGGCGGCGGTGCGCGTTTTGCTGATCGCTGCCGCGATGATCGCCATTCTGACCACGGTCGGTATCGTGATCGCGCTGATTTTCAACACGATCGCCTTCTTCCGCGCCTACCCCGCGCTGGACTTCTTCTTCGGCCTGACTTGGAGCCCCTCGTTCGGTGGCGGCTCGCAGCTCGGCATTCTGCCGCTGCTGTGGGGCACGCTTTATATCTCGTTCATCGCGCTGCTGGTGGCCGTGCCGCTGGGCCTTTTCGCGGCGATCTACCTGTCCGAATATGCAAGCCCCAAAGTGCGCGCCCTCGGCAAGCCGATGCTGGAAATTCTGGCCGGCATCCCCACCATCGTTTACGGCCTGTTCGCGCTGGCGACGGTCGGGCCGCTGCTGATGCAGATTTTCGGTCCTGGCGGCTTGCTGGGCGTCGGTTGGATGCGCGGCGGCACCGCCGTGATGACGGCTGGCCTTGTGATGGGGGTGATGATCATCCCATTCGTGTCATCCTTGTCGGACGACATTATCAACGCCGTGCCGCAATCGCTGCGCGACGGCTCGCTGGGTCTGGGCGCGACACGCTCCGAGACGATCCGGCAGGTGATCCTGCCCGCCGCACTGCCGGGTATCGCTGGTGCGATCCTGCTGGCCGCATCCCGCGCGATTGGCGAGACGATGATCGTGGTCATGGGCGCAGGCGCCGCTGGCGCGCTGTCGATGAATCCCTTTGATGCGATGACAACGGTCACCGCGAAAATCGTCAGCCAGCTGACTGGCGATGCCGACTTTTCCTCGCCCGAGGCGCTGGTCGCCTTTGCCCTTGGCATGACGCTGTTCGTCATCACGCTGGCCCTGAACATTCTGGCCATGGCGATCGTGCGCAAATATCGCGAGCAATACGAATGACACAGAACACCAACCACCGCCACGGATCGCTGCTGGTCGCCGACGGCCGCACCAAATCGCGCAACCGCGCCGAGGCCCGCTTCCGCAGCTATGGCATCGGGGCACTGGTGCTGGCCTGCGGGTTCCTGCTGGCCCTGCTGTGGACGATCATCTCGAACGGGCTGGGCGGGTTTACGCAAACCTACGTCCGCATTCAGGTGCCGCTGCAAGAATCGGTGCTTGACCCGAACGGCAACCGAGATCCGGCCGATCTGGCCCGCGCGACCACGTTGCGCTATGGCAGCATGCTGCAAGAGGCGATGGCTGCAACGCTGGTGGCCGACGGGATCGAAACCGACCTGCCCCCTGCCGCCTTGGCACAAATTCTGTCGTCATCTGCGGCCGCAACGGTGCGCAATCGCGTTCTGGCCGACCCCACGCTGATCGGGCAGACCGAGACATTCGAGGTTCTCGCCTCCTCGCGCGTTGACGGCTACCTGAAGGGCCGCGTGACGCGTGAAAGCCTGGCCCGCGACCGCAACCTCAGCCCCGCCGCGCTGGATGTAGTCGACGCCATGCAAGAGGAAGGCCTGATCCAGCGCCGCTTCAACATGGACTTCATCTTCGGGTCGGACGCGTCGGACGCGCGCCCCGAACAGGCGGGTATCGGCGTAGCTATGCTGGGTTCGATGTACATGATGCTGGTGGTGCTGTTTCTGGCCCTGCCGATCGGCGTCGCCGCCTCGATCTACCTAGAGGAATTCGCCCCGCAAAACCGCCTGACTGACCTGATCGAGGTGAACATTTCGAACCTCGCCGCGGTGCCGTCGATTGTTTTCGGGATATTGGGCCTCGCGGTCTTCATCCAGATCATGCACCTGCCCCAGTCGGCGCCCATCGTCGGCGGCTTGGTGCTGACACTGATGACGCTGCCCACGATCATCATCTCGACCCGCGCGGCGCTGAAGGCGGTTCCGCCCTCGATCCGCGATGCGGCACTGGGTCTGGGGGCCTCGCGGATGCAGGCGGTATTCCACCACGTGTTGCCGCTGGCGATGCCAGGTATTCTGACCGGCACCATCTTGGGTTTGGCGCAGGCCTTGGGCGAGACAGCCCCGCTGCTGCTGATCGGGATGGTGGGCTTCGTCGCCTCGAACTACCCCAGCGGTGCGGTCGAGGGTTTTGTCGCCCCGAACTCGGCCATGCCCGCCCAGATCTATGAATGGGCCAAGCGGGCCGACCCCGCCTTCTACGAGCGTGCATGGGGCGGGATCATTCTGCTGCTGATCTTCCTGATGCTGATGAACATTCTTGCAGTGCTGCTGCGCCGCCGCTTCGAGCGGAAGTGGTAAGAGCCGTTAAAAGGTTGCAAAACATGACGAACGCAAAAATCTCGGCCCGCGACGTGCAGGTCTATTACGGCGACACCCACGCGATCAAAGATGTGAATGTCGATATCTCGGACCGTATGGTCACCGCGTTTATCGGCCCGTCGGGCTGCGGGAAATCGACCTTCCTGCGCACGCTGAATCGCATGAACGACACCATCGCCAATGCGCGCGTGGAAGGCCAAATCCTGCTGGATGGCGAAAACATCTACGATCCCGCTGTGGACCCGGTGCAGCTGCGCGCCAAGGTCGGCATGGTGTTCCAAAAGCCGAACCCCTTTCCCAAGTCGATCTACGATAACGTGGCCTATGGCCCCCGCATCCACGGCCTTGCCAAGAACAAGGCCGAACTGGACGAGATCGTGGAAAAGGCCCTGCGCCGCGGCGCCATCTGGAACGAAGTGAAAGACCGCCTTCATTCCCCCGGAACGGGCCTGTCCGGTGGCCAGCAACAGCGCCTATGCATTGCCCGCGCCGTCGCTACCGAACCCGAAGTGCTGCTGATGGACGAGCCTTGCTCGGCCCTTGATCCCATCGCGACGGCGCAGGTCGAGGAACTGATCGACGAGCTGCGCGCGACCTATTCGGTGGTGATCGTGACCCACTCGATGCAGCAGGCCGCCCGTGTCAGCCAGAAAACCGCCTTCTTCCATTTGGGCAACTTGGTCGAGTTCGACGACACTACCAAGATTTTCACCAACCCCGAAGACCCCCGCACCGAGAGCTACATCTCGGGCCGTATCGGCTAAGGAGAGCGTGATATGAGCGAACAGCACATTGTATCGGCCTATGACCGCGACCTGGAATCAATCCAAGGCCTGATCTTCAAGATGAGCGGTCTGGTCGAGGATGCGATTGCCAAAAGCGTCGAAGCCCTGTCCACCCGCGATGTTGAACTGGCCGAAACGGTGCGCGCCGCCGACAAACAGATCGACGCACTGGAAGAACGCATCAACGACGAAGCCGCCCGCACCATCGCACTGCGCGCGCCCGTGTCGAAAGACCTGCGGATCATCCTGTCGGTGCTGCGGATTTCGTCCAGCCTTGAACGTATCGGCGATTACGCCAAGAACATCGCCAAGCGCGTGCCGGTTCTGGCCGAGCAGCGCGCGATTACCGAATCGGATGCCACGCTGCGCCGCATGGCGCGCGAGGTTGAGCGGATGCTGAAAGACACGCTGGACGCCTTTGTGCAGCGCGATGCGACGCTGGCGCAGGAAATCATCACCCGCGATTCGGACATCGATCAGATGTACAACGCGCTGTTCCGCGAATTTTTCACCTACATGCTGGAAGATCCGCGCAACATCACCGCCTGTATGCACTTGCACTTTGTGGCCAAAAATCTGGAACGCATGGGCGACATCGTCACCAACATCGCCGAACAGGTCATCTACGTGACCACCGGCAGCCGCCCAGACGAGCCGCGCCCCAAGGGCGACCAGACACCCTTCATTGGAACAGTGGATTAATCCATGTCGAGCCAACTTCCCCATGTGCTGGTTATCGAAGACGAACCCGCACAGCGCGAAGTCCTTGCCTATAACTTCGAGGCCGAGGGCTATCGCGTCACCACCGCCCCGAACGGCGACAGCGCCCTGCTGCAGCTGGCCGAGGAGCCGCCAGACCTGATCGTGTTGGACTGGATGCTTCCCGGCGTGTCGGGGATCGAGATCTGCCGCCAGATCAAGGCCCGCACCGAAACCCGCGCCATCCCCGTGATTATGCTGTCTGCACGATCCGAGGAAGGCGACAAGGTGCGCGGCCTTGAAACCGGCGCGGACGACTATGTGACGAAGCCCTATTCGATCACCGAATTGCTGGCGCGTGCACGCGCGCAACTGCGGCGCACCCGCCCCACCACTGTCGGCGGCGTGCTACGATTCGAAGACATCTTGCTGGACGGCGAAACACACCGCGTCACCCGCGACGGCAATGAACTGCGCCTCGGACCGACTGAGTTTCGCCTGCTGACCACACTGATGGAACGCCCCGGCCGCGTATGGTCGCGCGAGCAGCTGCTGGACCGCGTCTGGGGCCGCGATATCTACGTCGATAGCCGCACGGTAGACGTTCATGTCGGCCGCTTGCGTAAGGCGCTGATGGCCCACGGCGGGGCCGATCCGCTGCGCACCGTACGGGGTGCAGGATACGCTTTGGGTTGACGTTCGGTCGTGGCGATGCAGGTGATTTTTCCCCTTGCGCGTCAGGATCGAAACCCATAATTAGCCCATACCAACACGGAAGCGGGCGTAGCTCAGGGGTAGAGCATAACCTTGCCAAGGTTAGGGTCGGGCGTTCGAATCGCCTCGCCCGCTCCAAGTTGGTAAAAGGCCGGATAGATCAGCTACTGCTGAAATCTCCGTCCACGGAAGCGGGCGTAGCTCAGGGGTAGAGCATAACCTTGCCAAGGTTAGGGTCGGGCGTTCGAATCGCCTCGCCCGCTCCATATTAAACACAAAGGCCCGGCCATTTGGCCCGGGCCTTTTGTTTTGTTTAGCACCCCAACCTTGTAAAGCTACGGCACCCTTTTGAAGGCTACGATCTGGCAGGATGACCCGCACGCCACGAGTCATCCCTTTTATTTACGTCATTGAAACGGGCGCTACTTAATCTTCGTGGGTGGCCACAGGCAGGCGCGTGTAGGGCGACTCGCCCTCAATTGCCATGATGGCCAACTGTGCTTCGATTTCCTCGGCCGTCAGATCCCGCCAGCCGTCAAGACTGCCGATCATGCCCGACGCCAGAAGATCCTCGCCGACGGCTCGCAAACCGACCTCGCTCCAAGACGTGCGGCCGATGCGGCGGTACTTCTTGTTCACATAGTCAGCGCGAATATGATCGATGACCTGGATGTCAGGCGACGCGAAGCTTTCCAGATGCGCAAGAATGTTGGAAATCGCATCCATCGAGCGACGCTTGATAATGCTAATTTTCTGATCTGGGCACGCAACATAGGCCAGAAAGTGAAGAGGCGAGGCGTCGACAGAAATAATTTTCTTGGCCGCGCGGTACTGGGCGGCCTGCTCGGCAAGCGTGTGGCGCTGCGGCTGGAATATCCGGTAGCCCTCTTTCACCAGTAAATCGACCAAGAGTTGCTCGCCCAGCAGCATCCCGCGATCGACGGGCAAACCCTGGCGCGAGATATAAACCAGCTCGGCACCCTCGGGCTGAACCGTAGCAGCACATTTGCGCATGAAATCTACATAGCGCGGGGTGCCGCGGATCAATGCGGGTGACAAGCCAAATTCTTGCGCCGGGATCAGCAGCCGCTCGACCCGCGTCGGACGGTCGACAACTGTCAAGCTGGTGTGAACGCCAATCGCGGCCAGCAAACCTGCCTGTCGTTGAACAGCGTGCTCGCTAAAGCCCTTTTCCTTTGGGGCATAGACAACGCCATCGAGCATCAAATCGGGTTCGCCCAAAGCCCAAAGGCGTCCGGTCGATTCCGCAATAAAGTGCCCGAAATGACCGAAGAAAACCCCGCCAAAGGCATGGGTTCCCGGAAGGTAGCCTTCTTCGTATGAACCTTCGTCCGGTAACGCCGGCTCGCCGTGAATATGGCGATCGCCGGTCACGGTCAGCGACTCGGCTATAAAGGTTCCATCCTCGCGGAAAACACCCGATCTCGAGTCATACTTTCCTGCGGAGTCCGCTGTCGGCGGAACGATCAAAGCATTTTTAAATTCAAGAATATCAGTTGCACGCGACCGAATCGATGCAACTTTTTTTCGCGTTCTACGGACCATCTCAACTCTCAACAACAACTATAATAAATACACCGCCCCGGCACTACTTCCGACAGCCAGATACCGAAAAGACCAAATCAAGCGGTTTGACAAGCGATATAGTTGACCTTGCCACATCGCGAAAAAATACACTCTAAAAATGTATATCTTTCAGACAAATATTTAGCATATTTTTAAATAATTGATTAACCGCTCTGGGGGTTATGCATTAGCCCATTATGGAAATAGCACCAGTTTCTGTACGGCACCAGCGCATCCACCGTGCCCGCTTGTAAACTTCAGCTTCGGCTTCGGCCCATGCAACCGCGCTATCGTCACCAGACGCGGCCGCTAGTTTCGCCACAGCAACCCAGAGATCAGCCCGGTAAGGCACGATTTTCAACAGGTGAACATAGGTATTAATCGCCGACGGAATGTCACCTGCATGTACATAGGTCTCGGCAAGCGTCGTCAGTGCATTCGGGCACGCAGATGACCGCAAACGATCACTGGTGATCAGCGAAATGACGGCGGCATGATCCTGCCTCTTACGTAAAGCTCCGACGCGCGTGAAAAACGTCTTTGTGCTCTCCTTATCGGTCAGGTTGACGATCATCAGCTCCAACCGGTCGATCGCAAGCTGCGACAGAGCGATACCCGCGTGCCCCTCGTGGTGGAGGTTCGGCACCGCGTCGTCTTCACCGATACTGTGGTCGGCGAAAAAGTGAGTGTAGAACACGCCAGAGGCAGAGGCGTGCATGTTGAAATCGCCAAAGCGATGCCGCGCGGTCTGCAGGTGGCTTAGTTCGATAAAATGGGCACCGGGTTTACCATAGAGCATGTTCGCAAACCCAGCGCCATGGGCCGAGATCAGCACATCGGCTGAGTTAACAAGGCTGGCTTGCTGGATAGGGGTCATCTCCTCGAACAAGACCGTTTTGAAACCATAGCGGCCCAGCATTTCCAGCAGCAGATCCTCGCCCACAATGGCGCGGTCACGTGCGGCGCCGGGTTTGCGCGACACATAGACCAACTTCGCGCTCTCGTCATGGAAGGTGCGCGTCAGGACCGCATCGCGATGTAGGCGAATATATTCGTCGCGGCTATTGCGGAAGATATTGCGGTAATTATCGATGGTCGCGGGACGCAGGTCGCCATTTTTCAATTTATTCGAAAAACCTGCCTCTTCCTCTATATCGGCCAGCATGGCGGCCGTCGAAAAATGATAAAGATGATTGGTCGTGAATGGAATAATGGCTTCTTTATAGGACGTACTGCCCGTAAGAAACTGTATTCTATCGAACAGATCGGGGTAGAAGTCCTCAACCGCCCGTTCGATGTAAGGTTTTAATTCGCCCGCGCCGCCGGTCACGAAATGGATCGGGCCCGACATGCCGAAATCGCGATACATCTGCAGATAGATCAACGATTCCGTTGTGAAGTGGTAGTAGTTATAAAAATTTCGGCACTCGACCACAAAAGGAAGTTCGGCGTAGGCAGTAAATTCCTCGGGCGAGATCGAGGGGATGGTAGATAGTCCCAAACTGCGCGCGGCCTCAGATTCGGCCATCAGCAAATGATTTGCTTCCTCCTCGCCCATGTCTTTGAGAATCTTGGTGCGCACCCGCAGCGCAGCGGCGCCCGTCATCAGCACCGCCCCGCCGCATTTCGGCAGACGGCCCTTGAACGAGAAATTGCGCACGACCACGGGAAAGCTGCGCAACTCCACAGCCCTTTTCGCCGATTTGAAGTCGCGGTAGTTCGTCACGAAGCCATGCAGCAACTTGTTATGTGCCGGATTTTCGGCAGCAATCACCGACTGCAGCTCTGCGCGGTCGACGTAACGCGGGTTCAGGCCATCACCGTTGTCGACAAACCTAAACTTGTTGTTTTCGCCCGGCACGAAGAAGAACGGCCCGCTGGCTTTCTTCCTTTTCTCGTTATTCTCACTCACATCACTTGTCCGATAATGCTGGTTCGACTGCGCCGATGCCCGTCAAATGGCGGTCCAAATCTTGCGCGAATCCGTTGCGGTCAATCGCCGTGAAATACGCTTTGGCGATTTGCATCCGCCGGATCGACCCGTTCAGAATGATACGCTCGACAAGGTTGGCCTGGTACGTGCGGTTGGCGCGCGCGGCGCGATACCCGCGATAGAACCAGTCCGGCGCCAAGGTTCCGTCGGCTGCGCCGCGCAGCGCGTCGTCGAGCAAGCCCAGATAGTCGACGAAACGCTTGCTGTAGGCGCCGGTGCCGCGCGCGTTCAAAACAAGGGTACGCGCGGGGCCCAACCCATCGATATATGCCGCGTCGGCCTGCTTTGGATCAGCGATAACATACGCCTTAGTGCCCGCCGCATGGCCGCCCAATGCGAGACCTGCCAAAGCTTTCGGCGAAAGGGCCAGCAGGTTTGCAGCCGGAAACAGGTCCTGCAATCCCGCCGCCAGCGCTGCGCCATCGCCAATCCCCACCAGCAGAATAGTCTTGAAATCCTGCAGCACTTTCAGGTTCTGAAGCTCGGCACGCAGGGCTTCGTACGCTGCCGTGTCGCCACGGCGGACGACCAGATCCAGCGCCGAAACACCCAGACGGCGGCAGTTGCCGGCGATTACGCCTTCCTCGGCCCGCACAGCCGCAAAAGGCCCCACCGCAAACGCAGCCGATATGATCAGAGTGTCGCTGTTGCGCGGCAGGTAGCGCACCATCATGTCGTCGGTCGAAACAAACCGCCCGCCGTTCATGGAAAGCTCGCTCATCCACATGGCGGATTGGGCCGAAGACAACATCAGGAAATCGGTAATGCCCGACAGCTTCTTGCCCTGGTCACCTAGAAAACCGAAGTTGACCTCAATCGCGATTCTGACCTGATCGGGGGTCATCACCGACATGCGGCGTTTGCGGATCATATCGGGGGTGTAATCGGTGTCGTTGGTACCGTTATTGGTCACCAGCGCCAAACGCCCCGCGATCTTGATGGCTTTAAACCGCGACCCCAGCGCGAAGTGGCCGAAATCATACACGCTTTTGCTGGAATGCCGCACCGCGGCGCCCGCACTGAAGAAGTCGACCGGCCAGTTATAGATCACCGTGTCCGGCCCGTTGACTTTGGTGTACATCACCCCGTGCACGGTGGCCGAAAAGGGCTCCTCGTCGGCCACCATCAGATGCTGCGTATGGGCCTTCATCTGTTCGACATAATCGGCGCAGAGGCAGTCGTCATCGTCCAGCCGAAACTGCAGGACATCGGCAAACTTCAGGCCCAACTCGCGGAAGACCTTCTTTTGCGCCTCGCCTGCAGCGGTCAATCCGAAGAACTGCAACTTCACCTGCGGAACGGCGGTGCAGATCTTCTCCAACCGTTCGCGGAATCGCTTCGGCATCAGCTTTGACGCCAGCACGACAAAGATGAAGTCCTGATCGGTCTGCGCGCGTAAAGACGCCAGTGTCAGGTGCTCGAACGTGGCAAGGCGCGCATTCATGCGTTCGGTCGTGAACAGCATTTTGACTTGCTCGAGCGCGATAGCCTCCACCTCCTCGGCGGATTTTCCCTGGTAGGCCTTCCAATCGCCGCGCCCGACAAGCGAAAAGCGGCACACACCGGCGACTATCATTTTGCCTTGAACCCTTCGGCTAGCGCAATTTCACTGGCGACGATGCAACACAAAGACGCTGAACGCCAGTATTTTAGCGATGACATCCAGCTTTTCACCGCGCCAGCAGACGCCTGCACTGATTAACAGCACCGCGATAAAAACACTCATTTTTTTGGATAATGGTGCTGTGAGAGAGGATTGAACTCTCGACCTCTCCCTTACCAAGGGAGTGCTCTACCACTGAGCTACCACAGCAACCTTGCAGCGGCTTTTAGCGAAGATGACGGTGGGCGCAAGGGGGAAATTTGCTTGACGCTGCGGCCAGATGCGCACCGCTTTCGCGCATCGCGCGCGCGGGCAAAGCTGGACGGGCCGCCCTACGCGGTTTAGACCATAGGTATGACGAATAACCAAACCTCCAAACGCCCCGGCGATTCCCCCCGCGACGCGCGCATCAAAGCCGCGCTCAAGGCGAATATCGCGCGGCGAAAGGCGCAAATGAAGGCGCGGGCCCCAAGTGACGCCGCCGCCGATAACGAGCAGCCCGCAGACGGTCTGGAAGCGCCCCAGCCCCCAGCGCAAGACGACTAAGGACGCCTGATGGACCATATCATTTTGCGGGGTGGCCAGCCCCTGCGCGGCCAAATTCCCATCGCCGGCGCAAAAAACGCCTGCCTTGCGCTGATGCCCGCCACCCTGCTCTCGGACGAGCCGCTGACGCTGACGAACGCGCCGCGCTTGTCGGACATCGTGACGATGACCCAGTTGCTGGAATCCCTCGGCACCGAGGTGAGCAGTCTGCAAAACGGCAAGACTCTGGTGATGTCCTCGCATGCGATGACCTCGGTGCAGGCCGATTATGACATCGTCCGCAAAATGCGCGCCTCGAACCTTGTGCTTGGCCCGCTGTTGGCGCGCCATGGGCAGGCGATTGTTTCCTTGCCGGGCGGCTGCGCCATCGGCGCGCGGCCGATGGATATCCACATCACCGCGCTAGAGGCGCTGGGGGCCGAGATTGAACTGAAAGACGGCTACCTGCACGCTGTCGCCCGCAACGGCCTGCGCGGCGCGCGGGTGCCGCTGCGATTCGCCTCGGTCGGGGCAACGGAAAACGTGCTGATGGCGGCAACGCTGGCCAAGGGCACCACCATCATCGAAAACGCCGCGCGCGAGCCTGAAATCGTCGATCTGGCCGATTGCTTGCGCAAAATGGGCGCGCAGATCGAAGGTGACGGCACATCGACCATCACCATTCAGGGCGTTGACCGCCTGCACGGCGCGACGCACCAAGTCGTCACTGACCGCATCGAATTGGGCACCTATATGCTGGCCCCCGTTATCGTGGGGGGCGAGGTCGAATGCCTTGGCGGACGACTGGCGCTGGTTGAAAGCTTTGTCGAGCACCTGCATGCCGCGGGTATCGATGTGACCGAAACGGCCCACGGCCTGAAGGTCAGCTGCGCAGGCGATCGCCCCCGCGCGGTCAACGTGACCACGCAGCCGTTCCCCGGCTTCCCGACCGACCTGCAAGCCCAGATGATGGCGATGCTGTGCACCGCCGATGGCACGTCGGTGCTGGAAGAAACCATTTTCGAAAACCGCTTCATGCACGCCCCCGAGCTAATCCGCATGGGCGCGCGCATTGAAGTGCAGGGCGGCACCGCCACCGTCCACGGCGTCGCCCGCATGAAGGGCGCTCCCGTGATGGCCACCGACCTACGCGCCTCGGTCAGCTTGATTCTGGCTGGGCTGGGGGCCGAGGGCGAGACAATCGTCAACCGCGTCTACCACCTTGATCGCGGCTACGAACACGTCGAAGATAAGTTGCGGGCCGTGGGCGCGCAGATTGAAAGGGTGCATGGATCATGACCGAAGACGCACGTTTCGCCGACGGCGACGAACGCCCGCTGCGCCTGATGGCCGAAGGGCCAGAAGATTTGGAAATTATCGCCGCGCTGGTGCAGGATTCCGTCCTGCCCGCCGCCGAGATGATCTGGCAGCCCAAGCAGCGGCGTTTCGCACTGCTGCTGAACCGCTTTCGCTGGGAAGATCCGCTGAACGCGAACGGCCGCCGCAAGCGCCCCGAACGCGTCCGCAGCGTCCTGCGCTTTGACGATGTCTTGCGCGTGCGCAGCCAAGGCCTCGACCAAAACCAAAAGGATGTCGTCCTGTCGCTGCTGACGGTGGAATTCGTCCCTGGCGTGGATGGCACGGGCCAGTTCAAGCTGGTTTTGGCTGGTGACGGCCTGATCGCGCTGGATGTCGAGGCTCTCAATGCTACGCTCGAGGATGTGACGCGCCCCTATGCCGCGCCCTCGGGCAAGGTGCCGACCCACGACTGAGTGTTGCACCCCCTGCCCCGCAACGCTAAGCGCATAGGCAAAGGAGACCGCCATGCCGCTGCACCTCAACAGCCAGAGCGCTGATTTCGAACAAGCCTTCACCGCCCTTCTGGGCATGAAGCGCGAGGATAGCCCCGATGTCGACGCCATCGTCGCCGACATTATCGCCGACGTGCGCGGACGGGGCGATGCGGCGCTAATCGAGCTGACGGCGCGTTTCGACAAGATGGATCTGACGCCCGAAACGCTGCGCTTTTCCGACGCCGAAATTGACGCGCTGGTCGCGCAAGTCCCGGCCGAGGAAGCCGCCGCCCTGCAACTGGCCGCCGACCGCATCCGCGCCTACCACACCGCCCAAATGCCGCAAGATGCGCGCTGGACGGACGAGGCTGGTGCCGATCTGGGGTGGCGCTGGACGGCGCTGTCGGCTGCTGGCCTTTATGTGCCGGGTGGGTTGGCCAGCTACCCGTCTTCGCTGCTGATGAACGCAATTCCTGCCAAGGTCGCGGGCGTCAAGCGGTTGGCCGTGACCGTGCCCACGCCGGGCGGCGCTGCCAACCCGCTGGTGTTGCTGGCCGCGCGCATTGCGGGCGTGGACGAGGTTTACCGCGTCGGCGGCGCGCAGGCGATTGCCGCGCTGGCCTACGGCACGCCCACCATCCCGCCGGTCGACAAGATCACCGGCCCGGGCAACGCCTTTGTCGCCGCCGCCAAACGCCGCGTTTTCGGCAAAGTCGGCATCGATATGATCGCGGGCCCGTCGGAAATTCTGGTCATCGCCGATGGCGACAACAATCCCGAATGGATCGCCCTCGACCTGATGTCGCAGGCCGAACACGATGCCAGCGCTCAATCCATCCTCATCACCGACAGCCCGACGTTTGCACAGGCTGTCGAGGACGCCGTCGAACGCCTACTGACGACGCTGACCCGCGCCGATATCGCAGGGGCCAGCTGGCGCGACTTTGGCGCGATCATTCTGGTGCGCGACATGGCCGAGGCTGCCGCGCTTTCAAACCGCATCGCGCCCGAGCATTTGGAAATCTGCACCGCAGACCCCGAAGCCCTGCTGCCGCAGATCGAACACGCCGGTGCCATCTTCCTTGGCCAATGGACCCCCGAAGCCATCGGCGACTACATCGGCGGCCCAAACCACGTGCTGCCGACGGCCCGCTCAGCGCGATTCTCCTCGGGCCTGTCGGTGATGGACTTCCTCAAGCGCACGACGATTGCCCGCATGACCCCCGAGGCCCTGCGCGCCATCGGCCCCGCCGCCGAGGTGCTGGCCGCCTCCGAAAGCCTCGAGGCGCATGGCCTGTCGGTCACCGCCCGCCTGAAGTCGTTGAACGCGGCGCCATGAACCGCCTGATCGCGATCACGCTGGACGAGCACGGCCTGCCGCCTGCGGCACCCGAAGCTGTGCAAGAACGCGCGGTCGCGATCTTTGATTTACTGGAAGACAACGCCTTTGCCCTGCCCGCACGGCCCGATTACCCCGTGCCGGTCGGCCCCTACCGCCTGAATCTGGCGCTGCGCGAGCGGCGCCTGCATTTTACGATCGCGGGCGAATCCCATAATCCGATGGCAGAATTCCAGCTCTCGATGGGCCCGTTCCATCAGGTCATCAAAGACTACTTCCAGATCTGCGACAGCTACCACAACGCGGTGAAATCCATGCCACCCGCGCGGATCGAAGCCATCGACATGGCGCGGCGCGGCATCCACAACGAAGGCGCCCGCATTTTGCAAGAACGGCTGCACGGCAAGGCCGAATTGGACGCCGCAACCGCGCGCCGTCTGTTCACGCTGGTCTGCGCCCTTTGCGAAGGCCCCGCACGGTGAGCGCGACCGCACCCCTGCCCGGTTCGGTTTTGTTTTGCTGCGACCAAAACTCGGTCCGATCGCCCATGGCTGAGGGGATTATGAAAAAGTTCTACGGGCGCGATACTTACGTGCAATCGGCGGGCGTCCGCTCTGATCTGGAAATCGACGGTTTTGCGATTGCCGTCTGCGCCGAAATCGGGGTCGAGCTATCGCGCCACCGCGTGCGGTCCTTCGACGAGATGCAAGACTGGGGCGACGACATTTCCGCCTTCGACCTTGTGGTCGCCCTCTCGTCTGCGTCCGAGGCGCGCGTGCTGGAGCTGAGCCAGTATTTCCACATGAACGTCGCCTATTGGCCGATCCCCGACCCGACCAGCAGCGGCGAATCGCGCGATGCGCGCTTGCAGGCCTATCGCGACACACGCGATGCCATCATCCGCCACCTGACCGACCGCTGGGGCCCGCCGAACGCGGCCACAAGCCTTGCCCAAGCCTGAGACGAAAAACACCTCCGCCGGGCGGAAGCCGCGCGTTTTCCCTTGAAATATACCAAAAGACAGCGCATCTAGCACCCGTCCGCAACAGGCGGACGGTTCTATCAGGAGATCACATGGCCAAGGAAGAACTGCTCGAATTCCCTGGTGTCGTCAAGGAACTCCTGCCGAACGCGACGTTTAGGGTCGAGCTAGAAAACGGCCACGAGATCATCGCACACACGGCAGGCAAGTTGCGCAAGAACCGCATTCGCGTTCTGGCAGGCGACAAAGTACAGGTCGAGATGACCCCTTACGATCTGACCAAGGGTCGGATCAACTATCGCTTCCGTTGACAGCCCGCGCGCCCATGACGGGCCTGCAGCTGATTTTGGGTTCGGCCTCGCCGCGGCGGGCCGAGCTGTTGGCGCAAATCGGCGTCACACCCAGCGCGATTACCCCGCCCGACATCGATGAAACGCCCGCCAACGGCGAGTTGCCGCGTGACTATGTCGCGCGGATGTCGCGCGAGAAGCTGACGGCCCTGCCACAGTCCGACGATACCGTGACCCTCTGCGCCGATACGACGGTTGCGATGGGGCGGCGTATTCTGGGCAAGCCCGCCGATGCGGCCGAAGCTGCCGCGTTCCTTTATAGCATGTCGGGTCGCCGCCACCGCGTGATCACCGCCGTGTCTGTCGGCCGTGGCAGCGACAGCTGGCAAAAGGTCGTTGAGTCGGTGGTGAAGTTCAAAGTCCTCTCGGATGCCGAGGTGAACGCTTATATCGCCAGCGACGAGTGGCGCGGCAAAGCGGGCGGCTATGCCATCCAAGGCTTGGCCGCGGGGTTCATCCCGTGGATCAGCGGCTCGTTCAGCGGGATTGTCGGCCTGCCTTTGGCCGAGACCGCAGCACTGTTACAAACCGCCGGCTACGTAAAGCCGCAGAAGGATTAGGATCATGAAGGGCCGGAAAATCGTCCTTGACCACTATCAGGGGCGCGAAGCCGCCGCCCTGCTTGTCGATGGCCGTCTGGACGACGTACTGATCGACAGCGATCATGTCCGCCCCGGCGCGATCTTCCGCGCGATCTGCGACCGCCCGCTGAAAGGCCAAGGCGGCATGATGCTGCGCATTCCCAACGGTACCGCATTCTTGCGCCAAGGGCGCGGGCTGCACCCCGGCCAAGCGATGCTGGTGCAGGTCACTGGCCATGCCGAAGACGGCAAGGCCGTGCCCGTGACCGACCGCGTCTTGTTCAAAAGCCGCTATGCCATCATCACCCCCGGGGCCCCCGGCCGCAACATCTCGCGCCAGATCGAGGACGAGGAGGAGCGCGACCGCCTGGCTGGCATCGCGCACGAGGCGATGGAGGGGGCTGACGAGGCTGCCTTCGGGCTGATCTTGCGGTCGTCCGCCGAGGGCGCGGACGCCGACGATATCTATGACGATATTCAGGAAATGCTGGATCTGGCCATCGCTGTGATGGCCGATGCCGAGGGCGACACCCCCGAGGCGCTGACCGAAGGCGACGGCCCCCATACTGTTGCGTGGCGCGAATGGTCCGCCCCCGAAGTCGAGACAACCGAGGGCGGTTTTGCACGCAACGGCGTCGATCAAATGATCGACGATCTGGCGCGGCCCTATGTCGAAATCGGCGAAGGCACGATGTATGTCGAAACCACCCGTGCGCTGGTGGCGGTCGATGTGAACACCGGCGGCGATACCTCGCCCGCAGCCGCGCTGAAGGCAAACCTTGCCGCCGCGCGCAACCTGCCCCGCGCGCTGCGCCTGCGCGGCCTTGGCGGGCAAATCGCGGTCGACTTCGCCCCGATGTCGAAAGCCCACCGAAAGCAGGTCGAACAAAGCCTGCGCGCGTCGTTCAAGCTGGACGCGGTCGAAACCAGCCTTGTAGGCTGGACGACAATGGGCCTGTTCGAATTGCAGCGCAAACGCGAACGCCTGCCGCTGTCGCAACTATTGGGGGACTAAGCTTTGGCCAAATGTCCAATCTGCGCGAAGGACGCCGTCGCCGCCTTCCGCCCCTTCTGCTCGGCGCGATGCGCCGACGTTGATCTGGGGCGCTGGCTGGGTGGCAACTACCGCATCGCCTCGGAAGACGCGGACGAGCAGAAAGAGGCCCTGCAAGAAATGGACGCGCTGATCGAAAGCCAGCTGAACGCGACCAAACATTAAGCCGCGTTCAGGGCCGGGTTAGGCCCAATCCCACGTGATGGTAAATTTCGCCATCACGTCCCGCAGGACGGCTTCCTTTAGCGCGGGACCCTTGCCGATAAAGGCGACGAGGCCGCGCTTACGATCTTCTTCGACCGCAACCACGCTGGCATCCACCCCCTCGGCGGCGAAGGCGCGGTTCAGCACGCGGGCAATCGCAAGCTTGCGCAGCGCGGGTTTGAATACCTTGCCGACCGCTGTTTTCGGCAATTCCGGCAGAACCTCGATATATTTCGGCACGGCGGCCCGCTCGTGAATGGTGGCTTTGGCATGGGCCATCAAGGCCTCGACCGTCACGTCCGCGCCCGAAACCAGCTCCACATAGGCACAGGGCAACTCGCCCGCGTGGGGGTCGGGTTGGCCGATCGCGCCGACGAAAGCCACGTCGGGGTGCGCCGCTAGCGCCGATTCGATCTCGGCGGGGTCGATATTGTGACCGCCGCGAATAATCAGGTCTTTGGACCGGCCAGTGATGAACAGGTAGCCGTCTTCGTCCAATTTCCCCAAATCGCCGGTGCGCAAGAAGGCTGGCGCCCCCGTGCGATCGGGGTAATACAGGTCGGCGTTCTTGGCGGCCTCGGTATAGGTGTGGCCTCCATAGACGCCGGGGCTTGCGACACAAATCTCGCCCACCTCGCCGGTCACGCATTGCATCTGCGTGACGGGATCGACGATTTTAACCTGTGTATGCGGCACAGGCAGCCCAACCGAGCCCGATTTCTTCGGCCCGCGTGGCGGGTTCACGGCAATCAGGCAGGTCGCCTCGGTCATGCCGTAGCCTTCACAAATGCTCAGCCCGGCCGCCGCTTCGAACCGGCGGTAAAGTTCAACCGGCAGAGCCGCCGAGCCGGAAATCGCCAACTGCAAGCTGGAAATATCGGCGTTGACAGGCCGCTGCATCAGCGCCGAAATGGCGGTCGGGACGGTGATTAGGAAGGTCGCACGATAGCGTTCGATCAGCTTCCAGAAATTGTCGAACACGCCCTTGCCGCGATAGCCCGCAGGTGTCGGCATCACCAGTTCGGCCCCCGATGCCGTGGCCATCCCCAAGACGACAACCGCGCCAAACACGTGGAACAGCGGCAGTGGGCACATCATCACATCGCGTTCGTTGAACAAGATGTGCGCGCCAACCCACGCGTTATAAAGGATACCAGAAAAGCGTTGCTGCGCGACCTTCGGCAGGCCCGTGGTGCCGCCCGTGTGAAAATAGGATGCAACGCGGTCGGTGGCGGGCGCATCGAACGCCAGCTGCGTTCCCTGCCCCGCCAAAGCGGTAGGAAAATCAAGTACCTGCGCTTGGTGCGCCACATCCATCTTTGGCCGCATGAAGCCCGCGATGATGCGCTTGAACCATGGCAGATAGCGCGCCAGATCCACCTCGATCACATGGGTCACGTTAGGCACATCGCGCAGCGCGGCGGCAGTTTTTTGCGCGACATCCGCCCCCGGCATCGTCTTCAGCGTGACGACGACCTTCGCACCCGTCTCGCGCAGGATGCCAGCAATCTGTTCCGCCTCGAGCAGCGGGTTGATCGGGCAGACGATACCAGCCGCCTGCGCCCCGAAATAGCTGACAACCATTTCATTGCAATTGGGCAGCACCGTCGCGACCACGTCGGTTTCGCCAATACCCAAGCTGCGAAACAGGTTGGCCGCTTGCGCGACCTGGTCGCGCAGCTGCGCCCAAGTCAGCGTCTCGGCCCGCGCACGAGGGCCGGATGTCAGCTGGAACGTCACCCCGCGCCGTGCGCCAAAACGTGTCGCAGCGCGGTCGACCAGATGCCACGTCGTGGTCGGAAAATCGGTGGGCGGCCATGGGGTTTCGGCGGCAATCGCAACGGAATCCGCTGCCGATATGAATTGAACCATGGCTGGCCCTCCGGTCAGTGTCGTTTAGGCGGCGTCTGCGGCAATAAATTGCAGGCGCGCCAGACGCGCATAAAGCCCGTCTTCGGCGACCAAGGTATCATGCGTGCCCTGCGCGACAAGCTTGCCGCCCTCGAACACCAAGATACGGTCGGCGCGCTTCACCGTCGCCAGACGGTGCGCGACGATCAACGTGGTGCGCCCCTTGGCCAGATGGTCGACCGCACGCTGCACGGCAGCCTCGCTTTCGGCATCAAGGGCCGAGGTCGCCTCGTCCAGCAACAGCACCGGCGCGTCGCGCAAAATCGCGCGGGCGATGGCGATCCGCTGGCGCTGACCACCCGACAGCATAATGCCGCGTTCGCCCACATAGGTGTCATACCCCTCGGGCAGCGCCATCAGGAAGTCGTGCGCGGCGGCAGCGCGGGCTGCGGCCTCCACCTCGGCATCAGATGCTTCGGGGCGGCCAAAGCGGATATTCTCGCGCGCGGTGGCGGCGAAAATCGCAGGATCTTGCGGAACCAGTGCCATTTGGGCGCGAAAATCGGCCCGCTTCATCGCCCGCAGGTCGACATCGCCAAACCGGATCGCGCCGCTTTGCGGGTCGTAGAACCGCTCGAGCAGTTGGATCACGGTCGTCTTGCCAGCGCCCGACGGGCCAACAAGCGCCACAGTCTCGCCCGGTTGGATAATGAAGCTGACGTTGTCGAGCGACGCCGTATCGGGGCGGGCCGGATAGGAAAACCCGACAGCATCGAAATGCAGCGACACCGCGCCCAAATTGGGGGCGACCACCGGCTGTTCGGGGTCGTTGACGGTATCTTCGGTCTGAAGCAGCTCGACCAAACGCTCGGTCGCACCGGCAGCGCGTTGTAATTCGCCCCAGACTTCGGTCAGCGCGCCGGCGGCGCCAGCGACCATGATGGCCAGTACGACGAACTGCACCAGTTCGCCCACCGACATGCGCCCTGCACGCACGTCATGCGCCCCGATCCACAGCACACAAACAACGCCAGCAAAAATCAGGAACATGACCACGGCCGTCATCGCCGCGCGGGTGCTGATACGCCCGCGCGCTGACTGGAAGGCGGCTTCGGTCACGTCGCCGAATGCGGCGCGGCTGGGGGCTTCGTGCGTGAAGGTCTGCACGGTTTGCGCGGCCAACAGTTGTTCCGACGCCTGCCCTGCCGACTTTGCGATCAGCTCCTGATTCTCGCGTGCGAGACCGCGCAAGCGCCGCCCCAGCAACACGATCGGCACCACGACCAGCGGCACCACCAGCATCACCAGCAGCGTCAGTTTCGCAGCCGAGACAAACAGCAGCGCGAGGCCACCAACCAGCATAATCGCATTGCGCAGCGCCGACGAGACCGACCCGCCGATGACCGACTGGATCAGCGTCGTATCGGTGGTGATGCGCGACAGCACCTCGCCGGTCAGGATGCGCTCGTAAAACGCGGGGCTCATCGCGATCATGCGGTCGAAGACGGCCTTGCGGATATCCGCAATGACCCGCTCGCCCAGACGCGTGACCAGATAGAACCGCGCGGCTGACCCGACGGCCAACAACCCGGCAACGCCCAGCGCCAGCAGAAAATACCCATCCAGCACGGCGACGTTTTCGGCGCTGAACCCATCGACGACATTGCGCGCGGCAAGCGGCAGGGCCAGCGACACCAGCGCGGTCAGAACAAGCGCGCCCAGCGCCCCCAGCAACGCAGTGCGATAGGGGCGCAAGAACGGCCACAGCGCCCGCAGCGCCCGCACATTGCGCGACGTCGGGCGGTCGGGTTGGGGTCCGCGCGCCATTAGCCGGCCAGCCGTGTCAGGTCAGCCACACCCAGACAAATTGTCCGGATTCGGCTAAGCAAATTCAACCGGTTACGGCGCACGACCGTGTTGTCGCTGTTCACTTGCACGGCGGCAAAGAACGCGTCAATCGGGGCGCGCAGCGCGGCCATCGCTTGCATGGCGGCGGCAAAATCCTCGGCCTGCATCGCGAGGGCGATGGGCGCTTCGGCGGCATCAAGGGCCGCAAACAGGGCCTTTTCGCTGTCAACTTCAGCAAAAGCGGGGTCCGCGCCGAAGGAATATTCGACGCCATCCTTGGCCTCGGCCTGCGTCAGGATGTTGTTCGCACGCTTGAACCCTTGGACAAGGTTTTCGCCGTCGTCAGTCTTCATGAAGGCCTGCAGCGCACGCGCGCGGCGGACCAACAAATCCAGATCGTCGTTGCCCGGCATGGCAAGGCAGGCGTCGATCACGTCATGGGACAGCCCCTCGTCCTTCAGGAACACCTTGAGGCGGTCGTGGAAGAACGACAGCAGGCTTTCGGCGGTTGCGGTCGCATCACCTTGCGTGCCCAGCGCGGCGTAGTTGGCAGCCAGAGGCGCTTGCAGCGTGTGCAGCAGCGGCAGGCGCAGGCCGTTGACCAGTACCAGACGGATCACACCCAGCGCGGCGCGGCGCAGCGCGAAGGGGTCTTTCGATCCCGTCGGCTTTTCGTCCATCGCCCAGAACCCAGTCAGCGTGTCCAGCTTATCGGCCAGTGCGACGGCGACCGAGACAGGCTCGCTGGGCACAGCGTCATCGGGGCCAAGGGGCTGGTAGTGCCCCTTGCATGCATTCGCGACCGCATCGGGCAGGCCCGCCGCGCGTGCATAATAGCCGCCCATCGTGCCTTGCAACTCGGGGAACTCGCCCACCATTTCGGACCGCAGGTCGACCTTGGCGACACGCGCGGCTAGGGCGGCTTCGCCAGCGTCGGCGCCCACCACAGGGGCGAGTGCCGTGGCCAAGGCCTCGATCCGCGCGATGCGGGCGGCTTGGCTTCCCAGACGGTTGTGGAAAGTCACTTGCGCAAGACCCGCGCCCATCCCCTCCATACCCGTGCGTTCGATCACGCGCAGGTCGTTTTCCCAGAAGAACCGCGCGTCAGACAGGCGGGCTGACAGCACTTTGCCGTTGCCCTTCAAAATCGTCGCGCCCTCGTCTGCAGTCAGAATGTTGGCGACGGTGATGAACGCCTCGATGCGGCCGGTGGCGGGGTTGCGCACCGAGAAAAACTTCTGATGCTCGCGCATCGAGGTTTGCAGCACCTCGGACGGCAGGCCAAGGAAAGCCGCGCCAATCGGGCCCATCAGCACGACCGGCCATTCGACCAGACCGGCGACTTCGGCCAGCAAGCCCTTGTCCTCGACAACCTCCAGCCCTTGGGCGAAGGCGGCTTGGGTGGCGTCGTGCCAGATCGTCGCCGCGCGCTCGTCGGCGCGCAGCATCACGTGCGCGGCTTTCAGCTTTGCCTCGTAATCGTCAAAGCCCGTTACCGTGATCGCGCCCGGGGCCATGAAGCGGTGGCCGCGGGTGGTATTGCTGGCCACGATGCCGTCGATGTCTAGCGCGACCGACTGGCCGTCGAACAGGCAGATGATGGAATGCAAGGGACGCACCCAGCGCAAATTGCCCGAGCCCCACCGCATCGCCTTGGGCCACGGGAAGGTGCGAATGGCGTTTTCCAGCACTTCAGCGATAATCGCAGGCGCGGCGCGGCCTGGCTTTTCGGTCACAGCGTAATAGACTTCCGCGCCCTTTTCGGCGCGAACTTCCAATTGCTCCAACGCCAAACCGCTCGCGCGCAAAAAACCCTGCACTGCCGCATCAGGTGCGCCGACACGGGGGCCTTTGCGTTCCTCGCGCACGGCGCGCGATTCGGCGGTCAGGCCCGACAGGGTCAGAACCAGACGGCGCGGCGTCGAAAAGGCGGCGGCCCCTTCATACGTCAGGCCCGCATCGACCAGACCATCTGTGACCAGACGGCGCAAATCCTCGGCAGCGCGGGTCTGCATGCGCGCGGGGATTTCCTCGGAAAAGATTTCGATCAGCAAGTCAGCCATGGTCATACTTCCGGTGCAGGGGGGCAGCCTTCGGGTGCGGCTTCGCCGTCATACACGACTTCGCCGCAGTGGTTCATCTGTTGCCATGCAAAGGCGCGTCCATCGGGCATGATGGCGACAACGCGGTCGATGCCGTAGTGGATGTTTTCCTGCCACAGATAGGCCTGCGCGACGCCCGATTCCAACGCCTCGCCCACTTCGCGCGCGTCGAAACAGTCAAACCAGCTGGGCCCAACCAAGGGGGATGCCCCCTCGTACCGCGCGAAGCTGGCACTGATTTCCGCAGGCGGCGCCGAAGCGCTGAAACACGCCCGAAAGCGCAACGGGCTGGAATCGCTGTCGATGGCGCGCATACCAGTCACCGGCAGCTCGGCGGCGGTGCCGTCGACCTTCACCAGCATGACAGGGCCGACGTCTTCGGGGGCCAGCGTTTCGTAATAGGCGTAGACCTGCGTGTAGTACATGACCCCGCCGAAAATCAGGGCGAACAGCAGCATCCCGACCAATACGCTGCGGGCAACTATCTTGTTGTTCATGCTTGGAATCCTGCGGCATCGGTGCGCACGAAGGCATCGGCGCATGCCTTGGCCAATGCACGGACACGCCCGATATAGGCTTGGCGCTCGGTCACGGAAATCACGCCGCGCGCGTCAAGCAGATTGAAAAGATGGCTGGCCTTGATGCATTGGTCATAGGCGGGGTGCACCATGATGATCCGCTTGCCGGTTTTGGGGTCGATCTCGGGCTGATCCAGCAGCGCCTTACACTCGGCCTCGGCATCCTCGAAATGGCGCAGCAGCTTGTCGGTGTTCGCCGCATCGAAGTTGTGGCGCGAATATTCTTCCTCGGTCTGGCGGAAGACATCGCCATAGGTCAGCGGGACGGCGGCTGCAGGATCGTTGTACGGCATGTCCATCACGTGATCGACACCCAGCACATACATCGCCAGCCGCTCAAGCCCGTAGGTCAGCTCGCCTGGGACAGGTTTGCAATCATACCCGCCGACTTGCTGGAAATAGGTAAACTGCGACACTTCCATCCCGTCGCACCAGACTTCCCAGCCCAGACCCCACGCGCCCAGCGTCGGGCTTTCCCAGTCATCCTCGACAAAGCGCACATCGTGCAGGCCGGTGTCGATGCCGATCGCGTCAAGGCTGCCAAGGTACAGCTCTTGCAGATTGGCGGGGCTGGGCTTCATCAGCACCTGAAACTGGTAATAGTGCTGCAGACGGTTCGGGTTCTCGCCATAGCGCCCATCGGTCGGCCGGCGCGAGGGCTGCACATAGGCCGCAGCCCAAGGCTTGCTGCCCAGCGCGCGCAGCGTGGTTGCGGGGTGGAACGTACCTGCCCCGACTTCCATGTCATAGGGTTGCAGCACGGCGCAGCCTTGGGCCGCCCAATAGTTCTGCAGCCTCAGGATAATCTCCTGAAAGGATCGGGGGGCGCCGGTCTTTGTCATCGCAACCTCGGGATTTCTGGATGCATCGGGTCTTTGCACGCCGCGTGGCGCAGGATTTACAGCCGTTTCCATATTGCGCGCAGGCCAAAGGGTCAATGAAGCGCGCGCGTATCGCTGCTTTTGGGGCTGGCGGGGCGCGATCATCCGGCTAGATTGCCGCCACACCGACCCGAGGAATACCGATGCCCCCCCTGCGCGCCACTTCGCCCGACCTGTCCCGCCTTTGGCGCAAACTGGCCCTGTCGATCATCTTATGTGCAGCCGCGCTGCTGGCCGCCCACCGCGATGCGGCGGCACAAGATGGCCCCGCGTGGGTGCAGATCGAGGCGCAGCCGACCCTCGCCATGGCGCAGCAACGGGTGCGCGCCTATTCGGGCGGCCTTCCCGATGTATCGGGCTGGACGCTGCCCAGCGGGTGGTATGCCATCGTTCTGGGGCCCTACACCCGCAGCGATGCGACGGCCTACCTTGCCCAACTGCTGCGCGACCGCGCGGCCCCGAACGACAGCTACATCGTCGACGGCAGCCAGTTTCGCCAACAATTCTGGCCTATCGGCAGCGGCGCAGACCTCACGCCGCGCCCGCTACCGGCGGCTAGCGCTGTGGTGGCGCCGCCCCCTGCTGTGGAGCCTCCCGTAGAAACGGACCCTGCCGAGACGGTCGAGACCGCGTTGGCCAGTGAAAACCTGCTGGATCGCGCGGCCAAGCAGGCCATCCAGTCGGCTTTGGCCGACGCCGGTGTTTACAGCGGCGCAATCGACGGCCTGTTCGGGCGCGGCACGCGCGATGCGATGACCGCGTGGCAAACCCAGCGCGGCAGCGCCCCGACAGGCGTTCTGACCAGCGCCGAGCGTGACGCGCTGATCACCGATTACAACGCGATTCTCGCCCCGCTTGGCCTGACGCTGACGCGCGATACCGCCGCGGGCATTGAAATCGAGATCCCCACCGCAGTCGTCGCAGCGCGGGACGCAACGCCGCCCTTCGCGCTGTGGCAAGCGACCGACAGCCCCGCCGCAGTTCTGCTGATCTCGCAATCAGGCGACAGCGCGCGTCTTGCCAGCCTTGCCGCTGAACTGGGAGCGTTGCCCGTCGTGCCTGCGGGCGCGCGGGTACAGCGCAGCGGCCCGTCGCTGCTGATCGAGGGGGCGGACGCCCAGCGGCGGATTCATCTGCAAGCCACCGCGCGCGACGGGGTGATCAAGGGATTCGCGCTGGTGTGGCCGACAGGTGATGACCGTGTGTTCGGCCGGCTGCTGGCGCGTATGCAGGCCAGCTACCGCGTTCTGCCCGGCACGCTTGATCACGGGGCGACCAGCAACAGCACCACCCCGCCTGTAGACACGACAATCGATACGCCGCGCGTGCTGCAGGCGGGGGTCTACGTCAACGCGCAGGGCGAAGTTGCCACCGCAGCCGCGCCGTTGGCCCAATGCACCCGCTTTGTGCTGGGCGGCGACCGGCCCGCAACCCTGCGCCGCGCGGCAGGCGGTGTCGCGATCGTTGCCCCGGCGACGCCCAGCGCGCCCGCCGCTGTCGCGCGATTTGCAGCCCCCGCAGCAGGTGACACCGCCGCAGTCGTCGCGGGGTTTTCGGCGGGTACCGTCTTGGCGCAGGCCAGCACAACACCCGCGCGTGCGCAAATGCTGGCACAGACGGACACAACTGCGACGCAACTGCGGATATCCGCGCAAACCGGCAGCGGCGACATCGGCGGCCCCGTTCTGGACGGGGCCGGATCGGTCATCGGGCTGCTGGTGCCCACCAGCGACAACGCAAGCGGCGCTGCATCAGCGGTGTCGGCTACGACCGTCGCAGCCTTTGCCGGTGCGGCGCTGGATGCTGGCCCGCACCCCGCCATCGCCGCTGGCGCGGTGGCGCAAATTGCCCGCGCAATCACCGTGCAGGTGGCATGCTGGTAAGCGAGCCGCTTGACCGGCACGGTGGCACATGCCTAATGCGCCTATGGTTGACGAGCCCGATGCCCCACCCCCGCATGACACCAACGACGCGCCCCGCCCTGCGCGGCGGCGCAGCCGCACGGCCGCCCCTGCCGAAGGCGGATCTGAAAAAGTCGCGCCCGTGAAAAAGGCCTCCGCAAAAAAGGCTAGCCCGCGCAAGTCCGGCGCGCGCAAGGCAAGCAAGGCCCCGCCGCGCGCGGGCACATGGGCGCTGCGCGCAGCCAAGGCCATAGGCTTGGCGGCGGCGGGCCTTGTCGTCGTGTTTGTCGCACTGACCATGATCTTCGCAGTCGTTCGCCCGCCAACCACGCCCTACATGCTGGCCGAATCCGTCCGTCAGGGCGGCGTTCGCCATACATGGGTGCCGATGGACCGGATCGCCCCCGCCATGGCGCTGTCGGCCGTCGCAGCCGAGGATGCGAATTTCTGCCGTCACTGGGGCCTCGATCTGGACGCGATCCGCACCGCCATCGATTCGCGTCTGGGCGGCGCATCGACGATCAGCCAGCAGGTGGTGAAGAACGTCTTTCTGTGGCACGGTCGCAACTGGGCGCGCAAATCGCTCGAGGCGGTCATGACCCCCGTGGTCGAGCTGTTCTGGTCCAAGCGGCGCATTTTGGAAGTCTATCTGAACGTCGCCGAATTCGACACCGGCGTCTTCGGGGTCGAGGCGGCAGCGCAGCACTACTTTGGCCGCTCGGCGGCGGATTTGACCAACCGTCAAGCCGCTTTGCTGGCAGCCATTTTGCCCAACCCCAAAGAACGCTCGCCCGTTGACCCCAGCGCCTTCGTCAACCGCCGCGCCAACGCCATCGCCGACGGCGCTGCGACAATTCGCGGAACCGCACGGGCCAGTTGTTTCATGTAAAGCCGCCGCGCGCCTATTGATCGCGCGGCCCATTCGCTGCATTCAGTGCAGACCCGCCCACTGGAGTGCCCGATCCGCCATGACACGCTTGTATCATTTCCCCCTTTCGCCGTTTTGCCGCAAAGTGCGCCTGTGCCTGGGCGAAAAGCGTATCGAGGTCGAGCTGGTCGAGGAGCGCTACTGGGAACAATCGCCCGAACTGCTGCGACGCAACCCCGCTGGCAAAGTGCCGGTGCTGAAGTTGGAAAACCGCTTTCTGACCGAAAGCACTGCGATCTGCGAATATATCGAAGACATCTTCCCCACCCCGCCCCTGATGCCCCGAGACCCCGAGGCCAAGTACGAAGTGCGCCGCCTAATCGGCTGGTTCGACGACAAGTTCTACCAAGAGGTCACGAACAAACTGCTGACGGAACGCATCTTCAAAAAGGTGCAAGGCGGCGGCTACCCCGATTCGACGCGCATCAAGGAAGGCGCGCGGGCGATCAAATATCACATCGATTACCTGCACTGGCTGCTGGAAAGCCGTCGCTGGCTGGCCGGGAATGAAATGACGCTGGCCGATTTCACCGCCGCCGCGCATCTGTCCTGCCTCGATTACATTTCCGACGTCGACTGGAACCGGTCGGATCTGGTGCGCGAATGGTATGCCAAGATCAAATCGCGCCCCGCGTTCCGCGGTTTGCTGGCCGACCAGATCCCCAGCTTCCTGCCCGCCCCGCACTATGCCGACCTCGACTTCTGAAACCCTGAAACAGCGCCTGCATGCCGAGGCGCTGTCGGCGGGTTTCGTCGCCATGGGCATCTGCCGCCCCGATAGCGTCCGCAAAGATGGCGAGGGTCTGCGCGCCTTCGTCGCCGAAGGGCTGCACGGCGAGATGCAATGGCTGGAAGACCGAATCGACTGGCGCGCCGACCCTACTGCCCTGTGGCCGGAAGCCCGCTCGGTCATCATGCTGGCCGAAAGCTACGCCCCGACCTACAATCCGCTTTCGGCATTGGAAGACCCCACACGCGGCGCGATCAGCGTTTATGCACAGGGCAAAGACTACCACGATCTGGTGAAAAAACGCCTGAAGCGCGTGGGCCGTTGGCTGATCGAACAAGCGCCGGGCAGCGAAATCAAAGTCTTCGTCGACACGGCGCCGGTCATGGAACGCCCCCTTGCGCGCGAGGCTGGTTTGGGCTGGACCGGCAAACATGGCTGCATCCTGTCGCGCAACTTCGGCAACTGGGTGTTCCTCGGGTGCATCTTCACCACGTTGGAACTGGAGCCCGACGCCCCCGTGCGCCCCAGCTGCGGCAGCTGCACATCGTGCCTCGACATTTGCCCGACGCAGGCCTTCATCGGGCCGGGGCGGCTGGATCCGCGTAAATGCGTGTCATATCTGACGATCGAAAGCAGCCAGCCCGTGCCGCTGGAGCTGCGGTCGAAAATGGGCAACCGCATCTATGGCTGCGACGATTGCCTTGCCATATGCCCGTGGAACAAATTCGCCGTCGCCGCCAGCGATGCGCGCTATCACGGCGATGTCGGCAACCCGCCCTTGGCCGAGCTGGCGCAGCTGGATGACACCAGCTTTCGCGCGCGTTTTTCCGGCAGCCCGATCAAGCGCATTGGCGTGAATAAATTCCTGCGCAACGTGATGTATGCCATCGGCAATTCAGCCCGCCCCGAATTGATCCCCTCAGCGCAGGCGCATGTGCTGGCGGATGACCCCGTTCTGCGCGACGCCGCGCAATGGGCGGTTGCACGCCTGCGCGGCTGACCTTGCACCTTTGGCCGATGCGCCTTATAGGTCGGCCCCTATTATTTTGGCCTTTGGGGGATGCGTGGTGATTGAAACACCCTTCTACCTGATCGACCGCACGAAACTTTCGCGCAACCTTCAGATCATCAACCGCCTGCGTGCTTTGTCAGGTGCGAAAACGCTGCTGGCGTTGAAATGCTTTGCCACATGGCCGGTCTTTGACCAGCTGTCGGCCGAGATGGACGGCACCACGTCGTCCTCGCTGTACGAGCTACGCTTGGGCCGCGAGAAGTTCGGCAAGGAAACCCATGCCTATTCCGTCGCATGGTCGGATAACGAGATCAACGAGGCAGTCAGCTACGCCGACAAGATCATCTTCAACTCGATCGGCCAACTGACGCGGTTCGAGGCTGCCTCGGCCGGGATCGCGCGCGGCCTACGCCTGAACCCGCGTTTTTCGACCAGCGGTTTCGATCTGGCCGACCCCGCGCGCCCGTTCTCGCGCCTTGGCGAATGGGATGTGGACAAGATCCGCGCCGTCCTTCCGCTGATCTCGGGCGTGATGATCCATTACAACTGCGAAAACGGCGATTACGACCTGTTCGACAGCCAGTTGACGCGCATCGAGGCCGAGTTTGGCGACATCCTGCGCCAGTTGGATTGGGTCAGCCTTGGCGGCGGCATCCACTTCACCGGCGAGGGCTACCCGCTGGAAAAACTTGCCGCGCGCCTCAAGGCCTTTGCGCAGAACATGGGCGTGCAGGTCTATCTGGAGCCGGGCGAGGCGACCATCACCAACACCACCTCGCTAGAGGTGACGGTGCTGGACATCCTGAACAACGGCAAAGATCTGGCCATCGTCGACAGCTCGGTCGAGGCGCATATGCTGGATCTGTTGATCTACCGCACCACTGCCAAGATGGAGACATCGGGCCAATACGCCTATCAAATCGCCGGAAAATCCTGCCTCGCGGGTGATATTTTCGGTGACTTCACCTTCCCGCAGCCGCTGCAGGTGGGCGATCGCATTTCGATTGCCGATGCCGCCGGTTACACAATGGTCAAGAAAAACTGGTTCAACGGCGTGAAGATGCCGTCCATCGTCATCCGCGAACTGGATGGCAGCTTGACTGTTGCACGTGAATTCGGCTTTGCCGACTATGCCTCCAGCCTCGGCTGAGTGGGGCCCTTCCCTCTGTCCTTAAAGGAGACGGTTCGAAGTGAAAAAGAACGTCCTAATTATCGGCGCCGGTGGCGTCGCCCAAGTTGTCGCGCATAAATGCGCGCAAAATAACGATCGTCTTGGCGATCTGCACATCGCCTCGCGCACCAAGGCCAAATGCGATGCGATCATTCAAAGCGTGACCGACAAGGGCGCGATGAAGGTGGCGGGCAGCTTTACCGCGCACAGCATCGACGCGATGGACACGGCTGCCGTCGCCGCGCTGATCCGCGACACCGGCGCGCAAATCGTGATTAACGTCGGCTCGGCCTTCGTGAACATGTATGTGCTAGAGGCCTGCATCCAGACCGGCGCCGCCTATCTGGACACCGCCATCCACGAAGACCCCGCCAAAATCTGCGAGATCCCGCCGTGGTATGGCAATTACGAATGGAAGCGCCGCGCGGATTGCGCCGCTGCGGGCGTCACCGCGATTCTGGGCGTCGGGTTTGATCCGGGCGTGGTGAACGCCTATGCCCGTCTGGCCGCCGACGACTATCTGGATACGATCTACAGCATCGACATCGTCGACATCAACGCAGGCAGCCACGGCCGTTGGTTCTCGACCAACTTCGACCCCGAAATCAACTTCCGCGAATTCACCGGCACGGTCTATTCGTGGCAGAACGGCGCGTGGCAGACGAACAAGATGTTCGAGGTCGGCAAAGAATGGGACATGCCCGTCGTCGGCACCCAAAAAGCCTATCTGACCGGCCATGACGAGGTTCACTCGTTGTCGGCCCGCTACCCCGATGCGGATGTGCGTTTCTGGATGGGCTTTGGCGATCACTACATCAACGTGTTCACCGTGCTGAACAACCTTGGCCTGCTGTCGGAAAGGCCGGTGAAAACCGCCGAAGGGCTGGAAGTCGTGCCGCTGAAAGTGGTCAAGGCAGTGCTGCCTGACCCGTCCAGTTTGGCCCCCGACTATACCGGCAAGACCTGCATCGGTGACTTCGTGCGCGGCACCAAAGACGGCGCCCCCGCCGAGGTGTTCATCTACAATATCGCCGACCACGAGGAAGCCTATGCCGAGACCGGCGCACAGGGCATTTCCTACACCGCAGGCGTGCCCCCCGTGGCTGCTGCCCTGCTGGTGGCCGATGGCACGTGGGACGTGAAAACGATGGCCAACGTCGAGGAACTGGACCCCAAGCCGTTCCTGAACCTGTTGAACCAGATGGGCCTGCCCAACCGCATCAAGGATGCAAAAGGCGACCGCGCCCTCAGCTTCTGATACCAAAAGGCCCCCGCTTCGGGGGCCTTTTTTACATCCGCGTTTACAGCGGGTCGGTGCGGAAAAGCTGCACCTTCAGCCCGCCGTTAGCCACCACCGTCCCCGAAGGCAAGAACGGCAGCCCCGTCGCTTTGGCCAATCCGCTGTCCGACGTGATGATGCCAACCTGCCAGCCTTTGAAACGCTCGCTCAGCACCTTGCCCATCGCGCCGTACAGGCCGAACAGCGTCTTCTTCTCGCCAATGCGCGCGCCATAGGGCGGGTTGATGATGACCAAACCGGCAGGCCCCTCGGGCGGGGTGATGTCGGAAATGGATTTGGTCTCGAATGTCGTCACTTCGCCCACACCCGCGCGGGCCGCATTATCGCGGCTCATGCGGATGGCCCCAGCATCGCGATCGCTGCCATAGAAGCGCAAATCGGTGCGCCGCCCGCCCGCCTTCAGCCCCGCCAGCGCGGCGCGATCAAATTCGGCCAGTTGTTCAAAGGCAAAGCTGCGCGCGCGGCCAGCGGGCAGATCCATCGCCACCTCGGCCGCCTCGATCACCAGCGTCCCCGACCCGCACATGGGGTCCAGCACCGGCATCTGCCCGTGGTAGCCGCATTGGCGCAGGAACAGCGCGGCCAGCGTCTCGCGCATGGGGGCCTTGTTCACGGCCTGCTTGTGGCCACGCTTGTGCAGCGACTCACCCGTCGTATCGACGGAAATCGTCACCAGATCATCCTCGATCCGCACTTTGATGGTGATGGGCGCGTCTTGCGCAATGGGCGCGCCCAGCGTTTCGCGGATGGCGGTTTCCACGCGCTGCGCAGCGGCACCCGCGTGGTAAATCTTGGACTTTACGGTCACCGCCTCGACCTTGACGGGAACATCCGCGCGCAGCAGCTGGTCCCACGCGATTTTGCGGGCGCGCTTATCCAACTGCGCCAAGTGCATCGCACGAAACGACGCGATCCGCGCCAGCACACGCACGGCGCCGCGCAGCTTAACATTGGCCCGCCAAACTGCGGGCCAGCCGCCTTCCACCGTCACGCCGCCCGGAATGGTGCCCGTCACGTTCAGGCCCAGCGCGCGGGCCTCGTCGGCCAGCACGTCCTCAAGCCCGGGGGCAGTCACCAAGAATATTTCATCAATCGCAATCATGACAGCGCCGCCGTCACTTCGACTTCAACCAGAAACTCGGGGCGCGTGAACCCCGTGACGATCAGCAAGGTCGAGGCAGGTTTCACGGGCGCATCGGCCAGCCACTCGTCACGCGCTTGCATGTAGGCAGCAAAATCCTCGCGCCGGGTGACGAAGCCCGCCACGCGGATCGCATGCTGCGGGCCAAGGCCCGCCTCGGCCAAGATCGCGCCGCAGTTGGCAAAACAGATCCGCGCCTGTTCCAGCACGTCGGGCGGCGCGACATCGTCGGGGCCAACCCCCAGCTGGCCGGATGTGACGACCAGTTTTTGCGGCGCATCCACCGCCACACCCGATGAATAGTGACCAAAGGGCGGCCGGATCGTCTTGGGTTCTAGCGGTTTCATGGCATTCTCCAATTGAACGGGTGTCTGTGATGCGCCGCGCGCCAGAAATCAAGGCCCGTTGCGACACCGATGACAAATCAATCGCAGCGCGGGCGATCTGCACAAATTTTAACACCAGATCAGATGACTCGGTAGCAAGGCACCAGCAGACCTTGCGGCAGGCGTCATTCGCGTTCAATCAACATATAACCGACCTAACGCTCGATAATCGATCAAATGCCCTATAGATACTGGTCCGACCTGCGCGCACCCGACTTCACACCCGCTTTGGCAGGGGCCGTCGCGCTGCTGCCCGTGGGCGCGACAGAACAACACGGGCCCCACTTGCCGCTGAATACCGACACGCTGCTGGCCACCGAAATGGCGGAACTATCCGCCGCCGCCGCGAACAGCGCTGACGTGTTGATCCTGCCGACGATTGCCGTCGCCAAATCTGACGAACACATCCACTTCCCCGGCACGCTGACGCTGGATGGCCCGACGCTGCTGAGCGTGCTGGAGCAAATCGGCGCAAGCGTTGCCCGCGCGGGCATCAAGCGGCTGGTGTGCATCAACGCCCATGGCGGCAACGTGCCCGCGCTGCAGATGCTGGTGCGTAGCCTGCGCATTCAACACGACATACTGGCCGTCACTGCCGGTTGGATTGGAATGGGTTTTCCCGAAGGCACCGTATCACCGCGCGAGCAGGCCGAGGGGATCCACGGCGGTCTGGTCGAAACGGCAGCGATGCTGCATTTCCGCCCCGATCTGGTCGATATGACACAGGCGCAGCACTTCGTGCCCGCTTCGGCAGCGGTCGCGCAAAGCAATAGCGTGCTGCGCATGATGGGCAGCGTGACAACCGGATGGTGTGCCGAGGACCTGCACCCCGCAGGCGCTGCGGGCGATGCCGCCAGCGCGACGGCGGCCCTTGGGGCGCAGTTGGTGGCACATTCCGCCGCGCGTTTCGGAACACTTCTGGACGAAGTGGCCGCGCACCCGCTGCCCGGGAGTGCGGCATGAACCGCATTTTCCAAAACGCACGCATCCCCGCCGCGCTTTGCCCGAACCTGACCGGTACCGATGTCGGCGAGGGCCTGATCCAGCTGGATCTGCACATTGCGAACGGCCTTATCAGCTCCGAACCGGTTCAGGGCGAAACCGAGGATCTAAACGGACGCATCGTTCTGCCGTGTTTTGTCGATATGCACGTGCATTTGGACAAAACCTACACCGCCAAACGCGCGGGCGTCAGCAAAACGGGGCTAGAGGAAGCCGTGCAACTGGCCATGGCCGACGCCCCGAACCGCACCCGGGCCGATCTGGACGCGCGGCTGGAACGCGCCGCTGCCGCCGCCTACCAGCGCGGCACAATCGCGCTACGCTCGCACACCGACAGCATGTTGGCCCCCGCCGACAACCCCGCGTGGCAAGCACTGGTCGCGCTGCAAGATCGCTGGGGCGGCAAGCTCACCATCCAACCCGTCGCCCTCATGCGGATCGAGCGCGCGGCCTCGGACGATTTTGCCGACCGCTGCGCGCAGATTGCGGCCACTGGCGGCGTCGTCGGGGGGTATATCTCCTCGGACGCATGCCCGCCTGCGGTGATTGACCGCTTTTTCACCACCGCCGCCGCCGCGGGGCTGGATGTGGATTTCCACGTCGACGAGACCATCGACCCCGCCGCAAACGGGATCGAGGCGGTGCTGGACGCGCTGGACCGCACAGGGTTTACCGGTCGCGTTACCCTCAGCCACTGCTGCAAGCTGTCGGCGATTGCACCAGATGCTGCCCAACCCATCATCAACCGCATGGCCGACGCTGGCGTGCATGTCGTCAGCCTGCCCATGTCGAACGCCTTCCTGATGGGCCGCGCCCCCGGCCAACTGTCGCCCCTGCGCGGCATGACGCGCGTGCAGGAACTGCGCGCGGCGGGCATTCCGGTCAGCTTTGCATCGGACAACGTGCAAGACCCGTTCTTCGCCTACGGCGGCTACGACATGCTGGAGGTGATGCGTAACGCACTGCTGCTGGGTCAGCTAGAGGGCGCGCCGCAAAACTGGATCACCGCCGCCACTGCACAGCCCGCCGCGACTATGGGCCTGCCGCTGGGCACCATCCAGACAGGCCGCGCAGCCGATTTGATCATTTTCGACGCGACAGACTGGGCCGACCTGTTCTCGCGCGCGCACGAAGACCGCCGCGTGCTGCGCAGCGGCAGCCCGATTAGAAAGGACTTGGCATGAACCTCGACGCCTTCCGCGCCGCGATCGACGGGATCGAGGTCGAAGACCGCCCCAATATCGTGCGCCTGAAAAGCCGCGACTTTTTCTGGTATTCGCCGATCCTGAAACGCCAGTTGGACGGGTTTGTCGGCGATCTGGTGGTGTCCCCCAAGGACGAGGACGAGGTTGTCCGCATCCTCGCCGCCGCCTATGCAAATGACGTGCCAGTCACCGTGCGCGGCGGGGGCACCGGCAACTACGGGCAATCCATGCCGCTGCAGGGCGGCGTGGTGCTGCACACCAACAAGCTGGTCGGCATCACCCAGCTGGGCGAGGACACCGTCACCGCCCGCGCGGGCACCATCATCGAACATATCGAACACCATCTGCGCGAACACGGCCGCGAGATCCGCCTGTTCCCCTCGACTACGGCCTCGGCCAGCATTGGCGGGTTCATCGCGGGGGGATCGTCCGGCGTCGGCGCGATCCGGTGGGGCGGACTGCGCAACCCCGCAAACATCCGTCGCGTGCGGCTGGTCACGATGGAAGAAACGCCCCGCATTCTGGATCTGACGGGCGAGGATATTCACAAAGCCGCCCATGCGTATGGCGTGAACGGCGTGATGACGGAAATCGAAATTCCGGTCGATCCCAGCAGCGACTGGGTCGATGTCATGGTCACCACCCCCGATTTTGCGGGCGCGAATGATCTGGCGATCAGCCTTGGGGAAAACACGGCCGTCCTGCTGCGGATGCTGTCCTCCTTTGCCGCGCCCATCCCCGAGCTGTTCTTTCAGCGCTTCCGCCCCTTCGTCGGCACCGGCCGCGGCGTGATCGCCGCCATGGTTCGGCGCGAGGATCTGCCCGCCTTCACCGCGCATCTGGCCCAATGGCCAACCGCCGAACTGGTCTATCGCGCCGATCAGGCCGACCCTGCCCTGCGTCTGCCCGCCGTGTTTGAAATGGCGTGGAACCACACCACGCTGCGCGCCATCAAAACCGACCCCGGCCTGACCTATCTGCAAATGATGTTCCCGCGCGATGCGATGGCCGAAACCATCGCCGCGCTGGACACACATTTCGGCGACGAAATCATGCTGCACTTTGAATTCACCCGCTTTTCGGGCGTCGTCAGCCCCGTCGCCATGCCCATCATCCGCTTTAGCACCGAGGAGCGGCTGGAGGCCCTGATCGCCGCGCTGGAGCGTGATTTCGGCATTACCGTCTTCAATCCCCATCGCGTCACGTTGGAGGAAGGCGGCATGAAGCGCACCGATATTTCCCAGCTGGAGTTCAAGCGCCAAACCGACCCCAAAGGCCTGATGAACCCCGGCAAGATGATCGCCTGGACCCACCCCGATTGGCAGCCCGAAGCTGGCAAATCCTTCCTGTTCCAAGAGTAACGCCATGAAAGTTCACGTCATTTACGCCCACCCGCAGGAAGACAGCTTCAACGCCGCCCTGCACCGCACAGTGGTCGACAGCCTGCGCGAGGCCGGCCACGAGGTTGACGACCTCGACCTGTATAAAGACGGCTTCAACCCTGTACTGTCGCGGCACGACCGCGATACTTACCACGATGTCCCCGCCAACCGCGCGCTGGTCGATGACTATGTCCGCCGACTGGAAAGCTGCGATGCGCTGGTGCTGTGCCACCCTGTCTGGAGCTTTGGCTGGCCCGCGATTCTCAAGGGGTATATCGACCGCGTGTTTATCCCCGATGTGTCGTTCAAACTGCGCGACGGCCAGATGGGCCCCGGGTTGATGAACATCAAAAAACTGGCGACCGTGACGACATATGGCTCGAAAAAGTGGCGCGCGTGGTTCTTGGGTGACCCGCCGCGCAAGAACGGCACGCGTTTCCTTCGCGTCGTGTGTAACCCGCTGGTCAAGGTCAGCTACCATGCGCTGTATGACATGAACAACGTGACCCGTGCCGATACCGACGCCTATCTGGCCAAGGTGCGCCAAGCCATGCTGAAGTTCTAAGGGGGAATGCCCGTGACCGACCTAGCGACGGAAAAGCCAGATCTTGCCACGCTGGCCCTGCGTTTCGACAATGTGTCGATGCAATACCCTGATGGCACCGTAGCGTTGCAAGACGTCGACCTGACGATCCGGCGGGGCGAGTTCGTCTCTGTGGTCGGCCCGTCGGGATGTGGCAAGTCCACCTTGCTGAAACTGGCCTCTGGCCTCGAGGAACATACCGGCGGCGAGATCCGCGTCGACCGCTCGAACCTCGGCTACACGTTTCAGGATGCGACGCTGCTGCCGTGGCGCACCGTTTTGCCCAACGTCGAGCTGCTGATGGAACTGCGCGGCGTCCCCCCCGAGGAACGCCGCAAGATCGCGCTGGAACAGATTGAACTGGTCGGCCTGAAAGGGTTTGAAAACCACTACCCTAAACGCCTGTCGGGCGGCATGAAAATGCGGGCGTCGCTGGCACGGTCCCTGGCGCTGAACCCCGCTGTGTTCATGTTCGACGAACCCTTTGGCGCGCTGGATGAAATCACCCGCGAGCGGCTGAATGACGAGTTGATCGCCCTTTATCTGCGCAACGGTTTTACCGGCATGTTCATCACCCATTCGATCCCCGAAGCGGTTTACATGTCGTCGCGCGTGATCGTGATGAGCCGCCGCCCCGGCCGCATCATCGCGGATTTCGACATTCCCTTTGCCTACCCCCGCCAGCCCGAGCTGCGCTATGACCCCGAATTCAGCCGCATTGCCGGCGAAGTTTCGGTTGCCCTGCGCCACGCCATCGAGGATTGAGCCATGACCGATATCGCCCCCAAGATCCGCACCGAGGCCTATGCCCCCACCCCGGTCGCCCCGCCCAAAACCCCTGCGCAAAAGGTCATGGCGACTTTTCTGCCCCCGCTGATCATGGGGGTGATTGTGGTGGTGACCTATTGGCTGGTGCGTGAAAGCCTGCCTGCCCACCGTCAATTCCTGATGCCCTCGGCCATCGGCATGTGGGACAAGGCCCTGTCCCGCCCCGAAGTCTGGGCGGAACTCGGCAGCCGCAGCCTGACCACGCTGATCATCGCGCTGACGGGCCTCGCGTTCTCGATCCCGATCGGCATGGCACTGGGGATCATCATGTTCCGTTTTTACGTGATGGAACGCGCCGTCTATCCCTTCCTTGTCGCGCTGCAATCCATTCCGATCATGGCGATCATTCCGTTGATCCAATCGGCGCTGGGTTTCGGGTTTATGCCCAAGGTACTGATCGTGATCCTGTTCACCTTCTTCGCCATCCCCACCACGCTGCTGCTGGGCCTGAAAAGCCTCGACCAAGGCGTGCTGAACCTGTTCCGCCTGCAAGGCGCCAGCTGGACGACGATGCTATGGAAAGCGGGCCTTCCCTCGTCCGCCCCCGCGCTGTTTGCCGGCTTCCGCATCTCGACCAGCATGGCCGTCATCGCGGCTGTCACGTCAGAGCTGTTCTTTATGGCAGGTCGCGGCGGTTTGGGGCAGATGCTGGTCAACGCCAAGACCGACTTCAAATACGAACAGATGTATGCTGCGCTGATTGCCTCGGCCTCGTTGTCGATCGGGATTTTCGTGGTGTTCACGCTGGTCGGAAACAAGATTTTCGCCAGCTGGCACGAGACCGCTGAACGCAAAAGCTGACGAAAAGGCCCATTCGGGCGAAGACCTGAAGACCTCCCTCATCCAACAGGAAACGCTGATGAAACGCATTCTTACTGCACTGATGGCGACGACGACCGCTTTTGCGGGCGCTGCGGCCTCGGCTGGCGAATTTGCAACCGCCAATTACACCACCCCGCTGGCAGATGTCTGCCCCAGCCCGTTCTACATCCAAAAAGACTGGCTGGCGCAGGCTGAACACGGCGGCCTTTACCAGATGATCGGGTCGGGCGGCACGATGGAATCGGGCGTCTATCGCGGCCCGCTGGGCTCGACCGGTATTGAGCTGGCGATCCTAGAAGGCGGCGGCGGCATCGGCCTTGGCGATGGCGAGACGGCCTATTCATCGCTGTTCAACGGCAACTCGAAGGCGGGCGTCATTCCGCACCTCGGCTTCCAAGAACTGGATAACGCGTTCATCTTCTCGAACATGTTTCCGGTCGTGGGCGTTTATGTGCCGCTGGACATCGCCCCTTCGGGCCTGATCTGGGACGAAGGCACTTACCCTGAAGGCTTCCATTCGGTCGATGACCTGAAGGAATTCGGCGCGTCGGGCAAAGGCATGATCTATGTCTCGACCATCACGCGCACCTTCGGGCTGTGGCTGGTGAACCAAGGCGTCCCGCGCGAGGCATTCGTCGAGGGCTACCGTGGCGATCTGGAAAACTTCGTCGCCAACAACGGCACGTGGTTGAACCAAGGCTTTGTTACCACCGAGGTCTTCAACCTGTCGAACGGTATGAACTGGGCGAAGCCCGTAGATGCGGTCACTGTGAATGATCTGGGATATCCGGTGATCACGGGGATGCTGTCCGTCGCCCAACCGCGTTTGGAAGAACTATCGCCCTGCCTTGAAAAGCTGGTGCCGATCATGCAGCAAGCCGCGATCGACTACATCACCGACCCTGCCGAGGTGAACCAAGTGATCGCCGACTTCACCGAGGGTGGCTATTCTGCCAGCTGGTGGCGTTCGGGCGTTGATCTGAATGCCTTCTCGGCTGCGGCCCAAAAAGAACGCGGCATCGTCGGGAATGGCACAAACGACACCATCGGCGATTTCGATATGGATCGCGTGGCCGCCATGTTCGATCTGGTCAAACCCATGTTGGACGATCGTGCAAACCCCGATGTCACGATTGACGATGTCGTGACGAACCGCTTTATCGATCCTTCGATCGGGCTGAAGTAATGGCTGTGCTGCTGGATGGCGACGCATTGGCAGCCCGCCTGCGTCAGGAAATGGCTGCGCGCGTTGCCGCCAGCGGCATTCGTCCGGTCATGGCGACCGTGCTGGTCGGGACAGACCCGGCCAGCGAATCCTATGTCGCACGCAAGCACCAAGACTGCGCTGAAATCGGGATCGAGGCACTGAACATCCGCCTGCCAGAACAGGCGACCCCCGCCGATGTTCTGGCTGAAGTCGCGCGGTTGAACGCCGATCTGGATGTCGATGGCTTCTTCGTGCAGTTTCCCCTGCCCCCCGGCCACGATGAACAGGCGGTGGCGGCGGCCATCGACCCTGCAAAAGATATCGACGGGCTGCACCCCGAAAATCTAGGGCGACTGATTACCGGCAGGGGCGGCATTCCGCCCTGCACCCCGATGGCGGTGCTGGCGTTGCTGCGTGGCTACGGTATCGCTTTGGCGGGCCAGCATGTGGTGATCATCGGCCGTGGGCTGCTGGTCGGGCGCCCGCTGGCCATGCTGCTGTCAGCCCCCGGCATCGACGCCAGCGTCACCTTGCTGCACAGCAAAACGCCCGATCTGGCAACCTTCACCCGCAGCGCCGACATCGTCATCGCAGCGGCGGGCCACCCCGCGCTGGTGACCGCCGAAATGATCCGCGTTGGGGCGACGGTGGTTGGCGTCGGCATCACCTATGGCGATGACGGCGCGATGGTGTCGGACATTGCAGCCGATGTCGCGGGCAAAGCCGGTGCCGTCACCCCGCCCCATGGCTCGGTCGGGCCGCTGACGCGCGCTATGCTGCTGCAAAACGTCATCAACATCGCACAACAGCAGGCCGACCATGTCAGCGCTTGACGAAAACCGCGCCATGTTCGACGAGGACAAGGAAATCTCGCTGACCTTCGCGCGCGGCCTCGATCTGATCGAGGCCTTCGCTGGCGGCGAGCGCCGCCTGTCTATCCCCGAATTGGCGGCCCGCACCGATATGAACCGCACGGTCGTCCGCCGCCTTGTGCGCACGTTGGAAAAGAAGGGCTACGCCAAGGCCGATCGCGGCGTGTACGAGCTGACGCCCCACATCCTGCGCCTGATCCGTGGCTTTATCGAGGGGCGCAGCCTGCCTCAGATCGTACACCCCCTGCTGCGCGCCGCCGCCGAGGATATCGGCGAGAGCGTATCTTTCGCCATGTTGGATGATACCGAGGCCGTCTATGTCGCCCACGCCTTTCTGCCCGCGCGATTCACGTTGAACATGGTCACAGTGGGCAGCCGCGCGCCGCTGCTGCCCACCGCTGTCGGCCGCGTCATTCTGGCCTTCCTGCCTGATGTTGAACGCGCCAGCACCCTCGCCCGTCTGCCCAGCCAAGCGCACACGCCGCAGACCGAAACCGACGATGCAAAGCTGGCGCAGATTCTGGCCGACTGCCGCCGCTTGGGCTACTGCCTATCGGACGGTGAATATGTCGATGGCGTCGCATCATTGGCCGTGCCGGTGTTTGATGGCATGCGCCGTGTCACCGGCGCGCTGTCGATCATCTTCCCGACGAACGGGCACGACGCGGTGGAAATTGCAGGTCGACTGGCCCCCCGTATGCAAGCGACCGCGTCGGCCTTGGGCAGTGCGCTGCAATGACCACGATTTTCACAGGCTTCGCGCTGGCCGATAGTATTCTGGCCGATGTCGCCGCCGCCGTGCAGGCACTGGGGCGCGCCCCGGTTTGTGTCACGCTGCATGACCCCGCAAACGGCCCCGCCCGCGCCTATCTGGCCCGCCAAATCGATCTGGCCCGCGCGGCAGGCATTACCCTGCGCGCCGAAAGCTATGCCGACGCTCCGCTGGACCAGCTTGCCGAACTGGCGGCTGACCCCGGCCTCGACGCGGTGGCGACGCTGTTTCCGCTGCCCCCCGGACTGACCCCTGCCTTGGCCGCCAGTGCCATTGGGCCACAAAAAGACGTCGACGGGCAGCACCCGCTGCTGGCGGGGCCCCTGCTGCTGGGCGAAGGCACGCCGCGTCCCGCCGCAACCGCAATGGCCAGCCTGCTGTGCGCGCGCGCCATTTTGGGCGATCTGCGCGGGCAGAACGTTACAATCATCGGCGCCTCGCGCCTGATCGGGCGGCCGCTGTCGATGCTGCTGACTGATGCGGGCGCGACCGTGACGCTGTGCCATATCGACACGCGCGACCTGCCCGCCCACACGCGCGCAGCCGATCTGGTGATTTCGGCTGCCGGCGTCGCGGGCCTGCTGGGGCGTGACCACATCGCCCAAGGCGGCCGCGTGCTGGACTTGGCGATCATTCCCAAAGACGGCGGCTTGATCGGCGATGCCGATCTGGCCGACCTGATGGGCCATGCGGCGATTGTCTCGCATGTGCCGAACGGGGTCGGGCCTGTCACCGCGGCCTGCCTTTTAAACAACATCGTCGCGGCCGCGCGCGGCGGCGATGCGCTTTAACCCAATAAAACCAACAGGGACCAAAAATGAAAAAGCTGATTGCCCCCTTCATCGTCGCCGCCATGACAGCGGCCCCCGCCCTTGCCGCCGAAGTGCGCCCGGGCGTGTTCTTCGATGGCACGCTCGAGACCGAAGGCACCCAGCGTGCGACGATGCAGAACCTGATTTTCGACATCGCAACCGCATGGGCCGTTTGCGACCGCGACGCGATGGCCAATGCCATCACCGACGACGTGTCGTTCTCGTACCCGACCAGCGCGGTGAACGGCCGCGAGGCGATGATGGCCGACCTTGAGGCATTCTGCGGCGCCGCCACCGACACCAGCCTCTATTTCCCTGCCGACGCCTTCTACATCGACACCGAAACCGGCCGCATCGCCGCCGAGGTGCAGTTCCGCACCTTCCAGCGCGGCAACCGCCAAGTGGTGAACGATGTCTGGATCGCGCATGTGGCCGACGACAAGGTAAACGTCATCAAGGAATATCTGGATGGCCGCGTGAAAGACCTGCAGGCGCTGGGTGTGCTTGAGCTGGAAGAAAGCCCCGAATTCCTGACCCCATGGCCCTCGCGCACCGATAAATGGGCAAGCTGCTTCCCCATCGTGCGTGCCGCCCCGATCAACGACTGCGTGGAATAACGGCCTCGGCCCGCCTGCTATGCGTGGCGGCGGGCCACCACCAACCCCAGAATGATAACCAGCGCCCCGCCAAGGGTGTAAAGTGTGGGGATCTCGTCAAAAAAGGTGTAGCCCATGATGGTCGCGAAAATCAGCGACAGGTACCCTAGCGGCGCAAGCCGCGTTGCGGGCGCCAGTTGATAGCCCCGCAAATAGCAATACTGCGCGACCTGCGCGATAATGCCTATTCCCAACAGCAGCGGCAGCTGGCCGATTGAGACAGGTTGCCAGACCAACATCGCCGGAATGGCGGTAAACAGCGTCAGCCCCAGCGTGTAAAAGACCATCATCACTGTCGTATTCTCGCCCTTCAGCGCGCGGGTCTGGATGGTGGCCATCGCGCCGAACAAGATCGCGCCACCCGCAAAAAGGTAGCCAAGGCCAAGGTCTTCCTCGCCAAACCCTGTCAGCCGGGGCAGCAGCATGACGCCCACCCCCAACAAGCCCAGCGCCGCGCCGCACCACCGCCAGCCCGTCACCCGCTCGCCAAGTAAAAAGATGGCCATAACCATTACGACCAGCGGGCGCAAAAACCCGATGGCATTGGCCGTCGCCAGCGGCAAAATCGTCAGCGCCCCCCAGTTGCTCGATAGCGCGACGGCGTTGCAGGTCACGCGCAGCACATTGCGCTTGGCGTTACGCGTCTGCCGGATGGCCGCCCAGTTACGCCATACCAGCGGCAGCACCGCGACCAGCCCCACAAGCGAGCGGAAGAAGACCATCTGCACCGCCGGAAAATCGGCACCGCCCTTCTTCACCAGTACCGTCATGCTGCTGACCAAAGCCATATCCAGCAGAACCCATAGCATGCCCTGCCGCACGTCGGCGGCAGGGGTATCGTCAGCCATCAAGGGGCGCGCCTCGGCCATTTCAGGCAGGCTGGATCAGGTTCGCCATCAACCGGAACGCGCCGGGCACCAGACGATCCATCTGGTGGTGCAGCACAAGCGCACAATGCGTGTGCCGCCCTTCCCCGACGCGCCCTGTCACCAGCGACCCCAGCAGGGGTTGTTCATCAGGGTCGGACATCGCCAGCAGTGGCTGGTAGACGTCGTCCCACGACGACAGGAAGTAAAGCCCGCGTTCCTTATCCCAGCCGTCAAAATCGGCGTGGGTGATGGGGTTCGGGCCAGCCAGCAGGTCATGGTCAGGTTCGAGAATCGTCACTGGCGCATTCGGGCGAGTGACGCGCCACCGCAGCGACGGACTGTCGACGACCATGCGGGCGGGTGTTGTCTCGTCGGGCTTCCAGTTGTCCCACGGGCGGTGGTAGAGGGTCACCAGATTGCCCCCCGCCTGCACCCATTCCCGCAGATCAGCGGTCGCATCGGCCAAATCGGGGCGCAGACCAAAGGTGAAGATCCCGACAACAATCGTGTCGAAGCCCGCAAAGCCGTTCGCCCGCGCCAGATCAAAGGCGGCTACGTCCAGATCGACCACATCCGCGCCCATGCGTTGCAGCCACAATCCAACGCGGTCGGCCCCGCCGCCGACATAGCCAACGCGGCCCTCGGGCATCTTCAGATCAAGGGCCAGAATATCGACACCTGCGGGCGTCACTTGGGTGAGGCGACCGATGTGCGCATAGGAAATCGGCTTCGCCTGCCAGCCGGGCTGCCCCGCGACCGAGATCGGCAGGCGCAACTTGCCCGCCCCCAACGCGCCGGGCGTCAGCGTGACCTTGCCGTCCGCCGCCGCGACATTCAGGCCGTCGATCTGGCCGAACGCAACACCGCCGTCGGGCGCGTTGCCAGTCACCGCGAAGCTGACCGGCTGCGGCTGCGCCAGATTGATCAGCACAGCATCGGCCGAAGGCGTCACCGAATACGCCGGTTGCAGCAGCGGTTCTTCCTCGAGATCAAGCGGAAGGGTGAAGGCGATACTGTCGACCCGCAGGTTGATGCTGGCGGACAAAATGCCGTTGCCGCCCATGCGCGTCCAGCCGGGCAGATAGCGGCTGCTGGGCGACTGATCTGCGGGTACGGCCAGCGTGATCAGGTGCAGGCCATCAGCCTCGACCGCGCCGCCGCGTTGGGGAATACCCTCGGCACCCACGCCTTGCACTGTGGCAGCGCCGGGGTTGACCCACACGGCCAGTGTCGCGCTGCGGCCTGGCACCAGCGGGTCTTGCAGCCATGCGGTTGCATCAACGCCCGCGGCCAGCGCCAGCGCGGCCTCGACCTCGGCGATTTTGCGGGTGATGCGGTGGCCGTGGGCAGCGGCAAAGTCAGGCGCCAACGGCACGCTGAGCGCGGCATGCGCGGCGGCTAGCGCTGCAATCATCGGGCCTTCGTGCGGGAACGCGGCGCGGGCGGCGTCTATTTGCGCGGCGGCGGTCTGCAGCGTGTCGGGCGCGCCAGCGACGGCCGCCAGTTGCGCCAGAGTTGCGGGCAGATTGTCCAGCACGTCATCCTCGGGGGCGGCGCCGTGCAGCGGCCATTGCACACGCGGCAGCGCACGCCAGTGCCCCATACCTTGCGAGGCATGGTAGCCGCGCGAGACTTCGCCCAGCTGATCATAGCGCATGCCGGTAACGGGGTCGGTGCCCGGCGCATGCACCATCACCGTCGTCGCGGGAGGCGGCAGTTCATCGTCATATGTCTCGCCGCCGCCCGACCACGCGGGCAGGTAGAATTTCGCAACCTGCCACGGGGCAAGTCCGTCCATCTCGTAGGCGGGGTCGGCAGCCAGCGCGAGGGCGGCCTCGGCGGCCTCGGTCATGGCGCGGTGGTGGCCATGTTGGCCGGGCACATCAAGGAAGGTCGGGATCACGATGTCGGGGCGGTATTCGCGGTAGGCCCGCACCAGCCGGTCGATCACGCGCTGGCGACCCCAGCGTTCCAGCGTGTCTTTGCCGTCCTTGGAAAACCCAAAGTCGTGGACAGGATCAACCGGCCCATGCCCCAGCCATGCAACATCGGCGTCAATGGCGCGGGCCGCTTCCTCCATCTCGCGCGAGCGGACGAGGCCGAGCGCCGCGCCGCGTTCGGGCCCGAGCGCATTCTGCCCCCCCTCGCCGCGCGTCGAGCAAGCCACGACCACCCGCATCCCGCGCCCCGCGCTAAACCACGCGAGCAGGCCGGTTTGTTCGTCATCGGGGTGGGCACCCGTGTTCATCATCGTAACCGTCGATTGCAGGCGGCCCAGCGCGCGGGCAAGACGTGCCAGTCGCGGCTGCGCGGCGCGGCGGAAAAGGCGGGAACGGTCAGTCAGCATGGTCTTCTTCCTCAGGTCCTGTTGTCGTGCCGCAGTTCCGCGGCTGTATTATGATCAAGCAAAGGCATAGCCGCCGCGCCCAACGCGGCGGTATAGGGGCCGGTGTGCCCCAAAATGACCCGCGACAGGCTGCGCGCCTGACGGCTGGAAACGGTCACGGGCAAAGGGTTCAGATGGTCGATCAGCGCGTTCAGCACAGGGCGCGGCATCAGCCCACCCAAGGTGATCGTTTCGGGGTCGAACAGGTTTTCGACCAGCGCCAGCAGCGGCGACAGGTGGTCGGCGGCCTGACGCACCCATGCCAGCAGCGGCGGGTCGGTTTCTGGGTCAAGGCCCGTCAGCAGATCAAGGTCGGACACGTCCGGCCCGCGCGTCTCGCGCAGAAAGTCCCACAAAGCAAAGACCGAGGTGCGATCCTCGACCGGAACGGCGGGGCCACCGTCGCGCGGGGGCAGAACCAGCTGCCCAATTTCACCCGCGTTGCCGAACGCGCCGCGCAGCGGGCGTCCGTCGTGTATGATCCCAAGGCCCAGACCGACCCCGAAATAGACATGGCAGAAATCGCGCAGCGCCCGCCCTGCGCCGTGCAGGCTTTCGTAAACCGCGGCGGCGGTTGCATCATTTTCGTGCATCACGGTGGAAATGCCGGTCACATCACGAATCATCGCGGCAGGATCGCGGCCAGCCCACCCCTTCAAGGTTGCAGGGCCGACAGCGCTTATACCCTCAATCTCGAACGGGCCGGGCATCACGACGCCCATGCCGATAATCGCGGGCGATCCGGTCTCGGCCCCCAACAGCGCGATCTGCTGTTGCAGCGCAGCCATCACCGGGCCGGGGGTCGTGTCGGCCAGCGGAACAATGCTGCGCGCGCGCAGCCCCCCCGTCAGCCCCTGAAAAACGGTGACCAAGTGGCCCGCCGCAATTTCCACCCCCAAGCTGACAGGCCCCTGAGGATTCAAAGAAAACTGGCGTGCAGGTTGGCCACGGCCCGCCCGCAGGCGGCCCATTTCGATGACCAACCCTTCGTCCAGCAGTTCCTCGATAATATTGCCCACCGCCTGCTGGGTCAGGCGCGTGTGACGCGCCATGGCGGCGCGACCGATCTCGCCATGCTCGCGCAGCAGCCCCAGCACGAGGCTGCGGTTGTGGGCGCGGTTGCGCTCGGGGTTGGCCCCGATGGCACGCTGGGGCTTGGGCGGGTTGGCGTCGTCGGTTGTCATAGCGGAATTACCCCGGTTTTGCCGCGAGAATCACCGCGGTGCCCTGCCGTCTTGCCAATAAAGACAGATGCTTTGAACCCCGCGGCAGCAATTGCATTCCATTTGACTGCACCGCGAAAGGTATAGAATCACAAAAATAACTCAAGTGAATTAAGTTATTGACAAACGACCCGCCGATCCCCGACCATACCGCTTGGACTGGCCTCTTTTGCGGCCACCAACAACAACCTATGCCGGACCGAAATCTCGGAACCGGCTATTTCGGAGGAATGAAGACGATGCGTACACTGTCGAAGATCGCGGCGCTGGCCAGTGGCGTCAGCTTCCTGTCGGTCGGGGCAGCCTCGGCTGTCGAGATCGAATATTGGCAATATGTTTTTGATACACGCGTGGCTGCCGTCGATCAGCTGATCGAGAATTTCCAGGCCGCGAACCCCGATATCACCGTCAAACACGTCACCTTCCCCTACGCGGATTACCAAACCCGCGTTGTCGCTGGCACGATGGCCGGCCAAGGCCCCGACGTGATGCAGTTCTTCTACGGCTGGCTAGACAACTTTATCGCGCAAGATCTGGTCCAACCCCTGGACCCTGCTGTCTTCCAGACGGCCGAAATCGAAGCGGACTTCTTCCCGATCGTCTCGGCAATGGAACGTGATGGCGCGTATTATGGCCTGCCCACTGCTGTGCGTTCGCTGGCGTTGTTCTACAACAAAGACCGCATGGCCGCCTTTGGCCTTGACCCCGAAAGCCCCCCCGCCACGCTCGACGAGCTGATCGCCCAAGCGAAAGCCTCGACCGAGCGCGACGCAGCCGGCAACTACACCTCGATCGGCCTGACAATCGAAATGGGCGGGCAAGATCACCAATGGTGGCGCGAGGCGCTGGTGCGCCAATTCGGCGGCGAGCCCTATGACGCTGACGGCAACGTGGCCTACACATCCGATGCAGGCAAAGCGGCGTTCCAATGGTACACCGATTTGGCGAATGTCGAACATGTCGGCGCGCCGGGTTTCATGGACGAAGGCCAAGCCGCCTTTAAAGCGGGCCTTGCCACCTTCACCATCGACGGAACCTTCCGTCTGGGCGCGTTTGCACCCAACCCATTCGAATGGGGCGTGACCGAACTGCCCGCCAACGACGAAGGCGTGCGCGGCAACTATTCGTCCTACTTCGCCAACGGCATCGGTGCCGATGTCGAGGGCGAAGAGCTGGAAGCAGCCCAGAAGTTCTTGGCTTACCTGTCCTCGGACGAAGCCATGCAGGTGTGGCTGGACGTCGTGGGCGAGCTGCCCGCCCGCCGCGCTGCGGCCCTTACCGACGAAAATCTGGCAAACCCGATCTATGGCCCGTTCCTGCGCGGTCTGGAATACGCGCACACCACCCGCTTCTACGACGAAGCCGGTCAGCGCAAGGTCATGCTGGATGCGGCCAACCGCGTCTTCTTGGAAGGTATGAACCCGGGCGAAGCCCTGGACATTGCCGGCCGCGAAGAACAAGCCATCATCGACGAACTGCGCTAAGGCGAAGGCTAGATGTCAGTGACAGATCAAAAGGGGGCGGCAGAGCGCCGCCCCGGCCTCTGGAGCAATATGGGGATCCGCACAAAACACGTGCTGTGGGCTTGGGCTTTCCTTGCCATCCCCGTCCTGTTCTATGTCGTTATCCGCTTCTATCCCACGCTGGACGCGTTCTGGCTGTCGCTGACAGACGGCAACATCCGGCGGGGCCCGAAATTCATCGGACTTGAAAACTACACCAAGCTGTTTTCGGACCCTGCCTTTTGGAAAGTATTCAAAAACACCTTCCTCTATCTGATAATCGGCACGCCGATCTCGCTGCTGGTGTCGTTCACGATTGCCTACTACCTTGATCGTGTCCGGTTCATGCACGGCTTTATCCGCGCGCTGTATTTTCTGCCCTATCTGACGACCGCAGCGGCCATGGGCTGGGTGTGGCGGTTCCTTTACCAGCCGGTGCCGATCGGGTTGATCAACTCGTTCCTGACATGGCTGGGGTTTGACCAGCAACCGTTCCTGCGCTCGACCGATCAGGCGCTGTTTGCGGCGACCATTCCGGCCATCTGGGCGGGGCTCGGGTTTCAGATCATCATCTTTATGGCAGGTTTGCGGGCCATTCCGTCCTCGTTCTACGAGGCTGCGCGGATCGATGGCCTTGGCGAATTTGCAATCCTGCGCAAGATCACCCTGCCCTTACTGAAACCGACCACCATCTTCCTTGTCGTGCTGTCGTCCATCGGCTTCCTGCGCATTTTCGACCAAGTGCAATCGCTGACCGCGAATGACCCCGGCGGCCCGCTGGATTCGACGAAACCCCTGGTGATGATGATTTATCAGACCGCATTCTCCAGCTTCAAAATGGGCTATGCCTCGGCGCAGACGGTTGTTCTGTTCCTGGTGCTGCTGCTGATTTCGCTGCTGCAACTGTGGCTGTTGAGGGACAAGAAATGAGCGCGGCGACGCAAGAACTAGCGGCGAACACCCGCAACATCCGCCCCGGCCGGATCATCACATGGACGCTGCTGTTTTTGGGCGGCTTCGTTATGGCGCTGCCGATCCTTTACATGTTTTCGACATCGCTAAAGCCCGCGTCGGCCACGTTCGACCTGCGGCTGATCCCTGCGGTTCCGACGCTGGACAACTACATCGACATTCTGAAAGACGGCCGTTTTATCAAATGGTTCTGGAATTCGATGATCATTGCGGTGGCGGTCACGCTGTCGAACGTTTTCTTCGATAGCCTTGTCGGCTACACGCTGGCCAAGTTCGACTTCCGCGGCAAGAACATCGTCTTCATCGGCATCTTGTCGACCCTGATGATCCCCACCGAAATGCTGGTGATCCCGTGGTATATGATGTCGGCAAAACTGGGCTGGCTGGACACGCACTGGGGCATCATGTTCCCCGGTATGATGACCGCCTTCGGCACCTTCTTGATGAAGCAATTCTTTGAGGGCGTCCCGAACGACTTCCTAGAGGCGGCGCGCGTCGACGGGCTAAACGAGTTCACCATCTGGTGGAAAATCGCGATGCCCATGGTGGTTCCGGCCCTGTCGGCGCTGGCGATCTTCACCTTCCTTGGCAACTGGACATCGTTCCTGTGGCCGCTGATTTCGACGAAATCGCCCGATCTTTATACGCTGCCGGTCGGCCTCAACTCCTTCGCCGTGGGCGAGGCTGTGAAATGGGAACGCATCATGACGGGTGCCGCGCTGGCGACCATCCCGACCCTGCTGGTGTTCCTGGCGCTGCAACGCTTTATCGTGCGCGGCGTGATGCTGGCTGGTCTGAAAGGCTAACACGATGGCAAATCTGCAAGACCCGCGCCTGACCGACACATCGGGCTTCCCCGATCCGGTCTACAAAGAAACCGTGTTGCGGCCCCTGTTCGATGGGGCCAAGACGCACCACGTCGCCGCCTTTGGCGCCATCGACCGCGCCCATCTGGTGATGCTGGCCGAAACCGGCATCCTGACGCCCGAACAAGCCGGCAAGATCGCTGTCGCCCGCGCCGCGCTGGATGACGAGATCGACCCAGCCACGCTGGTCTACACCGGCGAGGTCGAGGATTACTTCTTCCTTGTCGAAAAGGAACTGAAGGTCCGCGTCGGTGCGGAATTGGGGGGGCGTCTACACACCGCCCGCTCGCGCAACGACATCGACCATACGCTGTTCAAACTTGGCCTGCGCGCGCGCCTGAACGTGCTGATCGGCCAAGCCATCGCGCTGCACGGCGCCATCGTGAAAAAGGCCGAAGCCGAGGCGGACACCCTGATCGTGGCTTATACCCACGGCCAGCCTGCCCAACCCTCGACCTTGGGACACTATCTGTCCGCCATGGCCGAAGTGCTGGCCCGCGACATCCAGCGCCTGTTCGAGGCGTACCGGATCGTCAACCTCTCGCCCATGGGCGCGGCGGCGATCACGACCTCGGGCTTTCCGATCAACCGCGAACGCGTGGCGGAGCTGCTGGGCTTTGCCGCACCCTTGCAGAATTCCTATTCCTGCATCGCGGGCGTCGATTACATCACGTCGACCTACAGCGCGATTGAACTGCTGTTCCTGCACTTGGGCCGCCCCATCCAAGACCTGCAATTCTGGACCAGCTTCGAGGTTGGCCAGATCTATGTGCCGAATGCACTGGTGCAGATCAGCTCGATCATGCCGCAAAAGCGCAATCCGGTGCCGATCGAACACCTGCGTCATCTGGCTAGCCAAACCGTGGGCCGCGCCCACACGATGCTGACCATCATGCATAACACCCCCTTCACCGACATGAACGACAGCGAAGGGGAAACGCAGGAAACCGGCTACCAAGCCTTTGCCACCGCCGCGCGCGTGCTGGAATTGCTGACCGCGCTGATCGCGCAAATCAGCGTCGACCCGGCGCGCGTTGCCAACAACATCCGCCGCTCGTGCATTACCATCACCGAACTGGCCGATAGCGTCGTCCGCCGCGAGGGGCTGTCCTTCCGCGAAGGGCACGAGATTGCTGCAGCCGTGGCCAAGGCTGTCGTCGCCGCGCAAGGTGATCTGGGAACCGATGGCTACGCGCCCTTCTTGGACGCCTTCCGTCACGCCACGGGCCGCGACCCCGAAATCGACGCTGCCGCCTTTGCCGAGATCACCTCGCCCGAATATTTCGTGGCGGTGCGTGATCGCACCGGCGGCCCTGCCCCCGCTGCGATGGCCAAGGCAATCGCGGGCTATAAGACACAGAACGCTGCCTTCGCGGCAGACCTAGAAACCTTTATCGCGACGCAAGCGGCCGCAGATGCCCAGCTTGCAACCGCGTTCAACCTGTTGAAGGAAGCTGCCTGATGGCCAAGATTGAACTGGAAGGTCTGGTCAAGGATTACGGCAAGGTTCGTGCCGTCCACGGCATCGACCTGCAGATCGAAGACGGCGAGTTCGTGGTGTTTGTCGGCCCCTCGGGGTGCGGCAAGTCGACCACGCTGCGCATGATCGCGGGGCTCGAGGATATCTCGGGCGGCGCGCTGAAAATCGGCGGCAAGGTCGTCAACCAGCTGGAGCCTAAGCAGCGCAACATCGCGATGGTGTTTCAAAACTACGCGATCTACCCGCATATGACCGTCGGCCAAAACATCGGCTTCGGCCTTTATACGTCAAAGTTGCCCAAGGCGGAAAAAGACCGCCTTGTCCGCGAGGCCGGCGAGACGCTGGGCTTGACGCCCTATCTGGACCGCCGCCCCGCCGCGCTTTCGGGCGGCCAGCGTCAACGTGTGGCTATCGGCCGCGCGATGGTGCGCAGCCCTGCCGCGTTCCTGTTCGACGAACCGCTGTCGAACTTGGATGCGCAGCTGCGCGGCCAGATGCGGATTGAGATCAAGCGCTTGCACCAGCGCCTTGGCACGACAATCGTTTACGTGACCCACGATCAGGTCGAAGCCATGACCATGGCCGACAAGATCGTCGTCATGCGCGACGGGCGTATCTTGCAGGTTGGCAGCCCACTGGATCTGTATGAAAATCCAGTCGATGTGTTCACCGCTCGCTTCATCGGCAGCCCGTCGATGAACGTGGTCGACGGTGTATCCGATGGTGCGAACCTGACGCTGGGCCAAAGCGTGCTGCAAGGCGCGGGCACGGGCGTTGCTACTGGCGCGGTCAAGGTCGGCCTGCGCCCGCACGACCTGAAGGTCGGCGTTCCGGGCGACATGCAGCTAGAGGCGACCGTAACCGCGATCGAACCCTTGGGCGCAGAAACGCTGGTGCACCTTGATGTTGCGGGCCAAGCGCTGATGGGTTCCGCCCCCGGCCGCAGCCTGCCGCAAGTCGGCAGCACCGTCACCGCATCGGTCGCACGCGGGGCGTTGTACCTGTTCGATGCGCAAACCGAAAAGGCGATGGGCCGCGCATGACTGTACTGAAGCGCGGCGACGGGGTGCTCTGCCTTGGCCGCATCTATGCCGACCTCGCCTTTGCCGACCTCGACGCCCCACCCACACCGGGGCGCGAGGTTTACGCAGACAGCTTCAGCCTGACACCGGGCGGGGGCGCCGTGATCACGGCGGCCCACCTGCTTGATTTGGGACAGCCGACGCACTTGCTGGCGCGTCTTGGCACCGACCCCATCGCAGAGGCCGTGGCCGCGCAGTTCCGCCCCCTCGGGTTGGATCTGACCTATGTCGAGCGCGCGCCCGACGCAGGACCACAGCTGACCGTGGCCATCGTTACCCCCGAGGACCGCGCCTTCATCACACGGCGGAGCCCGCGCGGTGTTCCGCGTGATGCGGTGGCAGCCCTAGGTACGCACGGCATCGGCCATTTGCATATCGCCGAATACGCGACTTTGGCCGAGGCGCCGGAACTGCTGGCTGCTGCAAAGGCCGCGGGCCTGACGGTGTCGGTAGACCCCAGCTGGGACGAAAGCCTGATCCGCGGCGACGGTCTGCTGGCCGCCTGCGCCGGCACCGACATTTTCTTCCCGAACATGGAAGAAGCCGTCGCCCTGACTGGCTTGTCGGACGCCACCGCCGCGCTGAATGCCTTGGCGGTGCACTTCCCGATTGTCGCGTTGAAATGCGGCAGTTCGGGCGCGATGCTGGCGCATGGCGGGCAGGTTTACACGGCAAGCGCGCCCAAGATCACCGTCGTCGACACCATAGGCGCGGGGGACTCGTTCAATGCAGGATTCCTGCAGGCATGGCTGGGCGGTGACACACCGCAGGGCTGCCTGAACCGTGCGGTTCAGCGCGGCACGCAATCGGTGATGGCAGCGGGTGGCACGGGCTGCATCGCGGTGCGCCCCGCCCCGACCGCAGTGGCGATTTAGATCGCCTTACCCCACGTGGATGCGCTCGTTCGGGTAGCGCACGCGTGGGGGCAATTGCGTGGCAAGGAAGAACCCCAGCGTCAGCGGCCCCAAGCGTCCGATGAACATGATTGCCATAATTACGGCACGCCCAAAATCATTCAGATCGCCCGTATAATTGCGCGACAGGCCGGTGGTGCTGAAGGCGCTGGCAACCTCGAACGCGATGTCCAGAAACTGGCCGTCATGCGATAGGCTGAGCAAAAACACCCCGCAGAAGACCAGTATCAAACTGACTGCAACCAAGGCCATTACCTTCAAAATCTGGTCATGGTCGATGCCGCGCCCGAAGATATGTAACTGCGTCTGACGGCGGAAAAACGCGATGGTCGCCAGAATCATCACGGCAAACGTCGTCACCTTGATCCCCCCCGCCGTCGAGGTCGCGCCCCCGCCAATTAGCATCAGCGCGATGAACAGCATGGATGTGCTGTCGTGAATGCCGCCGATGTCGACTGTGTTGAACCCCGCCGTGCGCGGCGTAACCCCTTGAAACCAGCTAGCAGCGATACGCGGCCATGTGCCATCCAGCGCACCCAGCGTCAGCGGATTGGTCCATTCCAGTGCGGCAAACATCACCACCGACCATGGGATCAGCACCGCCGTCCCGACCAGCATGATGCGCGTGTTCAGCGAAAACGCCCGCCAGCGCCGCCGGTAAATCACATCGTGCAGCACGAAATACCCGATGCCGCCCGTGATAAACAGCGCCGGCACGACGATGTTCACCACCGGATCATCAACATATGGCACCAGCCCCTGCCGAAAAATGGAAAAACCCGCGTTATTGAAAGCGCCGATCCCGTGGAAAATCGCAGCCCACAGCCCCGGCCAAAACCCCAGGTCGGGGATAAAGCTGAGGCAGAGCAGCGCAATCCCCACCCCCTCGAAAATGAAAACGACCCGCGCGATCTGCCGCACAAGCCGTCCGACCCGCCACAATGCATTCTGCTTCATATCCTCGCGCAAGTACGCCTCGCCGGTCAGGCCAACGGGGCGGCCCAGCACATCAAGGATCAAGACGGCAAAGGTCATTAGCCCCAGCCCGCCCAGCTGCACCAGCACCAGCAAAATCGCCTGTCCGAACAATGTCAGCTGGCTGCCCACGTCGATCACCGCAAGCCCGGTCACGGTTACAGCCGATGTCGCCATAAAGGCTGTATCAGACCACCGCAAACCACCGGTATGGGCGACCGGTAATTGCAACAGGGCCGCGCCCAGCGCGATCGTCGCTGCATATATTCCCGCCACGACAATAGGCGGCGGCAGCAGGAAAAAACGCGCAAGACCGCGCTGGATCGCCGGCGACATAACCGTCAGAGCCTATCCGAAAAAGCTTGCAGCGCGACGCGGCGCCCCAAAAGAACCAGCTTGTCCCCGCGCATCAGCTTTTGATCATGTTCGGTCATATCAAGCTGCGCAGTCCCGCGCATTATTGCCAGCAAGCGCGGCTCGTCCCGCCCGACCAGCCCCAAACTGCGCACCGAACTCCCCTCCAACGCTTGGGGCAGTTCGATGCTGACGACATTAAATCCGTTCCCCAGGCTGACATAGTCCTGCACGACGGGGTTGTTCAGCATCTGGGCAATGTGGCGGCCCATTTCCTGTTCGGGCAGAATGACGCGGTCGGCCCCCAGCTTGGCCAATATGCGGTGATGCACGCGGCTTGCAGCCTTCACCCACAGCGTCTCGACCCCCAACAAACGCAGGTTCATCGTCGCCAGAATGCTGGCCTCGATGCTGCTGCCGATAGCGACCAAAGCCACATCATAGCGGTCGATGCCTGCCTCGCGCAGGGCAGCCTCGTCTGTTGCATCCAAAATGACGACAGATGACAGAACAGGGGCCATTTGCGCCACGCGCCGCTCGTCCAGATCGACACCGATCACGCGGTTGCCGAACCGCGCCAGTTCCGATGCGACCGCCGCGCCAAACGCGCCCAGCCCGATCACAGCAAAAGCATGCTCTGTCCGTGCCACAATGATTTTCCTTATGGAATTTCGCCCTTACGCTAACGGCAATGTGCCGCTTTTACTGGGCAGTATCAACCTGCTTGGCAGGGATGCCCGTCGCATTCAGAACTTATAAGATGGTACGGGTGGTCGGACTCGAACCGACACTCCTCTCGGAAGCAGATTTTGAATCTGCCGCGTCTACCATTCCACCACACCCGCGTTATCAACGCATTTAGCCGCCCCCAGATCAGAGATCAACCAGATTTATCGCTATTCCCAGCATCCCAGCAGTTGACCATAGGTCTGGTGCGCCAACAGGCCGCGCAAGGCGGGCTGGTCGGTCGCATCCAGATAGGCCGCCGTGGCCGGGGCGATGAAAACAGGTCGCCAACCCGCGCAGCCCGCCTCGGTACGGGCGCAGGCGCTAAGGGCGATCACCGCTGCGGCGGATAAGGCCGCTTTTGAGCGCCAACGCCAGTAAATCGGTTTGGGTTGCAATCGCATCTTCCACCTCGTTGCGTTGGGTTTGGGCGCGGGTTACCGCCGCGGTGCGGGCAGCAGCAGCAGCGGCGCGCGCCGCGCGTACCCCGCGCCAATGCCCCCACACCGCGCCAACCAGCGCCAGAATCAGGCCCGTCAGAACGTCGCGCATCACGTGCGCCACCCAAAGCGCTTGGCGAGGGCATAATAGCCCTCGGCCGCAGCGGCGATGATCGCGCCCAGCGCGATCGCCAGCAGATCTGCCAGTTCGGGGTCGTTTGCGATCAGCATGGCGCCTTCGCGCGGGGCCAAGCCATAGGTGATCATGGCAGCTGCGATGTAGCGCAGCAAAATACGTGCAAGCGGCGCGGCATTCATGCGACTTTCCCTTTCATAAAGAAGCTCAACAGAACCGATATCCATGACACGCGGCGCGGGGCGGCATCTTGCAACGCCGCGTGGTAATCGCGCGCCAGTGCCGCGATTTCGTCTGCACGGTCGGTACCGTTCACAACGCGGCGCGCCCCGATGAAATCATGTCGCGCCGCGGTGATGAATTGGTCCAGCCGCTGGTTAGTAAACCAGCCCTCGCACATGCCGCGCACCAAGATGCGCGCCGCGATATCGGGCTGCATCGCCCGGGCGGGGTCGCGCGTCAGATCGCAGCCCAGCAAGTGCCCTGCTTTGCGATAGTTCGCCTCCCACGTCAGCTGTACGAAGCCGCGCCCGTGCCACGGATAATAACGCAGGTTTTTCCGGCGCCAGGTGTCGGATAACCAATAGGCCTCCTCGACAGGCAACATGGTTTTGTTCGTCTCCCACAGGGCGGTCGCCATCACGTAGGCGGTCTGCGCCGTGGTCAGCCGCGCCTTGCGGCAGTAGTCTAAAATACGCGCGCTCTCGCCGCGTGTCAGATCGACAGTCATCACCGCCCCCATGCGTTATGGGGAAAAACTAGCGGCCAGCCGTAAAAACCCGCCTGCCCGCCCGCGCGTTGCGCCAAACAACGGCTTTTCCTGCCCGACCACCCGACTTATAGAAGGGGCCTGAAACACTAACGCCGGATGAGCAAAATGACCTACACGCCAAAGTCGGATTTCCTGGCCGTGATGATCGAGCGCGGCTATCTTGCCGATTGCACCGATTTCGCCGCACTGGACGCAACCCTGACCCGTCAGGTTGTACCGGCTTATATTGGCTACGACGCGACCGCCGCGTCGTTGCACGTAGGGCATCTGCTGAACATCATGATGCTGCGCTGGCTGCAAAAGACCGGCCACAAGCCGATCACCCTGATGGGCGGCGGCACGACCAAGGTGGGCGACCCCAGCTTCCGCAGCGACGAGCGCCCCCTGCTGACCCCCGAAAAAATCGACGAGAATATCGCCGGCATGCAGCAGGTGTTCAGCCGCTACCTGCGTTATGACGACAGCGCCACAGGCGCGCTGATGCTGAACAACGCGGAATGGCTGGACAACCTGAACTACCTCGAATTCTTGCGCGATATCGGCCGCCACTTCAGCGTCAACCGCATGCTGTCGTTCGAATCCGTCAAGTCGCGGCTGGATCGGGAACAATCGCTGTCGTTCCTTGAATTCAACTACATGATCCTGCAGGCCTACGACTTCCTTGAGCTGAACGACCGCTACGGCTGCATGCTGCAGATGGGCGGCTCGGACCAGTGGGGCAATATCATCAACGGGATCGATCTGACCCGTCGCGTGTCGGACAAGGAAATCTACGGCCTGACCTCGCCGCTGCTGACCACGTCGGACGGGAAGAAGATGGGCAAGTCGGCCAATGGCGCCGTCTGGCTGCGCGGTGAAATGCTGTCGTCCTACGAATTCTGGCAGTTCTGGCGCAACTCGACCGACGCCGATGTGGGCCGTTTCCTGAAGCTCTACACCGACCTGCCCGTCGATGAATGCGACCGTTTGGGTAACCTTGGCGGGTCCGAAATCAACGCCGCCAAGATCATCCTCGCGAACGAGGTCACCACCTTGCTGCACGGGGCCGAAGCCGCCGCCGCCGCCGAGGCCACTGCTCGCGCCGTGTTTGAAAACGGCGGTGTTGGTGACGACCTGCCGCAGCTGGCCCTGACCGCCGCCGAAGTGTCCGACGGCATCAGCCTTGCGCAGCTTGTCGTTCGCTCGGGTCTGGCCAAAACGGGCAAAGACGGCAAACGCCTGATCAGCGAAGGCGGCTTGAAAGTGAACGACGAGACCTGCGTTGACGCAGGCCGCATGTTCACCGCCAGCGACTTTGCAACGCCGGTCAAACTCTCGGCCGGCAAAAAGCGCCACGCGCTGGTCAGCGTCGCTTGAACAGGGGGGATGCGCGATGCCACGTTCAATCTTGGCCCGATGTGAGGCCCAAGGCCTGCGCCTGACCGAGCAGCGCCGCACCATCGCGCGCATCCTCGAAACCGCCGACGATCACCCCGACGTGGCTGAACTGCACAGCCGCGCTGTGGCGATCGACGCGGGTATTTCCATCGCAACCGTCTATCGCACCGTCAAATTGCTAGAGGAATCGGGCATTTTGGAACGGCACGAATTCGGCGACGGTCGCGCCCGTTACGAGGATGCCGAGCGCGACCACCACGACCACCTGATCGACATCCACTCGGGCGAGGTCGTCGAATTCATCGACCCCGAAATCGAGGCCCTGCAAGAAGCCATCGCCCGCAAGCTGGGCTACCGCCTGATCGGGCACCGTCTGGAACTTTACGGCCTGCGCGACGATCAATCCCCCGAAAAGAAGAACTGAATTGAACAACTTCCACGCAGCGCTGCTGCTGACCCTCGCGATGGCGGGTTTCGCCATCGAAGACGCCATGTTCAAGGTTGCAGCGGCCGATCTGCCACAGGGAACCTTGCTGACACTGGTGGGCTTTCTGGGGGCGCTGCTGCTGGCCATCGTCGCGTGGCGCAAGGGCGAGCGAGTTATTTCGCCCACCTTCTTCCACCCTATCGTCATCATTCGCAATCTGGCCGAACTTGCCGGCACCGCTTGCATGGTGATGGCAATCACCACCGCGCCGCTGACACTGGCAACCGCGGTCGCCCAGGCGCTGCCGCTGGCGGTGATGGTGGGCGCTGCGATTTTCCTCGGCGAACAAATCGGCTGGCGGCGCTGGATCGCCGTCTGCGTCGGCTTTGCGGGCGTCATGGTGATCTTGCGCCCCGGCACCCACGGGTTCGACATCCACGCCTTATGGGCTGTGGGGGCCGTCATCGGCCTTGCAGTGCGCGATGTATCCACGCGGTGCATCCCACCGCATATTTCCTCGTCGGCGCTGGCCACGTGGGGCTTCACATGCTCGGGCTGTGCCGGCCTGATGATAGCCGCAGCGCAAGGGCAACTGCCGATGCCCCAAGGCACACAGTGGCTGCCGATCCTGCTGGCGGTCGTCTCGGGCATCGCGGCCTATCTGGCGCTGATCATCTCCTCGCGCATCGGCGAATTGTCCGCGGTCATCCCGTTCCGCTACACGCGGCTGCTGTTTGCAATGATTCTGGCGATCCTGATTTTCCACGAACGCCCCGACATCTGGACCCTTGTCGGATCCGCTATGATCGTCGGCTCGGGGCTCTACGCCCTCTACCGCGAGCGCAAACGGATGCGCAGCATGATGGGCTAAGCGCTAACGGTGCCGCGAAGGCACTTTTCTGCCCGCCCGATGCGCGCTAATGAACCTGCAACACAGGCGCCAACGGGAGTTTTTGCCATGAGCAGCATCGTCGACATCCAAGCCCGCGAAATTCTGGACAGCCGGGGAAACCCCACTGTCGAAGTAGATGTTCTGCTGGAAAGCGGCGCGTTTGGCCGCGCCGCAGTCCCCTCGGGCGCATCGACCGGCGCCCACGAGGCGGTTGAAAAGCGCGACGGCGACAAGTCGCGCTACGCCGGCAAAGGCGTTCTGGAAGCCGTCGCCGCCGTCAATGGCGAGCTGGCTGAAGAACTGATCGGCCTTGATGCGACCGAGCAAGAAGACATCGACGCCCTGATGATCGAAATTGACGGCACCCCTAACAAGGGCCGCTTGGGCGCAAACGCGATTTTGGGCGTCTCGCTGGCTGTTGCGAAAGCTGCATCGGAATTCACCAACCAGCCGCTCTATCGCTATATCGGCGGCACGTCGGCCCGCACCCTGCCCGTCCCGATGATGAACATCATCAACGGCGGCGAACACGCCGACAACCCGATCGATTTCCAAGAATTCATGATCATGCCGGTCGCCGCGGACAACATCCGCGACGCGATCCGCATGGGCGCCGAGGTGTTCCACACGCTGAAGAAAGAGCTGCACCAAGCGGGCCTGTCGACCGGCATCGGTGACGAAGGCGGCTTCGCCCCGAACATCGCCTCGACCCGCGAAGCGCTGGATTTCATCCTGCGCGCGATTGAAAAGACGGGCTACACCCCCGGCCGTGACATCTACCTTGCGCTGGACTGTGCCTCGACAGAATACTTCAAAGACGGTAAATACGTCCTGTCCGGCGAGAATCTGACCCTGACGCCTGAAGAAAACGCCGACTATCTGGCCAAGCTGGTCGCCGACTACCCGATCATCTCGATCGAAGACGGTATGGCCGAGGATGACTGGGCCGGCTGGAAACTGCTGACCGACAAAATCGGCAGCAAAGTTCAACTGGTGGGCGACGATCTGTTTGTGACCAACCCCGCTCGCCTGTCGGACGGGATCGATCAAGGTGTTGCCAACTCGCTGCTGGTCAAGGTCAACCAGATCGGTACCCTGTCGGAAACGCTGCGCGCCGTCGATATGGCCCACCGTGCCCGCTACACCGCCGTGATGTCGCACCGTTCGGGCGAGACCGAGGACACAACCATCGCCGATCTGGCCGTGGCCACCAACTGCGGCCAAATTAAAACTGGGTCGCTGTCGCGCTCGGATCGTCTGGCGAAATACAACCAACTGATCCGCATCGAAGAAATGCTGGGTGCGGGTGCAGTGTTCGCTGGCCGCAGCATCCTGCGCTGATGCGAGCCGAGGAGATCATCGCGACGCTTGGCCTCCAGCCCCACCCTGAAGGGGGCTGGTACCGCCAAACGTGGCGCAGCGACGTGACTGATGCTGATGGCCGCCCCACAGGCACCGCCATCCACTTCCTGCTGCAAGCGGGCGAGGTCAGCCACTGGCACAAGGTCGATGCAGCCGAAATATGGCTGTATCACGCTGGTGCACCGCTGACGCTGTCGATGGCCGCCGACACCAATGGCCCTGCGGTCGACCACACCCTTGGCGCCGACCTGCAAGCGGGCCAAGCGCCCCAATTGATCGTGCCGCCGCACCACTGGCAGGCCGCGCGCGCGCAGGGCGACTGGACGCTGGTCAGCTGCACCGTCAGCCCCGGCTTCAGCTTTGACCGCTGGGAACTGGCCGCCCCCGGCTTTGACATCCCCCGCTAGCGGATCCAGAGGCGACGCCCCGACGTCGCCTCGACCGTATCCAGCCGCAGCCCCGCATTGGTAATAATCCCTGCGACAGCACCGCTTGCGCGTAACACGGTTTTATCGAACACAGTGCAATCGCCCAGCGGCGGCAAATCATGCGCGGCGACAACAATATCAGCCCCCCCACAATCCTGCGCGGCCCGCGCCGCCACGGCTGTTGTCAGGTGCAAGACGCGCTGCCCCGCGACCACAATCGTCGCCCGCCCGTCACCCACCACCCAACCCACGCGCGCAGCTGCATCGGCCTGCGATATAATTTCGCCGTCAGACCGCAACCAGTTGGCGGCGGCATAGCCCGCCCCGCGCGGCTTTGAAAACACCCGACCCTCGGCCCCCAAAACAGCCACCGCCGCCCCGTCGCCCGCAATCAACAGCGCAGGCCGCGCGGTTAGCCCCCACAGGACCAGTGCAGCGGCAACCACCGGCAAACCCAACCACCTGCCCCACCCACGCCAGAGGATGACAAACAATCCGCCCAACGTCATCAGCGGCAATACCGCTGGCTGGGGCGTCTGCACCGCAGACACGGCAAAGGGCCAGCTGGCGATCCACGCCGCGACCCACAAAATCCACCGCGTTCCCTGCGCCGCGACCCACAGCGCTACAGGCCCCACCCCCAGCGGCCACAGCACCAGCGCCAGCACACCCGCGGGCATGACAAGAAAGCTCATCGCGGCCTCGGCCAGCATGTTTGCGGGCAGGCTGTAGTGCGATATCCGGTTGAAGCTGGCGGCCGCATAGGGCGCCGTGGCGACCCCCGCCACCAGCGACACGGCCGCTGGCAGCAGCACCCACCCCATCGCGCGCCAGCGGCGCAGGCCGGGCCAGCGGTGCTGCGTATGGCGTAGCGCATCGAACAGCACCACCAGCCCCACAACCGCCGCGAAAGACATCTGAAAGCCTGCGTTCAGCACAGCCTCGGGGCGCATGAGCAGCACCAGCGTCGCCGCGATGGCCACGGTGTTCAACGAGATGGCCCGCCGGTCGATCAACACCGCCCCCAGCGAAACCGCGACGGTGATGAAGGCGCGTTCGGTCGCAATGTCGCGCCCCGCCAAGGCCAAATAGAAAGCGGCGACCGGCAAGGCGACCGCAGCCGCGATCTTTTTCGACGACACCCGCAGCGCCAGCGGCGGCACCAGCGCAACAGCCCCCCGCACCAACGCAAAAACGAATGCCGCCAGCAGCGCCATATGAACGCCCGAGATCGACACCAGATGGTAAAGGCTGGTGTCGCGCATCCACTGGTTCACCTCGGGCGACAAGCCCTGCCGGTCGCCTGTCAACACCGCCGCCAAAAAGCCGCCCGCATCCCCCGCCACATGGGCGCGAATCGCGCCGGATAAGATCATACGCACCCGCTCGATCAGCAGCGCGCCGTCTTGCGGCGGATATGCGGTGACAGCGGGGGTCTGGGTGCTACCGACGGCACCCAGACCCTCGAACCACGCATAGCGGCGAAAATCGAAGCCGTGCGGCTCGGGGGGGCCGTTGGGCGGCGTCAAACGCGCGGTCATCATCACGACCGTCCCCGGTGTCTGTTGAAAGAACCCCTGCCGCCCAGCAAGGCTAATCCGGACCTGTGCGGGCACATCCTGCGGGGCAATCCTATCCAACACCACATTGTCCAGCGTCAGGCGCATCGCACCCGCCTGATTCGCGTCAATGTCGATGATGCGGCCCATGACAGGGCCGTAATAATCGCGCGTCAGCACCGGTGCAGCCACAAGGTGCCCCCGCACCCCCGCCAGCGCGAACCCGAGGGCCAGCAACAGCACGGCGACGCCGAACATTCGCGCTGCCCCGCGCGGCACGCACAGCGCGCCCGCCCCCAGAAGGCAGGCGGCGTAAAGCGCGACGGGCGGCTCGAACGGCAGGGCCAGCCATATGGCCATACCGGCCCCCAGCAGCACCGGCACCCACGGCAACAGACTGCCACGTTGTTCGTCGATCACGCGCGCCAGCGCATCGCGAAAGGCCGCGCCCCGCACTTGTTATCGGCCCCCAAGGTGACTATGCCCAATGGTGAAAACGCTAGTCCGTTCTTGGTTAGCAAATCCTTAACGCGCCTGCTGCGCAGCGAATAAAACAAGGCTGTCCCCGATGTCCGACACCAAACCCGTCGTCACCCGCTTTGCCCCCTCGCCCACCGGATCGCTGCATATCGGCGGCGCGCGCACGGCGCTGTTCAACTGGCTGTTCGCGCGCGGGCGCGGCGGTAAATTCCTGCTGCGGATCGAGGACACCGACCGCAGCCGCTCGACCCCCGAAAACACCGCCGAAATTCTGGCGGGCCTGACGTGGTTGGGGATCGATTGGGACGGCGAGCCGATCAGCCAGTTCGAGCGCGCCCCCCGCCATGCCGAGGTCGCGCGCGAACTGCTGGCGAGCGGCAAAGCCTACAAATGCTTTTCGACGACCGAAGAAATCGAAGCCTTCCGCGAACAGGCCCGGGCTGAGGGCAAGTCGACGCTGTTCCGCTCGCCTTGGCGCGATGTGCCTGAAAGCGAACACCCGGACCTGCCCTTCGTCATTCGTATCAAAGCCCCGCAAGACGGCGCCCAAACCATCACCGACCAAGTTCAGGGCGAAGTGACCATCGGCAATGACCAGATGGACGATATGGTCATGCTGCGCTCGGACGGCACTCCGGTCTATATGCTGGCCGTGGTGGTCGATGATCATGATATGGGCGTCACGCATGTCATCCGCGGCGACGACCACCTGACCAACGCGTTCCGTCAAAAGATGATCTACGACGCGATGGGCTGGGATTTTCCCGTCATGGCGCACATTCCGCTGATTTTCGGGCCCGACGGGAAAAAGCTGTCGAAACGGCACGGCGCGACGGCCGCCGCCGAATACCAAGCCATGGGCTACCCCGCCGCCGGCATGCGCAACTACCTGACCCGCTTGGGTTGGAGCCATGGCGATGCCGAATTCTTTACCGATGCCGAGGCGCGCGCTTGGTTCGATCTGGAAGGCATCGGCAAATCACCCGCCCGTTTCGACACCAAAAAGCTGGAACACCTGTGCGGTATGCATATCGCCCGCAGCGATGACGCCGATCTGGTCGCCCAAATCAAGGGATATTTGGCCAAAATCGGCGCCGCGCCCCTGACAGATGCGCAAGCCGACGGGCTGCTGCGCGCGATGTATACCCTGAAGGAACGCGCCAAAACCTTCCCCGAATTGCTGGAAAAGGCTCATTTCGTCCTGACCCAACGCCCTATCGTCCCCGACGAGAAAGCGGCGGCGGCCCTCGATACTGTATCCCGTGGCATACTGAACGAATTGACGCAGCTGTTGCCGGATGTTAGCTGGGAACGCGACACGCTTGAAACGCTGGTCGCCGAGGTTGCCGAAAAGCATGGAACCAAGCTGGGCAAGATTGCAGCCCCCTTGCGAACAGCGCTTGCCGGGCGCAGCGTAAGCCCAAGCGTATTCGACATGATGCTGATTCTGGGCCGCACGGAATCGACCGCGCGCCTGGCCGAGGCCTCGTCCTAAACAGGGGTTACTTTGCTTTGTGGCAGGGTAATCCAGCCACAGCTGCAGCAGGGCATTTCGCCCTGTCTGCAGTCCCAGCAAGGGGAACCCGAATGGCCGACAACAAGACTGCCAAGCTGACGATCGACGATCAAAGCTTCGATTTGCCAATCCTGCACCCGACCAGCGGGCCGGACGTGATCGACATTCGAAAGCTGTACGGCCAGGCGGGCGTTTTCACCTACGACCCGGGTTTTACATCAACCGCGGCCTGCGATTCCGCCATTACCTTCATTGACGGTGACAACGGCGTTCTGACCCACCGCGGCTACCCGATCGAACAACTGGCGACCGAATCCCACTTCCTCGAGGTGGCTTACCTGCTGCTTTATGGCGAATTGCCGACCCCCAAACAGCAACAAGATTTCGAGACCATGGTGACGCGTCACACCATGATCCACGAACAGATGCAGTATTTCTTCCGTGGCTTCCGCCGTGACGCCCACCCGATGGCCACGATGGTCGGTGTGGTTGGGGCGCTATCGGCGTTCTACCACGATTCGACCGACATCAACGACGCGCACCACCGCGAAGTCGCCTCGATACGGCTGATCGCCAAGATGCCGACAATCGCCGCGATGGCCTACAAATATTCGATCGGCCAGCCCTTCGTTTACCCGCGCAACGACTTGGATTATGCGGCGAACTTCCTGCACATGTGCTTCGCCGTCCCGGCCGAGCCCTATCAGGTAAACCCCGTCATCGCCCGCGCGATGGACCGCATCTTCACGCTGCATGCCGACCACGAACAAAACGCCTCGACCTCGACAGTGCGCCTTGCCTCCAGCTCGGGGGCGAACCCGTTTGCCTGTATCGCGGCGGGTATCGCATGTCTGTGGGGCCCCGCACACGGCGGCGCAAACCAAGCCTGCCTTGAAATGCTGCGCGAGATCAGCACCGTCGACCGCATTCCCGAATACATCGCCAAGGCGAAAGACAAGAACGACCCCTTCCGCCTGATGGGCTTCGGCCACCGCGTCTACAAGAACTTCGATCCCCGCGCGAAGATCATGAAGGAAACCGCGGACGAGGTTCTGGCCCTGCTGGGGGTCGAGAACAACCCGACCTTGCAAGTGGCCAAGGAACTGGAAGCCATCGCCCTGCAAGACCCCTACTTCATCGAAAAGAAGCTCTACCCCAACGTCGACTTCTATTCGGGCATCATCCTCGAGGCGATCGGCTTCCCGACATCGATGTTCACGCCGATCTTTGCGCTGGCGCGCACCGTCGGCTGGATTTCGCAGTGGAAGGAACAGCTGGCCGACCCGCAATTGAAAATTGGTCGTCCGCGCCAGCTGTACATGGGCGACGATGTCCGCAAGTTCGTCCCGATCAACGACCGCTAAAACAAAAAGGGCGCCGCGAGGCGCCCTTTTTTAACAGGATCGGCTACTTCAGCAGCTCGTCCAAACGCTTCTTCTCGTCCTCGGTCAACGGCGGTGCTGCCTCGGCACGCGCGCGGCGACGAATGGCGATGACAGCAACCCCCAGCGCCATCAGGAACATCGCGGGCGCTGCGCCCCACAGCACGTTGTTCATGCCCCCCATGCGCGGGCGCAGCAGCACATACTCGCCATAGCGTGCGACGATGTGGTCAATCGCCTCGGCATCGGTGTCACCGGCAACCAACCGCTCGCGCACTAGCAGGCGCAGATCGCGGGCAAGTTGCGCGTTGGAATCGTCGATATTCTCGTTCTGGCACACAAGGCAGCGCAAACCCGCGCTGATGTGGCGGGCCCGCGCCTCTAGCCCGGGGTCGGACAGCACCTCGTCCGGCTGGACGGCCCAGACGGGGCTTGCCACAGCGAGACACAAAGACAGGGCAAGAACGATGCGCTTCATTCCGCAGGTACCCCGCGCGGGCGAGCCTGCTTGGCCGCACCAGCGGCAACACGCAGGCGGCGGTCCGACAGCGAAATGCCGCCCCCGACAGCCATCAGCATCGCGCCCAGCCACAGCCAGTTCACGAAGGGCTTGATGTAGGTGCGCATGGCATGGCCACCATCAGCCTGCGGATCGCCCAGCACCACATAGACATCGCGCAGCAGGTTGCTGCTGATGCCAGCTTCGGTCGTGGGCATACCCGCAAATACATAGAAGCGCTTTTCGGGGTGCAAGGTGGTCACGGGGCGGCCGTCTTGGCTAACCTCGATATCCGCCATGCGAGTGATGTAGTTCGGGCCATCCAGATCATGCACGCCGGTCATGACGAAGGTGTAGTCACCGACGTTATAACTCTCGCCTACTTGAACGACACGGATGTCCTCTTTCAACAGCGAGAGGCTGAGGGCAATACCCAAAATAGTGACGCCGAATCCGATATGCGCAAAGGCTTTGCCCCAATCGGCGCGCGGCAGCCGCGTCAAGCGCTGCAAGCGCCCGCCAATCGTGCCACGCCCGGTACGGGCCCATGTGTCCAGCACCGTCGCCGCGACAACCCACGTGCCGATCAGAACGCCGACCGGCCCCAGCATCGAATGGCCACCCGTGACAACCCACGTCAGGGCCATCAGCGCAAAGGCCAACACAGCCGCGCCCCACAACTGCTGCAAGGCTTTGCTCAGCGTGCCACGCTTCCACGCCAGCACGGACCCGATGGGCAAAATCACCGAAAGGGCAATCATGAAAGGGGTAAAGGCGGCGTTGAAGAACGGCGGGCCGACCGACACCGTGCGACCGGCGATTTCGGTGATCAGCGGCCAGATCGTGCCTATCAGCACCACAAACGCGGCAACGGCCAACAGCACGTTGTTCATCACCAGCGCGGATTCGCGGCTGACCAAGCTAAAGATGCCCTTCGCCTCCATCGCACTGGCGCGGGCGGCATACAGCGTCAAGCCGCCGCCAAGGAAGAAGCCCAAGATCAGCAAGATCACCGTGCCGCGCGCCGGATCGGACGCAAAGGCGTGGACAGATGTCAGCGTGCCCGAGCGCACGATAAACGTGCCCAGCAACGAGAAGCCAAAGGCCAAGATTGCCAGCAGGATCGTCCAGCTCTTCAGCGCCTCGCGCTTTTCAACCACGATGGCCGAATGCAGCAGCGCCGCGCCGATCAGCCACGGCATGAAGGAAGCATTTTCGACCGGGTCCCAGAACCAGAAGCCGCCCCAGCCCAATTCGTAATAGGCCCACCAGCTGCCCAGCGCGATACCGACGGTCAGGAACGACCAAGCGGCCAGCGTCCACGGGCGCACCCAGCGGCCCCATGCGGCATCAACCTTCCCCTCGATAAGCGCTGCAATTGCAAAAGAAAACGCGATCGAAAAGCCGACATAGCCCAAGTACAGAAACGGCGGGTGGAACGCTAGGCCGGGGTCTTGCAGCAGCGGGTTCAAATCCTGCCCGTTCAGCGGCGCAATAGGCATCCGTTCAAACGGGTTCGACGTGAACAAGGTAAAGCCGTAAAACGCGACAGAGATCGAAGCCTGTACAGCCAAAACGCGCGCCTTCAGGCGTTCGGGCAGATATTGGCCAAACCACGCGACCGCCGCGCCGAAAATGGCCAAGATCAGCAACCACAGCAGCATCGAGCCCTCGTGGTTGCCCCACACGCCCGATATTTTGTAGATCAGCGGCTTGTCGGTGTGCGAGTTCATCACCACCAGCTTGACCGAGAAATCGGATGTCACGAACGCCCACGTCAGCGCAGCAAAGGCAAATGCCGTCAGCAGCACCTGCGCGGTCGCGGCAGGCGTTGCAAAGCGCATCCAGCCTTGCCAGCCTTTTTGCGCGCCAATCATCGGTACGATCATCTGCAAAACCGCCACGGCGAAGGCGAGTATCAGGGCAAATTGTCCCAGTTCGACTGTCATTGGATGTCCCCTACTGCCGCGGCTGCGTCAGCTTTCATTGGCGTCGTGATAGACACCTTGTTCTTTCAGCGCGTCCACGACTTCCTTGGGCATATAGCTTTCATCGTGTTTCGCCAAAATCTCGATCGCCTCGAAGCGCCCGTTGATATAGCGCCCTTGGGCGACCACGCCCTCGCCCTCGCCGAACAGATCGGGCAAGATGCCGGTATAGGCCACAGGCACCGCGGCGCCGCCATCGGTCACGCTAAATGTAATCGACGTGCCTTGTCCGCGCACTAGCGACCCTTCCTCGACCAGACCGCCGATACGGAACAGTTCATTCTCGGACGGGGGCTCGGCCAAAACCTGCGTGGGCGAGCGAAAGAAACTAATCCCGTCGCGCATGGCATAGCCGATCAAGCCCGTCGACAGCGCCAACGCGATTACCGCTACTGCGATAATCTGAATCCGGCGCTGCTTTTTCAGTCCTCTCATGCCAGCCATGACACAACCCTTTCGATTACGGAAAAATCGGGGCCAGCATCAGGCCCGTCGTCTCGTCCAGCCCCAACATCAGGTTGGCGTTTTGCACAGCCTGCCCCGAGGAGCCCTTGTTCAAGTTATCCAGCGTCGACACCACCAACACCCGTCCCGAGATACGGTCGGCGGTGACGCCGATGTGGCAGAAGTTCGACCCTTGCACATGCGACATCGCGGGCAGTTGGCCAAAGGGCAGCACCACGACGAACGGCTCGTCCGCATAGCGCTGCGCCAGCGCGTCATAAACGGCCTGCGCATCGCCCTTCAGATAGATCGTCGCCAAGATACCGCGATTAACGGGCACCAGATGCGGAGTGAAAACGATCCGCACAGGGCGACCGGCAATGGCCGAAAACTCTTGATCGAATTCCGACAGATGGCGGTGCTTGCCGCCTTGCGAATAACCGGCGACATCTTCCGAGCGTTCGGCAAACAGCATGTTTTCTTTCAGACTGCGGCCCGCACCCGAAACGCCGTTCTTCAAATCGCAGATGATCTCGTCCAGATCGATGACGCCAGCCTCGATCAGCGGGCGCAGCGCGAATTGCACGGTCGCGGCATTACAGCCCGTGCCGGCCACCAAACGCGCAGATTTGATGTCGTCGCGGTAAAATTCGGTCAGGCCGTAGACGGCCTCTTTCTGCAAATCTAGCGCCACGTGGGGGGCGCCGTACCATTTCTCATACTCAGCCGGATCGCGCAGACGGAAATCGGCCCCCAGATCGACGATCTTCAGATGCGTTGGCAGCTGCGCAACCAGCGCTTGGCTAAGGCCGTGCGGCAGCGCGCAGAACACCAGATCGATACCGGAAAAATCGATTTCGCCCGTTTGCACCAGTTGCGGCAGATCCAAGTGGCGCAGATGCGGGAACACGTCCCCCATCGCCATACCTGCCTTGCGGTCAGCCGACAGCGCCACAATACGCAGTTCGGGATGGGTGGCGATAATACGCACCAATTCGGCACCGGTATACCCGGATGCCCCCAAAATCGCGACGTTGAACGGCATGGCTTCCCCTTTGTTAGGCTGTGGCGGGCAGTTCTGCCCCCTGCATTACGTCAGCATGGTGCCCCCCGCAACCGCAGCGGGGCCACATTACCGTCAGGCTTTCTGAAAGTTGATCGGGCGATGCAAAAACTGAATCGCATGTGTCGACACCCGCGCTGGGTCGCCGGTGGTCAAAAATTTACTCTCTGTGCCGGGGCCAACCATTTCGGGATGGCGCGCCAGATAATCGGCCAGCGATTCGGCAACCAGCTTGGCCTGCGAGAACACCTCGACCCCCTCGCCCAGCGCGTCACGGAAGATATCCTCCATCAGCGGGTAATGGGTGCAGCCCAAAATGGCGGCATCGGGGCGCGGCATCTTGCGCTTCAGCGCCTCGACATGGCTGCGCACCAGCGCTTCGGCCAAGATCAGGTCACCCTCTTCAATCGCATCGACAACCCCGCCGCAGGCCTGCCCCTCGACATCGACGCCAATGGCGCGAAACGCCAATTCACGCTGGAACGCGCGACTTGCAACTGTTGCCGGCGTGGCAAACAGCGCGACGTGCTTTACGGCGACCTCGTGCGGGGGGGAATTGTCGCCCCACTGCCGCTCGGTCAGCGCCTCGATCAGGGGCACAAACACACCCAAAACCCGTTTACCCTCGGGGACCCAGTTTTCCTGCATCCGCTTCAGCGCCGCAGCCGAGGCGGTGTTGCAAGCCAAAATCACCAGATCGCAGCCTTGGTCGAACAGCTTTTGCGTGGCGGCGACGGTTAGGTTGTAGATGTCGTCCGATGTCCGCACGCCATAGGGCGCGTGGGCATTGTCGCCAAAATACACCAAGGGCAGGTCGGGCAATCGCTGCGAAATCGCATTAAGAACCGTCAAACCACCCAAGCCGCTGTCAAATACGCCAACCGCCATTGCTGCGCCCTCCATAGGCCAAACAGGGCCACATCTGCGCCCCGCAGCGCGGCCTTTTCGCACCACATATGCGCCTTGTGGCGGAAAATCCATCACCCCGCGCGCAACGCCTATCATGAATTCGCTGCCTTGACGTGGAAATCATGTTTTTTTCAGTGATTTCGACTATATATGCGTATCAAGAGGGAAAAGACGGGGGGAGGCGATGGACTGGGACAAGTTGCGGATATTTCATGCCGTTGCCGATGCAGGTAGCTTGACGCATGCGGGCGATACCCTGCACCTCAGTCAATCCGCCGTCTCGCGCCAGATCCGCGCGCTGGAAGAAACGCTAGGCACCACGCTGTTCCACCGCCATGCGCGTGGGTTGATCCTGACAGAACAGGGCGAGCTGTTGTTCGACGCCACGCGCAGCATGAACAAGCGGCTGGAAGCCGCCGCCGCCCGCATCCGCGATTCCGAGGATGGTGTCTTCGGCACGCTGAAAGTGACTACGACCACCGGCTTTGGTACGATGTGGCTGGCGCCGCGACTGGGTAAGCTCTACGCCCAATATCCCGACCTGAAAATCGACCTGATCCTTGAGGAGCGGATCCTTGATCTGCCCATGCGCGAGGCCGACGTTGCGATCCGGCTGAAAGAGCCAAGTCAAGCCGATGTCATCCGTAAAAGGTTAATGGCGGTGCGCATGCGCCTTTATGCGACCCCCGAATATCTGGCGAACATGCCGCCCATCAACCGGCTGGAGGATATCGCCCAGCACCGCCTGATCTGCCAGAATATCAACTCGCCCCAACCCGTGGCCGCCATCGCGCTGGGACAAAAGCTGTTGTCGTTCGAAGTGACATCGACCCTGACGGTCAACACCTATTACGGGGTTCTGCAAGGTGTGCTGGCAAACATCGGCATCGGCATTTTGCCCGATTACGTCACCGAGGACAGCCCTAACCTGTGCCGCGTCCTGCCCTATGTCGAATCGAGCGAGATCCCCGTCTTCATCGCCTACGCCGAGGAACTGCGCCAATCTCGCCGGATCGCCGCTTTCCGCGACTTCGTACAAGATGAACTGATCGCTCACCGCCGCAAGTTGCGCGAATCTGCGCCGCCAGCCGACGCGGTGCCCGATTAACCCCGCCCTTTCAGCAAAAAAGTGACATCTAAATGACAAGACACTTGCGCCAAGTGCATGGCTGCATTGCAGGAATGCACTAGCCCGACCCCTTGCCCATTCATACTTCGCCACCTATTTCATCACTCGAAGGCGATGGTGCTGCAAGGCTCATCATCTTCATACCTCCCTGTTGGACTGAGCCGGGCCTATTTATAGCCCGGCTTTTTTTTGTCTTGTTGACGCTGGGCGCTTCCCCTTTGGGCCTCCCTCGCCTAATAGGCCTGCATGCAGCAGCCTTGGGGGAAGTACCATGACGGCCGAGCCAACAATCACACCTGAACTGATCGCATCCCACGGGCTGAAGCCCGATGAATACGACCGTATTCTGGAGATCATCGGCCGCACGCCCAGCTTTACAGAACTCGGCATTTTTTCGGCCATGTGGAACGAGCATTGCTCGTACAAATCCTCGAAAAAGTGGCTGCGCACACTGCACACCACGGGCAAACAAGTCATCTGCGGCCCGGGCGAAAACGCGGGCGTGGTCGACATCGGCGATGGTCAGGCGCTGGTGTTCAAAATGGAAAGCCACAACCACCCCAGCTATATCGAGCCCTACCAGGGTGCGGGCACCGGGGTTGGCGGCATTCTACGCGACGTGTTTACCATGGGCGCGCGCCCGATGGCCGCGATGAATGCCCTGTCGTTCGGCACGCCGGACCACCCCAAAACCCGCCAGCTGGTCGAAGGTGTGGTCGCGGGCATCGGCGGCTATGGCAACGCATTCGGCGTGCCCACTGTGGCCGGCGAAGTGCGCTTTGACCCCGCCTATAACGGCAACTGCCTTGTGAATGCGTTTGCTGCGGGCCTTGCCGATGCCGACCGTATTTTCTACTCGGCGGCCTCGGGCGTAGGGATGCCGGTGGTTTACCTTGGCGCAAAGACCGGCCGCGACGGCGTTGGCGGCGCGACCATGGCCAGCGCGGAATTCGACGACACGATCGAGGAAAAGCGCCCCACCGTCCAAGTCGGCGACCCCTTTACCGAAAAGCGCCTGATGGAAGCCTGTATGGAGCTGATGGCATCGGATGCTGTCATCTCGATCCAAGACATGGGCGCGGCGGGCCTGACGTGTTCGGCAGTGGAAATGGGCGACAAGGGCGGCCTTGGCATTCGCCTTGACCTTGAACTGGTCCCCGTACGCGAAACCGGCATGACCGCGTATGAAATGATGCTGTCCGAAAGCCAAGAACGCATGCTGATGGTGCTGAAGCCCGAAGGCGAGGCCGAGGCCCGTGCGATTTTTGAAAAGTGGGATCTGGATTTCGCCATCGTTGGCGAGACGATTGCCGAAGACCGCTTCCTCATCATGCTGAACGGCGCCATCAAGGCCGACCTGCCGCTATCCAAGCTGGCCTCTAGCGCGCCGGAATACGACCGCCCTTGGGTGCCCACCCCCGCCGCAGCGTCCTTGGCCGATGTGCCCGAAATCACCCCCATCGCGGGCCTGACCGCGCTGATCGCATCGCCCAACCACGCCAGCAAGGCATGGGTCTGGTCGCAATACGACCATCAGGTCGGCGCAGATACCATCCGCGTGCCGGGCCTTGGCGCGGGCGTCGTGCGTGTGCACGGCACCACCAAAGCCGTCGCTTTCACTTCGGATGTGACGCCGCGCTATGTCAAAGCGAACCCTGTCGAGGGTGGCAAGCAGGCCGTTGCCGAAGCCTATCGCAACCTGATCGCCGTCGGTGCAACCCCGCTAGCCACCACCGACAACCTGAACTTCGGCAACCCTGAAAAGCCGCAGATCATGGGGCAGCTGGTCGGCGCAATCGAAGGCATCGGTGCCGCCTGCCGCGCGCTCGACTTCCCGATCGTGTCGGGCAACGTGTCGCTATACAACGAAACCGACGGCAGCGCGATTTTGCCCACCCCCACCATCGGCGGCGTCGGTCTGATCGCCGACATCGACAAGATGATCACTGGCCCCGCGCAGGCGGGCGATGTGCTGATCATGGTGGGTCGTCACGGCCACCACCTCGGCCAATCCGCCCTGCTGCTTGAGGCGTTCGGACGCACCGACGGCGACGCCCCCGAGGTTGATCTGGACGAGGAAGCCCTGCACGGCCAGTTCATCCTGACCCACCGCATGCGCATCCGCGCCTGCACCGACATCGCGGACGGCGGCCTTGCGCTGGCTGCATTTGAAATGGCAGCAGCAGCAGGTGTCGGCGTTGACGTTGCTGCCGAAGAAACCGGACTGCTGTTCGGTGAAGATCAGGGCCGCTACTTGCTAGCCGTGCCGCGCGACCAAGTGGCCGCGCTGGTCGATGGCGCCGCAGGTGACGGAATTCCTTGCGTTATTTACGGCCACTTCGGCGGCGACAAGGTCACCTTCGGCACCGATAGCGCGCCGCTGGCCGCACTGGTCGACACCTATGCCACCAGTTTTGCCGCTAAACTCGGCCTCTAAGCCCATTGCCCGAAGCCCGGCTGATCCCTAAATTGGGATCAGCTAACATGCAGGAGCCCGCCATATGGCCATTGAAGCACCGGAAATCGAAGCGCTGATCCGCGCATCCTTTCCTGCCGCACAGATCACCATCACCGATCTGGCCGGAGACGGAAACCACTGGGCCGCCGAAGTCATCGATGAAAGCTTCCGCGGCCTCAACCGCGTGCAGCAGCAACGCGCAGTATACGCCGCCTTGAAAGAGCAGATGGAGGGGGCGAACGGCGCCCTTCACGCCCTTGCCCTGACCACCAAGGCACCGGACTGAGGCCAAAAGGCCCCGCACCCACACACAGGATACCCAAGATGAGCGACGAAGCCCTTAACCAGATCCGCCAGACCATTGCCGACAATGATGTCGTGCTGTTCATGAAGGGCACCAAGATGATGCCGCAATGCGGGTTTTCCAGCCGCATCGCCAGCGTGCTGAACTTCATGGGCATCGAATATGCCGATGTCGACGTGCTGGCCGATGCCGACATCCGCCAAGGTATCAAGGATTTCTCGGACTGGCCGACCATCCCGCAGCTTTATGTCAAAGGCGAATTCGTCGGCGGCTGCGACATTGTCACCGAAATGGTGCTGTCGGGTGAACTCGATACCCTGTTCGACACCCAAGGCATCGCCTACAACAAAGACTCGGCGAACAAGATCCGCGAAGCGAACGCCTAAGGTCTTCGCGATACGCACCTATGTAAAAGGCCGGGCATGACCCGGCCTTTTTTACGCCTGCTGCGCAGCGATGCGGCCTTCGGCCTCGCGCACAATGGCTTCGACCCGATCGACCAGCGCCTCATAGGCGGCGATCATATCCTCGGGGATCACCTCGACCTGCACTTCGACGGGGACTTCAACAGGCACCGGCACTTCGACCTGAACCTCGACAGGTACCTGCACCTCAACGATCCGCTCGACCTCTACCTTCTCGACGCGCGCGGGGGCGGCCAGACGGGCCTCCAGCGTGCCGACTTGATGGCGCAGGGACACCAGCTCATCCTCTAGCGCGCCGGTGCGGTCGGCCAGCATCAGGCCCGCCATCAACAGCATCCGCGCTTCGGGCATGCGGCCCAGCTGCGCGGCAAAGGCCTGCGCTTCGGCATCCAGCCGCGCGCCGGCGCTGGTGACGAACTGTTCCTCGCCCGCGTTGCAGGCCACTTCGAATTGGCGATTGCCGACGGATATCACCACGTGCGACATCAGTTTTCCTCCTCGGCATCAAGCTGGCGCGGCGCGCTACGGCCCGCGTTGGCAACCAGCGGGCGCAACCCCGCGATCACGGCAGAAACTTCGGCCAGATCGGCAGCACGATTGGCCTGCAATGCGGCAATTTCAGCCTCCATCGCGCGGTTGACCAGCGCGGGATCGGCCACATTCGCGGACAGGCTGGCCCGCAATTCTTCGGTAATGGCGCGCAATTCGGCGTTCGATTGGCGCAAACGATACAGCTCGTCGTCAATCTCGGCCAAACGCCCGCCTTGCGCGGCAAGTTGCTGCTCGACCACAGCCAGACGCTCGCGCTCGGCAGCAAGGTGCGCTTCCAGCCGCGCAACGCGGCTTTCGGCGTCATAAAGGGCGGCCTCAATCTCGGGGGTATCGGCGGGGTATGCAGGCGCGGGGGCACGGTCCATCAGCTGCGCCATACGCGTCAGTGCAGCGTTCACACGCCCCACAGCGGCGGCGATGCGCTGTTCCCCCGACAGCAGCGGGCGATCGTCACTGTCTTGTATCATCCCTGCCCCTATCATCCCTGACCCGTGTTCCATTTCAGCGTGTGATGCAGCATTCGGGCGGCCTTCAACTTCAGCATTCAAGTCCTTGCATTAGATCATGATTGCCACGGCCGCGCAAACCCCGCCAGCATTGTGCGCGCAGTTTGGCATGCTTTTGCGACAGGATCAAACTGCGGTTACCCTTGATCTGCGCCCGCTGGCTGGTATGACGGTTGGAACGCCGTTCCCCGATGTAAGGATCACTGCCTTGGATATCGCAGCCCTGCGCGCCGCACACCCTGACCACTGGATGAAGGCCGCCGCCATCCGTACCCTGACGCTGGATGCCGTCGCCGCCGCCAACTCCGGCCACTCCGGCATGCCGATGGGCATGGCCGACGTCGCGACCGTTCTGTTCGAAAAGCACCTGCGCTTTGACCCCAAAGCCCCGCGCTGGGCCGACCGCGACCGGTTCATCCTGTCTGCTGGCCACGGCTCTATGCTGGTCTATGCGCTGATGTATCTGACCGGCTACGAAGACATTACCTTGCAGCAAATCAAGGACTTCCGCCAATGGGGCGCCCGCACCGCCGGCCACCCCGAATACGGCCACGCCGCCGGGATCGAAACGACGACCGGCCCGCTGGGTCAGGGCATCGCCAATTCGGTCGGCTTCGCCATCGCCGAAGAACACCTACGCGCCCGTTTCGGCACCAGCCTGATCAACCACTATACCTATGTCATCGCGGGTGACGGCTGCCTGATGGAAGGCATCAGCCAAGAGGCGATCGCCCTGGCCGGCAAGCAAGAGCTGTCGCACCTGATCGTATTTTGGGACAACAACGGCATCACTATCGACGGCAAGGTCGAAATTGCCGACATCACCAACCAGCCTGCCCGCTTTGCCGCATCCGGCTGGCATGTGCAGGAAATCGACGGTCACGACCCCGTTGCCATCGACGCGGCCATTATCGCGGCGAAAAAGGACAAGCGCCCCTCGATGATTGCGTGCAAAACGCATATCGCGCTGGGCTCGTCGGCTCAGGACACATCGAAAGGCCACGGCGCGCTGACCGATGCCAAGCTGATCGCCGACACCAAGGCCGCCTATGGCTGGACAGCCGCCGCTTTCGAAGTTCCCGCGCCCATCAAAGCCGAATGGGAAGCCATGGGCGCGCGCGGCGCAACTGCCCGCACCGAGTGGGAAGCCCGCTTCAACACCCTGTCCGACGCCAAAAAGGCCGATTTTGAGCGGATCTTCCGCATGGAAGCCCCCAAGGCGCTGTCGGCCAAGATCCGCGCCCTGAAAAAAGACGTCAGCGCCAGCGCCCCGAAAGTCGCGACGCGCAAGTCTTCGGAAATGGTCCTCGAGGTCGTGAACCCGATCATGAAGGAAACCATCGGCGGCTCGGCCGACCTCACCGGGTCGAACAACACGCTGACCAAAGATCTGGGCACGTTCGGCCCCGACAATCGCAAGGGCCGCTACGTCTATTTCGGCATCCGCGAACACGGCATGGCCGCCGCGATGAACGGCATGGTCTTGCACGGCGGCGTGCGCCCGTATGGCGGCACGTTCATGGCGTTCACCGACTATGCCCGCGGCGCGATGCGTTTGTCGGCACTGATGGGTGTACCGACGATCTACGTCATGACGCACGATTCCATCGGCCTTGGTGAAGACGGCCCGACCCACCAACCGGTCGAACATCTGTCGATGCTGCGCGCAACGCCGAACACCTATGTCTTCCGCCCCGCCGACACGGTTGAAACCGCCGAGGCTTGGGAAATCGCGCTGACCTCGACCACCACCCCGTCTGTGCTGGCGCTGTCGCGTCAGAATCTGCCGACCGTGCGCACGGCCCATACCAGCACCAACCTGACCGCCAAGGGCGCCTATGTGCTGGCCGAAGCGACCGGCAAGCGCCAAGTCATCTTGATGGCGTCCGGCTCGGAAGTAGAAGTCGCGATGGCGGCCCGCACGCAGCTGGAAGCGGCTGGCATCGGCACGCGCGTTGTCTCGGTACCCTCGATGGAACTGTTCCGCGCGCAGGACGAAGCCTACCGCAAGCGCGTGCTGCCCGCAGGCCCCGCGCGCATCGCGATCGAGGCTGGCGTGCGCCAAAGCTGGGACTGGTTGCTGCTGGGCGAGCGTGGCCGCGAGGCGAAAGCGGCTTTCGTCGGGATGGAGGGCTTCGGAGCCTCGGCCCCGGCCGAGCTGCTGTTTGAAAAGTTCGGCATTACGGCGGCCAATGTCACCGCAAAAGCCAAGGCCCTGCTGGGCTAAAAAAACGGCCCCGCGCATCACCTGCGCGGGGCCTTTGCTTTAGTGGGCCTTGCGCAGGAACGGCGCGGTGACGGCCACCACGACCAACCCGACTGCTAGGCCGATGATACCATCAAGCAGCGCGGTCACGAGCCATTCCACAAACCCTTGCGCTGCCGACAGCGCCTGCCCCGCAGCGACCGCCGCGTGGTGGATAGCATTGTAGACCACCGGCCAGCCCATTTCAGACGCGCCATGCGTCAAAATATTGCCGCCCACCCACAGCATCGCCAACGTCCCTACGAAGGACAGAACGCTCAGCACCTTGGGCATACCGCGCAGCAAGGTGCGGCCAAAGGCGCGCGTCGCCGCCAGACGGCCATTGCGGTTCAACGCCGCGCCGATGTCGTCGGCCTTCACAATCAGCGCCACGCCGCCGTAGACAAGGGCCGTAATCGCCAAACCGACGGCGGCCAGAATCACGGCCTCCATCCAGATGGTGTCGGTTTCCAACACGGAAAGCGAGACGACCATGATCTCGGCCGAGAGGATCAAGTCGGTTTTAATCGCCCCCGCGACGCGGGTTTCCTCTAGCTGGGCCGGATCGCCGCTGTCGACCTCGGCCTGGGCATGATCGGCGGCGGGGCGGAAGTAGTGCAAAACCTTCTCGGCGCCCTCATAGCACAGATACAACCCGCCCAGCATCAGCAGCGGCGTGATGATCCACGGCGCGAAGTAGTTTAGCACCAACAAAATCGGCAGCAAAATAACCAATTTGTTACGGATCGACCCTTTGGCGATGCGCCAAATCATAGGCAATTCGCGGCTGGCCGAAAACCCGTGAACATATTTCGGCGTCACCGCAGCATCGTCGATCACCAACCCGGCTGCCTTCGTCCCCGCCTTTAATGACTGCGCCGCCACATCGTCGATCGAGGCAGCAGCCACCTTGGCAATGGCCGCCACATCATCCAACAAAGCCAACAATCCGCTCATGCCTGCGCTCCGTTTCAGATAAAATTCACAAAGGGTGCAATTGACTGCAACTCCTCCTTCCCCTCAGCTTGGCATCGCGCGTAAAAGAAAGCCATGACGAACAAACTCGCCATCATCTTCGGATCGGTCATTCTGCTGTTGTTGGCCGCGGATCTTCTGTTCAATCAGGGGATTGCGACGATTTTTCTGGGGCGGCGCTTCCTTGATCTGCTGCACTGGGTCGAGTTTTGGCGTTAACATGGGGCGCAAGACGCCCGCGCGGTTGACCTTTCGCAGGAAATCGCAAAGGTGACCGCAACGCGGGCATTCCGCCCGCTGCTACCGTCAAAAGAGGGTTCAAAATGGCTGTGAAAGTGGCGATTAACGGCTTCGGCCGCATCGGGCGCAACGTCTTGCGGGCGATCATTGAATCGGGCCGCACCGATATCGAGGTTGTCGCGATCAACGACCTTGGCCCGGTCGAAACGAACGCGCACCTGCTGCGTTACGATTCGGTCCATGGCCGCTTCCCCGGCACCGTGACGACCACCGCCGACACGATCGACGCCGGCCGTGGCCCGATCCGCGTGACCGCTATCCGCAACCCGGCCGAATTGCCCTGGGGCGATGTCGACATCGCGCTGGAATGCACTGGCATCTTCACCGACGCCGACAAAGCCAAGATCCACCTTGAAAACGGATCACAGCGCGTGCTGGTTTCGGCCCCCTCGACCGGTGCCGACAAGACCATCGTGTTCGGCGTAAACGATGCCACGCTGACCGCCGAAGACCTGATCGTGTCGAACGCGTCGTGCACCACCAACTGCCTGTCGCCTGTCGCCAAAGTGTTGAACGACACCATCGGTATCACCAAAGGCTTCATGACCACGGTGCACAGCTACACCGGTGACCAGCCGACGCTGGATACCATGCACAAAGACCTGTACCGCGCACGCGCAGCGGCGCTTTCAATGATCCCGACCTCGACCGGCGCGGCCAAAGCTGTAGGCCTGGTGCTGCCCGAACTGAAGGGCAAGCTTGACGGCGTATCGATCCGCGTGCCGACGCCGAACGTGTCGGTCGTCGACCTGACGTTCGAAGCCGCCCGCCCGACCACCGTCGAGGAAGTGAACGCCGCCATCATCGCCGCCGCTGACGGCCCGTTGAAGGGCATTCTGGGCTACACCCACGAGCCGCTGGTCTCGAGCGACTTCAACCACGACTCGCATTCGTCGGTTTTCGCGCTGGACCAAACAAAGGTGCTGGACGGTAACATGGTGCGCATCCTGTCGTGGTACGACAACGAATGGGGTTTCTCGAACCGCATGTCGGACACGGCTGTCGCCATTGGCAAGCTGATCTGAGACCGGCGCTAGGGTGTCTTGCGGGGCACCCTAGCCCAACTTTTCCCGCAGCGCTTGCGCGACGCCTGCGGGGACAAACGCGGTGACATCGCCGCCTAGCCGCGCCACCTCTTTCACCAAACGCGATGCGACGGCCTGATGCTGCGGGGCGGCCATCAGAAAAGCGGTTTCAATCGCAGGCGACAGCACGGCGTTCATGGCGGCCATCGGCGCCTCGTATTCGAAATCCGCACCCGAGCGCAGCCCGCGTATGATTACCTGCGCCCCTACATCGCGCGCGAAATCCACCAACAACGTCTCGAACGGTTGCACGGTAATGCGCGCGGCTGCGCCATCCGGCAAATCCGTAACCTCGGCCTGCAGCAGCGCCACGCGTTCAGCCAGCGTGAACAACGGCCCCTTGCCCGCATTCACCGCCACGCCGATCACCAAATGATCCACCACGCGCAGCGCCCGCGTGATGATGTCGAGATGCCCGAATGTGACGGGGTCGAACGTGCCGGGGTACAGGCCTGTGCGCATGGGTGCCTCTCTGTCTGACAGCTTGTTGCTACTGCACTGCGGGCGGCGCTGCAACTTCGGGCAGCGCCGAAGCCGACGCTGCGGCACATCCCGTGAATCTGTGGACTTATCCCGCAGGGGCCGCCAACATACCCGCGACGGGCGCGCCGCGCCCTACGGTATATCATCGCAGAACGCACGAGGGTTTCATGAAGGCGATTATCATTGGTGCGGGCATGGGCGGCCTCTGCGCCGGCATCGCGCTGCGCCGCATTGGTCACAACGTCGAAATCTATGAACGCGTGCGCGACATTCGCCCGGTTGGCGCGGCCCTTTCGCTGTGGTCGAACGGCGTGAAGTGCCTGAACTATCTGGGGCTGGAACAGCAGGTCCGCGCTTTGGGGGGCCAGATGGACAGCATGGCCTACCTCGAGGGGCACAGCGGCCAAACCATGACCGCCTTCGACCTGTCGCCGGTTTATAACACCGCCGGCCAGCGCGCCTACCCCGTGGCCCGCGCCGAGCTGCAATCCATGCTGATGGACGAATTCGGCCGAGACAACATCCACCTCGGCCGCGCCGTGACCGAGGTCTGGCAAGAGGGCGACACGGTTTTCGCCCGTTTTGCCGATGGCGAAATAGTCAGCGGCGACTACCTGATCGGCGCCGATGGCGCGCATTCGATTATCCGCAGCCATGTCTTGGGCGAAGTGCTGCCGCGCGATTACGCGGGCTATGTCAACTTCAACGGCCTTGTGGCGATTGACGAAACCATCGCCCCCGCCGACCGCTGGACGACATTCGTCGCCGAGGGCAAGCGGGCCTCGGTCATGCCCGTGTCCGAGGGGCGGTTCTACTTTTTCTTCGACGTGCCGATGCCCGCCGGTGTCGCGATGGACCGCAGCGCCTATAAAGACGAGCTGCGCCAGCAATTCGCCAAATTCGCGCCGCCCGTTCAGCGGCTGATCGACGCGATCGAACCCGAACGCACCAACCGTGTCGAAATTTTCGACATCACGCCCTTCAACACATGGACCAAGGGGCGCATCGCGCTGCTGGGCGATGCCGCGCACAACACCAGCCCCGACATCGGGCAAGGCGGCTGCATGGCGATGGAGGACGCCGTCGCGCTGGCGATTTCGCTGCAAACCAATACGCTGGGTGTCGAGGATGCGCTGGTGCGTTACCAGAACCGCCGTGCGCCCCGCGCGGGCGAATGGGTGCTGCGCGCCCGCCGCCGCGCCGCCGAAACCCACGGGTTCGACATGGCCGTCACGCAGCAATGGTACGATGGTCTTTGGAAGGAAGACGGCAGCCGCATCATGAAGGGCTTGCTGTCCAATATCGAGGGTGGCCCGCTCGACTAAAATGGAAAGGGGCGCCATGGGCGCCCCGATAATCGTTAGTCGGCAAATGCGTCGGGGTTCGCGGCGCGGGCCATATGGTCCAACACGGCGTTCACGAACCGTGCTTCCTTGGGATCATCGGCAAACGCCGTGGCGATATCCATATATTCCACGATCACCACTTTGGGCGGCGTCTCCTTCAGCATCAACTCGGCCCCGGCGGCGCGGAACAGCGCCCGCAAGGTCGGGTCGATACGTGCGATCGGCCATTTAGTCACCAGCGCGCGGTCGGTCATCTGGTCGATCTGCGCTTGGTTGGTCACCGCATCATTCACCAAGGTGCGGAATAGCGGCGCATCGCCCTCGACGAATTCCTCGCCGTCCAGCTCGGCGCCGAAACGGAAATCTTCAAACTCGCGCGTCACGCGCGCGGCGGAAATATCGGCCGCTTCCATCTGGAACAACGCTTGCACCGCGTACAGCCGCGCGGCCGAGCGCATCCGGCGTTGTTCATCACGATTCGTGCTCACGGGATACCTCTTTGCGTCAATCCTACAGGGGCCGTCCCTTGCCCCATTCGGCAAGCAAGGTCAACGCCCGGCACCCGCCGACCAGAAGCTTTGTCCAGAAATGAACCCGGCCAGCCCTGCTGCCGCCATCACCTCGCGCTCGTGGTCGGTCTCGCCGATCATCAGCACGGCATCGCCGGGCAGGCCTTGCGCCATCAACCATCCTTTCATGTCGCCGCGCATCTGCCCCCAGCTTTCGCCAAAACGTGGCAGGTCAAGCTGCGATACCGCCCCCATCCGCGCCGCCAGCCCGTCAATCATGCGGCCAGACAGCCCCAGATGCGGCTGCGCAGCGCTGGCGCGCAGCTGCCCCAACTGTACGGGCTCGATCGCTTGGCCCGTGCGGAACACGCCCAGCGCGTTCGATGAATACAGGAACGCCACCAAATCGCGCCCCGTCGTGGCCCGCACACCGGCATAGGTTTTATAGGGAAGCCCCAGTGCCTTGGCGCGCGCAACGCGCTGGCGCACGACCTCAATCGGCAGGGCGCCGCCGCCCAGCAATTCGCGCCGCGCAGCGCGCCAGCAGTGGCGTAGAAAACCGTCGCCCTGCGCCGGGCCGCCGTTGTGTCCGATACCCGCCATAATCGATTACTTCCCTCTAAACCAGCGCGACATCCCTGCCCGCCGCGCGTCGACACGCTTGTCCAGACGATCCAGCGCCGGCTTCAGGCGCCGGTCGCGGAAACGAATAACGCGGGCAGTGATCGCCCAAACGACCGCAACCAGCAGCGTCAGGAAGATAATATTGAACCACGGGATGATTCGCGTATCGGGCCCAGGCACTTCCCAAACCTTCACGGCGTTCGGGAAGATGGTCAAAAACTGGTTACGCCAACCATAGTGGCGCACAGCCACCCATCGCGGCGCGTCGGCGGTAGAGACCATATTCGCGACCTGCGCCTGCATATCGAAGGCGCTGAATTTGTAATACGGCGGCCAGCCCCAGCCGGTGTCTTCGTTGCGGAAGACCTTCTCGCGGCCGTTGGGCAGGGCCGTGTTGATGAAGAACACGTCCCTCACCTCGCGCGAGCCGCTGCCCGGCTCGGCATTCGACCAAAAAATCGCATTCATACCCGGCGTGACACGGCGGTTTTCGGTGCCGATCACCCGCACGATATCGTGGCGCGGCAGGTTGTAATGCAACACCCCGCCGACCATTAGGGCGAGCAGCAGGACCAACACCCACTTCACTATTTTCAGCATTGCTCGCCCTTCCTTCAGCCGTTACCCGCGCCCCGAAACCGAAGCCAGCTCGTCAGCGCGGTGACCGGACTCGCCATTGAACAGCTCTTCGGGGGTGATGATGTAAGGGGCGAGCTCGATCCCGCGGTTGGCCATCGCGGCCCCTTCGATCCGAACCGATTCGTTATAGCTGCGGATAATCACGCGGGTGCTGTTCGGCACCATCTCATACAGGTGGATGATGTCGTGGTTGAATAGGCGGATACAGCCGGCAGAACCCGAATTACCAATCGATTCCAGATCGTTGGTGCCGTGAATACGGTAGTAGGTGTCGCGGCCACCGCGATACAGATACAACGCGCGGGCCCCCAGCGGGCTGGCCAGACCACCGGGCACGCCGCGGCGGAAGGGTTCGTACAGTTCGGGATCGCGGCGCAACATGTTGGCGGTCGGCGTCCAACCCGGCCACTTGGCCTTGCGCTGGATCACGGTCTCGCCGCGCAGGCCCAGACCTTCGATACCGACGCCAATCGGATAGCGCCATGCCATGCCGTCGGGCAGTACCCAGTAAAGAAACTTTGCGTTCGGGTCGATTTCGATCGTGCCGGCGCGCTGCGTTCCCGGATATGCGATCAGCATGCGCCGGTTAACACCTTGCAGATAGCGCGGGGGAATCGGCGGCAGACGGAAGCCCTCATCCTCAAGCAATCCATATCCCTCGACGATCTGGGACACGGGAATACCGGCGATCTGTTCTTCAGGTTGCGCTGCAATTTCAGGCACTTGCGCGCAAGCGGCCACGAGGGAGAATCCGCCGAGTGCGGCCAAAGCCGACCGACGGGAGAAAACGGGCTGTGCAAGTGTCATACGATCTCGCCTTGGACTAGGTAACGACTCGGTTAATATCAAGTTACGCGTCGGCGGCAAACCGCGGTAGTGACGGCTTGCCAACGTATCCCGTGCCAGAGTCTTGTCGGCACAAGATGGCCTATCAGTTGCCATGATTGCAAGAACTTGATTTTCAGCCGTTTTTAAAGCGCCAGCCAGTCAGTTGCACCATCACTCAGGCTCGGCCACGCCCGCACGCCGGCGCGCGGCGAAAAATCCGCGCAGCAGCGCCTCGGCCTCGGGCGCAGAAAAATCGCCATATATTTCAGGGCGATGATGGCACTGTGGGTGTGAAAACACTCTCGCGCCATGCACGACACCGCCCGATTTCGGATCGTCGGCCCCGTAATAAAGCCGCGCAATACGCGCCGCCGCAATGGTGCCCGCGCAGATGGGGCATGGCTCTAGTGTCACGTAAAGGTCATGCCCCACCAAGCGCTCGGACCCGATCTGCGCGCATGCCGCGCGGATCGCCAGCACCTCGGCATGGGCGGTCGGGTCCGAAAGTTCGCGCGTGCGATTCCCTGCGCGCGCCACAACTTGCCCTGCAGGGTCGATCACAACCGCCCCAACCGGCACCTCGCCGCGCATCGCGGCCAAGCGGGCTTCCTCCAGCGCTAGGCTCATGTAAGATCGGAACTGCATTCTTTCTTCATGACCCCACGCGGATCGCTCTGGCAAGGGCAAAGACAAAGCAGTAAGAGGCGCGAATGAATCAGGACCCCACCATTCCCCCGACAGATACCCCTGCAGCCGCAACCGACGCCACGGAAACCCCCAAGGCATCGGACACCAAAGCGACAGCAGAAGACGCCGCCCCCGAAGGCGACCGTATTGCAAAGGCGCTCTCGCGCGCGGGCGTTGCCTCGCGCCGCGATGTTGAGCGTATGATCATTGACGGCCGCGTCAGCGTCAACGGCAAGGTCATCACCTCGCCCGCGACCAACGTGACCGCCCGCGACCGTTTGGCCGTCGACGGCCAGCCCGTTGCCGCTGCCGAGCCGCCGCGCCTATGGCTTTACCACAAGCCCAGCGGCCTTGTGACGACCAACAAGGACGAACTGGGCCGCGACACCGTTTTCGACCACCTGCCCGAAGACATGCCCCGCGTCATGACTGTCGGCCGCCTTGACCTGACATCCGAAGGGTTGTTGCTGCTGACCAACGATGGCGAGGTGAAGCGCAAGCTGGAGCTGCCGACGACCGGCTGGCTGCGCCGCTACCGTGTGCGTATCAACGGCGACGTGACCGAGCCTGATCTGGCCCCCCTGCGCGCCGGCATCACCGTCGATGACGTGGTCTACCAGCCGATGGAGGTCGCCCTCGACCGCAAGCAGGGCGCGAACGCTTGGCTGACAGTTGGCCTGCGCGAAGGCAAGAACCGCGAAATCCGCCGCGTGATGGAAGCCATCGGCTTCGTGGTGAACCGCCTGATCCGCGTATCGTACGGGCCGTTCCAGCTCGGCACGCTCGAGCCCGGCGCCGTGCAGGAAGTGCGGCGCAAGATCCTGCGCGATCAGCTTGGCCTTGATATGGACGAGCCCGAATTGCAGCGCGACCGCCGCGTGATGCGCAATGGCCAGAAGCCTGCCCCCGCCGCCAAGGGCCGCCGCCCCGCGCCGGTCGATGACGGCGAGGAAGGTTTCAGCCGCCCGGGCTTCAGCCGTGGCAGCGCATTCTCGTCGCGCACCGCGACCCCGCGCCCCCCGCGCGAGGATGACGACCGTGGCCGCGGCGGCTACGACCGCAAGCCGCGCAGCGATCGGCCGAGCGGCGATCGGTTTGGTAATGACCGGTTTGGCAGCGATCGACCCCGTGCTGAGCGCCCCACAGGCGACAGACCGCGCTTCGACAAACCCCGCGGTGACCGCCCAACGGGCGACCGGCCGCGTAGCGACAAGCCGTTCGGCGAACGCAAGTCCTTCGACAAGCCGCGTTTCGACAAGCCGCGCGAAGATCGCCCCTATGGCGAGCGCCCCCGCTTTGACAAACCCCGCGACGAGCGCCCGCAGGGCGAGCAATCGCGTTTTGGCAAACCGCGCTTCGACCGTAAACCCGACGGCGACCGGCCTTATGGCGACCGTAATCGCGAGGGCGGCAATCGCGATTTCAAACCGCGTGGAGACCGGCCCACAGGCGACCGCCCGTTCGGTGACCGTAACCGCGAGGGCGGTGACCGTGGTTTCAAGCCGCGTGGCGATTTCAAACCGCGCGGCGACCGGCCCACAGGCGACCGCCCCTTCGGTGACCGTAACCGCGAAGGTGGTGACCGTGGCTTCAAGCCGCGTGGCGATTTCAAACCGCGCGGCGACAAACCCACAGGCGACCGCCCCTTCGGTGACCGCAACCGCGAGGGCGGCGACCGTGGCTTCAAACCCCGTGGCGAGTTCAAGCCGCGCGGCGACAAACCCGCAGGCGACCGCCCCTTCGGTGACCGCAACCGCGAGGGCGGCGACCGTGGCTTCAAACCCCGTGGCGAGTTCAAGCCGCGCGGTGATGGTGACAAGCGTGGGTCGTTCAGCAAGGGCCCCCGCAGCGATGGGCCCCGTTCTAACGGCCCACGTCAAGATGGCCCGCGCACCGACGGGCCGCGTCGCCCGCCCAAGCCGCGTAGCCGCGACTAAATACAAAAGGCACCCTTCGGGGTGCCTTTTGTGCGTAAAGGCGCCAATTTACGCATGATGTGCCTTGCCGTTTCGCCGTAACACCCTAATTTCGAAACATGAGTGGGCGCTGGCCCCGCAGGGTGAGGACGACGAATGCCACGGACTTTACGAACAGCCTGTTACGGACTGCTGGTTGCACTGCTGTTTGGCGTCTCCCTCGGCTGGATCGGGGGCTGATTATGGCACGTGAATACGGTGGAAAATACTCGCCCACGCCCCATGATGACGACAAGATCCCCGGCGCGAAAGCCGCGCTGCGCGACGCACGCGCCGAAACCCGGCGCGTCGACAAGGCGGGGGCACGGGCGAACGTGCTGTTCATCCCGGCGTTTATCGTCGCGATTTTGTCGCTAGGGCGCGGTGCGCTGGGGATGGCTGCGGGCCTGTCGGGTGCCGCGTTCATCTTGCTGGCCGCTTGGCTGATGCGCGAAGGGCTGCGCGCCGAAGCCGCCTACGATGCCCGTACCATCGCGCGCCGCCCCGCAATCCCGCGCAAGATCATGGCGGCGGTGGGCTTTGGCCTTGGCACGGCGTTGATGGCAATCTCCGCCGGCACGGCGCCAGTATTCGGCGTAGTCTACGGCGTGATTGCCAGCGTACTGACGTTGGGCGCGTTCGGCGTTGACCCGCTGCGCGACAAGCGCGCCGAAGGGATTGATGCCTTTCAACAAAACCGCGTGGCGCGCATCGTGGACGAGGCCGAAAGCTACCTCGGCGTGATGCAGGGGCAGATCACCACGTTGAACGACCGCGCCCTGACCGCCAAGGTCGAGGGGGTCGCCCTGTCCGCTCGCCGCATGATCCGCACGGTCGAGGAAGACCCGCGCGATCTCACGGCTGCCCGCAAATTCTTGGGCGTCTATCTGATGGGTGCGCGTGATGCGACGGTGAAATTTGTCGACCTCTATCGGCGCACACGTGATACAACTGCCCGCACCGATTACGAGACGTTGCTGGACGACCTGCAGACCCAATTCACCGCCTCGACCACGCGCATGCTTAGCGATGGCCGTGCGGATATGGATATAGAAATCAAAGTCCTGCGCGAGCGGTTGCAGCGCGAAGGCATCCCCACCGAATAACCCCCTTGAACGAGGTTCCCATGTCAGAAACCATCCGCGAGGCCGCAGCCGCGACGCTGCAAGATGTAGCGAAAGTCACTGCGACCATCCTGCCCGAGCCCGCTGCCGAGATTGTCCCCTTGGCCCAAGCAGACAGCGCGAAATCGGACGAGATCCGCAAGCGTATGGCCGAAATCGACATGACGGAAACGCAGTCGATCATCGGTTTCGGCTCGCGCGCGCAGGCTGAACTGCAAACAATCAGCCAAGCCATGCTGCAGGGCGTGAAGAACAAAGACGTGGGCCCCGCAGGCGACAGCCTGCGCGATATGGTGACCACCATCCGCGGCTTTTCGGTCAGCGAGCTGGATGTGCGACGCGAGCAAAGCTGGTGGGAAAAGCTGCTGGGCCGCGCCGCGCCGATGGCCAAATTCGTTGCCCGCTTCGAGGAAGTCCAAGGCCAGATCGACAAGATTTCCGATGATCTCCTCAAGCATGAACACGTGCTGCTGAAAGACATCGAGAGCCTCGACATGCTCTACGAGAAGACCCTCGATTTCTATAACGAACTGGCGGTTTATATCGCCGCAGGTGATGAAAAGCTGGCCGAGTTGGACAGCACCGTCATCCCCGCCAAAGAGGCCGAGGCCAACGCCGCGCCCGAGGATCAAGCCATCCTGAAAGCGCAGGAACTGCGCGACCTGCGCGCCGCCCGCGACGATCTGGAACGCCGCGTGCACGACCTGAAGCTGACACGGCAGGTCACGATGCAGTCGCTGCCCTCGATCCGCCTTGTGCAGGAAAACGACAAGTCGCTGGTCACAAAGATCAACTCGACCTTGGTCAACACAGTGCCCCTGTGGGAAACCCAGCTGGCGCAAGCCGTGACGATCCAGCGCTCATCCGAGGCTGCGAAGGCCGTCAAAGCCGCGAACGATCTGACCAACGATCTGCTGACCAAGAACGCCGAACACCTGCGCGAGGCCAACAAGGCGATCCGCACCGAGATCGAGCGCGGCGTCTTCGATATCGAGGCTGTGAAGGCGGCGAACGCCAACCTGATCGCCACGATCAACGAAAGCCTGCAAATCGCCGACGAAGGCAAAGCCAAGCGCGCCGCAGCCGAGGCTGACCTGCAGCGCCTCGAGGCGGATCTGCGCGATACGCTGGTGTCGGCCAAAGCCCGCACGGCCCCGACGGCCTGATGCAAACGCGCGGGCGGCCTTTTACCTATGGGATGGCAGGGCTTCTGGCCCTGCCTTTCGTTGCCGCCTGCACCCCCACCCCCCCTGCGCCCGAGGCACCGCCCACCCCTGCGGTCGCACCCGCGTTGCCGCCTGCGCGCCCCGCGCAACCCGCCGTCGTCGCCCCATCGGCGACCAGCCAGGCGCTGGCGCAATACTATCGCCGCCTGCAAAACGATCTGCTGGCGCGCAACCTGCTGCGCACCGATGGCGGGCCCGAGGTCGATATTACCGACACGATTCTGGCCCGTAACTTCATTCGCATCGCGCTTTACGACGAATATGCCGACCTCGGCAGCCGTTTTTCGCCAAACACGACAGAATCGCGCCTGCGTCGCTGGGAACAGCCGGTGCGCTACCAGATGGTTTTCGGCCAAACCGTGCCAAGGGCGCAGCGCAACAAGGATCAGGCCGAGGTATCGGCCTATTTCGGGCGATTGCAAAATATCACCGGCCTTCAGATCGAACAGTCGGACGACCCGAACTACCTTGTGATGTTTCTGGGCGAGGACGACAGACCGGGCGCGGCAGCCCAACTGCGCACATTCATTCCCGGCATCAGCGAAAGCGCATTGCTGGCACTGATGCACCCCGACCGCAGCACGCTGTGTCTGGTGATCGCGTTTGCCGATGCCTCCAGCAACTACACGTACAGCCGCGCCGTCGCCCTGATCCGCGCCGAACACCCCGACCGTATGCGCAGCGCCTGCATCCACGAGGAGCTGGCCCAAGGCCTTGGGCTCGCCAATGACGACGTGACCGTGCGCCCGTCGATCTTCAACGATAGCGAGGAATTCGCCCTGCTGACCCTGCAGGACGAAATGATGCTGAAAATCCTGTACGACCGCAGGCTGCGGCCCGGCATGACCATCGATCAGGCCACGCCCATCGTGCGCCAAATCGCAACCGAGATTATCTCGCCGCCCCCGGTTTGAAGCCGCGGCGCAGACGCAACCGAAGGAGACCCCCATGGGCATTCTTGATTTCCTGTCCGGCCAGTTCATCGACGTCATCCACTGGACGGACGACACCCGCGACACCATGGTCTGGCGTTTCGAACGCGAGGGCCACGAGATCAAATACGGCGCCAAGCTGACGGTGCGCGAAGGGCAGTCGGCGGTGTTCATCCACGAAGGGCAGCTGGCCGATGTGTTCGGCCCCGGGCTTTATATGTTGGAAACCAACAACATGCCCATCATGACCAGCCTGCAGCACTGGGATCATGGCTTTAAGTCACCCTTCAAAAGCGAAGTCTATTTCGTCAATACGACCCGCTTCAACGACCTGAAATGGGGCACCAAAAACCCCATCATGTGCCGCGACCCCGAGTTCGGCCCGGTACGTTTGCGCGCATTCGGCAGCTTCTCGATGCGGGTCAGCGACCCCGCCAAATTCATCCGCGAGATCGTCGGAACCGACGGCGAGTTCACCACCGATGAAATCAGCCTGCAAATACGCAACGTTGTGGTGCAGGCGGTCAGCCGTATTTTGGCGGGCAGCCAGATCCCTGTGCTGGACATGGCCGCAAATACGGCTGATCTGGGCAAGATGATCACCAACGCCATCGCCCCGATTGTGGCCGAATATGGGCTGATCATCCCCGAGTTTTATATCGAAAACATCTCGCTTCCCGAAGAGGTCGAGAAGGTGCTGGACAAGCGCACCTCGATGGGAATCGTCGGCGATCTGAACCGCTATGCCCAGTTCTCGGCGGCCGAGGCGATGACCGCTGCCGCATCAAACCCCGGCGCTGCCGGTGCAGGCATGGGCATGGGGATCGGCATCGGCATGGGGGGCGGAATCGCTGGCCCGTGGGGCACCGCGCCGCAGGCCACTACGGCTGCGCCGCCCCCGCCGCCGCCCGCCGATCAGGTCTGGCACTTGGCTAAAAACGGCCAGACAACGGGCCCGTTCTCGCGCGCCGATCTGGGGCGCATGGCCCAAAATGGCGAGCTGACACGTGAAACACATGTTTGGACCGCCGGCCAAGACGGCTGGAAACGCGCCGAGGAGGTCAACCAGTTGGCCCAGCTGTTCACCATCCAACCGCCGCCGCCCCCACCCGGCGTCTAACATGTTTCGGCGGGCGGTCACGCCCGCCACCCCCAACGACGCAGCCAGATCATGACCGACATTCCCAATATTCCGCGCCGCGGCCGCAGCACTGCCCCTGATTCCGCCCCCGAGGAGCACCGCTTCCCATGCGAGCAATGCGGCGCGAACCTGACGTTTGCCCCCGGCCAAACCGAACTGCGCTGCGCGCATTGCGGGCACGTGCAGCGCATCTCGCACACCGGTAATTTCGAAGAAGCGCTGCGCGAACTGGACTATAACCTCGTCATCAAAAATCTGGTGCGCGACGCCGAATTCGAAGTCACCAAATTCATCACCTGCCCCAATTGTGGCGCGCGCAGCGAATTCAAGGAAGGCACGCATGCGGCGCTGTGTCCGTTCTGCGCAACCCCCGTGGTCACCGATACCGGCAGCCACCGGCAAATCAAACCACAGGCGCTGGTGCCCTTTGCGCTGGATGAAAACGCAGCGCGGCAGTCGATGACGAAATGGCTGGGTAGTCTCTGGCTCGCCCCCAACGGCTTGCAGGAATACGCCCGCAAAGGGCGCGCGATGTCGGGCATCTATGTGCCCTATTGGACATTCGATTCGAACACGCACAGCCAATACACCGGACGCCGCGGCGATATTTATTACGAGACCCGCACCGTCATGCGCGACGGCAAACGCCAGACCGAACAGGTCCAGAAGATCCGCTGGACGTCTGTGCGCGGGCGCGTCGCGCGCAGCTTCGACGATGTGCTAGTGCTGGCCGAAAACGCGCTACCCCGTGCCTATACCGACGCGCTCGAACCATGGGACCTGTCGGCGCTGGTTCCTTATGATCCGCAGTTTCTGTCGGGCTTTCGCGCCGAGGGATACGAGATCGACCCCGAGGGCGGCTTCAGCATCGGGCAACAAAAGATGCGCAACGTGATCGAACAGGACGTGCGGCGCGATATCGGGGGCGACCGCCAACAGGTCGATCAGCTGCACACCGAATTCAACGATGTCACATTAAAGCATATTCTGCTGCCCATCTGGGTTGCGGCTTACAAATACCGTGACAAAACCTATCGCTTCGTCGTCAATGCCCAAACCGGCAAGGTCAAGGGCGAGCGTCCATGGTCGCCGTGGAAGATCTTTTTCCTTGTGCTGGGGCTGGCCATTCTGGCCGCCGGCGTCGTTTATCTGGGCCAGAATAGTTGAGGCAAACATGATCCTGTGCTGCGGCGATTGCCTGATCGACATGCTGCCCACCACCGACACGGCGGGCCGCGATGCCTATGTGCCGACGGTTGGCGGCGCGGCCTTGAATACCGCCATCGCGCTGGGGCGGCTGGGCACGCCGGTCGGCATGTTTACGGGCCTATCGCATGACCCCTTCGGGCAGATGCTGCACGACCATGCCACTGGCGAGGGGGTCGATATGCGCCACGCCGCTCGCCGCCCGCTGCCGACTACGCTGGCCTTTGCCCACCTAATCGACGGCCGCGCCGTCTATTCCTTTCACGACGAAAACACCGCCGGCCGCATGATCGCGCAAAGCGATATCCCCAGTGCCCCTGCACGCGCCTACCTGTTTGGCGGCATCTCGTTGGCCTACGATCCCTGCGGCGCGGTGTTCGAGGCGTTTCAGGAACAAGTGTCTGCGACCGCCGTAACCATGCTGGACGTCAATATCCGCCCCAGCCTGTTCTCCTCGGGCCTTGTCACGGATGAGGCAGCCTATCGCGCGCGGCTGGATCGCATGATCGCCCGCGCCGATATCGTCAAGCTCAGCGAGGACGATCTTGCTTGGCTTTCGGGCCCTGCCGATGTGGCAGCCGAGGCGCAGCGCATTTTGGACATGGGCCCGAAACTGGTACTGCTGACAATGGACAGCCGCGGGGCGCGGGGCTTCAGCGCCTGCGGTGGCCGCGTCGCCGTGGCCGCCCTGAAGATTGCACAGGTGGTCGACACCATCGGCGCGGGCGATACCTTCAACGCGGGCGCGCTGGCCTATCTGTTCGATGCGGGCCTCCTCAGCAAAGAAGGTCTTGCCACTTTGTCGGCCGAGGATTTGCACGCCGCGATGCTGCAGGCCAGCCGCACGGCCGGCTACTGCGTCTCGCATGCCGGCGCGAACGGCCCGACGCGGGAACAGCTATGCGCGCTGTAATCCAACGCGTCAGCGCCGCAAGCGTCAGCGTCGATGGATCTGTCATTGGCCAGATCGAAGCGGGCTTGCTGATTCTGGTCTGCGCGATGAAGGGTGACGACGATACCGCCCCCGCGCGCCTTGCGGCCAAAATCTCGCGGTTGCGGGTGTTTCGCGATGATGCAGGGAAGATGAACCTGTCGCTGGCCGATACGGGCGGCGCGGCGCTGATCGTCAGTCAATTCACACTCGCCGCGAATACCGCCAAGGGCAACCGCCCCGGCTTTTCCGATGCCGCCCCGCCCGAGCGCGGCAATGCGCTCTACGAATCGTTCGTGACAGCCTGCCGCGCGCTGCAAATACCCTGCGCGACGGGCCAGTTTGGGGCCGACATGCAAGTCAGCCTGACCAATGACGGCCCCGTAACCTTCTGGGTCGAGGTTTAGGCAGTCAGCCCCTCGGGCTCGGGCAAAGCGTGGCGGCGGCAAAAAGCCGTCAGCGTGTTTGCCAGCAGGCACGCAATGGTCATCGGCCCGACACCGCCCGGAACAGGCGTAATCGCACCGGCCACGGCGGCGCAGCTGTCGAAATCGCAGTCGCCCACCAGTTTGGCCTTCTCGGCGCCGGCAGGTTGGACGCGGTTGATCCCCACATCAATAACCACCGCGCCGGGTTTGATCCAATCGCCTTTGACCATCTCGGGGCGGCCCACGGCGGCAACCACAATATCGGCACGGCGGACAACATCGGGCAAGTTCGCGGTGCGTGAATGGGCCACTGTGACGGTACAGCCATCGCGCAGCAGCAGGTTCGCCATCGGCTTGCCGACGATATTGCTGCGCCCGATGACCACCGCGTCGCGCCCTTCCAGCGTGCCCAGCGTATCGCGCAGCAGCATCAGACAGCCCAGCGGCGTGCAGGGCACCATGGCCTTTTGGCCCGTCACCAGCTTGCCCACGTTATCGATATGAAACCCGTCCACGTCTTTTGCGGAATCAATCGCATTAATCACCGCCTCGGCGTTCATATGCGCCGGCAGCGGCAGCTGGACCAATATCCCGTCGACGGCCGGATCGGCGTTCAACTGCGCGATCAGCGCCAGCAGATCGGCTTCCGCAGTCTCGGCGGCGAGCTTGTGTTCAAAGCTGTTCATGCCAACTTCAACCGTCTGGCGGTTCTTGTTGCGCACATAGACCTGACTGGCAGGGTCTTCGCCGACCAGTACCACCGCAAGGCCGGGCACCTGCCCTGTCGCGGCTTTGGCGGCAGCAACTTGCGTCGCTACCTGCGCGCGCACAACGGCCGCAAAGGCCTTTCCGTCGATGATCGTGGCGCTCATGCCCCGTCTCCCTTTCCCAGAACAACCTCTTCACGCGCGATCGACCAATCGATCAACCGCCGCCAGAGGTCCTCAACCAACGCGTCATCCAAGCCTTTTGCGCGCGCATGCGCACGCACATTGCGCACAACCTCTTCCACACGCGCATCAATGCGGGCGGGCAAACCCTCAGTGGGCTTCAGGACGACGGCGCGGTCGATCAGCGTGGCGCGATACGCCAAATCGGCCACGATCTGCGCATCCAGCCGATCAATCTCGGCCCGCAGCGCGCGCATGTTCGTAAGGGTAACCGGATCTTTCATCTGTCCCTCGGCCCTGCCTGATGTTGTCTTCCCCTAGCGCAGGCACGCGACGCGGACAAGAAAAAGGGCCGCGTAAAGCGGCCCTTTGTCATCAAGCGGTCGGTTCGGGTTCAAGCCCCGTGTCGTTTTCACGGCGCGGGCGGGTTTTAGGCACAGCCGTGACCGAGGATGGTGCCGGGCCGGTGCCGTCATCATCACTGCCGCCAATCGGCAAGCCACGCATCACCCGCCCGATCTCCTCGCCGGTTAGCGTCTCATGCTCCAACAAGCCGTTCGCCAAGCGGTCGAACTCCTCGTAGTTATCCAGAATGATCTGGCGCGCATTGACGTAACCTTCGTCGATAATTCGCTTCACCTCTTCCTCGATCAGCTCTTTCGTATGAGCCGAAATCGAGAGGCCACCTGCACTACCGCCACCTTGGTAGCCGGCATGTGCCTCGGCGTAGTCGATGTTGCCGACCTTGTCCGACATGCCCCAACGCATCACCATGGCGCGCGCCAGCGACGAGGCCTGCTGAATATCACCCGCAGGGCCAGAGGAGACGTTTTCCTCGCCATACTTGATGATCTCGGCAGCTTTGCCGGCCATCGTCATAGCGATTTTCTGTTCGGCTTCTTCCTTGTGGTAGTTCAGCTTGTCGATTTCGGGCAGGCTGACGACCATCCCCAGCGCACCGCCACGCGGCACGATTGTGGCTTTATAGACAGGGTCACACTTCGGCAGCTTCAGCCCGACGATCGCGTGGCCAGCCTCGTGGAAAGCGGTCTTTTCCTTCTGGTCCTGCGTCATCGCCATCGAGCGACGCTCGACACCCATCATCACCTTGTCCTTGGCGTTTTCGAAATCGATCATCCCGACAAAGCGGCGGCCAGCGCGCGCGGCCAGCAGTGCCGCCTCGTTCACCAGGTTCATCAGCTCGGCCCCTGAGAAACCGGGCGTGCCGCGCGCGATGATGCGCAGGTCGACATCTGGGCCCAGCGGCACCTTGCGGGCGTGAACCGACAGAATCTTTTCGCGGCCTTTGATGTCGGGGTTCGAAACATGGATCGTCCGGTCGAAACGACCCGGGCGCAGCAGCGCAGGGTCCAGCACATCGCGGCGGTTGGTCGCGGCGATGATGATGATGCCCTCGTTAGCCTCAAAACCGTCCATCTCGACCAGCAGCTGGTTCAGGGTTTGCTCGCGTTCGTCATTCCCGCCGCCATAGCCCACGCCGCGCGCACGGCCGACGGCGTCGATTTCGTCGATGAACAAAATGCAAGGCGCATTCTTTTTGGCTTGTTCGAACATGTCGCGCACGCGGCTTGCGCCGACACCCACGAACATTTCGACAAAGTCCGACCCCGAAATACTGAAGAACGGTACACCAGCCTCGCCCGCAATCGCGCGCGCCAGCAGCGTTTTACCGGTACCGGGCGGGCCTACCAGCAGGGCACCCTTGGGAATTTTGCCGCCCAAGCGGCTGAATTTTTGCGGATTGCGCAAAAATTCGACGATTTCTTCCAGCTCTTCTTGCGCTTCGTCGATACCGGCAACATCGTCAAACGTCACGCGCCCCTGCTTTTCGGTCAGCAGCTTGGCACGCGACTTGCCAAAGCCCATCGCACCGCCTTTGCCGCCGCCTTGCATGCGGTTCATGAAATAGATCCACACACCGATCAGCAGCACAAACGGCAGCATCGACAGCAGGAAAGCCTGCAGGGTCGATTGTTCTTGGCTGCGCGCCTCGAACGGGATGTTCTTTTCCAGCAGCATTTGCGTAGTCTGCGCATCGGACGGGCGGATCGTACTGATCTGACGGCCATCCGTGGTGCGATAGACAACTTGTTCGCCGTTCAGCGTCACGCTGGTGACATTTCCGGCGTCGACTGCCGCGACAAAATCGGAATAGCGCGGGCTGTTCGCCGCACTGTTGCCGTTGTCGCCTTGAAACACTTGAAACAACCCAAGCAGCAACAGGAAGATAACGACAATAAAACCGATATTCCGAGCGTTACCCAAAAACCTTCTCCCTTGATCGCAGCCTTGGCGCGCAATTGCCCCGGCCCAGTAATTGCTGCTTAAGATAAGCCTGCAGAACCGATGTTCAATGCGAAACCCGCGTCATTCTGAAGTTGCGCACCAGTTCGAGGGTCCATTTCGCCTCTGGTTGTAACAATGGGGCGGCAATCATCCGCCCATCTTGCCAGATTGCAGGGCCGCTAATCAGCGCCGCACGGGAAAACCCGCTGCGGCGCCACGCCGGAAATTGCGAAATCGCTGCGCCCAAGGGCGCGATAACTTCGTCGCCCAGCGAAGACGCGGGTGTCACTACACCCCACCTGCCATCGAAAACTTGGCCGAGCGGGACCGGTCCGGCTGCCACCGCAGCAGGTTCCCGTGCGATTCGCAGAACGCGCGCGCCCGATGAAAAGACGCACCCGCCCAAGGTGCGGCGCCCCGCCCCATCCGCCAATGCTTGCGCCACCGCCGACAGCGCCGCGCCGCGCGGCGGGTAGCCTGCACCCGCGATCCAATCCACGGCCTGCATCAACAGGCGGCGGCGTAGCGCGTCGGGCAGACTGCGGTAGGTATCCAGCGGCACCACTACCTCGCCCGCCGCAGTCGTCGCATCGCCGATAGCCGTACCCAGCGCCCAATCCAGCGCGGCGCGTTCAGACGACAGATGCGCGGCGGTGCTGGCGATGCTGGCCGCATCGATACCCGCCTGTTCCAGTGCGGGCAAAACTTGCCGCACTTTGACGCGCTGGTAATGCGGGTCGGCGTTGCTCGGATCATCCACCCACGCTTGCCCCTGCGCTTGCAGCCACGCGCGCAACGCGGTGCGGCTGCAACCCAAAAACGGGCGATAGAAGGTGACGCTGCCCTGCGTCCAGCTATCGCGCATTGCGGCCAGACCGTCGATGCCCGCGCTGCGCCCCAGATTCATCAAAAATGTCTCGGCCAAATCCTCACGGTTGTGGGCGACGACAACGGCTGCGATCCCTGTGCGCTGCGCCCAACCCTTCAGCAAGGCATAGCGCGCGGCCCGCGCGCGGGCCGACAAATTGCCCGCGCCGTCGTCAGCGTTCCACGACAATATCTGATGCTGGATGCCACGCGCCGCGCACAGCCTACCCACACCCTCGGCTTCCGCCAGCGATGCGGCGCGTAGCCCATGGTCTACGGTCGCTGCAAAAACGCGCCCGGCTGCCACCGCGTGCAGCGCCAGCAGCGCCGCCAGCGAATCACCGCCGCCCGACACCGCGACGCCTATCGGCCCGCTGTGGCCGGCCGCAAAATCCGCAGCCGCCCGCGAGACAGCGCGCAGGCCAGCCTCGTCAGCCACAGTTCAAGGTTTGCATAGCGGATTGCGCATCGGCGATTGCAGGATCGCCCGGAAAGCGCGTTGCGACTTCGGCCAGCGTCAGGCACGCATCCGCGCCCTGCCCGATACGCCCCAATGCTTGCCCAAGCCGAACCAAGGCTTGCGGCGCTGTGCCGCCATCAGGCGCACCGGCGAAGCTTTCCAGATAGGCGCGGGCGGCATCGCTCAGCTGGCCCATGCCTTCCAACGCCTCGCCCTGCTTCAGCATCGCCTCGGCAGTCAGTTCCCCACCCGGGTAGGCCGTGACATAGGCCGCAAAACCGTCAGCGGCCGTGCGAAAGTCACCTTGCGCGAGCGCCTCCGACGCCCGCGCGAAATCGGCCTGTTCGCCAACGGCCATTTGGCCGGACCCGCCAGACGGTGCGGTTTGGGAAGGTGTCGTTGCAGACGGCGCATTGCCACCCAGCGGCGGCGTCGCGCCAAGACTGCCGATGTCGCAGTTCGGCTCCAGCTCGCACAGGCGGAATTCCAGATCGCCGATGCGGTTGGTGCCATCGCTGACAACACGATTGATGCGGTACTCCAGCTCCTCGCTCTTGGCGGTGACCTGTTGCAGCGCTTGTTCGATCGAATCCATCCGCGCCAGCGGCGTGCTGCCCGCGACACCGCTAGTCAGCGCGCCCGAGGTCGCCAATTCCGACCGCAGGCTGGACACTTCAGCCGACAAAGCCGTCAACTGCTGGCGAATATCGCCCAGTGTCGCCGCGTCTTGCGCGGCGACAGCCAACGGCGCTGCCGTCAAACACATGGCTAATGCTGCAGAACGCAACATATCGCTTGCCCCTTTCGGCCTAGCTGATGCCACCGGCCGAGATCACCGTCACGGCGCGGCGGTTCTGCGAATAGCAGCTTTGGTCCGAACACAGCGCAACCGGGCGCTCTTTACCGTAGCTGACGGTGCGGATGCGGTTTGCGCTGATCCCGCGCGAGATCAGGTATTCGCGGACCGAGTTGGCGCGGCGCGCGCCCAAGGCCACGTTGTATTCGCGCGTGCCCTGCTCGTCGGCGTGACCTTCGATGACGATGCCGTACTGGCTGTTGGTCGACAGCCACTGCGCTTGGCCGTTCAGCACCTGCATCGCCTCGGGCGAGACGCTGGACTGGTCGACGGCAAACAGCACACGGTCACCAATGGTCTGCGCGAAATACGCGGTGCTGCGCGGGTCGCTGGCATCGCCCAGACCCGATTGGCCGACGCCACCCGCGCCATAGGCGCCGTTCGCACCATAGGGGCTGTTCGCGCTGCCATCATTGGCGAAACGGTCGGGGCGGGTACAAGCAGACACGGCAAGGGCCGAAATCATCAGGCCGGCGATCAGGAATTTATTCATAACGTTAACCTTTTTTGCGGCACTTTCCCGACCGCGTGAAGAAGGATAGCGCGGACAGGTTAGCATAGCTGCACCCATCCGCAAAGACGCATCACGGCTGCAGCGGGCCCCAGCTGGGGTCGGACGCAAAGCCGCCTGTCGCCACTTGGCGCAAGTTGCGTCCCGAAATATCAACCGAATAGATCGAAGGGCCACCGTTTTCGCCCTGCGTTTCGCGCGTAAACATCAATACGCGGCCGTTAGGGGCCCATGTGGGGCCTTCATCCAGGAACGACGATGTCAGCAGGCGCTCTTCCGAGCCATCCGTGCGCATCACGCCAATGTGAAAACGACCACCCTCTTGTTTGGTAAACGCGATCAAGTCTCCGCGCGGACTCCAGACCGGGGTGCCGTAGCGGCCACTGCCGAACGAAATGCGCTGCGCTTCGCCGCCGTTGGACGACATGATGTAAAGCTGGCTTCCGCCCGAGCGGTCACTCTCGAACACGATCCGGCTGCCATCGGGCGAGAAGGACGGCGATGTCTCAATCGACGGCGCATTGGTCAGGCGGGTATGGGCGCCATTGCGAATATCGGTGCGGAAAATGTCGGTATTGCCGCCATTGGCCAGCGAATAAATCACGCTGCCACCATCCAGCGAGAACCGCGGCGAGAACGCCATTTCACCCGCTTCGGTCGGCAGTTGGCGCGCGCTGGCGCTGGCCACGTCCAACAGGTTAATCCGCGGCGAGCCAGACTGGTAGCTGGTGTACAAGATGCGATCGCCCGTCGCCGAGAAGCGCGGTGCCATCACCAGCGCGCTCGCGTCGGTCAGGTACTGCACGTTCGCGCCGTCGTAATCCATGATGCCGATGCGCTTGGCGCGGTTGTTTTTCGGGCCGCTTTCCGAGACGAACACAACACGGCTGTCGAAATAGCCGGTCTCGCCCGTAATACGGCTGTAGACGGCATCCGCGACCTTGTGGGCCATCCGGCGCCAGCCTTGAACGCTGCCGTTGAACTGCAGCCCCTGCCCCTGTTCGACACCCGAATAGATGTCATAAAGGCGGAACTTCACCGTCAACTGACCACCACTAACCGACACGGCACCGGTGATCAGGCCCTGCACGTTGATCGCGCGCCAATCGGGGTAGGCTACGGCCTGATCGAACACGCTGTGCTGGCTGATAAAGGACGATGGCGGAACTTCGCGGAACAGGCCGGAATTCACCAGATCCTGCGCGACAAGACGGCTGATCTGGTTGGCGACATCAGCCGCACCACCGGTTTCGGCCTGAAAAGTCGGCACCGCGATCGGCAGCGGTTCGATCACACCCTGAGTGATGGTGATCCGCAGCGGAGACTGCGCCATCACCGGCACGGCAGCCAGCGGCCCGGCGAAGGCTGCGGCCAATACAAGCGCCATGAACTTGTTCATACTGCGTTTCCTCACTAACCCGCGCACATGGCGGGCACCTTACATTTCACGTTACCGCAGCCGCATCTGGCTGGGGTCGAAATCCATCACAATATTCTGCCAACTCTCGTATTTGTCAGCAGGCATCCGGTATCCGTCGCCTTGGCAGCGCAAAATCGCGCGTCGCGCGGCCTCGAAGGCGGCCTGTTCGGCGGCCCCGCTGCCGTTGCTTTCGACCAGACGCACCTGATTGCCAACCACGCGCCCGCTACGGTCCAACTCGAACGCGACGGCGACGGTGACTTGCCCCGACATTGCGCCAGCATCAACACTCCAGCAGCCTTGCACGGCAACGCGCAGGGCATCCTGCTCGGCACCCGTCAGCGGGGCGGCGCCCGGGGTCGGCGATGCGGCGGGGGTATCTTGCGCGGCATTCAGCGCGGCCATGATGTCGTCGTTGCTGGTGCTGGGCGCAGCGGCGGTCGACTGGGGCGGCGTAGCAGCGGCCGATGATTGCGTGCTTGTCGTCTCGCTTTGCGTTGGCGCCGTGGCAATCTGGCGCGGGCGGTTCTGCGGGCGCGGCACGTTCACAGGGGCCGCGGCGGGGCGGTCAGCCTCTGTCACGGTTTGGGTCGTGGCTTCCTCGGGGGCGGTCTGCTCTTGCGCCTCGGTCACCTCGGTCGGCGTCGCGGCATCGGGCGAGACCGCCTGTTGCACCTCGGGCGCAGTTTGCGCGTCAACGGGGGGCGCAGGCGCAGCCTCGGGGGCGATGCGCTGCGCGGGGCGCGGCACCGGACGCGGTGCGACGGCCGCATCTGTGGCACCCGCGTCGGGCGCGGGCGGCGTCGGCTGCGATTCCACCACCTGCGGGGCGACCTGCGGCGCGGTGGGCGTCGCATCGGGCACCGGCACGGCGGGCTGCGTCACTTGGGGCGCCAGATCGGGGGTTGGCACGGCCTCGGGGGCGGCCTCGGGCGTCGGGACAGCCTCGCTAGGTGTGGGTGCGGGGGCGTCGACCGGCGGGGTATCGGGGCGCGTGGGCGGCACCGGCGCGGTGGGCGAGACAGGCTCGCTGCTCGCCGCTTCGGTCTGGCCGACCTCGGTTTGCACCTGCGGGACGCTGTTGGCCACCATCTGGTCGAACTGCTCGCCCGAAATCACCGAGACATCGGGAAAGGTGAATTCCAGCGGATCGGACGCCAAGCGCAGGCCGAACACCATCCAGACGATCAGGCCAACGTGCCCGACCACCGAAACCTTGGCGCCGATTGTATTGAAGCCCAGACGCTCCACCAGATTGATCCGTTTCTACTCGGACGCGGGGGCGAAAGTGGTGCCGCCCGTGTCGGTCACAAGGCCAATATTCGAGAACCCGCCCGCATTGAGCGCGCCCATCACCTGCGCCACCATATCCCAGCTGTTCGCACCATCGGCGCGCAGATAGATCCGGTCGCTGGCGCGTTCACCCGCAATTGCCTGAAGGCGGGCAACCAGTTCCGAAGGTGCAACTTCGGTATTCTGGATCATCACCAAACCATCCGAGGTGATGGTGACGGACAGCGGTTCTTCTTGCTCGATCGGCAGGGCCGAGGCTTCCGTCTTGGGCAGTTCAACCGGCACACCCACCGTCATCAGCGGGGCCGCCACCATGAACACGATCAGCAGCACCAACATCACGTCGACGAAGGGCGTGATGTTGATCTCGGACATCGTCCCACCGCGGCGATGGCGCCGTCCACGCCGACCGCCCCCGCCGCCACCCGATTTCATGACACCCGCGCCCATCGATCAAGCGTCCAATTGGCGCGAAAGGATGGTGGCGAATTCATCGGCGAACACTTCGTGCGTCGCCGTAATCCGGTCGGCATCGGTCGAGAATTTGTTGAAGAAGATCACCGCCGGAATAGCCGCAACCAACCCCAGCCCCGTCGCGAAAAGCGCTTCCGAGATACCGGGCGCCACAACGGCAAGGTTGGTATTCTGCTGCTCGGCAATTTCCACAAAGGCGTTCATGATGCCCCAGACAGTACCGAACAGCCCCACGAATGGCGCGGTCGAGCCGACGGTGGCCAGAACGGGCAGACCTTTTTGCAGCTTTTCGGATTCTTTGCCGATAACCACATCCATCGCGCGTTCAATCCGCTGCAACGCGCCGGGGATCAGCGCACCATCAGTGCGATGGCTGCGCCGCCATTCACCCATACCGGCCGCAAAAATACGCTGGCTGGCGCCATCGGGGTTCGGGCCAATCTGCTGATACAGCATATCAAGCGGTTCGCCCGACCAGAACGCGCGGTCGAAGGCGTCAGCCTCGGCCTTGGCGCGGTGGTACTGGATGTATTTGTCGATAACGACCGCCCAACACCAGACAGAGGCCACTACCAGCAAGACCATCACAAGCTTGACGATCAGCGTCGCGCGGGCGAACAACGCCCACATCGTAAGGTCGGATGAAATTTCCATGTCTCTGCTCTGCTTACAGCGGGGTGCAGCCATCTTCGGGCCAGCTTGCCTTCGTATATAGCGTAAAGACGCGCCGCAATCCAATGGACAAAAGCGAAACCGGCAGGCATTCGCGCAAATGTCAGCCCGCGCTACAGCGCCGCACGCAAGGCTGCGGGCAAACGCACCGGAGCACCGCGCCCGTCCATCGCCACCAAGGTGACCCGCGCCTGAAACAGCGCGGCATCCGCACGGCTGACGGTTTGATCCAAGACCAGCCGCGCCGGGGTCACGGCATGCAGCGCTGTGGTAACCGTCAGTTCATCCTCGAACCGCGCGGGGGCCAGATAGTCGGCCTCGATGCGCCGCACGGCAAAGACAACACCCGCCTCGTCCTTCAACTGGCGCTGGTCGACGCCAAGGCTGCGGACCCATTCGCTGCGTGCACGCTCGATAAATTTCAAATAGTTAGCGTAGTAGACGATACCGGCCATATCCGTATCTTCATAGTAAACGCGGCAATGGAACTGATGCATCCTAAGCCCCCAAGCGCGCGGCCAGCCGCAGCGCATGGCTGGGGTCGCGCGCAACATCGGGCATGACCGGATCATAGGCGGCGCGAATGACGCCAGCCAGATGCGGGTGCACGACCAACCCTGTCCCAGCCTCGGCCAATGTCGTCGCCAAGGCCCCATCGGCCCACGGCAAAACCGCGCGCACCGCCTGATCCAACGCCAGCGCCTCGGCCGAGGGGCCCTCGCCATCTGCGCCAATGCGCAAAAATGCGAAACAGGCGCGAATCGCCCCGTCCGGTTCGAATCGGAACAGGCGATAGGCACCGGCGTCTTGCGCAATCAAACGCGGCAACACGTCCGCCAACTCGGGAATCAACGCGGCGATCTCGGCGGATTCGGCCAGTTCCGCCCAATCGCGCAGCACGAACAGCATAAAGTTCGCGCCCTGATCTGGGTCGGTTTCCGCAAAACCGTGACCCGCCAATGCGGCCACAACCTCGATCGCGCCTTTGAATACCGGCAGGCTTTCATCCGCCAACCCGAAAATCACCGGCACCCACGGGCGACGCCAGCGGGCAAAAGCATAGGTGCCATCGGGACGGGTGAACAAAGGTGCAATGTCAGTCATATCAGCCAAACAGATCAGATTGCGGGCGCGGCGGTTCCAGCCCGATGTGCCGCCACGCGGCCAAAGTCAACATGCGCCCGCGCGGGCTGCGCTGGATCAAACCTTGCTGCAGCAGATAAGGCTCGATCACCTCCTCAATCGCGTCGCGGCTTTCCGACAGCGCAGCGGCGATAGTTTCGATCCCTACCGGCCCCCCGGTAAACGTGTCGCCGATCATGTTCAGATAGCGCCTGTCGGCCCCGTCCAACCCCAGATCATCAACCCCTAGTCGCGTCAGGGCCATATCGGCCAGTTCGCGGGTGATGCGACCATCCCCCTCGACCAGCGCGAAATCGACGACACGGCGCAGCAACCGCCCCGCGATGCGCGGCGTGCCGCGAGCGCGGCGGGCGATCTCGCGCGCGCCGTCTTCGTCTGCGGGCACACCCAACAGACGCGCGCCGCGCCGGACAATCAGATTCAGTTCCTCGATGGTATAAAACTCCAACCGCGTCGGAATCCCAAAACGGTCGCGCAGCGGCGTGGTCAGCAGGCCCAACCGCGTCGTCGCCCCCACCAGCGTAAAGGGCTGCAAATCGATCCGCACCGTCCGCGCAGCCGGCCCCTCGCCGATCACCAGATCGAGGGCGAAATCCTCCATCGCGGGGTAGAGCACTTCCTCGACGACCGGCGAAAGGCGGTGGATCTCGTCAATAAACAGCACATCGCGCGCCTCGAGGTTGGTCAGAATCGCCGCCAGATCGCCGGGCTTGGCCAACACCGGCCCCGATGTCATGCGAAACCCCACGCCCAATTCGCGCGCCATAATCTGCGCCAGCGTGGTCTTCCCAAGGCCGGGCGGCCCGTGGAACAGGGTGTGGTCCATCGCCTCGCCACGGCGGCGCGCGCTTTCGATGAAAATACGCAAGTTCGCCCGCGCCTCGGCCTGCCCCACGAATTCATCCAACCCCTGCGGACGCAAGGCGCGGTCGGGCGCATCGTCAGGCAGCGGGTCGGGGCGCAAGGTGGGGTCGGATTCGATCATCACTTAAACCTTCGCGCTTAGGCCTTGGGGGCCAGCAATTTCAGGGCCGCGCGAATCAGCGCGGCGCTGTCGGCGTCGGGCGCCTCGCCCGCGGCTTGCGCGACGGCGGCGGCGGCATCAGATGGCCCGTAGCCCAAATTCCCCAGCGCCGACAGCGCATCACCCTGCGCGTTCACGGCATCCGCCGCCGGTTTTGCCGCGCGTCTGGGCTTGGTGGCGGGTGCCTCATTCTCGATCACCTCGGCCAATGGGGCAGTATGACCGCCGCCCATCGCCATGACCGCAGGGGCTTTGCCCTTCAGTTCCATCACGACGCGCTGCGCTGTTTTCGGGCCGATCCCCTTGGCTTTGGCAATGCTGGACCAATCGCCAAGCGCGATGGCCCGCGACAGGCCGTCACCGCCCAGCGCGCTCATAATCGCCAGGGCCGCTTTGGCACCCACCCCCTGCACGCCCATCAGCAAGCGATGCCATTCCTTTTCCACGCGCGAGGTAAAGCCGAACAGCTGCAACAGATCCTCGCGCACCAGCAGATCGGTATAAAGCGCGGCTTCCTCGCCCACGCCCGGCAGCGCAGTCCGCACCCTGTCCGAGACATAGACTATGTAGCCGACGCCCCGCACATCCAGCAGAATATGATCCAGCTCTTTCTCGATAATGCGCCCAGACAGCCAGCCAATCATCCCCGCACCCTTGCGCTATCGCGCGATTGCGCGCGTGAAATTGCGGCCTGCAAATGGCCCGCACTTTGCATGTGATGCGCGTGGCAGATGGCAATGGCAAGCGCATCGGCGGCGTCCACCCCCTTCAGCTGCACGCCAGGCAGGTGCAAACGCACCATATGTTCGACCTGCGCCTTATCGGCATGGCCAACGCCGACGATGGCTTTCTTAACCGCATTGGGGGCGTATTCGCCCACCGTCAGCCCCGCCTGCGCGGGGACCAACAGCGCAATGGCGCGGGCCTGCCCCAGCTTTAGCGTCGCGACGGCGTCGCGGTTGACGAAGGTATTCTCGACCGCGGCGGTATCGGGCGCATGGGCGGCAATGACGGCGGTCATCTGATGGTGCAGCGACAACAGCCGCGCGGCCAAATCATCGCCAGCCGAATGGCAGATCCCGTTGGCCACATGGCTGATCCGCGTCCCCTCGACCGAGATGACACCCCACCCCATGTTGCGCAGGCCCGGATCGATCCCCAATACACGCATACCACCGCCCTGTCTTATGTCCTGAATGATGACTAGCACAAATAGCGAACACAGGCCAAGGCGCGAAATGGCCCATCCGCAAGCCTTTGATTCCACAACCCATCACAGAGCGTGATGTGTCGTATAAATTTCGCACAGTATTTACACGATGATATGCAAGGCGTGCATAATAACTATGCGGTTTAAGAACTAGTCGCCTGCACAGATCCGCACTATCTCGGCGCCATCAAAGGAACACAACATCGCCGCAGCGCGGCACCCATCGCAGGCAAATCGGCCTGCACACACAACACAGGATCAAGGCCATGGCCGCTACGCAAATCAACACCGCTTATGTCTCGGGCAACTCGAACTTCTTCGCACGCTTGGTGCAACGGATCGCTGCTTGGAACGAAATGCGCCAAACCCGCATCGCTCTGATGTCGCTGTCGGACCACGAGTTGGCTGACATCGGCCTGACGCACGCCGACATCGACGCCATCGTCAGCGGCAAGCTGGCCCGCTAATCGCGCGCCACACGCCCGAGCATTTAAGCTCAAAAAATTCAAGGCCGCTCCCTTCGGGTGAGCGGCCTTTCATGTTTTTAACCCTTACAGATCCAGCATTTCCTGCAATCGCGCATAGGTCTGCTGGGTCTCATCCGTCCAATCCGCCCCCTTGGCGCGGAATAGCGTCGCCTGACTGGCCAGAATCGGCGGCTCGGACAGGATTTTCAGGCCATTCGCACGCAACGTCTCGCCGGTCGAGGTGATGTCGGCGATCGCCTCGGCGGTCTCGTTCTTGACCGTCCCCTCGGTCGCGCCTTGGCTGTCGACCAGTTGGTAGTCGGCAATATCATGCAGCTGCATGTATTCACGCACCAAGCGGTGGTACTTGGTGGCGATCCGCAGGCGAAAGCCATGCTCGCGGCGAAAGGCGGCGGCAACCGAATCAAGGTCGTCAAGCGTCTCGACATCGACCCAGTGGCTGGGCACGGCGATAATCAGATCGGCATGACCAAAGCCCAGCGGTGCCAATTCCTCGACCTGTGCCGGCCAATTGGCCACCTTTTCGCGCAGAACGTCGGTGCCAGTCACACCCAGATGGATGCGGCCCGCCGCCAATTCCTGCGGAATCTCGCCCGCAGATAGCAACACAACCTCGACCCCGCCCAAGCCTTCGGCGACGGCGGCATAGTCGCGATCCGACCCTGCGCGACGCAAACGCAAGCCGCGCGCGCCGAACCAGTCAAAGGTCTTTTCCATCAGCCGCCCCTTGGACGGCACACCCAATTTCAGTGCCATACCCTAGGCCCCCTTCAGCCCGACGATGATTTCGGGGCGAATCACGCCGCCCACGGCGGGCACGGCGCGGCCCTGCCCCAGCACGCGGGTCAGCGCGTCATAGCGCCCCCCCGTGGCCACCGGCGGAAAATGACGCCCAGCGGCATAAAGGCCAAAGACGAAACCGTCGTAATACTCCAGCGCGGTGCGGCCAAAGGTCGTCTCGAACGCCACCTCGGACAGATCAACCCCGCGCGCGGTCAACGCATCCAAACGCAACGCGAGCCGATCGACCGCAGCCGCGATGCCGTCAAAGCGGGCGGCAATCGCGCGCAACTCGGCCAACGCTTGCGGAACGGGGGCGGCTACGGCCAGAATCTCGTCAAACAGCGCCATTTGATGGGCCGGAATCGGCGGGGTCAGCGCGTCTTCGCGCAGCGCATCAAGGCGGTCGGTGACCTCGTCCGCACCGCGCAGGCCAAAGGCGGCGGGCGCACCGGCCAGCGGATCGGCCTGCGCCAGCAGCGCCTGCATGTGGTCGGGCATCGCCTGACGCCCGCCAAACCTGTCCAGCAACAGCCGGAAGCGGCGGGGCCGCCAAACATGACGCAGCAGGGCAGCTTTGCGCGCATCACTGGTTTCCAGCGCGCGCACGGCCGACAGCAAAATGCCGATATCGCCCATGGCGGCCTGCAAGCGCAGATCGCCCAAAGCGGCGGTGATGGTGGCGTAAACCTCGGCATCAGCGGCGGCTTCGTCAGCGTCACCGAACAACTCGAACCCGACCTGAATAAATTCGTTCGGGCGGTCGGCGCTGATTTCCTGCCGGCGGAACACCTCGCCCGCATAAGCATAGCGCCCCAGCCCCGCACCCGCCGCCATGTGCATCTGCACCAGCGGCACGGTAAAATCGGGGCGCAGCATCATCTCACCCCGCAGCGGGTCGGATGTCACATAGGCGCGCGCGCGAATATCTTCGCCATAGAGGTCCAGCAGCACATCGGCGGGCTGCAAGATGGCGGTCTCGACCACCTCGGCCCCGGCGCCGGTAAAGGCGGCCAGTATCCGGTCCGCCTCGACCCGCGCGGCGGCTTTGCCTGCGAACATCATGCCTGACCTGCCAAGATCGCCTTCACGCGGGCCACCATGTCGGCGCGGGGCACCTCGTACTGGCTGGGGCGGTCTTTCCATTCCTCAAGGCTGGCCGAGGCCGCGATTTGCGCGCCCAGCACCAAATCCTTGATCTGCACGACGCCGCGCGCTTTCTCGTCCCCGCCTTCGATGATGGCGACGGGCGAGTTGCGCTTGTCGGCGTATTTCAACTGGTTACCGAACTGCTTGGGGTTGCCCAAATACACCTCGGCGCGAATACCGGCGCGGCGCAATTCGGCCACGATGGATTGGTAGTCGGCCATCCGGTCACGGTCCATCACGGTTACGACGACAGGGCCTTGCGCGGTCTTTTGCCCCATCCGGCCCTTGGCGCGCAGCGCGGCCAGCAGGCGGTCGACACCAATCGAGACGCCCGTAGCGGGCACTTCCTGCCCCGTAAAGCGTTTGACCAGATCGTCATAACGCCCGCCGCCCGAAACCGAACCGAATTGGCGCGGGCGGCCCTTTTCGTCCAGAATTTCAAAGGTCAGCTCGGCCTCGTAAACGGGGCCGGTGTAGTAGCCAAGGCCGCGCACAACGGCAGGGTCGATCATAATGCGGTCGGGGCCATAGCCCTGCGCGTCCAGCAATTCGGCAATCGTCTCCAACTCGTCCACGCCGGTCGCGCCAACGGCGGAACCTGTCACCAACTCGCGCAAGCGGGCCACCGTAGCCGCGCCGGTATCGCGGCGCGCGAACATAAAGCCCATGACAATCTCGGCCTGTTCATCCGACAGGCCCGCGCCCTTGGTGAAATCGCCCGAATCGTCCTTGCGGCCCGCGCCCAGCAGCGCGCGCACGCCCGCATCGCCCAAACGGTCGAACTTGTCGATCGCGCGCAGCACGATGCCCCGCTCGGCCATGAATTTCTCGGGGTCGCTCGGGTCCAGAACGCCAGCCACTTCCATGACGCCGTTCAGGACTTTGCGGTTATTCACCTTGATCTGGTAATCGCCGCGCGGAATACCGACAACTTCCAGCGTGTCCGAGAGCATGGCGCAAATCTCGGCATCGGCCGCGACGGACGGCGCGCCGACGGTGTCGGCATCGCATTGATAGAACTGGCGGAAACGACCGGGGCCCGGCTTTTCATTGCGCCAGACGGGGCCCATCGCATAGCGACGATAGGGCGTCGGCAGATCGTTGCGGAACTGTGCGTAGACGCGGGCCAGCGGCGCGGTCAGATCATAACGCAAGGCCAGCCAGTCGGCATCCTCGTCCTGCCAGCCGAATACCCCCTCGTTCGGGCGGTCGACGTCGGGCAGGAACTTGCCCAGCGCCTCGACCGTTTCAACCGCCGATGTTTCCAGCGCATCAAAACCATAGGCATGATAGACACCCGCGATTTGATGCAGCATCTCGGTACGCTCGGTCACTTCGGCGCCGAAATAATCGCGAAAACCCTTGGGGGTCTCGGCCCGCGGGCGGGCCCTTGTCTTGTCCTTGGCCATGGTCTGGTCCTGCTTTTTTAGGCTGCAACAGGCTTTAAACCGCGCAAGCCCATAGGGCAATGCGCCGGACGCCCCTTTGCAAAAACTTCGCGACCTGCGATCATGCCGCCATGAACACTGAAAACACGCAAACCCTGCTGGAAGAAAAGATCGCCCATCTGACGCGGATGGTCGAAGACCTGTCCGATGTCGTGCACCGGCAAGACCAAGAAATCGTCCAACTGACGCGCCGCGTCCACTTCCTGATCGAACGCGAAGCCACGCGCGAGGCCGAGCTGATGGAGGCCCCTGCCGCCAACCAGCCGCCCCCGCACTGGTAACTAGACCTCAATCACTTCCTGCACACCCGTCACCGCGCGCAAGGCCGCGCGGATCTGGGGGTTCAACGGGTAGGTCTTGGGCGCGTCGATCTTTACCTCGCCCAGATCGGGCAACATGATCTCGAACGAGATATGCCCGCGCGGGGCGCGCACTTTGGCCGCAATCGCGTTTTCCAGCACCGATGACACCTGCGACAGTGCCTCGGGGCGGTCAACGTAGATGCGGTAGCCCTCGATCCCCGTATCCACCTCGCCTGCCGCGCTGAACGACCGCGCCAGCAGTTTCAGCTGGTCGGCCTCCAGCGTCGCCTCGGCTTGCAAAATTACCTGCGTCCCTGCCTCTAGCAACGGGCGCGCGGCCTCGAGGACATCCGAGAATATCGTCACCTCGTATTGCCCCGACGGGTCGGACAGCTGCGCAAAGGCAAAGCGGTTGCCGCGCGCGGATTTGCGCTCCTGCCGCCCCGCTACAACCCCCGCCATACGCGCCAGAAACGCACCGTTCTGGGCCTTGCCCTCGACTTCAGCCAAGGTCAGCACGCCCTTGCGGCGCAGGCCCGGCATGGCATCGTCCAGCGGGTGGCCCGACAGATAGAAGCCGATAGCCTTGAATTCCTCGCCCAACCGCTCGGCGGCCAACCAATCGGGGACGTTGGGCAAGCGCGGCTCGGGCAGGTCGTCGCCCCCCTCGCCAAACAGCGAAACTTGGTTCGAGGCGCGCTGTTCGTGCACGGCGGCCGAATAGGCCACCAGCGCATCCAGCGATTCCAACACGCGGCGGCGGTTGCCATCCAGCACATCAAACGCGCCCGCGCGGGCCATCATTTCCAACGGGCGCTTGCCGACACGCTTCAAATCGACACGGCGGGCCACGTCGAACAGTGTCACGAAAGGCTTGTCGCCGCGCGCCTCGACCACCAACCGCATGGCATCGACGCCCACGTTCTTCAGCGCGCCCAGCGCGTAAACCAGCTTGCCGTCGACCACATCGAACGTCGCCAGCGACCGGTTCACACAAGGCGGCACCGTGCCGATCTTTAGGCCGCGCCGCACCTCTTGGAAATAGACGGCCAGCTTGTCGGTCAGGTGAATATCGCAGTTCATCACGCCGGCCATGAATTCGACCGGATGGTTCGCCTTCAGCCACGCCGTCTGATAGCTGACGACCGCATAGGCCGCCGCGTGCGATTTGTTGAACCCGTAGTTCGCGAACTTCTCCAGCAGGTCGAAAACCTCGCCTGCCTTCTTTTCGTCGATATTATGGGTCTCTTTCGCGCCAGTGGTGAATTTCGGACGCTCTTTCGCCATTTCCTCGGCGATCTTTTTACCCATGGCGCGGCGCAGCAAATCGGCACCGCCCAGGCTATAGCCCGCCATGACCTGCGCAATCTGCATCACCTGTTCTTGGTAAACGATGATGCCCTGCGTCTCGGCCAAAATCCCGTCAATCGTCGGATGGATCGAGGCAATCTCGCGCTGGCCGTTCTTCACCTCGCAATAAGTGGGAATGTTTTCCATCGGGCCCGGGCGGTAAAGGGCCACCAGCGCGACGATATCCTCGATACAGGTCGGCTTCATGCGCTTCAGCGCATCCATCATCCCCGTCGATTCTACCTGAAAGACGGCGACGGTCTTCGCATCGGAATACAGCTGATAGGATTTCGCATCGTCCAGCGGAATCGCCCCGATGTCGTTTTCCGCGCCCTTGGGCGGGGTATACAGCACGGTGCCGTCCGCCGCCTCGTGCAACTGCCGCCCCGATTTGCGGATCAGGTTCACCGCGTTCTGAATGACGGTCAGCGTCTTCAGACCCAGAAAGTCGAACTTTACCAAGCCCGCTTGCTCGACCCACTTCATGTTGAACTGCGTGGCAGGCATGTCGGACCGCGGGTCCTGATACAGCGGCACCAGGTGGTCCAGCGGCCGGTCGCCAATCACCACCCCCGCCGCGTGGGTCGAGGCATTGCGCAGCAGCCCCTCGACCTGCCCCGCGTAATCCAGCAGGCGCGCGACCACAGGCTCGCGATCGGCTTCCTCGCGCAGGCGCGGCTCGTCCTTCAGCGCTTGTGCGATCGAAACAGGCTTTACCCCCTCCACGGGGATCATCTTGGACAGGCGATCAACCTGCCCGTAAGGCATCTGCAACACGCGGCCCACATCGCGCACGGCGGCCTTCGACAAAAGCGCGCCGAAGGTAATAATCTGCGCCACGCGGTCGCGGCCGTATTTACCCTGCACGTACTGGATCACCTCCTCGCGGCGATCCATGCAGAAGTCGATATCAAAGTCGGGCATCGAAACGCGTTCGGGGTTCAGAAAGCGTTCGAAGAGCAGGCTGTACCGAATCGGGTCAAGGTCGGTAATCGTCAGCGCATAAGCGACCAGACTGCCAGCCCCCGACCCCCGCCCCGGCCCGACGGGAATGCCGTTATCCTTGGCCCATTTGATAAAATCGGCCACGATCAGGAAGTATCCGGGGAAGCCCATCTTCTCGATGATGTTCATCTCGAATTCAAGGCGATCCCAATAGACATGTTCCTCGGCGGCATGGGGAATTACGGCTAGCCGGTCGGTCAGCCCCTGCTTGGCCTGACGGCGCAGTTCCTCCACCTCGTCATCGGCAAAACGCGGCAAAATCGGCGCGCGTTTATAGGCTTTGAACGCGCAGCGCTTGGCGATTTCGACCGTGTTTTCCAACGCTTCGGGCAGATCGGCAAACAGGGTGGCCATCTCGGCCTGCGACTTGAAATAATGCTGCGGCGTCAGCTTGCGGCGCGGTTCCTGCTGGTCGACATAGGCGCCCTCGGCAATGCAGATCAGCGCGTCATGGGCCTCGTAAAACCCCTCGGCGGGAAAATGGGCGTCGTTCGTGGCCACCAAGGGCAGATCCAGCGCATAGGCCCATTCGACGAAAGGCCGCTCGGTCTGGGCCTCGGCCTCGGGCAAGCCGTCTTCGCCGGGGTGGCGCTGCAGCTCGACATACAAACGCTGGGGATAGATGCTGGCCAAACGCTCCAGCAAGATCCTCGCAGCCCCTTCTTGCCCGGCGCGGATCAGGCGGCCAAGGGGGCCGTCGGGGCCGCCGGTCAGGCAGATCAACCCGTCGGCATGTGCGGCCAAATCGGCGACAGTTACCTGCGGCAACTGCCCGCCTTTGTCCAGATAGGCACAGGAATTCAGCGCCATCAAATTGTTATAGCCAACCTCGGACTGCGCCAGCAGCACGATGGCGGCCGGGTCTTCGGCGCGGCGGCCCGCCTCGGCTTGCAGATAAGTGACGCTGATCTGGCACCCGATGATCGGCTGAATGCCGACCTTGCCCGCCTTTTCCGAAAACTCCAGCGCGCAGAACAGGTTGTTGGTGTCGGTCACTGCAACGGCGGGCATCCCTGCCTTGGCGGCCATCTTCGGCAGGTCACCCGCGTGGATCGCCCCTTCCAGCAGCGAGTATTCGGTATGCACCCGCAGATGAATGAATTTGGGATCAGCCATCGCCCCCTCCTGCAAGATCGCGTCCGCCCATGCTAACGCCGCAGCGGTCGCGGGGAAAGACCTAGCGCCGACGCGACAGAATATGTTGAATCGTGGGGATGATGACGAAAACCATCGCGGTCACCATGAAAGGCGCGATCAACAGATTGCGCGCCCAAATCGGCCATCCGCCTGTAATCGGGGCGACGATATAAGCCAGCAGCGTGATCAGCGGATAGACACCGCAAAACACCATGAATGCAAACAGCAAGCGCGACGGACGCGGCGCGGTCGGAGGAGTGGACATTGCGATTTCACCAGTGGGACTGGCACCCAGTATTCGGACTGCGTGCATCAAATAAGCATACTATGCGGAATTGGAGCGGGTAGCGGGAATCGAACCCGCACCATTAGCTTGGAAGGCTAAGGCGCTACCATTACACCATACCCGCCGCTCTGGCCCCATATAGGCGAGGGTTGGGGAAAAGGGCAAGGGGGGTGAAACCCTTGCCTGCTACGTAAGTTGGGCCTGTTACGTAAGTTGGGCCTTACCGAACGGCCCGCAACATCACGGCGCCGTCGCTACCGCGCAGCTCCAGCGCGCCGTCATCGGCGATGGTGAAGGTCTTTGCGGTGCGCAGGGTCTGCAGAAACTCCGGCTCGCGGTAATCTGCCCCCGCCCCGCAAATCATCAGGGTCGACGCCAGATGCCCCATCGACAGCCCTTCGGCCCCGATTTCATACGAGCCGATGAAATTGTTGCAGAACGACTTTCCGCTGACGCTGCCATCGGGCGCAAAGCGGATCACCCCGTCTCCATCGCTAGGTACGCCCTTGCCCAGCAGGTCGACAACCTTCCAATCGGCCCCCTGCAACAGCACCGCCGGATCACCGCCGCAGCCTTGCAAGGCGGGGCCGTCGCCCAGCGTTAGGCTGACCGTTTCAGGGTGAGGCATGCCGTCCGCGCCGGTGCAAATCGCCTGCGTCGTGCGCAGCGTCATCCCAGGGTCGGCGACATCCCAAACCACCGCGCCATCGCGCCACTGCGGGGCGGGAAGCACGCCGACAACGTCATCCTCGCCGGTGCGGGTCAGGGTGTAATTGTCGTCCGATACGTCAATGCCCCATTCGCCCGCGCCATCGTGCGCGGTGCCACCTGCGTGCCACGGCGCGGCCTGCGCTTCGGCAACGCCCGCACATTCGGTCAAAATCCCGTCGATGCGCATCGTCGCGTTTTCGCCCTTGTTCCAGAAAAAGGTCTGGTCGGGGTTATCGGGGTCAGCGAATTTCGCCCCCGAGGCGGCAATAACCTGAGGCAGCACCCGCTGGCTGCCATCGGGCAGCGTCAGAACCACCGAATCGTTCACGAACCCAGCGCCAACAATTTTCCCCTCGCAGTTGAACTGCGATTCAAACCCCGCCGCGACATAGGGCGTGGCGACAATTGCGCCCAGCGCCACATCATCCGTACCGGCAGCAATGTCGATCTGCGGGGCTTTCCAGCGCGGCTGCCCTTCAAACGCAATCGCAAGCGTCAGGCGCGCAGCGACATCTTGCGCGATCTCCAGCGTGAAGGGCAGCGGCACCTGCGCGCCGTTGGTCGGTATTTCGGCCTCAGCCAAAATCACATCATGGGGGCCGTGCACTTCGGCTTTCAGGGCGGCACCTTCGGGCAACGCGATGCGCTGCAAATAGGTCAATTCGCCCGACAAGTTGCGGGTTCCTTCGGCCAACGCTGGCGCGGCAACCGAGGCAAGCAAACTGGCGATCAGGGCAAGGTTACGGGTCATCTGGACACTCCCATTGCGGTCGCCCCAAGATAGCGCGCCCCCGCGCACTGACCAGCGAAAAGAAGAGAAGGGGCGCTGTTGCACCCCTTTCCCGTTTTATATCAGCGCGCTAACAGCATCACTTCACGGTGATACGGCCATCGGTATATGGCGCATAGGGGCCATTCTCGGCCAGATACTCGGCCACAACATCGGCCAGATCGGGGCCGAAGTCATAAGCGTTTTCGGCGGTCACAAAAGCCGCAAAACCATCGCCACCGTTGCGAACATAGTTGTTGGTCACCGCACCATAGGTCGCTGCCGGATCAATCGGCACCCACCCGCCATCGGCCTGCACCATCACGTCCGAAATGCGGCTGCCGGCGGGCGCTGCGGGGTCGACGGTGTATTTCAGGCCCGCGACCTGCAAGAAGCGGCCTGCGACATCTTCCATTTGGCTCGCGCCGTTTTCCAGCGCGTCGATGACGCCCTGCCCCGACACGGTAAAGGTCGCCAGCGTGTTCTGGAACGGCAGCACCGTCAGAACCTCGCCCATGGTCACCTCGCCCTCGTCGATATCGGCGCGGATCCCGCCCGAGTTCGCAAGGCTGATCGTCACACCCTGCCCTGCCACACGGGCCAACTGCGCATCGGCAATCAGGTTCCCCATCGAACATTCCTGCAGGCGGCACACGTTGCGATCGCCGACCAACTGGCCGCCGCTGGTGGCGACAACCTCGTTGCGGATCTCGTCTAGCGGGATCGCAAGTTCGGCAATACGGGCGACAACGGCCTCATCCTCGGGGACGGCATTGTCGATCAGAAGCGGCTCGCCAGTGGCCGAGACCAGCTTGCCCGCGTCGTCGAACACCACGTTCAACTCGCCCAAGAACTTGCCGTAGGCATAGGCCTGCACAATGGCCGTGTCGCCAACCATGACCGGATAAGGCCCCTTCGCCCCCTCGATCGTGTTCGACAGCAGCGAATTGTCGTGCCCGCCAACGATCACATCGACGCCGGTGGTGTTCGCCGCCACATCCATGTCGACATTCAAGCCCGAGTGCGACAGCACGATAATCTTGTTCACGCCATCTGCCGTCAGCAGATCAACCTGCGCCTGCACCGATTCGGCGGGGTCGGTAAAGATCACGTTCGGGCCGGGGCTGGCCAGCTCGTCAGTGTCATGCGGGGTCAGACCGATCAGGCCGATCTTCTCGCCCGCCACTTCGATCACGATCGACTTCTGGATCTTGTCGGCCAGCTGCGGCTCTTGCGAGATGTCGGCGTTCGACATCAGGATCGGGAAGTTGATCTCGGCGATAAACTTCGCCAGTTCCTCGGGACCATCGTCGAATTCGTGGTTGCCCACGGTCATCGCGGTGTAACCCAGCTGGTTCATGAACTCGGCCGCCATGGCGCCCTTATAATAGGTATAGAACAGCGTGCCTTGGAACTGGTCGCCGCCATCCACCAGAATGCTGTTTTCGGCCCGCGCTCGCGCATCCGCCACCGCATTGACCAGACGTGCCGTGCCGCCAAAACAGCTGCCCTCGGCATTCGCCGATGCCGAACACGTCGAATCCGAGCTAGAGATAGGCTCGTAGCGCGCGTGGAAATCGTTGGTGTGCAGGATGGTCAGGTTGAAATCGGCGTAAGCCGCGGTCGTGCTAAGGGCCAGCACTGCCGCGCCGGTCATAAAACGGGCCAGCATGAAAAGTCTCCCAATTGGTGATCTGTGGGTATCGTGGCGTATCAAACCGCAAGCTGTCAAAGCCCGAGGGCTGATCAAGCCGTAAATTCCACATGCATCCCCCCCGCGACGCAGCCAGACGCCCAAGGCTTCACCGCTTCGGGCGCATCGGCGCGCAGCTTAAGGCTTGACCGCACGCCCATCCCCGCGCATCACAGCCGCATCATGCTTATCTATAAAATCCTGCGCAAAGACGAATGGGCCGCCTTTCAGGCTGCCGGTGAAACCCAAGGCGCGCCGGTCGATCTGGCCGACGGCTACATTCATTTCTCGACCGCCGAAACGGTCGCAGCCACGGCGGCGAAGTATTTCGCCGGCGAAGACGGGCTGTGGCTGCTGGCAATCGAATCGGACACGATCGCCGATGCCCTGAAATGGGAACCGGCCCGCGGCACGCTGTTCCCACACCTCTACCGCACGCTGCGCATGGCCGAGGTCACCTTGGCCGTCGCGCTGCCGCTGGGGCCGAACGGCCATATCTTCCCGGCCCTCGCATGAGGGTGCTGGAAACCTTGGGGCTGGCCGCCCTGCGCAAAACCGACCCCGAATTCGCCCACGGCGCGGCGCTGAAGGCGCTGCAACTGGGCCTTGGTCCCAAGGGTGGCCCCGTCACCAGCGCCCGCCTTGCCACGCAAGTCGCAGGCCTACGGCTGCCCAACCCCATCGGCCTTGCCGCCGGTATGGATAAAAACGCGACCGCGCTGCACCCGCTGGCCCGCACCGCCTTCGGCTTTCTCGAGGTTGGCGCCATCACCCCGCGCGCCCAGCCCGGCAACCCGCGCCCGCGCCTGTTCCGGCTGAGCGAAGACCGCGCCGCGATCAACCGCTTTGGCTTCAACAACGAGGGGATGGAGGCCGCAGCCGCCCGCCTGCACGCCCGCCCGAAAAACGCGACCATCGGCCTCAACTTGGGTGCCAACAAAGATTCCGAGGATCGCGCCGCCGATTTTGCCCGCGTTCTCACCCATTGCGGCGCCGATCTGGACTTTGCGACGGTCAACGTCTCGTCCCCGAACACCGAACGGCTGCGCGATCTGCAAGGCCGCGCGGCGCTGACGGCCCTGCTGGCAGGCGTGATGGAGGCGAACCACACCCTCGCCCGTCCGCTGCCGATTTTCCTGAAAATCGCGCCCGATCTGACGGCGGACGAATTGCAAGACATCGCCGCCGCGGCCGAGGAAACCGGCGTTGCCGCCATTGTCGCAACAAACACCACATTGGCGCGCGACGGGCTGACCAGCCCCCACCGCGCCGAAAAAGGCGGCCTGTCGGGCGCGCCCCTGTTTGAAAAATCGACGCGCGTGCTGGCGCAACTATCCACCATGACCCACCTGCCGCTGATCGGCGTCGGCGGCATTTCCAGTGGCGCGCAGGCCTATGAAAAAATTCGCGCGGGGGCCTCGGCCGTTCAGCTTTACACTGCGCTGGTGTTTGGCGGCATATCGATGGTCGAGCAAATCGCGCGCGATTTGGATGCGCTGCTGGCGCGCGACGGGTTTTCCACCGTGGCCGATGCGGTGGGCACCGGCCGTAGCGACTGGCTTTAGCTAGCTTGCTCGGGCATCATGAAATGCCCGATCGCCTGCGCAAAGGGGCGAGTTTCGTCATCTTGCCATGCCGCGACCGAAACAGTGGCATAGCGCCGCCCCGCCCGCGTCACACTGGCGCGGGCGTAACTGTCTTGCGACAGGCCCGGGCGTAGATAATCGACCGACAAATCCAGCGTGCGCGGCCATGCCGTCAAATGCACCCCCTGCGTCACGCTGACGTCATGCATCAGCGTGGACAACGCCGTCACCTCCAAAAACGCCATCGTGACACCGCCGTGCAGCGCAGGGGGCTGGGGCACACCGATCAAATCATGCGAAAACGGCAGCAGGCCGCGCAGCCCATCGCCGTCGCGCTCCAACGTTATTCCCAAAAACGCGGCATAGGGCACCCGCGCCAGCATATCTTGCAGCCAATCGCTCATCTCAGGCCCCTTTCGCGGCAGGGGTGGCAACGGCAGTGAACACGGCGGTGGCCGTCACCACGGGATTGTCGCCATCCGCGTCAAACGCTTGCGCCTGCACGAACGCAACCGAGCGTTCCACCCGCAGCACCCGCGCCGTCACCGTAATGTCCTGCCCCGCTGTCGCAGCGCGCAAGTAATCCAGCCGCAAATCCAGCGTCGCAGTAACTTGCCCCAGCGCCGGGTGGCTGACGGCCGCAACACCGCAGCAAGTATCGATCAGCGTGGCAATCGCACCGTTATGCAGCACACCTGTATCTGCATCGGCAACCAGACGGGCGGCATAGGGCAGCCGCATCTGCGCCATCCCTTGCCCGACATCCAGCACCTGCAATCCCAGCGCGCGCGCTTGCGGCAAGCTGCCCATGAACCCCTGCGCAATGGCCACATACTTGTTGCCCGATACCACCTTGCTCTCGCCCTCAGCCACGGGCCTCTCCTTTTTCCGCATACGGGCAAACGCGGTCCGGCGCGCCCGTGATATTCGCCATCAAAAGCTGCCGCTTGCCTCGGCGCAATGAAACCGTTACGTAACGTCGCGCAGAGCCGTTTCCCATGTTAGTAAAATGACCGTTGCCCGTTTATCATTCAAAGAAATGTGCGCCGCCTTTGCGGTTACACCTCGCACACTACGCTATTACGAATACATCGAACTGTTGTTCCCCGAAAAGCAGGGCCGCAACCGTTTCTACAGCAAGCAACAACAAACCCGCATGAAGCTGATCATGCGCGGACGCAAATTTGGCTTCAGTCTGGAAGACATACGCCGCTGGTTGCAAATGCACGACAAAGACGGAATCGAGGCGCAGATGCGCTATTGGATCGATGCCGCCGGTAGCCAACTGGCCGCACTGGAAAGCAAACGCAGCCAGCTGGAAGCTGCGATAAACGAGCTGCGGGCCCTGCGCGAGCATTCACTTTCCGTTTTGAAGCGCTAAGACGCGCAAAAAGCCGCCATGACCCAGCTGGAAGCAGTTGTGTCATAGAATCTTTTGGGCTAACCGAGCGCCTCATCGCACCGGCCTTCCCGGACGCCGCGACACCCTAGCCCTAGGGCGCAGGACAGTCCGGGCCGCCAGTGCATTCCAGCGCGCAAGCGAAAACAAGTTTTTAATCCCCGCGCGGGCCCTTTCCCGCGTTTGCAAGGTATGACTGCAATGACCGAGACGATGACCATCCGCGAGATGTGCGAAGCCTTCGACGTGACCCCGCGTACGCTGCGCTTCTACGAGGCCAAGGAACTGCTGTTCCCGATCCGCCAAGGCACCAAGCGTTTGTTCACCCGCAGCGACCGCGCCCGCCTGAAGCTGATCCTCAAGGGCAAGAAATTCGGCTTCAGCCTGGAAGAAATCCGTCAGCTGCTGGAACTGTACAGCCTGAACGACAACCAACTGACCCAACTGACCCGCACCCGCGAACTGGCGCTGGTGCACCTGGCCGAGATGGAAGCCCAGCGCGCCGTGCTGGATGCCGCCATCACCGAACTGCGCGGCGAAATCGCATGGGGCGAAGAAGAAATCGCCCGCCGCAGCACCGCCAACGCCGCCTGATCCCAAAATCCGCAGCCCGCGGGGCGCGATTGGCACGGCGGCCCAAGTTCCGCCTGTCAAAACGCGCCCCGACGCGGTAACCTGCCCCAAAATCCGAGCAGGTCCCATGACGGCACTACAGCAGTACGCGCGACTAGAATCTTTTGGCAAATGGCGCCCTAGTGCCGACCACGCCTTTCGCGATGTTGTTGTATCGTTCGGCGATGCGACGCTGGTTCTGGTCGATCCCGCTGGCCGCCCACTCGCCCACTGGTCGCTGCCCGCGATTCGCGCGCTGGACCGCGCCCCCGATGCGCCCGCGACCAGCCAAACCTATACTCCCGACAGCGACGGCGACGAATTGCTGGAACTGGACGACGCCCTGATGATCGAGGCGCTGGCCAAAGTGATGACCGCCCTGCAAACACCACAAACGCGTCGACTGCGCCTGCGGTTGGTCGTGCTCGGCACGATGCTGACTTTGGCGCTGGCCGCGATGCTGTTGTTGCCGGTGCTGGTGCGCAATCAGGCTTTGTCCGTCGTACCGCTGGCGAAACGCGCCGAACTTGGCGTGTCGATTCTGGGGCATATGCAAAACCAAACCGGCCCCAGTTGCCGCGACCCTTTCGGCGTGCGTGCGCTGGAACAGCTGCGCCAGCGCGTGCTGGGCCCGGGCTGGCCCGGGCGCATTGTTGTTTTGCCAGGCGATGCCTTTGCGCCCACCGTTCTGCCCGGACGCACCATCGTGCTGTCGCACCACGCGCTGATCAACGCCGCCGACCCTGCCGAACTGGCAAGCCTGATCGCCGCGACGGCCCAAACCCAGACCCAAACCGACCCCCTGCGCCCGCTGCTGGCCGACAGCGGCTTTGCCGCCACCGCAGCGCTGCTAACAACAGGCGATCTGCCGCAATCGGCGCTGGTGGATTACGCGCATAAAATCCTCGCGCGGCCCGCGGGCAATGCGGCCAGCGCGCCCGCGCCTACCGGCAACGTGCTAAACGACAATGACTGGGTGGGCCTGCTGGGGATCTGCAACAGCTGACCCCAGAGGGTCACTTACTGGGGAATAGCATCGGTGAACCCGATCCGGCGGGCGCGTTCCAACGCGGCTTGCAGCGCGGCTTGCGATGCAAAGGGCCCTGCGGCCACGCCCCGCATCGGCGTGCCATTCACGACCAGATCAGACACGGCTACGGGCCAGCCCTCCGCCGCCAAGCGCGCCGCCGCGCGGTCGGCATTCGCCGCGCGCGCAAACGTGCCGACCTGCACGTAACGGTCCTGCGGCCCTGCACGGCGCAGCGCGGCGCGCGGGGCAACCGCAGGGCGCGCCGCGGTTGTCGGGGCGGGGCGCGCGTCGGGGCACCACGGCGCCCCGTCGGGTGTCAGGACAGGCGCCCAAACCACCTGCCCGCCCACGTCGGCGCGCAGCAAACGGCACCCCGCATCATCCGTGCGCGCACGCTCCACCGGCTGCGCGGCGGCAGCCAGCGGCACGATCGCGCAGCACATTATGATAGCCCAACGCACCATCGGCTTACTTGGTGCCGAACATACGGTCGCCCGCATCCCCCAGCCCCGGCACGATATAGCCATGATCGTCCAGATGGCTGTCGATAGAAGCAGTCACAATCGACACATCGGGGTGCGCCTCTTGCAGACGCTTGATCCCCTCGGGCGAGGCCAGCAAGCACAGGAAGCGAATGTCCTTGGCGCCCGCCTCTTTCAGCAAATCAATCGCCGCGACGGTCGAATTGCCGGTCGCCAGCATAGGGTCGACGACGATGGTGGTGCGCTCCTCCATATGCTGGGGCACTTTGAAATAGTACTGCACGGGTTGCAGCGTGTCGGGGTCGCGGTAGAGGCCGACGAAGCCCACGCGCGCGGCGGGGATCAACTCCAGAATGCCATCCAGCAACCCGTTGCCCGCGCGCAAAATGGAAATCAGCGCCAGCTTTTTGCCGTCGATCGTCGGGGCGTCCATCGGCTGAATGGGGGTCTCAATACGGCGATTGGTCATCGGCAGCTCGCGCGTGACCTCGTAGGCCAGCAGCAGGCTGATCTCGCGCAGCAGCTTGCGGAACGACGCGGTCGAGGTTTCTTTCTCGCGCATCAGGGTCAGCTTGTGCTGCACCAGCGGGTGGTTCACAACCGTTACAGGTGCACAGGTGGTCTCGGTCATTGTTGCTCCAATCGTGTCGCGAGTTTGGCCTTCGTCTTCGCATCACAGAAGGCGGCGTCAAGCGCTGTCCGGTTCAGATCGGCAAAATCGTCGGGTCCCCAGCCGAAATAGCGGGCCAAAGCGTCATATTCATCGCTCATCGTCGTCAGGAAATAGGGCGGATCGTCGGTCGAGACGGTCACCTTCACGCCGCGATCGCGCAGCCGCGCGATGGGATGAGCGTTCCAATCGGTCACCGCCTGCAAGACCACGTTGGACCCCGGGCAGACCTCTAGCACCGTTCCGTTTTCGGCCAGTTGATCGACCAAAGCCAGATCGTTGATCGCGTTGATGCCATGGCCGATACGGCTGACTTTCAGATCGCGGATGGTTTCGGCAACCATATCCGGCCCGCCCCACTCGCCCGCATGGGCGGTCAGTTGCAACCCCGCCTCGCGCGCGGCATCAAAGGCCCATGTGTAATCTCCGGGCCGCCCCATCATCTCGGCCCCCGCCAGACCAAATCCGGTGATGAAATCGCCCGCCGTCTCGGCTGCGACGCGGGCGGTGTTGCGCGACTGGTCGGGGCCCAAGTGGCGAATGGCGGTGATGATGCCGCGCATGGTGATACCAAACTTCGCTTGGCCCTCGGCGGCAGCGGCCTCCATCGCGGCCAGATAATCGCGCCACGCCACCAGATCACCGCCCCCGCAGAAATCGGGCGAAAGGAAGCTTTCCATGTAGATCACGCCGTGGCTGGCGGTTTCTTCCAGCACCGCCAAAGTCAGGCGGTGGAAATCCTGCGGCGATTGCAGCGTGGTGCACGCGGCGTCATAGACCTTCAGGAAATGGTCGAAATCGCGGAAGGTATAATTGCCCTGCGCGTCAAAAATCCCGCTGATGTCGATGTTCTTCTCGCGCGCGAGGCCGCGGATGAACGCGGGCGGGGCCGATCCCTCAAGGTGGGTATGTAGTTCGATCTTGGGCAGATCACGAAACTCGGACACACGGCTCACAGGAAACTCCTTCCAATACCATTGGGAGGCAGCCCCAACTTTTCCCCTATTGTGGCAGCAATATCGACGAAATCCAACAGCCCCAGCGGACGTGCCCCCAGGCCATGCACCAAAACCGGCACCCTCTCGCGCGTGTGGTCAGACCCGACCCATGTGGGGTCGTTGCCGTGGTCGGCGGTGACGATCAGCAGATCGTCGGGCCGTAGCGCCGCAATCACACGGCCCAGCGCGGCATCGAACCATTCCAGATGGCGCGCATAGCCCGCCACATCGCGCCGATGGCCGTATTCGGTGTCGAATTCGACGAAATTCGCAAAAACCAGCGCCCCGTCCGCCGCATCCGCGACGCGCTCATACAGCGCCTCCATCAGGGTCGCATCGCGCCCCTTGGCGCAATCATCAATCCCCCGCATCGAGAATATATCCCCGATTTTTCCAATCGCATGCACAGGGTGCCCCGCCGCATGCGCCCTGTCCAAGATGGTCGGCGCAGGCGGCGCTATGGCAAAGTCACGGCGATAGGGCGTGCGCGTCCAACCCGTATCTGGCGTCCCCACAAAGGGGCGCGCGATCACACGGCCCACGCGCATGGCGTGCAACATCGGCGCCAAATCGGCGCATAGTTGTAACAGGCGTTCGCGTCCAAAGGTCTCCTCGTGCGCGGCGATCTGCAGAACGCTGTCGGCGGATGTGTAGCAGATCGGCCAGCCGGTGCGGATGTGCTCGGCGGCGAATGCGTCGATCACCGCCGTACCCGAGGCATGGCAATTCCCCAAAATCCCCGCCGTCCCCGCCAGCGCGCAGATCCGCGCCGTGACATCTGCGGGAAAGGCTGGCTGCGTATCGGAAAAGTAAGTCCACTGCCACGGCACCGGCACGCCCGCCATTTCCCAGTGCCCGGATGGGGTGTCTTTGCCCGGCGACACCTCGGTCGCGGCGCCCCAAGCGCCGGTGGGCGCGGCGCCCGACAGCGGCACCCCGCCGCCCGATGCCAGCGCGATCGCGCGCCCCAGCCCCAACCCGTCCATAACCGGCACCGCAAGTGGCACGGCCTGCGCGATATGCCCGATGGTATTCGCGCCGGTGTCGGGGTGCAGGCCGTTGAAGAACTGCCCTGCATCGGGCGCGCCGCCAATACCTGCGCTGTCCATCACCAGCAAAAAGACGCGCGCCACCTCAGGCCACCTCGCCCAAAATCAACGCATGCTGCGGCGCGGCATCGCCTACCGTCAGCGCGCGCAGGTAGCTGGTGGCGGCCGCATCGGCCTCAGCAACACTGGCCGCATGGACTTGCGCCACCGGCTGACCGGCCTGCACTTCCGTACCCAGCGGCAAAATACCGGCATATCCCACGGCAGGGTCGATCCGGTCGGTCTCGACCCGCCGCCCGCCGCCCAAAGCGACCACTGCCAGACCCAAATCCACGCCCGCAAACCCCGCAATGACACCGCCATGCGGAGCCGCGATGTCGCGCACCACGGGGGCGACGGGCAAGTACCCAGCAGCGTTCTCGACAAAATCCACCGGCCCGCCTTGCGCCGCCACCATGCGGCCAAACACATCCAGCGCCCGCCCGTCATCAATGGCAGCAGCCAAACGGGCCGCACCATCCGCCTGCCCCGCCAGCGCCAGCAACCGCGCACCCAACGCCAGCGTCACATCGCGCAACCGCCCCGCCTGCCCGCCAAGGGCATCCAGCGCGGCGCGCACCTCTAGCGCGTTGCCCATCGCGGGGGCCAGCGGCTGGTTCATGTCGGTGATCAAGGCCGCCGTCGGGCAGCCCGCGCCATTGGCGGTCGCCACCAAACTTTTGGCCAGCGCCTCGGCATCGGCCATCGTACGCATGAATGCGCCTGATCCGACCTTCACATCCAGCACCAACCCTTGCAGCCCAGCCGCCAGTTTTTTCGACAGGATCGAAGCCGTGATCAAATCCAAACTCTCGACCGTGCCCGACACATCGCGAATTGCGTAAAGGCGCTTGTCCGCAGGCGCGATCCGCCCCGAAGCCCCCACAATCGCGCAACCGACGCTATCGATCAGGCCGCGCAGCCGGGCCTCATCCCCCGCAACCGAAAGGCCGGGGATCGCCTCAAGCTTATCCAGCGTGCCGCCCGAATGGCCCAAGCCCCGCCCCGAGATCATCGGAACCGCCACCCCGCAGGCCGCCAGCGCAGGCGCCAGCACCAAGGATACACAATCCCCGATCCCGCCGGTCGAGTGCTTGTCCAGAACGGGCCGGTCCAAATCCCAGCGCAGCGTGTCACCTGAATCGCGCATCCCCTCGGTCAGCGCGACGCGGCCCGCGGGGCCTAGGCCGCGCAGCAAAACGGCCATGGCAAAGGCACCGGCCTGCGCATCCGACACACGGCCGTCAGCCAGCCCCAAGGCAAAAGCACGCACCTGCCCCGCCGACACGTCTTGCCCGTCGCGCAGCGCGACGATCAGCCCCCGCGCGTCCATGGAACCCTAGTCGCGCTGCATATGGGCGACGGTGAACACACCCGGCAGAATCTGCCCGACCGTGGTTTGCAGCGTTTTCCCCGCCATCGTGGCTAGCGTCACGGGCACATCGGCATCGGCAAATTCGGCCAGCTTCTGCCGGCACCCGCCGCAGCAGGGCACAGGCTCGGGGCTGTCGGCAATCACCGCAACTTCGGCGATGCGCGTATCGCCACCCGCGATCATCGCGGCAATCGCACCGGCTTCGGCGCACGTCCCTTCGGGATAGGCCACGTTTTCAACGTTTACGCCCACATAGACCTTACCCGATGCAGCGCGGATCGCCGCCCCAACCTTGAAGTTCGAATAGGGCACATAGGCGCGATCCCGAATCGCGCGCGCTTCGTCTACCAGCGACATGATCGCCTCCGTTTGATCTTTTGGTCAGATTGGCGGGGCCGCCCGCGCGTTGCAAGCGCCTAAAGCGCGCCGCGCGCCCACGGCGGGGATGGCGCGCAGTAATCCAGTCCGCCCTGCCCGTCAAAACCCGCTATCGGCACGCCAGCGGGACCTGCGTGCACCACAACCGCTTGCGCCCCCAAATCGGGCGCGATTTCGGGGTCAATTGCGCACAGGTTGACCGCAACATCCGCGTCGCGCACCGGCTCCGCAGGGTCGCGCCCCAGCACCAGCCACAGCGTGCCCGCACCCAGCACCGCCAGCACCACCGCCGGCATCGCAAATGATGATAGTACCGCCCAGCCCCAGCGCATAGCACACCTCACACAGCCCCCTGCGATACTGCAGGGAAAATGTGACAACGGCGCATGAACTCGGCGTGAGCCGCACCCCAGCCGGCCAGTTTCAGCCACCACCAAAAACGCGGCTTAAAATTCAGGCGAATTGCTCGGAAATCAGGCGTTCTTCCAGCCCATGGCCGGGGTCGAACAAGATCCTGTGCGACACGGCGGGCTCGGATTGCATCTCGACCACCGCAATATCGGTAAAAGGTTGCGAATCGGCGTTCGCCATGACGGGGCGCATGGCGGGGTCGATCACCTCGATCCGCACAACGGCTGCGCGGGGCAGTACGGCCCCCCGCCAGCGGCGCGGGCGAAAGGGTGCGATGGGCGTCAGCGCCAAAACCTCGGACCCGATGGGCAGAATCGGCCCCATCGCAGAATAATTATACGCGGTCGACCCCGCGGGGGTGCTGACCAACGCCCCGTCGCAAACCAGTTCGGGCAAGCGCAACCGCCCGTCGACATACACCCGCAACTTGGCCGCCTGCGGCCCCGACCGCAACAACGACACCTCGTTGATCGCCAACGCCTCGGATACCGCGCCGCGCACATCCACCGCCCGCATGCGCAGGGGATGGATCACCTCTTGCTCGGCCGCGGCAACGCGGGCGTGTACCCCTTCGGCGCGGTAATCGTTCATCAAAAACCCAACCGTCCCGCGGTTCATACCATAGACAGGCAACCCGTGGCTTTCCTTGGCGTGCAAGGTGCTCAGCATAAAGCCATCGCCCCCCAGGGCCACAATCGCATCGGCATCCGCCATCGGATGCTGACCATAAAGGCCGACCAATTCGGACAAAGCCGCTTGAGCGATGGGCGCGCGGCTGGCCGCGAAATGAAGTCTGGGCTGCGTCATTTTCATGTCCGAAAGCGATATGGCCCAATTTCTGGGCGGCGCGCGCGCGAAAGGCAAGCGCGCCCTGCCCCCTCGTGGCGTTTTTCCCTTCTATTCGCCCCTTCCTTCGGGGTAGGAAACCCGCAAAACCCGCCGCCATAGTTCCCAAGAACAGTTACCAAGGATTGGCCACGATGACCGACACAACCGCGTTCTTCACCCAAGACCTCGCCACCGGCGACAGCGCCGTTTTCAACGCCGTGACGCTGGAACTGGGCCGCCAGCGCGACGAGATCGAGCTGATCGCCTCGGAAAACATCGCCTCGCTGGCCGTGATTCAGGCGCAAGGCACGATCCTGACGAACAAATACTCCGAAGGCTACCCCGGCAAGCGCTACTACGGCGGCTGCCAATACGTCGACATCGTCGAAACGCTGGCGATTGAGCGCGCGAAAGAACTGTTTAACGTCGGCTATGTGAACGTGCAGCCGAATTCGGGCAGCCAGATGAACCAAGCGGTGTTTCTGGCGCTGCTGCAACCGGGCGACACGTTCATGGGCCTCGACCTGAACTCGGGCGGTCATCTGACGCATGGCTCGCCGGTGAACATGTCGGGCAAGTGGTTCAACGTGGTCAGCTATGGCGTGCGTCAGCAAGACCAGATGCTGGATATGGACGACATCCGCGCCAAAGCCCTGGAACACAAGCCGAAGCTGATTGTCGCGGGCGGCACCGCCTATAGCCGCGTGTGGGATTGGGCGGCCTTCCGCGCCATCGCGGACGAGGTTGGCGCCTATCTGATGGTCGACATGGCCCACATCGCAGGCCTTGTTGCCGGCGGCCAGCACCCCTCGCCGGTGCCGCATGCCCACGTGGTCACCAGCACCACCCACAAATCGCTGCGCGGCCCGCGCGGCGGCATGATCATGACCAACGACGAAGCAATGGCCAAAAAGATCAACTCGGCCGTTTTCCCGGGTCTGCAAGGCGGCCCGCTGATGCATGTGATCGCCGCCAAGGCCGTCGCTTTCGGCGAAGCGCTGGCCCCGTCGTTCAAGGATTACGCCGCCCAAATCGTGAAGAACGCCAAAGCCATGGCGGACGAGCTGCAAAAGGGCGGCATCGACATCGTCTCGGGCGGCACCGACAACCACCTGATGCTGGCCGACCTGCGCCCCAAATCGGTCACCGGCAAAGCGGCCGAGGCCGCACTGGGCCGCGCCCACATCACCTGCAACAAAAACGGAGTGCCCTTCGACCCTGAAAAGCCCTTCGTCACCAGCGGTATCCGCCTTGGCACCCCCGCAGGCACCACGCGCGGCTTCAAGGAAGAAGACTTCCGCCAGATCGCCCGCTGGATCGTCGCCGTCGTCGACGGGCTGGCCGCACATGGCGAAGACGGCAACGGTGAAATCGAATCACGTGTGAAGGCCGAAGTCGAAGCGCTGTGCGCCCGCTTCCCGATCTACCCCAATCTGTGATCACACAGATCCTGTAATGTGATCACAAGGGTGCTGCTCATTGTCGCGGGCAGCACCCTTTTTTATGGCCAGCTGATCGGCGCAAATGTTAACCGCGGGTCAGGCGCCACAAGATCAGCAAGGCCAGAATCGCCAGCACCGCCAGCGCCATCGTGCCCAAAAATCCCAACACGCGGCCCCATAGCCGGTCCAGCGGGTTGATCGATTCCAGATGGTCGCGCACCAACGCAACGGCGCGGTTTGCATGGTCGAAATCAACCATTTTCAATAACTTGGGGTTCTTCGCCAATTCCGACACCTGCGCCAGATACCACGCCTCGGTGCGGATGGCGCGCGGCAGCAAACGTCCACCACGCTGCAACTGCCGCTGCAGGCTGGCCCCGCGCAGCCCATGCTTTTCACGCATCAGCTGACGGATCTCTTCGGTTTGTGTCAATAATTGGTCCTGTGTCATAAAGCTGCTTTACCCTTGCGGCGCGGCGCGCTCAACGTCTCTGGCGCGATGGATATGCGATGGGATAGAAGTGCTGCATGTTGAACACGATCACACACGGTGAACCGGGGCCACGCCGCCCCATATTGATAGCGCACGGCTTGTTCGGGTCGGGGCGGAACTGGGGCGTGATCGCCCGCCGACTGGCCGACGAAGGCCGGCAGGTCATCGCCGTGGACATGCGCAACCACGGGGCCAGCCCGTGGTACCCCGACCATAACTACTTCGCCATGGCCCAAGATCTGGCCGAAGTGATCGAGGACAAACTTGGCTCGCGCGCGGATGTGATCGGCCATTCGATGGGCGGCAAGGCCGCCATGATGCTGGCCCTGACCCGCCCCGAACTGGTGCAGCGCCTTGTCGTCGCCGACATCGCGCCCGTCACCTATACCCACAGCCACATCGCCAGCATCGATGCGATGAAAGCCGTCGACCTGCAGGCCGTCACCACCCGCGCCGAGGCCGCCGCCGCCCTGAACATGGATACGGCGACCACGAACCTGCTGCTGCAAAGCCTCGACATGGCGAATCACCGCTGGAAGCTGAACCTCGATACGCTGGGGCGCGAGATCAAAACCATCGCCGGCTTCCCGCAGACCGGCCTGCAGTACCACGGCCACGCCCTGTTCCTGCGCGGCGCCGAATCGGATTACGTGCAGCCCGAACACCGCGAAACCATCCGCACCATGTTCACGCGCCCCCACTTCGCCAAAATCCCGGGCGCGGGCCACTGGCTGCAGGCCGAAAAACCGGCCGAGTTTTTCACCGCCGTCTCGGCCTATCTGTGCAAGGATTTCGAGGTCGAACACCCCCGCACCCCCGCCTTGGCCTGATCGCCCGGCGCAAAGCGGAAAAATGCGTGAAACACCGCTGTGCGGGCGCTTGACGGAATCCCAAATCGCCCTCATAGCAGCGCCATGACCGATCTTGATCACATCCGTAACTTCTCCATCGTGGCGCATATCGACCACGGCAAATCCACGCTGGCCGATCGCCTGATTCAGGAGACCGGAACCGTCGCGGGCCGCGATATGAAAGAACAACTGCTCGACTCGATGGATATCGAGCGCGAGCGGGGCATCACGATCAAAGCCAACACCGTCCGCATTGATTACAAGGCGGACAACGGCGAAGCCTATGTGCTGAACCTGATCGACACCCCCGGCCACGTCGACTTCGCCTATGAAGTCAGCCGGTCGATGCGCGCTGTCGAAGGCTCGCTGCTGGTCGTCGATTCGACCCAAGGGGTCGAGGCGCAGACGCTGGCCAACGTGTATCAGGCGCTGGACGCGAACCACGAAATCGTGCCCGTCTTCAACAAGATCGACCTGCCCGCATCCGAACCCGACCGCGTCGCCGCGCAGGTCGAAGACGTGATCGGCATCGATTCCTCGGACGCGATTCTGGTGTCGGCCAAAACCGGCGTCGGCATCCACGAGGTGCTGGAGGCCATCGTCCACCGCCTGCCCGCCCCCAAAGGCGACCGCAACGCCCCGCTGAAGGCCATGCTGGTCGACAGCTGGTACGACAGCTACCTTGGCGTCGTGGTGCTGATCCGCGTGATGGAAGGAACCATCAAAAAGGGCGACCGCATCCGCATGATGGCCACGAATGCCGTCTACGGCGTCGACCGCTTGGCCGTGCTCAAGCCGCAAATGACCGACATCGCCGAGCTTGGCCCGGGCGAAATCGGGGTGTTCACCGCCAGCATCAAGCAAGTGCGCGATACCCGCGTCGGCGACACCATCACGCATGAGAAAAAGGGCACCCAGACTGCCCTGCCCGGCTTTAAACCCGCGCAACCCGTAGTGTTCTGCGGCCTGTTCCCCGTCGATTCGGCCGAATTCGAAGACCTGCGCGACGCGATTGAGAAGCTGGCGCTGAACGATGCGTCCTTCAGCTACGAGATGGAAACCTCGGCCGCGCTCGGCTTCGGCTTCCGCTGCGGGTTCTTGGGGCTGCTGCACCTTGAAGTTATCCGCGACCGGCTGGAACGCGAATACAACATCGACTTGATCACCACGGCCCCGTCGGTGGTTTACCACGTCTTTATGCGCGACGGCACGCAGATGGACCTGCACAACCCCGCCGATATGCCCGACCTGACACTGGTTGACCACATTGAGGAGCCGCGCATCAAGGCCACCATCATGGTGCCCGACGACTACCTCGGCGACATTCTGAAGCTCTGCCAAGACCGCCGCGGCGTGCAGTTGGACCTGTCCTACGCAGGCAGCCGTGCCATGGTCGTCTACGACCTGCCGCTGAACGAAGTGGTGTTCGACTTCTACGACCGCCTGAAATCGGTGACCAAGGGCTACGCCAGCTTCGACTACCAACTGTCCGGCTATCAGGAAGACAGCTTGGTCAAGATGTCGATTCTGGTGAACGAGGAACCAGTCGACGCGCTTTCGATGATGGTGCACCGCGACCGCGCCGACATGCGCGGCCGCGCCATGGTGGAAAAGCTGAAAGAGCTGATCCCCCGTCACATGTTCAAAATCCCGATCCAAGCCGCCATCGGCAGCAAGGTCATCGCCCGTGAAACGCTGTCGGCCATGCGTAAAGACGTGACCGCCAAGTGCTACGGCGGCGACGCCACGCGGAAGCGTAAACTGTTGGACAAGCAAAAGGCCGGTAAGAAGAAGATGCGCCAGTTCGGCAAGGTGGACATCCCGCAAGAGGCGTTCATCTCGGCCCTGAAAATGGACAGCTAAAGATCACAACATGTTCAGCATCAGGGGCGACCGTTGTCTGGTCGCCCTTTTTGCGTCATAATGGATAAAAAAGGGGCAGTATCATGCGCGTAAAACCCATCGTGACCGGAATCATGGCCGCGACGGCGGCTTTGGCACTCGCAGGGTGCGGGCCCCGTGGTGCGATTTCCGACGCTTGTATGGCGGGCGGCCGCTCGGCGGCGAATTTGCACCTGTGCTCTTGCGTGCAGGGCGTTGCAAACCAAACCCTGTCTGGGTCAGACCAGCGCCGCGCGGCGGGCTTCTTTACCGAGCCTGACAAAGCCCAGCAAACCCGCGCCTCCAGCAGCACTGGCGACCGCGCATTCTGGGGCCGCTATCGCGACTTCACCAACACCGCCTCCAGCCGCTGCGGCTGATACGCGCGAAACAGCCGCCCATTGGGCGGCTTTTTTGTACGCGGCGTGGCTTGCGGGCACGCAACCGCCCAAAAACAAAAAAACCCGGCCAAACGGCCGGGCTTTTCGTTTGGTCTGAAAGACCGCTTAGGCAGCTGCAGCAGCAGTAGCCTTGGCGATTTCTTTCTTCAGCTTCAGCGCATCGGCCGACAGCTCTTCGTCTTTGGCGCGGGCCAGATAGGCGTCCAGACCACCACGGTGGTCAACCGAACGCAGGCCAGCAGCCGACACGCGCAGCGTGAACGAACGGCCCAGAATGTCCGACTGCAGCGTGACATCTTGCAGGTTCGGCAAGAAACGACGCTTGGTCTTGTTGTTCGCGTGGCTTACATTGTTGCCCACCATCGGGCCTTTTCCGGTCAATTCGCAACGGCGCGACATGGTTTTAGTCCTTCGTATCAAGGCCATACGACGCTTGATGCGGCGCGATTGGCACAACGGTTCATTGGGGTAGCAAACCTGCGGTCAGGCGGACTACCAAATCAGCTTTGGGCAGTTAAGGGGAATCCCAGCCAAGGTCAAGCCGATTCCCCGCTTTCGCCATCACCCGCAACCGCCGGCAAAGCCGCCGCGCGCGTCGCGGCAAAGGCGGCAAGGGCGTCATGCCCCGTGCGCGCCGCACGCTGCGACAACCGCTGCCAATACCCTTGCGACAAAGGCCGCGCAGCGCGGTGGGCGGCCTGCACGGCGGCCACATCGTCACCTGCTAGCGCGGCTGCGCGCTGCAACCACCACTGCCCCCGCACAGCGCGCAAACTGCGAATGGCCGGATGCCCGCCAAAGGGCAGCACCACACGCTGCAGGCGCGGAAACGCGCGCCCGATCAGCGCGGCGTGCAACCGATCCTCGGGCACGAACGGGTCGAACACCAGCATACCGCCAACCGCCGCGTTAGCGGCCAATACGCCCGGCATCGCGGGGTAGCGCCCCTCGAACGGCACCACGGCAGGGTCCAGCGCATATTGCGGCGACACCACCACAGCCCGATCCGCCCGCAGCGCGCTGGCAAAACGCAGCGCGCCAAATCCCCCCATCGAATACCCCAGCAGATGCACGCGCTGATACCGCGCAGCCAGCGCGGGCAACACCGCCTCCAGCGCAGCGGTATCGGCGTTCATATACCAGTCGTTGCGCGCGGTGCGGATGGACAGCTGCCCGTACCCCTGCCGCGCGAAACTGCTGGAATGCGTCGCCGCCGAAAACCCCGCGCGCCCCTCTTTGCGATAGTCGAACACCACCATCAGCTGCTGCCCGTTCACGCCGCTTCCGCCCGCAAAATGCGTCGCGCGCAGATGCGCGCCCTCGAATATACTCTCGGGGATCAGAATGCGTTTTCCGGTGACGGGCGGGCTGGTCATGCGCCCCTCTGGCATGAAAACCGGCCTCTGGTCAAACAGCGCCGCAGCGGGGATAAGCGGGGCCATGACCCTGCCGATCGACCCCCTGCTGCCCGACCTGATCACCGCCTTACGCGACGCGGGCCGCGCCGTGCTGCAAGCGCCGCCCGGTGCGGGTAAAACCACGCGCGTGCCGCTGGCAATGCTGGCGGCGGGCCTGACCACGGGCCGCATTGTCATGCTGGAACCCCGCCGCCTTGCCGCGCGCGGCGCCGCCGAACGCATGGCCGAAACGCTGGGCGAAAAGACGGGCGAAACCGTCGGCTACCGCATGCGCGGCGACAGCCGCACCGGCCCCGCCACCCGCATCGAGGTGGTGACCGAAGGCGTCCTGACCCGCATGATCCAATCCGACCCCGAATTGACCGGCGTCGGCGCGGTGATCTTCGACGAATTCCACGAACGCTCGCTGCAGGCCGACCTCGGCCTCGCCCTGATACAAGAGGTCCGCGCCGCGCTGCGCCCCGACCTGCTGCTGCTGGTCATGTCGGCAACGCTGGATGCCGCGCCCGTCGCCGCACTGCTGGACGATGCCCCCATTCTGACAGCCGAGGGGCGCAGCTACCCCGTCGAAAACATCTACCTCGACCGCCCGCTGCCCGCGCAAACCCGCTTTGAAACCGCCCTCGCCGACCTGATCGCCAGCGCCGCGGCCGAAACCACCGGCGACATTCTGGCCTTCCTGCCGGGCGAGGGCGAGATTCACCGCACTGCGGGCCTCCTCTCGCGCCTCGGCGACGGCTTTGCGATCCGTCCGCTGTTTGGCAATATGCCCTTCACCGATCAACGCGCCGCGCTGGCCCCCGACCCGCAGCGGCGGCGCGTGGTGCTGGCCACCTCGATCGCGGAAACGTCGCTGACCATCGCGGGGATCACCGTCGTCGTCGATGGTGGCCGCGCCCGTCGCGCGCGGTTCGACCCCGGCAGCGGCATGTCGCGCCTGATGACCGAACGCGTCACCCGCGCCGAGGCCACCCAACGTGCTGGCCGCGCGGGCCGCACCGCCCCCGGCCGCGCCTATCACCTGTGGACACGCGGCGAAGACGGGGCGTTGCAAGCCTTCCCCCCGCCCGAAATTGAAAGCGCCGACCTGACCGCCCTTGCGCTGGAACTGGCGCTGTGGGGCGACGACCGGCTGCCCTTCCTCACACCCCCACCCGCCCCCGCATTGGCTGAGGCACGCGCCCTCCTCGGCAACCTTGGGGCGCTGGATGGCCGTAGCATCACCGCCCATGGGCGCGCCTTGGCCGCGCTGCCGCTGCACCCGCGCCTTGGCCATATGCTGCTGCGCGCAGGCCCCAAAGCCGCCCCGCTGGCCGCGCTGATGGCCGACCGCGACCCCCTGCGCGGCGCAGGCGCCGACCTGCACCCCCGCCTTGCAGCCCTGCAACGCGGCGACACGCGCGCCGATCCGGCTACCCTTGCCCGCATCCGGCAGGAGACAAAGCGCCTCGCCCCCATGGCGGGCCCGCCACAGCTGGACAATCCCGCCCAAATGGCCGCACTGGCCTACCCCGACCGTATCGCCCAGCGCCGCCCCGGCGATCAGCCGCGCTTCCTGCTGTCGGGCGGCAAAGGGGCCATCCTGCCCGACGACGACGCGCTGGCCAGCCAGCCATGGCTGGTCGTCACCGATACCGACGGCAACCCGCGCGAGGCCCGCATCCGCAGCGCCATCGCCATCACCGAAGCCGACATCCGCGCGCTGTTCGCCGACCAAATCACCACCCATCACATCACAGAATGGGACAGCCGCAACGGCCGCGTCATCACGCGCCAGCGCGACATGCTGGGCGCGCTGATCCTGTCGGACAAGCCTTGGCCCAACACCCCGCCCGACGCGATCGCCCGCGCCATGCTGGCCGGCGTGCGCGAGATGGGCCTAAACTGGACCGACGCCGCCCAGCGCTTTCGCGCCCGCGTCGCGCTGCTGCCCACCCTACCCGCGATGGACGATGCAACGCTGCTGGATCAGGCCGACGACTGGCTGCTGCCCCACATCAGCGGCCTGCGCACCGCCGCCGATTGGAAACGCTTCGACATGCTGAACGCCCTGCGCGCGCGGCTGGACTGGGGCCAGATGCAGCAACTCGATACCGCCGCGCCCAGCCACTTTGTGACCCCGCTGGGCCGCCGCACCCCCATCGACTACAGCGGCGACATCCCCACGATCGAGGTGCGCCTGCAGGAAATGTTCGGCACCGCCCGCCACCCGACCATCGGGCACACCCCGATTCGCATCACTCTGCTGTCACCGGGCGGCAAACCCGTGCAGGTCACCACCGACCTGCCGGGCTTTTGGGCGAACACCTACGCCGACGTGCGCAAAGACATGCGCGGCCGCTACCCCCGCCACCCGTGGCCGGACGATCCGTTGCAAGCCGACCCAAGCGTGCGGGCAAAACCGCGCGGAACCTGATCGGCGGTTGACATGCGCGCACGATCCGGCAGGTTCACCGGAACTGAAAGGAAGACGCCGCCCCATGTCCGTCCAGATCCCGCCGCGCAAAGGGCGCATTGCCCAGCGCAAAAGCCAGCTGGAACGTACCCTCAGCACCGGGAAACTGGGCAAATCGCCCTTGGGCGGCATGGTCGGCCACGCCGACCCGCTTTACCATCAGGTGGGCGCGCTGTGCTGGCGCAAAACCCCAAAGGGGCGCGAAGTTCTGCTGGTTGCGGCATCGTCGGGGCGCTGGATCATCCCCAAAGGCTGGGCGATGCCCGGAAAATCCCACGCTGCCGCCGCCCTGACCGAGGCCTGGGAAGAAGCCGGCGTCAAAAAAGCCAAGGCCAAGAACAAACCCATCGGGCACTATATGGCTATCAAACGCACGCTGGGCGGCGATGACGTGCCGGGCATCGTCTATGTCTTTGCCGCCAAAGTGCGCAAAATGTCCGACACCTACCCCGAGGCGACGAAGCGCGCCCGCCAGTGGCTGCCGCCGGCCCGCGCCGCAGCCCTTGTCGACGAAGACGGCCTGCGCGCACTCCTCCTCGCTTTCGACGGCACGCCCGACGCCGCACTCTGACGCGATCACAATCCCACGTGGTCGCCTGCAAAAGCGTCGACATCCCGCGCCGCAACGTCCACTCTGGCCCTATCGACACGCCTGAACCAGAACGGACATATGACAGACAACATCCCCCCACGCCCTACGCCGCCGATCCCGCCGCAAAAGACCAGCCTTGCGCAGGTCCTGCGTAGCATCGCCGATGGCAGCCAAGACGAGCGGATATCGATCCGCATGCTCCTCGAGGCGATGGATGGGCGGGCCTTCGGCGCGCTGCTGCTGCTGTTCGCGCTGCCCAACGTGCTGCCCGCACCGCCGGGCACGTCGGGCATCCTCGGGCTACCGCTGATCTTCCTGACGCTGCAAATGATGCTGGGCCGCGACCCGTGGCTGCCCAAAGTCATCGCAGACAGGTCCATGCCGCGCACGGGGTTCGTCTCGTTGGTCGACCGCATCAACCCCTGGCTCGACCGGGCCGAGAAGCTGACCGCGCCGCGCCTGCAATCGCTGATGAACGACCGCACCGAACAGATCATCGGCGGCTTTTGCCTGATCCTCGCCATCGTGCTGGTGCTGCCGATCCCGCTGGGCAACATGATGCCGTCGTTCGCCATCTGCCTGATCGCCCTCGGTCTGCTGGCGCGCGACGGGCTGTGGGTGCTGGCGGGGCTGCTGACGGGGGTGGCATCGCTGGTTATCGTCAGCGGCGTCGTCTACGCGCTGATCAAGGCGGCGCTGTTCATCATCATGAAGGCCTTCGCCGGATAAAGAAAAGGCGGGGTCACCCCCGCCTTTCAACTTACTTTCCCAAACACCACCGCATGACGGCCTTTTGCGCATGCAGCCGGTTCTCGGCCTCGTCGAAGATGACCGAATGCGGCCCGTCCATCACGCTGGATGTCACTTCGTCCTCACGGTGGGCGGGCAGGCAATGCATGAACAGCGCATCAGGCTTGGCCTGCGCCATCAGCACATCGTTCACCTGATAGCCACGCAGCTGGTTGTGCCGGCGTTCCTTGGCCGAGGCCGGATCGTGCATCGACACCCATGTATCGGTCACCACCAGATCGGCCCCCTCGACGGCGGCCATCGGGTCACGCTCGATCACCACATTCGCGCCAGCGGCCTGCGCCTCGGCGATGATGGCGGCCTCGGGGTCCAGCGGTTGCGGGCCAGTGAAGACCAGATCAAAGTTGAACTTCGCCGCCGCATGCACGAACGAATGGAACACATTGTTCCCGTCGCCCGACCAAACCACCTTCTTGCCCGCAATCGGGCCGCGATGTTCTTCGTAGGTCAGGATATCAGCCATGATCTGGCACGGATGCGTGCGGTTGGTCAGCCCGTTGATCACCGGAACAGTAGCGTATTCAGCCATCTCCAGCAGGGTTGCTTCCTCGAACGTGCGGATCATGATCATATCGACATAGCGCGACAGCACGCGGGCGGTATCGGCAATCGTCTCGCCATGACCCAGCTGCATATCGGCGCCCGACAGCACCATCGTCTGCCCGCCCATCTGGCGCACGCCCACATCGAACGACACCCGCGTGCGGGTCGAGGGCTTTTCGAAAATCAGCGCCACCATGCGACCCGCAAGCGGCAGGTCGCTGTCGGGGGCGCCCTTGGGCAGACCCGCACGCGCGTTCTTCATCGTCTTGGCGCTGTCGATCATCAGCCGCAAATCGGCGGCCGAGGTCGCATTGATATCCAGAAAATGTCTCATCTTATTTGCCTGTCTCCAGCGTGCCGGCAATGGCATCCAACCGCCGCAGGCCCTCGTAAATATCTTCGTCGGGAATGTTCAGGGCGGGCAGCAAGCGCACCACATTATCGGCAGCACTCACGGTCAGCAGCTGGGCCGCATAGCCCGCATTCACCATCTCGCCCGCCGGCGGCTTGCACTTCAGCCCCAGCATCAGGCCGCTGCCGCGCACCTCCTCAAACACTTCGGGGTGCGAGGCGACCAGCCCCTCCAGCCCCTGCCGCAGCAAACCGGCCTTGCGGTTCACCTCGCCCAAAAATTCGGGCGTTGCGACAACATCCATCACCGCACCACCAACAGCGCAGCCCAACGGGTTGCCGCCATAGGTCGACCCGTGCGTGCCAGCCGTCATGCCTTGAGCGGCGTTTTCGGTGGCCAGCAGCGCGCCCAGCGGAAAGCCCCCGCCGATGCCCTTGCCAACCATCATCACATCGGGCGTCACACCCGACCACTCATGCGCAAACAACTTGCCCGTCCGGCCCATGCCGCACTGCACTTCGTCCAACACCAGCAACACGCCAGCCTCGTCGCACAGCGCGCGAATGGCTTTCATATCGGCGTCGGGCACGGGGCGAATACCACCCTCGCCCAGCACAGGTTCAAACATCACGGCGGCAATATCATCGGCGAAAATGTGTTCGCGGATCGCGTCAACACTGCCCCACGGCAATTGCGTAAAGCCCGGCAGCAGCGGGCCAAAGCCCTTCACCATCTTTTCCGACCCCGCCGCCGCAATCGCCGCCGAGGACCGACCATGGAACGCCCCCTCGAACGTCAAGATCCGCACCCGCTGGGGCGCGCCCTTCACATACCAATACTTGCGCACCATCTTGACCGCCAACTCGGCCGCCTCGGTGCCCGAGTTGGTAAAGAAGCACGTGTCGGCAAAGGTCGCATCAACCAGCTTTTCCGCCAGCGCCTCTTGCTCGGCAATGTGGTAGAGGTTCGAAGTGTGCCACAACTTGTGCGCCTGCGCGGTCAGCGCGGCCACCAGTTCGGGCGCCGCATGGCCCAGCACATTCACCGCGATCCCCGCCGCGAAGTCCAGATAGCGTGTGCCGTCCGTCGCGGTCAGCCAGGATCCTTCGCCGCGCTCGAAGGTCAGGGGTGCGCGGTTATATGTCGGCAAAATGGGCGAGATCATCACGGGTTTCCTATGGATCAAGGCCTTTTGGTGCCGCAGCGAAACGGCCAAGTCAACGCCGGAAAGCACATGGCATGCGCCCCAAATACGTGAACCTGACCCGACAAAGCGGCCAAAGCGGCAAATTTTTCAAGAAGACGGGGGCTGATTGGCCATCAGCAGGGCATGACGGGGCAGTCGCTGAAAATCAGCGTCGGCGTCGCAGTGCGGAAATGATCACGGTTACGGTTGTCATACGCCCCGCATAGCGCGCGGCCCCGCGCCATGCAACGGCAAATCGCGTGCTTTGCGCAGGTGCAAGGGTTGCCTTCCCCCTTTCGCAAGTAGTATCTAGTCGCACCGCAGCCCTAGCGCCCCCCCGCCGTGCCAGCCACCTTGCACAGGCCGGACGCGTGCCTATCTTACGTGGCTATGGTTTTCATTGTCGCCTTGAACAGGTGGCCCTTGCCGGAGGTGAACATGTCCTGGACCGACGAGCGTGTCGAAACGCTCAAGAAAATGTGGAACGAAGGCCTGTCCGCCAGCCAGATCGCCAAGGAATTGGGCGGCGTCACCCGTAACGCGGTGATCGGCAAGGTGCACCGCCTCGGCCTGTCGAACCGCACGACCGGCGAAGAGGCAGCCCCCGAAACCGCCGCAGCCCCCGCCGAGGCCCCGCGCCCCGCAACGCCGCCCCCCGCAGCAGCGCGCCCCGCGCCGCGCCCTGCCGCGACACCCCGCCCCGCGGCGCGCCCCACCACAGTCGAAGTGGATGTCGAGGTCGAAGAAACCCTGCGCGCCGTGCCCGATGACAGCGACGACGATATCGACGACGCGCTGGACGACGAGGACGACGAAGACGAAATCCCCGGTGCCGCTATCCGCCGCGCCATCGTTCCCGCTGGCCAGCCGCTGCCGCCGCAGCCTTCGGCCAATGAAATCAGTGCCGAAGCCCTCGCCAAAGTATCCGAGGTCGAGAAGGTCTCGCGCAAGCTGACGCTGATGGAACTGACCGAAAAGACCTGCAAATGGCCAGTGGGCGATCCCGCAACCCCGCATTTCTGGTTCTGCGGCCTGCCCGTCCAATCGGGCAAGCCCTATTGCGAGGCGCACGTCGGCGTCGCGTTCCAACCGATGAACACCCGCCGCGACCGCCGTCGCTAGGGACACCCCACTAAAATGGCCGCGTGGAAAACCACGCGGCCATTTTTTCATAGGCGCGCCATGCTTAGCGGCGCGACAAATACCGCGCCAGCCGATCACCCGCGAATTGCACGGCGCTGACCAACACCACCAATATCACAATCACAACGACCATCACCGTCGTATCGAACCGCTGATAGCCATAGCGGATCGCCAAATCCCCCAAACCACCCGCGCCCACGGCCCCCGCCATCGCCGATGCGCCGATAATCGTGATCAACGTCACCGTCATCCCGCCCACCATCGCGGGCAGCGCCTCGGGCAGCAAAACATGGCGGATTATCTGGCCGGTGGTACAGCCAAACGACTGGGCGGCCTCAACCAAACCCCTGTCGACCTCGCGCAGCGCCACCTCGGCAATCCGCGCGAAAAACGGGATCGAGGCGACGCTCAGCGGCACAATCGCCGCCCAAACGCCGATCGTCGTGCCCACGATCAGCCGCGTAAACGGGATCAGCGCGACCAACAGCACGATAAACGGCACCGCGCGAAAACAGTTTACCACCATTCCCACCGCGCGGTTCAGGCGCGGCAGCGGATGAATACCGCCTGGCGCGGTGACAATCAAAAACAGCGCCAACGGCACGGCAAACAGCACCGTCACCACCGCCGATACGCCCACCATCAGCAAAGTATCGAAAAACGCCTTCCACAGGCGGTCAATCATCTGCGGCGACATAGCCGATCACCTCTGCCCCGTCCGGCAGTGCCGCATCCTGCGGCAACGCCAAAACCAAATGCCCCACCGTGTGCCCCTGTATCGGGTCGACATGCCCCGCGACCAACCGTGCCCCCGCAGGCAACGCAACAGCCCCCTGCCGCCCGTCCAGCGGCAGCCGCACAATGCGCACCCGCCCCGGGGCCGCCGCGCCAAAAACCGCTTGCGCGGCAACAGGCTGCAGCGGGGCCAGCAACGCCCGCGTCGCATCATGCGCAGGCGCCCCGAAGACCTGCCACACCGGCCCGATTTCAACCATCCGGCCCGCCTCCAACACGGCAACGCGGTCGCAAACATCGCGGATCACAGCCATCTCGTGCGTGATCAAAACAATCGTCAGCCCCAAGCGCCGGTTGATGTCGCGCAGCAGCGCCAAAATCGACATCGTCGTTTCGGGGTCCAACGCCGATGTCGCTTCGTCGCACAGCAACAGGTCGGGGCCGCTGACCAAGGCGCGGGCGATGCCGACGCGCTGCTTCTGCCCACCCGATAACTGCGCGGGATAGGCCCCGCCGCGCCCCTCTAGCCCGACAACCTGCAGCACCTCTGCCACACGCGCCATACGCGCGGCGCGCTGCACGCCCGCAACCTCCAAAGGCAGCGCCACATTCTGCGCCACCGTCTTGGCCGAGATCAAATTGAAATGCTGGAACACCATGCCGATACGCCTGCGCAGCCCGCGCAAACCCGCGCCGTCCAGCGGCGCAATATCCGCGCCATCGACCAAAACATGGCCGGTGCTTGGGGCCTCCAACCGGTTGATCAGCCGCAGCAGGGTCGACTTCCCCGCCCCCGACCGCCCGATAATCCCAAAAACCTCGCCGCGCGCGACGGCAAAATCCACATCATCCAGCGCAGCTATGGGGCCGGCGGGGCCAGCAAAAACCTTGCCAACCCCCCGCACCTCGACCGCAGGTGTCACTCGGCCGCGTTCAGCCACGAGAAAGCATAGAGGTTGGCGTCACCAACGTAGGCCGCATCAACCGCCGCCCGCACCGCATCGGCCGTGTGGAAAATCTCGATGAACCGGCGCACGTCGGCATCATCGGTATTGTCGGCCCGCGTGACAAACCGCATCGCAAACAAATCCTCGTCCGCAGGCGACAAGACCAAGGGCGCGACGGCCTTCTCGGGCAGACCCGCGTTGACCAGCAGCGACGGATAAGCCTGCACCAGATCCAGATCGTCCATCGCGCGGATCAGCTGCGGGCCGTCCACCTCGACAAACCGCAAATTGCGCGGGTTCCCGACCACATCGTCGGGCGTCACGTCGTAACCGTCCTTGCCCAGCGTGATCAGCCCCGCGCTTTCCAGCAAACGCAAGCCGCGCCCCTGATTGGTCGGATCGCTCGCCAGCCCCACCTGCGCCCCATCGGGGATCGCATCCAAACTGTCGTAGCGGTTCGAATAAAGGCCCAAGCGCGACAGCACGCCAATATCAATCGCCTGCAACGTGAACCCCGTCGCGGTGTTCACATCACCCAGAAACGGCAGATGCTGAAAATAGTTCATATCCAGATCGCCCGCATCCAGCGCAACGTTGGGGGTCGTCCAGTCCAGAAACTCGACCACCTCGACATCCATTCCCTCGGCACGGGCAACTTCAGCCGCCGCCTCGATCGAATCGGCGATCATGCCGGGAATAACGCCAATCGTCAGCGCTGCCGCAGGCCCACCCGCGACTATCAGACCCGCGACAATCGCACCCGCCATCCATTTCGGCTTTGCACTAAAAGCAGGCATCCGCACCCTCGTCCTGTGAAAATTCCATCATCGGCAACCTACACATCAGGCCCAGAAAGAAAAGCCACAGCCCACGGTAACATGGTATCATCCCCTAAAATGCGGCATTTCGCCTCTTACACATGGGTTTCACATGGTTTCATTCTGGCTCAGCGCCCTTCGACTTCTGAAAGCCATCTTGCGCGCCGGCAAAAGCGAGCTTTTCCGCGGCGCCTTTTTCCTGACGGCACTGATTCTGCTGTCGGGCACCCTCTTCTACCACGGGGTCGAGGGCTGGAGCTGGGTCGACTCGCTCTACTTCAGCGTCATGACCATCTCGACGATCGGCACAGCCGACATGGCACCCACGACCGACTTCAGCAAACTCTTCACAATCGTTTACGTTTTCGTCGGCGTCGGGGCGATCTTCGCGCTTTTCGCCCTGATCGCCCGTGCCCTTATCGTGGATGAACCTGACGAAAAGCGCACTAAATCCGAAAAGAAGGCCCTGTAAAAACAAGAGCCTCGGGCAATCCAATAGGCGGAAAATGACCTGTTTTCACTTTTTCGCGTGGCCCGCCCTAGGCAAAGCCAAAACCCGCACCTACCTTGACAACACGGACAACCAAATCTCTCTAACTCTCAAAGGAGTGAAGACATGAACTGGGATATCGTAAAAGGTAAATGGGCCCAATTGACCGGCGACGTAAAAGCCAAATGGGGCGAATTGACCGATGATGATCTGACGCAGATCAATGGCGAGCGTGAAAAGCTGGCCGGCAAAATTCAGGAACGGTACGGTATCGCTAAAGACGAGGCCGAAAAGCAGATCGATGCGTATCTGAAAGACAAATAAGCCTTTCCTACCAACAACAAACGAGGCGTCACATGAAGGGCATCATAGCCTGGTTACTGGGCGTTCCAGTCTTTGTTATCGTGATTTTCTATTTGGTTGGTGTCTTCTGACACCAACCTCATTCACCGCCCGCCCGCATTCCCAATGTCCCTTGGGCGCGGCGGGCGGTGTCAATTTACAGGCGCTGCAATAGCGCCTTGGCCGGAAATCAATTCTCGATTTCATCCATTAATGCGCGCCAGTCCAAATAGGCCTGATCTTGGTCTGCATAAGCAATCACAGACCCGCCATACCCTTCCAGAACCGTAATTAGCTTATCACTACGTGCCTGCGCATTATGGCAGGCATTGGGCGTATCCAGATAATCGAAAGCAGGCGTTGAATAACCGGTTTCCAACGCATCAGTCGTCAGATCCAAAACGCCGTACCCCAGCAGATAGGCGCTATCGATCACCAACGACGACATCTCCTCGGTATAGGTCACGCCCGAACAATTCATCATCAGCACGTTCACCATAAAGGCCTCGCGCAGCAGCCCCTCGGCACGCGCGCTATCCCCCTCCAGCGCGGTAAAATCCGGAAGCGGCACGAAAATCTTGCCATCCGCCTGCGCTGCACCCGCCAAAACCGCGCCGCCCAAAATCGCTGCCAGTAACGCCCGCATCGCCGCCCTCCGCTCATGATGCCTGTAGCCGCTGCGGGACTCGAACCCGCACGGGGGGTACCCCGACGCATTTTAAGTGCGTTCCGTCTACCATTCCGGCAAGCGGCCACGCGCCTCTTCTATAATGTCCGATCCCGCAAGCCAATGGCAGATCAGGCGAAACCTTCATCCTTCACCGCCTGCATCGCAACATACGTCGATGTCGAGGCCACGTGCGGCAGCGTCGAAATCGCCTCGGCCAACACGCGGCGATACTCGCGCATATCATGGGTGCGTACCTTCAGTAGGTAGTCAAAACTGCCCGCAATCAAATGACATTCCTCTATCTCGCGCACCTTGGCGACAGTCGCGTTGAACCGCGCCAGCGCGGCCTCGCGGGTGTCGGTCAACTTCACCTCGACAAAGGCCACATGGTCCAACCCCAGCCGCACGGGATCAAGCAACGCGCGATAGCCGCGAATAACACCGCTTTCCTCCAGCCGCCGCACGCGGGCTTGGGTGGGGGTTTTCGACAACCCGATGCGCTCGGCCAACGCCGTCAGCGACATCCGCCCGTCGACCGCAAGGGCCGACAAGATCTTTTGGTCATATCCGTCCAGTTCTACCGCATCATCCGTCATGGATTTTCCATTTCTTTAGTCGATTTACCTTATCAAACCCACATAGACAGGCAAATCGTCTTTTCGCTTCCAGATAAGATGCGCCGTCAACCTTCCCACGAGTCGCATCATGTCATCGTCCTTCCCTGCCCTGCGTACCGCTATCGACCAAGCCAATATGATGGACGAGGCCCTGGCCATCAGCCAGCTCAGCACCAGCGCCAACCTCACGCGCGAGGCCCGCGCGGCGATCGTCACCGACGCCGCCGCCCTCGTCCGCCAAATCCGCGCACAAAAGAACCCCGGCTTGATGGAAACCATCCTCGCCGAATACGGCCTCGGCAGCGACGAAGGTCTGGCCCTGATGAGCATGGCCGAAGCCCTGCTGCGCATCCCCGATGCCGCCACCGCCGACGCGCTGATCGCCGACAAAATCGTGCCAGCCAATTGGGCCAGCCATAACGGCAAATCGCCCGCGCTGCTGGTCAACAGCGCCACCATCGGCCTGATACTGACCAGCAACGTGCTGAACACCAACGAAAAAGGGGCGATCCGCCGCGCTATTCGCCGCCTCGGCGCGCCGGTCATCCGCGCCGCCGTCGGCGTCGCCATGCGCGAAATGGGCAAACAATTCGTTCTGGGCCAAACCATCGAAGAAGGCCTGAAAAACGCCGAACCCTTTGAAAAGTTGGGCTTCACCAACAGCTACGACATGCTGGGCGAAGCCGCGCGGACCCAAGGCGATGCCGACAAATACTTCCGCGATTACGAAAAAGGCATCGCGGCCATCGCCACGCGCTGCACGCACGGCTCGTTCAAACTGAACCCCGGCATCTCGATCAAACTCTCGGCGCTGCATCCGCGCTATGAAATCGCGCAGCGCGACCGCGTGATGGCGGAACTCGCCCCCCGCGTGCTGGAGTTGTGCCGTCAGGCCAAAGCCGCCGACATGGGCCTGTCGATCGATGCCGAGGAAGCCGACCGCCTGCAACTCTCGCTCGATGTGATCGAATGGGTGCTCTCCTCGCCCGATCTGGCGGGCTGGGACGGTTTCGGCATCGTCGTGCAAGCCTATGGCAAACGCGTTGGCGCGGTGATCGACTATCTGTACGCGCTGGCCACCGCGCTTGACCGTAAAATCATGATCCGTCTGGTGAAAGGCGCCTATTGGGACGCCGAAATCAAACGCGCGCAGGTCGAGGGGCTGGTCGACTTCCCCGTCTACACCCGCAAACACCACACCGACATTTCCTACATCGCGAACGCCCGCAAGTTGCTGGGCATGACCGACCGCGTCTACCCGCAATTCGCAGGCCACAACGCGCACACCGTCACCGCCATCCTGCATCTGGCCAAGGCCGCCAATGCCGCGCCCCAGCAGTGGGAATTCCAGCGCCTGCACGGCATGGGCGAATCGCTGCACAAACTGCTGCGCGAAAACAACGGCACCAGTTGCCGCACCTACGCCCCCGTCGGCAAACACGTCGACCTGCTGGCCTATCTGGTGCGCCGCCTGCTGGAAAACGGCGCGAACTCCAGCTTCGTGAACCAGATCGTCGATGAAACCATCCCGCCCGAAACCGTGGTCACCGACCCCTTCGGCATCCACCCCGCCGGCGTCGACCTGCCCGCAGGCCCGACCCTGTTCGGCCCGCAGCGCAAAAACTCGGCCGGCTTCGATCTGACCGACCTGCCCACATTGGCCGAGATCGAGGCCGCCCGCGCGCCCTTCGAAACCGCCCAATGGACGGCCGCCCCGCGCTTGGCCAACGGCACAGGCACCGGCGCGACAAAACCCGTGCTGAACCCCGCCACGCTGGCCGAAATCGGCACCGTGACCGAGGCTGACGCTGCCACCTGCGCCGCAGCATTCGACCAAGCCGCCATCTGGGATGCCCCCGTCGCCACACGCGCCGCCGCCTTGCGCCGCGCCGCCGACCTGTATGAGGAAAACTACGGCGAATTCTTCGCCCTGCTGGCGCGCGAGGCGGGCAAAACCCTGCCCGACGCCGTGGCCGAGCTGCGCGAAGCGGTCGATTTCCTGCGCTACTACGCCAACGAGGCTGAAAACGCGGGCGATCGTGCGGCGCGCGGCACGTGGGTCTGCATCAGCCCGTGGAACTTCCCGCTGGCCATCTTCAGCGGCCAAATCGGCGCCGCGCTGGCCGCAGGGAACGCGGTCATCGCTAAACCCGCCCCGCAAACCCCGCTGATCGCCGACAAAGCCGTCGCCCTGCTGCTGCAAGCCGGCGTCCCCGCCAGCGCGCTGCAACTGATGCCGGGCGGGGCCGAAACCGGTGCCGCGCTGACATCGTCGCCCCGCCTTGCGGGCGTGGCCTTCACCGGCTCGACCGGCACCGCGCAAGCGATCCGCCGCACCATGGCCGAAAACGCCGCCCCCGGCACCCCGCTGATCGCCGAAACCGGCGGCATCAACGCGATGATCGTCGATTCCACCGCCCTGCCCGAGGCTGCCGTGCGCGACATCGTCGCCAGCGCCTTCCGCAGCGCGGGCCAGCGCTGTTCGGCGCTGCGCGTCCTTTATGTGCAAGAAGACGTGGCCCCCCGCGTCACCGAAATGCTCAAAGGCGCGATGGAGCAACTCTCGCTCGACAATCCGTGGGATCTGGACAGCGACGTCGGCCCGCTGATCGACGGCACTGCGCAGGAAAAAATCGCGGCACATGTGAACGACGCGCGCCTCAAGGGTCGCCTGCTGCACCAAACCACCGCCCCCGCAGGCGGCCACTTCCTCGCCCCCGCGATGATCCAAGTCAGCGGCATCACCGCGATCGAGCGTGAGATATTCGGCCCTGTGCTGCACGTCGCTACCTTCCGCGCCGACCAGCTTGATCAAGTCGTGACCGACATCAACGCCTCGGGCTACGGGCTGACGTTCGGGCTGCACACCCGCCTGCAATCGCGGGTGGAATCGCTGTCGCGCGCCATTCATGCGGGCAATATCTACGTCAACCGCAACCAGATCGGCGCGGTCGTCGGCAGCCAACCCTTCGGCGGCGAGGGGCTGTCCGGCACCGGCCCCAAAGCAGGCGGTCCGAACTACCTGCCGCGCTTTGCCGCGCCCACCGCGCCCAACGCAGGCGTGCTCGACACCCTGCTACCCGGCCCGACAGGCGAATCGAACGAGATGATCCTCAGCCCGCGCGGTGCGATCCTCTGTGCTGGCCCGACACCCGCCGATGTCAGCGCGCAAGTCGCCGCTGTCACCGCGCTTGGCGGGCTGCCTGTCACCGGCCCCGCCGATCTGGTGCACGACCCGCTGGCCGCCGTGCTGTTCTGGGGCGAGGCCGACGCGGCCCGCGCGATCGAGACCCAACTGGCCCAGCGCCCCGGTGCCATCGTGCCCCTGATCGCCAGCCAGCCCGACATCGCCCATGTCATGCACGAACGCCATATCTGCATCGACACGACGGCAGCGGGCGGTAACGCCCAACTACTGGCCGAAGTCTCGGGCCCCAAAAAGGCCGCATAAAACGAAAAACCCCGCCAGATCGCTCTGGCGGGGTTTTTTAATGTGATTTCCGCGAAACTTACGCTTCGGGCAGGGCAGCTTCGGGGCGCGCGCGTACCAGCTTGGCGAAGCGATCAAAAATCTCGCCATTGGCGGCCACCACATCGCCATGCACCAGCGGGTCATGGTCGTCGCGGATCGGGCCTGCAAAACCGCCAGCTTCCTGCACCAGAATGATACCGGCCGCAATTTCCCAAGCCTTGGTCTCGCGCTGCCAATAGCCCTCGTAACGGCCGGTCGACACATAGGCCATGTCCAGCGCCGCCGAACCGCTGGCGCGCACGCCCGAGGATTCCGGCATGATCCGCGCCAAGTCTTGCAGCATCGCAGGCAGCGTGCGCTGCTTGCCCGACGGCACGCCGGTCGCGAACAGCGATTCCACCAGCCGGGTACGGGCCGACACGCGGATGCGCGTCTGGTTCATCCACGACCCGGCACCCTTTTCAGCAAAGAAGCACTCGTCCTTGACGGGGTCATACACGACACCGGCCACAATCGTGCCCTTGTGCTCGAGCGCGATCGACACTGCCCAATGCGGCAGACCGTGCAAATAGTTGACGGCCCCGTTCAGCGGATCGACCAACCAACGACGGGTCGGATCTTCGCCCTCAATGGCAACCTCGGGGGCGCTGAAGCCATAGCTCGGGCGCGCCTCGATCAGCTCGTCGCGCATCGTCTCCAGCGAACGTTTGTCGGCGCGCGTGGTGAAATCACCCGTCCCGCGTGCCGAGGATTGCAGATTTTCGACTTCGCCGAAATCCTTGACCAACGCGCGGCCTGCCTTGCGGGCAACTTTGATCATAATATTCAGATTGGCGCTGCCGATAGCCATCACGCACTCCAGCTTTAATTCATACGGGGGTCAGGTGGTCGCTATAGGCGCTTGACCGCAGGCGGACAAGGGCTTTCCGCATGGCTCTCTCCCTCAGCCGGGCGCAAAACTGTCACCTAAACCCTGTTGCAACTTCTCGGCCTCGCCCCGCGCCAGCCGGACCAGCTCTTGCACAAAGGGGCGCTCGGCGTCGCCCTCGCGCACGGCGGCATAAAGGCGGCGCGATATGCCATGCTCGGTCAAGGGGCGCATGACGTAATCGGCCTTGTAGCGCTGCTGGTGCACGACCCAATCCGGCAACACCGCCACACCGCGGTTGGATGCGACCAGCAACAGGATCATCGCGGTCAATTCAACCTGCCGGATATGGGCGGGCTCGACCTTGGCGGGGGTCAGCAGCTGGGAAAACACATCCAGCCGCGCCCGCTCGACCGGATAAGTGATCAGCACCTGATCGCGAAAATCCTCGGCCGTAATATAGGGCCGCGTCGCCAGCGGGCTTTGGCAACTGGCGACAAAGGTCGGCGCGTAATCGAACAGCGGCAGAAAGATCACATCGTCCATCTCCTCGGGGTCCGAGGAAATGACGACATCCACCTTCTCGCGGCGCAGCGCGGGCAAGGCACCAAACGCCAACCCCGGGCGAATATCCACATCCACATCGGGCCACAGCTTGCGGAACTGTTCCATCACCGGAAACAGCCATTCGAAACAGGCGTGGCATTCGATGGCGATATGCAGCCGCCCCGCACTGCCACCGGCAAGGCTCTCGAACTCGGCCTCCAACGCAGCGATCTGCGGCAGGATGCTTTCGGCCGCCGCCAACAGGCGCTTGCCCGCCGCCGACAGACGCAGCGGTTTTGACCTGCGCACGAACAGTTCGACCCCGGCCTGATCCTCGATATTCTTGACCTGATGCGACAGCGCGCTTTGCGTCGTGTTCAGCAGATCGGCCGCCTTGGCCAAGCCGCCCGCATCATGGATGGCCTTGATCGTGCGCAGGTGCCGAAATTCGATATGCATATGCGACTGGACTCATGGTAATAGCGGGGGCAGTCAAAATAGTCCCACATGCACGCCCAGCACACAAGGGCCGCGCATGTGACGCGACCCCTACGGGATACCCCGCATGACCGCGCCGCCCCCGCTGATCAGCATTCTGATCCCCGCCTATAATCTGGGGCCGCATATACTGGCTGGCCTGACCGCGCTGGGGCCAATCCCCCCGCAAGCCGAGGTGCTGATCTACGACGACGCCTCGGGCGATGATACGGCGGCGCTGGCAGAACGCTGGGCCAGCCAGACCCCGCAAGCCCGCGTCTTGCGCGGGGCGGTGAACGGCGGCGTCAGCCATGCGCGCAACCAGCTGCTGACGGCGGCGCGCGGCGGCTATGTCTGGTTCATCGACGGCGATGACACTTTGGCAGCGGGCGCTTTGCAAACAGTGGTGGATGTGCTGCGGGCACAGCACCCCAACGTCCTGATCGTCGATTTCACCCGCAGCGGCCCGACGGGGGAAAACCATGGCAAAGCCTTTTACGGGCCGGAACGGATGCTAAGCTACGACAAAGCTCAACTGCTCGCCGGAACGTTACGCGCGCAGTCGATGCACCTGTGGGCGCGGATCTACCGGCGTTGCCTTAACGCACCGCACGCCTTCCCCGAGGGGAAGATCTACGAGGACATGGCCGTCCTGCCGCAAATTCTGGCCAGCGCCACCAGCTTTTATTACCTGCCCGAGGCCCTGATCACCTATCGCCACCGCCCAGACAGTCTGGTGACCCAAGTTACCCCCGCCTTGCTGGTCGACCAATTCACCGCCTTGGCGCGCCTGTGGGACGGCCCTGCAACCCGCGGCTGGACGCCGCCGGACAGAGTGCTTTTGGAATATCAAATCTTTCTGGACCGCACGTTGCGACGCGTGCTGAAACACCTGCTGCGCTGCCCCGTGGGCGATGATAGCCGCGCAGCTTACGCGCAAATCATGGCCGCCTATGCGAATGCGACGACGCCAATGGCGCGGCGGCGCGCGTGGGTCGAACTCTGGCGCGGCAACCTGAACGAGGTGCGGCGCGGCGCGCGGACACGGCGCAAGGCCGCCCGAGTGTTCAGCTAACCCCCGCGCCCGCACGCGAAAACGGCGGGGTTTCCCCCGCCGTTTGTGTGTTAGCCGATTTCGGCCAGCCGGTCGTAGGCGGCGCGCATCTGCGCCTCCTCGGCCTCGCGCAGAGCCAGATTCTCGCGCACCTCGTCGACAACCTCCTCGGGGGCGGATGCCACGAAGTTGGGGTTGTTCAAGCGCCCGCGCAGGCCGCCCAGTTCCTTGGCCAGCTTGTCCAGCGCCTTGCCGATGCGCGCCTTTTCGGCGGCGACGTCGATAATATCGGCCAGCGGCAGGGCAAAAGTCGCGCCGGCGGTGGGCACGGTGATGGCCCCCTTGGGGACAACCGCTGTCTCGGTCAGGCTGTCGATCCGGGCCAGACGCTTGATCAGCACTTCATTGCGCGCCCACGCGCCGCGCGCGGCGTCGTCAGCCTCTAGCTGCAGCACCGGCACTTGCAGACCCGCAGGCACGTTCATCTGCGCCCGCACCGAACGGACGCCTTCGATGACCGAAATCACCCACGACATTTCGTGATCGGCGGCAGGGTCGACCAGATCGGCGGCGCCATAGGTCGGCCAATCCGACAGGGCCAGCAAGCGGCCACGCGCGCCGGTGGTCTGCCACAATTCCTCGGTCACGAAGGGCATGATCGGGTGCAGCAGGATCAGGCACTGGTCCAGCACCCATGCCATGGTCGCGCGGGTTTCATCGCGCGCGGCGGCGTCATCGCCCGACAGCAGCGGCTTTGAAAACTCGACATACCAGTCGCACACCTTACCCCAGACAAAGGCGTAAAGCGCGTTTGCAGCGGCATCAAAGCGGAAGGCCCCCAATGCGGCGTCGACTTCCTCGCGCACGCGGGCGGTTTCGCCGATGATCCAGCGGTTCACCGTTTGCGTCGCCTTGGGCGCCAAACCGTCGGCAGGGCGCGCGGCAAAGACGTCGTTCATCTCGGCAAAGCGGTGGGCGTTCCACAGCTTGGTGCCGAAGTTGCGGTAGCCCGCGATGCGCTGGGTGGACAGCTTCAGGTCGCGCCCCATGGCGGCCATCGCCGTCAGGGTAAAGCGGACTGCATCGGCGCCGTATTCGTCGATCAGCACCAGCGGATCAAGGACGTTGCCCAAGGACTTGGACATCTTCTTGCCCTTTTCGTCGCGCACCAGCGCGTGCACGTAGACCGTCTTGAACGGCACATCGTTCACCACCGCCAGCTGCATCATCATCATGCGGGCGACCCAGAAGAAGATGATGTCGAACCCGGTGACCAGCACGTTCGTGGGGAAATACTTGGCCAGTTCCGGCGTCTGTTCGGGCCAGCCCAGCGTGCCGATGGGCCACAGGCCCGACGAGAACCACGTATCCAGCACGTCGGCATCGCGCCAGACGGGGTAGACCAGCGCGGTCGGGTCTTGCGTGACGTTATACTGCGCCAAACTTGCGGCCAGCGCTTCGATGGCGCTCGCGCGGTCGGCCACCTCGATCACGCGGGCATGGGCCAGCGGCACCGGCGTGTCGGCGATCTCGTCGCGGAAGTTCTCGATCACACCGTCGAAATCGGCGGCGCAGTGATAGACGACACCTGCGTGCACCAGACGGTCGGCGGCCAGCAGGCGGAAGATTTCGACCTCGTCCAGCGCACCATCACCTTCGTCATCGCGGAAGTTCGACGCGCCCAAATCCAGACCGTACCACACCGGAATCTGGTGGCCCCACCACAGCTGGCGGCTGATGCACCACGGCTCGATGTTTTCCAGCCAATGGAAATACACCTTGGCGTCCCGCTCGGGCAGGATCTGGGTATCGCCGTTGCGCACGGCGTCAATCGCGGGGCCGACGATCTTGCTGGTGTCGACGAACCATTGGTCGGTCAGCATCGGCTCGATCACGACTTTGGACCGGTCGCCGAAGGGCTGCATGACCGGCTTGTTGTCGACCAGCGGCTGCAAGGTCAGATCCTCGGAGCCGGTTTCTTTGTCGATGGTCTTGACCAGACGGGTGACGGCCAAGCCCAGCGCGCCGATGTCGGCGATGATGGCCTTGCGCGCCTCGAACCGGTCCATCCCGCGGTATTTTTCGGGGACAAGGTTCAGGCTGTCGATTTCTTCTTCGCTGGCGGGGCTGCCTGCGGCGATTTCGGCCGCGCGGGCGGCGGCTTCGACATAGGGCAAGCCGTCGGCACGCATCGCGGCCTTGGTGTCCATCAGGCGATACAGCGGCAGGTCGTGACGCTTGGCGACCTGATAGTCGTTAAAGTCATGCGCGCCGGTGATTTTCACCGCGCCCGAGCCGAAGGTCGGGTCGGGGTATTCGTCGGCGACAATCGGGATCAGGCGGCCGGTCAGCGGCAGCTCGACCAGCTTGCCGACGATGGGGGCGTAGCGTTCGTCGCTGGGGTGCACGGCAATCGCGCCATCGCCCAGCATGGTTTCGGGGCGCGTGGTCGCAATCGAGATCCAGTCGCGGGTCTCGCGCAGAGTCACGGTGCCGTCTTCGTCTTTCTCGACGTATTCATAGGTCTGGCCGCCCGCCAGCTTGTATTTGAAGTGCCACATGTGGCCCGCAACCTCGACATTCTCGACCTCGAGGTCGGAAATCGCGGTTTCGAAATGGGGGTCCCAGTTCACGAGGCGCTTGCCGCGGTAGATCAGGCCCTTGGCGTACATCTCGACAAAGACCTTGATCACGGCCTTTTGGAAATGTTCGTCCATGGTGAAGGCGTTACGATCCCAGTCACAGCTGGCGCCAAGGCGCTTCAGCTGCTGAATGATCGTGCCGCCCGATTGTTCCTTCCACTCCCACACCTTCTCGAGGAAGGCTTCGCGGCCCATCTCGCGCCGGCCGGGCAGGCCAGCTTTGGCCAGATCACGCTCGACCACCATCTGGGTGGCGATGCCCGCGTGGTCTTGGCCCGGCTGCCACAGCGTGTCGAAGCCGCGCATGCGGTGCCAGCGTGTCAGGATGTCCTGCAGCGTGTTGTTGAAGGCGTGGCCCATGTGCAGGCTGCCGGTGACGTTCGGCGGCGGGATGACGATGGAAAATGTCTCGGGGCGGCTGGCATTTGCCCCCGCCTTGAAGGCACCGGCCTGTTCCCATTCCGCGTAAAGGCGCGCCTCGGCGCTGGCGGCGTCAAAAGTCTTTTCCATCGGCATATCGGTCGCCTTTGCTACACATCACGTTGGGGTCATCCCTTACCCGCTGGCGGCGGCCATGGAAAGGGTCTGCTGTTGCGCAGGGGGCGCGCCCTACGCTAGGCATGGGGCGACACTTGCAAAGGCACCGCCATGACCGATCCGCGCCTGACACCGCTTGCCGCCAGCCTGCCGGCCACCGTGCCCTTTGTTGGCCCCGAAACGCAAGAACGCGCGGCGGGGCGCGCCTTTACCGCCCGCATCGGCGCGAACGAGAACGTCTTTGGCCCCTCGCCCCGCGCGATCCACGCGATGGAGGCCGCCAGTGCAGAGGTTTGGAAATACGCCGATCCCGAGAACTTCGATCTGCGCCACGCGATTTCGCACCACCACGGCGTGCCGCCCGAAAACATCGCGATTGATGCGGGGATCGACACCCTGCTGGGGCTGCTGGTGCGGCTGACGGTGACTGCGGGCGACAAGGTGGTGACATCGGCGGGGGCCTACCCGACCTTCAACTTCCACGTCGCGGGTTTTGGCGGCGAATTGGTCACCGTGCCCTATGCCGATGACCACGAAGACCCCGCCGCGCTGATTACAAAGGCGGTCGAGGTCGGGCCGAAGCTGATTTATATTGCCAACCCCGACAACCCGATGGGCACATGGCACAGCGCCGAGGTGATCCAGCGCATGATCGACGCGGTGCCCGCAGGCAGCTTGCTGGTGCTGGACGAGGCCTACATCGAGTTCGCCCCCGAGGGCACCGCCCCTGCGCTGGATGTGCACGACACCCGCGTGATCCGTCTGCGGACGTTTTCCAAGGCTTACGGGATGGCGGGGGCGCGTGTGGCCTATGCCATCGGCGCGCGCGATCTGATTGCCGCGTTTGACCGCGTGCGAAACCATTTTGGCATGAACCGCACGGCGCAGATCGGCGCGGTGGCGGCCATTCAGGACCAAGGCTGGATCGACCACGTGCGCAGCCGTGTTGGCGTAGCCCGCGACAAGATTGCCGAGATCGCGGCGGCGAACGGGCTGGTCTGCCTGCCATCAGCGACGAATTTCGTGGCGATCGATTGTGGGCAGGACGGTGCCTTTGCCCGCCGCGTGCTGGACGCGCTGGTCGCGGCGGGAATCTTTGTGCGGATGCCCAGTGTCGCGCCGCTGAACCGCTGCATCCGCGTATCGGCTGGCACGCCGAGCGATCTGGATGCGTTCGAGTTGGAATTACCCAAAGCGTTGGCGAAGGCGCGGGCCGGTTGACGGCCCGCTGCGAGTTCAGGCGGTAGCGCTGGTCGCGTCGGCGATGACGGTCACAGCTGCCTCGAGCGCGCCGCGGCCGTGCGGGATGTTCAGGGCCTTCAGCCCCGCATCCATCGCGCCCAGCACCCCCAAGATACCGTGGGCATTCACGTGGCCCATATGCGCGACACGGAAGTAATCGTCGCCCTGTTCGCGTCCGATGCCGACACCCAAGGTGACGCCGGTGAAGGTTTCGGTCCAGTTGCGCAGGCGCAGACCGTTGCCCGGCCCCGCGATGGCCGATGTGACCGCATGGGCGCGCAGGGCCGGATCGGCGACGCAGAGCGCGACGGGGCCTTGTTCTGCCCACACGTCGAACGCGGCCCAGACGCTGCGGGCCAGAACGGCATGGCGGTTCAGCACGTTATCCAGCCCCTCGGCCATGATCATATCAAGCGCGGCGCACAGGCCGTGCAGGTGCTGGACGGGCGGGGTTCCGCCAAAGCGCCAATGAAAGGGGTTGTCGGGCAGACGGGTTTGCACGTCCCAATAGGCGGGCACCACGCCCAGCGCGCCGCGCGCGGCGATGGCCTGCGGCCCGAAGTAGACGAAGCAAATACCGGGGGGCACCATCAGCCCCTTTTGACTGGTGGCGACGACGACATCGACGCCCCATGCGTCCATCTCGAACCGGTCGCAGCCCAGCGAGGCGATGCAATCGACCATGAACAGCGCGGGGTGGCCCGCATCATCCAGCGCCGCGCGGATTGGCGCGACGGGGTTGCACAGGCCGCTGGCGGTATCGACATGGCTGAGGAAGACCGCCTTGTAGGGCGTTTTATTCTGCGCCAGATCGGCGGCCAGCGCATCGCGGGTGCGCGCGGGGTCGGCGCCGTCGGTCAGGCCGAAGTCGATCACATCCACATCGGCGCCCATGCGGCGCGCCTGATTGGCCCACCCTTGCCCGAACAGCCCCGTCGAGAGGACGAGGACGCGGTCGCCCGCCTGCAGGGTGTTGGCCATCGCAGCCTCCCATGCGGCGTGGCCGTTGCCGACGTAGATGATGGGTTCGGCCACCGTGGTCATGGCCAGCGCCTTTAGCGCGGGGTAGATCGTATCGGCCATTTTGGCCATGTCGGCCCCGTAGATGTCGTCGGACGTGCGGTGCATGGCACGCAGCACCGCGTCGGGCGAGATGGACGGGCCGGGGATAGCTAGATGCGTTCTGCCGTTGGCAAACATGGAAATAAAGTCCGCGCTAAGAAAGTGGCTGTAAGGTGGGTCAACCCATGTGCCACCAGCGCCGCTACGTCAATGACCCTGTGCACGTCATCGGCCGTTTTCTACGGACTGCCATGATGATGTTACATCAGGCTTTTACGCATCAGGCGCGATTGAGCGAGCAATACAGATGCGACAGGATTTCGTGCCGGACTACGCAGGCGCACACGGCCAAGACATGGTCGGGCGAGAGCTGATTGACCCAGAGTTGATCGATATTGCCAACGTCGCGCGGCCACGGTCGTTGTTGGCGCGGCTGGATGTGTTGTTTCGCGACCATGCGATCTTGCGGTTCAGTTGGGCGAATGCGCACCAGATTTGCCCCGGTGTCTGGCGCGCGAACCACCCCGTTTGCGGGCGGCTGCGCCATCTGCGCAAGCAGGGGATCACGTCTGTATTAACGTTGCGCAGCAGCAAGTTAAGCATTCCGACCTGTTTTACCGCTGCGACCTGCCACGAATTGGGGCTGAAACTGTATGCGGTGGGGTTACAGGCCCGCAGCGCACCCACGCGCGCGTCGGTGCTGCGCCTGTTTAACACCTTTCGCCAGATCGAGCGGCCGTTTGTGATGCATTGCAAATCGGGGGCGGATCGGTCGGGGTTTGCGGCGGCGCTTTATTTGATGGCGTTCGAGGGGCAGCCGCTGGCGGTGGCGCGCAAGCAGTTATCGCTGAAGTATCTGCATGTGCGGTCCTCGCGCGCGGGGGTGCTGGATCATATATTGGATCTATACGCAGCCGATACGGCAGATGCGCCGATGGGGATCGAGGCGTGGTTTGCCACCCGCTATGACGCTGCCGCCGCGCACGAAAGCTTTTTGCGCACGCGCGGGCGTTGACCGGCTGCCCGCTGTCGACCCTGCGCGGTGGGGGGTATATGGTGGCAACACCCGCACGGTTGGAGACATGGAAATGAGCGATGCACGTCAGGTTTTTGCGATCACCGGCAGTGACCGGTTGGGGTTTTTGCAAAATCTGGTGACGAACGATCTGCGCAAGGCCGAAGGCGCGCTGGTTTATGCCGCGCTGCTGACCCCGCAGGGCAAGTTCATCGCCGATTTCTTTGTCCACGAGACGGGCGATATGATGCTGCTGGATGTCTCGGCCGCGCTGGCGCCGGTGCTGGTGCCGCGGCTGAACATGTATCGCCTGCGCGCCGATGTGCAGATTGCGCCCAGCCCGATGGTTGTCTCGCGCGGGACGGGACCTGCGCCGGTGGGGGCCCTGCCCGACCCGCGCGATGCGCGGTTGGGCTGGCGGCTGTATGGCCCAGAGGATCTGTCGGACGCGACCGATTGGGATGCGCTGCGTGTGGCGCTGCTGGTGCCGGAAGCGGGCATCGAATTGACGGGCGACAGCTATATTCTGGAACAGGGGTTCGAGCGGCTGCACGGCGTCGATTTTCGCAAGGGCTGTTATGTCGGGCAGGAAGTGACCGCCCGCATGAAGCACAAGACCGAGCTGCGTAAGGGCTTGGCCCGTGTGGAAATTCACGGCGATGCTGCCCCCGGCACGCCGATTATGGCGGGCGATCGCGAGGCGGGCACCTTGCTGACACGGGCGGGCGATCAGGCGATTGCTTATTTGCGGTTCGACCGCGCCGAGGGGCCGATGCAGGCGGGTGATGCGGTGGTCACGCGCCTGCCCGATTGACGCGCGCTAGTTGCCCGCCAGTTCCTTGGCATCGGCCTGCAGAAAGCGGAACCGGTCGGCGACAAGCTGCCAGATGTCTTCGTTCGCGGCGGTCACCAGATAGCCGTGGCGGCGGGCGACGTTGTAATCCTCGCCATCGATAAAGCGGGCGACGCCGCCGGCCCCGCGCACGGCGACGACGCCTGCGGCGTGGTCCCACGGGTTGGGGATGTGGTGGCTGACCAGAAATTCGGCCTGCCCGCGCGCGATCATGCGGTATTCATGGCACGAACAGCGCAGCGCGGTGGCGCCGGCAAAACCGTCCATCGCGGCGGTCACGGTTTGGCGATGATGGCGGGCCATAATCTCGAAAGGGACGAAGCCTGTCATGCAGGCGATGTCGGTTTCGGAGGAGGTTTGCGTGGTCTGGCTGAAGCCATCGGCGGTGACAAAGCGCGTGGGCTGGCCCGCGTGCGCAACGACCCAGTCTTGCGTAACAGGATCGTAGAGCACGCCGAATTCGGGCACCTGCCCCCGCGCGACGGCTAAGATCATTCCGAACAGCGCCACGCCTTTGGTGAAGTTCCACGTGCCATCGACAGGGTCGAGGATCACGCAAGGGTCCGCACGGCCGATGTCGGCACGCAGGGCGGGGTTTTCGGAAATCGCTTCCTCGCCCACCACCAGCGCGTCGGGCATGACGGTGGGGATTTGCGCGGTCATCATGCGTTCGGACAGGATGTCGGCGGCGGTCACAAGATCGCCCGGGTGGGATTTGGTCGCGATCTCGGATGATTTGAGGTTGCGGAAGCGGGGCAGGATCTCGGCTGTGGCGGCGGCGCGCATGATCGCGATCAGATCATGTTCCAGTTGGGGGGAAACGGGCATGGCTCTCTCGTGCTGCGGATATGCTAGTCTGACCATGAAAAAAGGCCCGGCGCTAGTCGCACCGGGCCTTTTGCAGACAATTGCGGCGATCAGGCGCGCTCGGAATATTCCATCGTCTCGGTGTTGACGATGATCAGCTCGTCTTGGCCGACGAAGGGGGGCACCATCACGCGCACGCCGTTATCCAAGATGGCGGGCTTGAAGCTTTTGGCGGCGGTTTGGCCTTTGACGACAGGCTCGGTCTCGGCGATGCGGCAGGTGACTTTGGGGGGCAGCGCGACGTTCAGGGCTTCCTCGCCGAAGTATTCGATCATGATGGTCATGCCGTCTTGCAAGAACGGGCGGCGATCACCCAGCAAGTCAGCCGACAGTTCGGTTTGCTCGAACGTTTCGGTGTCCATAAAGGTCAGGATGCCGTCGGTTTCATAGAGGAACTGTTGGTCCTTGCGTTCCAGGCGGACGCTGTCGACCTTGTCTTCCGACCGGAAGCGTTCGTTCAGCTTGCGGCCATCGCGCAGGTTTTTCAGTTCGACCTGCGCAAAGGCACCGCCCTTGCCCGGCTTGACGTGGTCGACCTTGACCGCAGCCCACAGGCCCCCGTCATGATCCAGAATGAAGCCGGGTTTAATCTCGTTTGCGTTGATCTTGGCCATGATGCTCTTTGCGCGGAAGGGGGTGCGGGTTGAACCGCCATGAGCCGCGCCTATATCGAGGGCACTGGCGTCTGACAAGCATTTGCCGAAAGGTCAATCGTTCGCGAACTGCCCAGTTTGCGTGCAAGTTATGCACCCAATGCATGACAGGCATGCAAAATAAAAATCCCTGATTCGTGCCACACTGGCGTAATCGGGGGGTCCTGAGAAGGAAGTTCTAATCAACCGAGGGGAAAGAGATGAAGGAATTCGTCGACAGCACCGCTTACAACAACGAACAAGGCAACCGTGCGCGGAAGCTGTTCGCCGCTGTTGTGCTGGCGGCCCTCGATGACGCAATCGCAGATGATAAGAAATACGGCAATGGCCCCGAACAGATCGCCCGTTGGGCGCGTTCGCGCGATGGGCGCGAAGTTCTGTCCTGTGCCGGCATCGACCCGAACGAACGTGTGGTTTCTGGGCTGATGGATTTCGTATCGAAGGGTGTTCGCACATCCGTCGCGCTGTCGCGCGAGGAAAGCGAGCGTCGTCACGCCGCCGAAGAAGAAGCCCGCGCCGCCTAAGGCCAGGGTTGTTTCACCGGGCTGCTAAGGCCGGTGCATGAAAAAGCGTGGCCCCCTGCCGGGGACCGCGCTTTTTACGTTTTGCGGGGTTGTTAGCGAGCGGGCTGCAAGATGGCGGGCAGCGGCATCAGCGGGATCGGGCCATAGCGCAGCACCCCTTGCGAAACGGTTAAGGTCAGCGACAGCGACTCACCCTGCCCCAGCGCGCCCAGCAGCATTGCCAGTTGGTCGGCCCGTTCGGGCAGCAGGGCGCCTGCGGCAACCGCCAGATCGATCAGTTTGCGCCAGCCGTTCAGGGTGACGGCGACCTCGCCCTCGGCGCGGCCGGTGGCGTCGGGGTGCAGTGTGCCGGTGGCCGTTAGTTGCACATCGCCCCATTGCAGGTGGACGCGGCGCAGGTTCACGCTGTCCAGCGGCGGCATGGTGGTCAGGTGGCGGTCGATCGGCGCGGCCAGTGCGACTTGCAGGTCGATGTCGATGGCGGCGATGGCAGGGGGCAGCGTATTTTGCGGGTCAAGCGCGGCGCGGATGCCCGCGGGCAGCACAAGGTTCTGCACCCCAGCATAGGTATCGTAGACCGGCAGGTCGGTTTGCGGGGCGGCTGCGCCATCTTCAGTCTCGGGTGCGGTGCGCATGGCCACCAGCAACCGGTCGAGGCGCGCCTGCCAGCCGAAATCGGATGTCAGCACCAGATCGCGCCCGTCGATTGTGGCTTCCTCGAGCGGAAGGTCGGTCGAGAGGCCGATGCGGCCCGAGCCCATCATGCTGCTGCTATCGACGGCGATCGGCTGGCCGAACAGGGTGATTTGCTGCGTTTGCGGCCAGCGGGCGACGATTTTATGCGGTTGGTACGAGATCGCGTAGACTTTGAACGAGGGCGTTTGCCAGCCCAGATCCTGCGCGGGGTTATAGAGGTTCAGGTTGGTGACCGTCGTATCGAAGCGCGACGGGAATCCCACGGTATCAAGCGTATCGTAGTCGATCTGCCAGCCATAGGCGGGCAGGTTTTTGACCAACGCGTCGATGCGCTGTGTTAACTGCGCGTGCCCGACGAACCAGTAGCCGCAATACAACGCCAATGCGGTCAGCACGACCACCAACATCCAAACCAGACGCAAATCGGCCTCCTTCGGGGGACAAGTTGCCCCCTTCCTAACCCGTCGGGCGACAAAGAGCCAGATTGCGGGGACAATCACGCGAAAAGGCGTTCAAATCCGCAGGATTTGCGCCTATTCCTTGGCGGCAAGTCCAACCGACAGAAAGACGCGATTGATGGAACTGAACTCGGCTGCGGCGAAGTCCCGCTTTTCGCAACCGCTACAGCAATTGCTGGCGATGCTGGTGGTGGTCTTGTTGGTGGCGGCGGGCTATTGGTTCGTCCACACCACGATTGAGGGGATTTTCTGGACCAACCCCTATTTGAACGGTTTGATCGCGGCGGTGTTTGTGGTTGGGGTCGCGGCCTGTTTCTTGCAGGTTTTCGCGCTGATGCGGGCGATTTCGTGGATCGAGACCTTTGTGCGGCTGCCCGCGGGCGTGCCCGAGCGCACGCCGCTGCTGCTGGCGCCGCTGGCCGCGCTGCTGAAGTCATCGCGCAACCAGCGTTTGCAGCTGAGCCCTTCGTCCAGCCGGACGATTCTGGAGACGGTGGGGCAGCGCATTGACGAGGCGCGCGAGTTCAGCCGCTATTTGGCGAATACGCTGATTTTTCTGGGCTTGTTGGGCACGTTCTATGGTTTGGCGACGGCTGTGCCTGCGCTGGTCGACACGATCCGGTCGCTGAACCCGCAAGGGGACGAGACGGGCGCTGCGATTTTCGCGCGTCTGCAGGCGGGCCTCGAGACGCAGTTGGGCGGCATGGGCACGGCGTTTTCGTCGTCGCTGCTGGGGCTGTCAGCCTCGTTGATCATTGGTTTGCTGGAGCTGTTCGCAGGGCGCGGGCAGAACCGGTTCTACAATGAGTTGGAGGACTGGCTGTCATCCTTCACGCGGGTCACCTATTCGGGCGCGACCAGCGGCGAGGATGGCACCGAGACATCCGTGCTGGCGCTGGTGATGGGCCAGTTGACTGACCAGTTGGCCAAGCTGCAGGGCCAGATGACCACATCGCAAGAGGCGAGCGAGACGACCGCGGCCCAAATGCAGACCATTGCCACCAGCCTGAGCGGCCTGATGGGCCGGATGGAAGGCGAGGCCACCGCTTTGGCCCGCATCGCCGAGGGGCAGGACAAGCTGGTGACCCTGTTGGCCCAGCGCGAGGGGGTGGCCGATGGGTTCGACCCCGAAAGCCGGATGCGGCTGCGCTCGATCGACGGGCAGATGAACCGCGTGATCGAGGAGTTGACCGCCAGCCGTCAGGAATCGATCGCCGAGCTGCGCGGCGACATTGCCACCTTGACGCGCACCCTGCGCGAAGTGGCGAGCTGATCCGATGGCGCTGCGCCGCAATACCGAACGGTTCAATACGAATGTCTGGCCGGGGTTCGTCGATGCGATGACCGGCCTATTGCTGGTCTTGCTGTTCGTGCTGTCGATTTTTACCGTCGTGCAGTTTGTGCTGCGCGAGGAAGTTTCGGGGCAAGAGCAGCAGCTGGGGCAACTGAGCACCGATCTGGCCGCGCTGAACGCGGCGCTGGGGTCCGAGCGGAGCCGCAGCGCGACGCTGTCGCAGTCGCTGGCCGAGCGTGACGGGCAGATTGCCAATTTCGAGGATCAGGTGGCCGCCCTGCTGGCCAACCGCACCGACCTGCAAGGGCAAGTCGACAGTGCCGCCGAGGAGGCGCGTTTGGCCGAGGCCCGCCGCGCCGCGATGGAGGCGTTGATTGCCAGCCTGCAGGACGAGCGCGACAGCGTCAGCACTCGCGTGTCGGATTTGGAGGCGCAGCAACTGCTGGACGCCGCCGCCGCGGAGGCTTTGCGCGCGCGGCTGGAGGATTCGGATGCGCAGTTGACCGCCATGAGCCTATCGTTGGAGGCCGAGCGCAAGCGCGCCGAGGACACTCTGACCCTGCTGGCCGCCGCCCGCGCCGCGCAGGCCGAGTTGGAAGCCGCCCAGACCGGGGCGCTGACCGACAGCCAGCGACAGGCCGCGCTGCTGGCCTTGGCGCAAGACCAGTTGGCGCAGCAAGAGGCGATCTCGGCGCAATCGCAGTTGCAGGTCGAGGCGCTGAACGCGCAGGTCTCTGCGCTGCGGGCCCAGCTGGGGGATTTGCAGGGGCTGTTGGATGCATCAGGCGCGGCAGATAGCGCGGCGCAGGTGCAGATCGAAACGCTGGGGACGCAGTTGAATGCCGCCCTCGCCCGTGTTGCGGCCGAGCAAAGCCGTGCCCGCGCGCTAGAGGAAGCCGAGCGGCAGCGGCTGGAGGAGGAAGCCGCCCGCCTTGCCGCCGAGGCCGAGAGCTTGGAGCAGTACAAGTCGGAATTCTTTGGCAGCCTGCGCACCTTGCTGGACGGGCAAGAGGGCGTGCAGATTGTGGGCGACCGCTTTGTATTCTCGTCCGAGGTATTGTTCGAGCCGGGCAGTGCGACTCTGTCGGCCGAGGGCGAGGCCGAGATTGCCAAGGTGGCTGTGATGCTAAAGCGGATTGCGACCGAAATCCCACCCGGGATCGATTGGGTGATCCGCGTGGACGGGCACACCGACAACACCCCCCTGTCGGGCACCGGCGAATTTGCCAACAACTGGGAACTGTCGCAGGCGCGCGCTTTGTCGGTCGTGCTGTATATGATCAACAGCCAAGGCATTCCGCCGAACCGGCTGGCGGCCAACGGGTTTGGTGAATACCAGCCCCTGAACCCCGCCAACACGCCCGAAGCGCGGGCGCAAAACCGCCGGATCGAACTGAAGCTGACCGAGCGCTAGGCCCCCAGCAGCGCATCGGCCGCCGCGCCGATATGCTGTTGCAGCACCGCGACGGCGGTTTGTGCATCGCCCTGCGCAAAGGCCAGCGCCAGCGCATCGTGGTCGGCCAGCCAGCGCGGGGTATCGCTGGCGAGGGTGTCGTAGCCGCTGGCGTGGATCGTGCAAATCCGGCGCAAGTCGCGCACGAGGGCGCATTGGCGCGGGCGCGCGGCAGGCGCGTAGAGGGCTGCGTGGAAGTCCCAATCACCCGCGGGCCAGCCTGTTTTGCCCGCCGTCAGCGCGGTGCGGCGCAGAGCATATTCGACATCGAGCCGCGCGACGGCATCGGCTGCGGCGATGGCGCGCTGCAGCAAATCGCATTCCAGCAACAGGCGTAGATCATAGACCTCGCGCAGGGCGGCGGGGTCGAGGTGGATGACCCGCGCCCCCTTGCCGGGGACGACCTCGACCAGTTTTTCGGCGGCGAGGGCTTGCAGCGCGTCGCGCACGGGGATGCGGCTGACGCCGTAGTCACGCGCCAGATCGCTTTGCGACAGCACGGTGCCGGGCGGGTGGGTGCCGAGCAAGATCGCCTCGCGCAGATGTTCGACAATATCCATTTCGCCCCTGCCCTTCTGTGTGTATACCCGTATACAGCGAATCTTTATGGCGGGGCAACGGGTGGATCACAGTTACAGCACGCGCGTCATTTGGACGGGCAACACCGGCAGCGGCACGGCCACTTATGGCGGCTATGCGCGCAGCTGGGACATCGCCGCGCCGGGAAAGCCGGTCGTGTCGTGTTCGAACGACCCGCTGCTGGGTGGTGACCCCACCAAGATGAACCCCGAGGATTTGTTGCTGAGCGCTTTGGCCGCCTGTCACATGCTGTGGTATCTGCATTTCGCCGCCGAGGCGGGCGTTGTGGTGGTGCGCTATGTCGATAGCCCAGTGGGGGTGGGCACCGTCGGCAACGGGGGCGCGGGGCAGTTTACGGCGGCAACCTTGCGCCCGCATGTCACGGTAAAGGCGGGCACCGATCTGGCGGTAGCAACGGCGCTGCATGGCAAGATCGGTGCGGTGTGTTTTATCGCGCGGTCGGTGAACTTTCCGGTTCACCACGCGCCGCGCTTTAGCATCGAGGGGTAATTACTGCGTCGCTGTGAACTTGCCCATCAGATACGGGCCGGATTCGACCGGCGGATAGGCATCCGAGCCGTCGAGCGGGGTGATCGTCGCCTGCCAGTCGGGTTGGTGGAAAAAGGCGAGGCTTTGGCGGGCGGGTTGGTTGGGGATGACCACGACGCGGTGCAGGGTCGAGACCCAGCGGTCGGCTGTCCAGCGGGCCATCAGATCGCCGATATTGATGACGAAGACGCCCGGCTCGGCCGGCACCTCGACCCAGCTGCCCGAGGGGTGGAAGATCTCGAGGCCGCGCGAGCCCGCCTGCGGCAGCAGGATCGTCAGCGAGCCGTAGTCTGTGTGCGCGCCCGCGCGCTGCTGCGCGGCAAGGGCGGTGACGCCCGTGGTGGCGGGGTAGTTCAACGCGCGCAGGGCCGAAACAGGATGTTGCAGGAACTGGTCGAAATAGTCGGGCGCCAGATCCAACGCCTCGGCAAAGGCGGACATGACGCGTTTAGCCAGATCCTCGAGGGCGGCGTAATAGGCCTGCCATGCGGGGCGGAAGGCGGGCATATCGGGCCAGAGGGTGGGCGAGTAGCAGAATTTGACTGCCTCGGGCGGGGCATTTTCGGGCATGGAGAGCGGGCCGCCGTTGAAGCTTTCCTTTAGGTCTGGCGGGGTATCTTCGCCTTTGGATTTGGCCAGCGCCTCGGCATTAGGGCCAAGCCAGCCGTAGGGGTAGCCGGGGTATGGCGCCTTGACCTTGGCTTTATCGGCGGGGCTTTGGGCGAAGAACGCTTGGGCCGCCGTCCAGACGGCATCGATCACATCGGGTGCGACGCCGTGCCCGCGCAGGATGAGAAAGCCGGTTTCGCGGCAGATACGGTCGATTTCGGCGGCGCGGGCGCGGCGGTCATCGCCGGTGGCAGATTCGAAGGCGGCAAGGTCAAAGGATGGGAATTGCGACATATTTCTGGGGCCCTGTTGGTTATTATATGCAGCGACGATGCGCTGGCGCGAAACGCATGACAAGCTGGCGCGAAAGCCCTATGCAGTTTTTCAACGAATAGCCCCAAGACGAAGCGGAGTTTGCCCATGCCCCACCCGATGCTTGAACTATATGGTGTCCACCGCAGCCGCGCGACGCGCAACGTGTGGCTGGCGCTGGAGGCAGGGATCGACCTGCAGATCGTTCCCGTGGAACTGGCGGGGCGTGTTGCCGACCCGCTGGCCGCAGATGCACCGCTGAACACCAAGAGCCCCGCGTTTTTGGCGATTAACCCGATGGGTGGTGTGCCGGTTTTGAAAGATGGCGATTTGGTGGTCAGCCAGTCGTTGGCGATCAACCTGCATTTGGCGCGCGCTTATGGCGGCGATTTGGGGCCGCGCGATTTGACCGAAGCCGCGCAGATCGACCAGTGGACGCTGTTTGCCGCGACCGACGTCGAGGCCCACACCCTGCGCATTCAGACGCTGGTCGGCAAGGGAGCGACGGATGACGCGCTGGCCGAGGCCGCCGAGAAATACGCCCGCCCCCTGACCGCGCTGGAGGGGTATCTGGCGGATCACAGCTATCTGGTGGGCGACCGTTTCACCGTGGCCGACATCAACCTGTGCGAGATTTTGCGCTATGCCACCGCGATGAAAGGGGCCTATGCCCCCTACCCCGCGACGCAGGCCTATCTGGCCCGCCAGCAGGCCCGCCCTGCATTCAAACAGATGTGGGCGCTACGCGAGGCCGAAGGGCGCGCAGCCGCGGGCCATTAGCGTCGGCAGCGACAGGGGAAGCGGCGACGGAAGCGGCGGCGGGGCCTTCTATTCCGGTCGCCGCTTTGTCATAATCAGGCAAAGCAATCGAGTGAGGTGATACATGGCGGACGACCTTCTGGCCGGAAGCGGGGCGCAGGGCAATGAATACAACGCCGCCTCGATCGAGGTACTGGAAGGGCTGGAACCTGTCCGCAAGCGCCCCGGCATGTATATCGGCGGCACAGACGAGCGCGCGCTGCACCACATGGTGGCGGAAATCCTCGATAACTCGATGGACGAGGCGGTGGCTGGGCACGCCAACCGGATCGAGGTCGAGCTGCACGCCGATTATTCGGTTACCGTGCGCGATAATGGCCGCGGCATTCCGGTCGACCCGCACCCGAAATTCCCCGATAAATCCGCGCTAGAGGTGATTTTGTGCACCCTGCACGCGGGGGGTAAATTCTCGAATAAAGCCTATTCGACATCAGGCGGGTTGAACGGCGTCGGATCGTCGGTCGTGAACGCGCTGTCGGATTTGATGCGGGTCGAGGTCGCGCGTAACCGCGAGCTTTACGTCCAAAGCTTCTCGCGCGGGGTGCCGCAGGGGCCGGTGGAAAAGGTCGGCGCGGCCCCGAACCGCAAGGGCACATCGGTCACCTTCCACCCTGATGCCGAGATTTTCGGCTCGCTCAAGCTGAAGCCTGCCCGTCTGTTCAAGATGGTGCGATCCAAGGCCTATCTGTTTTCGGGCGTCGAGATTCGCTGGAAAACCGCCATCGACGACGGCGAGACCCCTGCCGAGGCGACATTCAAATTCCCCGGCGGTCTGGCAGATTATCTGGCCGATGTGCTGAAAGACACTCAGACCTATGCCGAGAAGCCCTTTGCCGGGAAGGTGAGCTTCGAGGAGAAGTTCAGCGTTCCGGGCAGTGTGGAATGGGCGATCAACTGGTCGGCCATGCGCGACGGGTTCATCCTGTCCTACACCAACACCGTGCCGACGCCCGAGGGTGGCACCCACGAGGCCGGTTTCTGGGCGGCTGTTTTGAAGGGCGTGAAATCCTATGGCGAGCGGGTAAACAACCGCAAAGCCAAGGACATCACCCGCGAGGATTTGTTGACGGGCGGCTGCGCGCTGCTGTCGATTTTCATTCGCGAACCCTCGTTCGTGGGGCAAACCAAGGATCGTTTGTCGACCGAGGAAGCCGCGAAATGGGTCGAGCTGGCCGTGCGCGACCACTTTGACAACTGGCTGGCCGCCGACCCCAAATCCGCGCGCGAGATTTTGGACTTCCTTGTGCTGCGTGCCGAGGAACGCTTGCGCCGCCGTCAGGAAAAGGAAACGCAGCGCAAATCGGCCACCAAGCGGTTGCGCCTGCCCGGCAAGCTGACCGACTGTTCCGCCAAGGTGCGCGACAATACCGAACTGTTCTTGGTCGAGGGTGACTCGGCTGGCGGGTCGGCCAAGGGCGCGCGATCACGCGAGACGCAGGCTATTTTGCCCCTGCGCGGCAAGGTGCTGAACGTGATGGGCGCCGCTGCGGGCAAGCTGAACCAGAACCAAGAGCTGAGCGATATTTGCGAGGCGCTGGGTGTGCAGATGGGCAGCAAGTTCAACACCGAAGACCTGCGGTACCAGCGCATCATCATCATGACCGATGCTGACGTCGATGGGGCGCATATTGCCAGCTTGCTGATGACGTTCTTTTTCACCCAGATGCGCCCACTAATTGAAAAGGGTCACCTGTTCTTGGCCTGCCCGCCGCTTTATCGCCTGACCCAAGGGGCGAACCGGCTGTATGTCGCCGATGATGCCGAAAAGGATTATTGGATGCAAAAGGGCCTTGGCGGGCGCGGCAAGATCGACGTGCAACGGTTCAAAGGTTTGGGCGAGATGGACGCCAAGGACCTGAAAGAAACCACGATGGACCCCAAGACCCGCAAGCTGATCCGCGTGACAATCGCGGATGAAGAGCCGGGCGAGACATCGGATCTGGTCGAGCGGTTGATGGGCAAAAAGCCCGAGCTACGCTTCCAATATATTCAGGAAAACGCGCGTTTCGTCGAGGAACTGGATGTCTGACCTTGCCCTTGACCACATCGCCGTCTGCGCCCGCACGCTGGACGAGGGCTGCGATTGGGTCGAGGCGCGGCTGGGTGTGCGCCCGCGCGCGGGCGGCAAGCATGCGCGCTATGGCACGCACAACGCCCTGCTGGGGATGGGCGAGGGGTTCTATTTCGAAGTGATCGCCCCCGACCCCGAAGCTGCGGTTTCGGGGCCGCGCTGGTTCGGGTTGGACCACCCGCCCGCCGTGCCCTGCATCGGCAACTGGATTTGCCGCACGCCGCGAATTGACGCGCTGGACACGCCGGTGCCTGCGGGCAATGTGATCGCGCTGGAACGTGGCGCGTTGCAATGGGATATTACCGTGCCGCCCGATGGCAGCCTGCCGCTGGACGGTGCCTTTCCCACCTTGATTGCGTGGACGGCGGGCACCCACCCTGCCCTGACCTTGCAAGATAGCACACTGCGTCTGCAGCGGCTGCACATAAGCCACCCGCAGATCCATCTTGTGCAACCGTGGTTAAACGTGCATCTTGCCGATCCTCGAGTCGTCTTGCACGCGGGCCCTGTGGGGATGCGTGCCGATTTTGCCGGACCGAAGGGCGATGTAACGCTGGGCTAGTGTTACAGCCGTCTGACGTGGAATTCATTGGACGACCGTAACCCCCTTGTAAGAAAAGCGCGCATGTCAATTTGGTCCCGCATATCAGAAGCTTTGGCCGCCCTTGCCCATGGCGAGGGGTTGTTTGCCGCGCTGGAACGCTTGCGCACGCCGCCCGAGCAGTCGGTGGCGTTCACCATCGCCGTGATTGCGCTGGGGGCCAAGATCGCCAAGGCCGACGGTCTGGTAACCCGCGACGAAGTATCCGCGTTTCGCGATGTGTTCGAGATTGGCGAGAACGACTGTGCGCAAGTCTCGCGCGTGTATGATTTGGCGCGGCAGGATGTGGCGGGGTTTGATGCCTACGCCCACCGCGTGGCCGATATGTTCGCCGGAAACCCCGATACGCTGAAGGACTTGCTGGAAGGCCTGTTCCACATCGCTATCGCCGATGGGGATTATCACCCGGCCGAAAACCTGTTCCTGCGCGAGGTGGCGCAGATTTTCGGGTTTAGCGAGTCGGAATTCGCCTGCCTACGCGCGCGGGTGCTGCCCGCAGATTTTCCGGGGTCGGATGATGACCCCTACCATGTCCTGGGTGTACCGCCCGACACGCCGATGGATGACATCCGCGCTGCGTGGCGGTCGCTGGTGCGCGAAAACCACCCCGACCGCCTCAGCGCGCGCGGGGTTCCCAACGAGGCGGTGAAGCTGGCCGAGAAGCGGCTGATCGCCGTGAACCGCGCGTGGGATATGATCAGTGGCAAATCCGCCCCGCAGGTGTTGCACCCCGCCTAAGCGGGGTCGCGCCAGCGGTTCACGATGGGGTAGCGGCGATCCAGCCACAGCGCGCGGCGCGACAGTTTCACCCCCGGCGCGGACTGGAACCGTTTGTATTCGCTGATCGCGACCAGATGTTCGACCCGCTTCACCGTGGCGTGGTCATAGCCCGCCGCGACGCAATCGGCGACCGAGGCGTCGCGGTCGACCATCATATCCAAGATCGCGTCCAGCACGGGGTACGGGGGCAGCGAGTCTTCGTCTTTCTGGTCGTGGCGCAGCTCGGCGCTGGGGGGGTTTGGTGATGATGCGCGGCGGGATGACCTGCCCTGCGGGGCCCGCCATCCAGTCGCGGTGGTTTTCGTTGCGCCAGTGCGAGACGGCAAAAACGCGGGTCTTGAACAGGTCTTTGATCGGGTTGTAGCCGCCGTTCATGTCGCCGTAGATGGTGCAGTAGCCGACGCACATCTCGCTTTTGTTGCCGGTGGTCAGCAGCATTTCGCCCAGTTTGTTCGACTGGGCCATCAGCAGCAGGCCGCGCATGCGGGACTGCAGGTTTTCCTCGGTCACATCGGCGGGGCGGCCGGCGAACAGGTGCGCGAGCGCGGCCTCGGCCGCTGCGACGGGGCCGCCGATTTCGACCGTATCCAGCTGAATGCCCAGCGCAGTGGCAACGCCCTCGGCGTCGGTCAGGCTGCCGGTTGACGTGTATTGCGAGGGCAGCATTACCCCGCGCACGTTTTGCGGGCCCAGCGCATCGGCGGCGATGGCGGCGACCAGCGCCGAATCGATCCCGCCCGACAGGCCCAGCAGCACGCGGCTAAAGCCGGATTTGCGGACGTAATCGCCCAGCGCCAGCACCATGGCCTGGTAATCGAGCTCGTGTTCATCGGGCACATGCGCAAGCGTTTGGCGCTGGGGCTGCCAGCGCCCGCCCTGCTGCACAAAGTCGACATGGGCAATCTGTTCGATGAAGAACGGCAACTGCCCGACCAGCGCGCCGCCTTGCGCCAGCACGAATGATCCGCCGTCAAACACCTGATCGTCCTGCCCGCCCACCATGTTGACATAGACCAGCGGCAGGTCGTTTTCGGTCACGCGCGCCACCATGCGCTGGATGCGCACGTCGTATTTGCCGCGTGAATAGGGCGAGCCGTTTGGGACGACCAGCAGTTCGGCCCCTGATTCGGCCATAGCCTCGGCCACGTCGGGGAACCACGCGTCCTCGCAGATCGGCAGGCCGATGCGGGGGCCGCCCTCGAATGCGACGGGGCCGCTGATCGGGCCTTGCGTGAAATAGCGGTGTTCGTCGAAGACACCATAATTGGGCAGTTCGTGCTTGCGGATGATCGCCTGCACTTTGCCGCCCGCCAGCACGGCGTAGGCGTTGAACAGCGCGCCGTGTTCGGCCCATGGCAGGCCGATGCCCAGTGCGGGGCCGTCGGCCGTGTGCGCGGCCAGATCGTTCAGCGCGGCCGCCGCGTCGCGTTGGAATGCGGGGCGCTGCACCAAGTCTTGCGCCTGATAGCCGATCAGGAACATCTCGGGCAGCACGACGAAGTCGCTGCCGTCGCTGCGGGCCTGTTGCCACACCGCCAGCGCACGCGCGGCGTTCGCCGCGATGTCGCCCACGGTTGGATTAAGTTGGGCCATGGTCAGGCGGAAACTGTCGGCCATTCGTCGATCCCTTATGCGCGTCACCTTAGCATGCGATGTATCAGATAAGCCGCCAAGCGAAACCCGCGATGATTTTCGCCCATTGCGAGGCCGGTCGCGGGGGAAAGTTGTCAGCCGCCCCTTCCCCCGCTAGTGTCGCGCCGATACTGTTGCCCCAGACGACCCCACTACAGCACGACGGACATACCAGATGCATCGCAACGCCCTGCGCATTCTTCCCCTGATCGGCGCCCTGTCGGCCAGCCTTGTTGCGCAGGCCGCCTTCGCCCAAGGGGTCGAGGTGAAGCAATACGCGAATGGCGGCGTCTATGAGGGGCAATTCCTCAACGGGCGCCAGCACGGTCAGGGCACATACCGCCTGCCCAACGGTTATGAATACACCGGCCAGTGGTTCGAGGGTGAGATCCGCGGCGACGGGCGCGCGACATTCCCCGGCGGCGATGTGTATGAAGGCACCTTTGCCAGCGGCAAGCCCGAAGGGACCGGTACCATCACCTATGCCGACGGCAGCACCTATACCGGCGAGTGGGTGGACGGAAAGCTGGAAGGCACCGGCGTGCTAACCTATGCCGATGGCAGCAAATACGACGGCGGCTTCCAGAACAACATGCCGTCGGGCGACGGTACGCTGACCATGCCCGACGGGTTCAGCTATACCGGCGGCTGGGTCAACGGCGTGCGCAACGGCACCGGCAAGATCACCTATGCCGATGGCGCGACCTATGATGGCGGCGTGAATGCGGGCCTGCCCGAGGGCGAGGGCGTCTTGGTGCAGGCAGACGGCACCCGTTACGATGGCGCGTGGGCCGCTGGTGCGATGACAGGCCAAGGCGTGATGACGCTGGCCAATGGCGACAGCTACACTGGCGGCTTTGCGAATGGTTTGTTCGACGGCACCGGCACGCTGACCTATGCGAACGGCGATGTTTACGAGGGCGGCTTCAGCGCGGGGCAGCGCAGCGGCCAAGGCATGTTCAGCGGGGCGAACGGCTATCTGGCTGAAGGGGTCTGGGCCGATGGCGCGCTATCGGGCGTTGCGACAGTGACCTACCCGGACGGCGCTGTGCTGGTGGCCAGTTTCGACAACGGGCTGGCCGAGGGGTCGGGTAAGATCACCTATTCCGATGGGGCTTTTTACGATGGTGACTGGCAGGGCGGCGTCATGGCTGGCCATGGCACCGTCACCTTTGCCAATGGCGAAAGCTATGTCGGCGATTTTGCGGGCGGCAAGATGCATGGCACCGGCAAGATGACCGGCGCGGATGGCAGCAGCTATGACGGCGCGTGGGCCAATGGCCTGCGCGAAGGGCAAGGCACCGCGCAATATGCCGATGGCAGCAGCTACACCGGCGCGTTTGTCGCCGGCCAGCGCGAAGGCCAAGGCACCCTGACCATGGCCGACGGGTTCAAATACGACGGCTATTGGGTCGGCGGCCTGATGGAAGGCCAAGGCACCGCCACCTACCCCGGCGGCGAGATTTATGAGGGGAATTTCAAGGCGGGCCGCCGCGACGGGCACGGCCGCCTGACCTACCCCGATGGCACGGTCGAGACCGGCGAATGGCAGGACGGCGCGATGGTCGAGCCTGCTGTCGTTCCTGCACCGGCTGCGGGCGAGTAGTTTTTCCAGCGCCCGCTTTTTATGCGCGTTTGCAAAGATTTCGCTTTTACTGCCTGACAAGCTGGTTATATTGCGCAGCATGAACACGCTTGGTTTCAACATTTCTGTTCGCGTCCTGTCGGGCGCAGCGCTTTCGGGGCTCCTCCTCCTTAGCCGCCTCTGAGCGTGCCATTTGGCGCGACCGCTCAGAGGTATGCACGCGCCGGATAGCCCTCTCAAACAGAAAAGTTTCCAGTTATGCCCCAGAACAATTTTGTCGCCGACAAGAACCGCGTCCTGATTTTTGACACCACGCTGCGCGATGGTGAACAGTCGCCCGGCGCGACCATGACCCATGCCGAAAAGCTGGAAATCGCCCAACTGCTGGATGAAATGGGTGTCGATATTATCGAGGCCGGTTTCCCCATCGCATCCGAAGGCGATTTTCAGGCTGTCAGCGAAATCGCCAAGATCACCAAGAATGCCACGATTTGCGGGCTGTCGCGCGCCAATATCCGCGATATCGACCGCGCGTGGGAAGCGGTGAAACACGCCGCCAGCCCGCGCATCCACACGTTTATCGGAACATCGCCGCAGCACCGCGCCATTCCGAACCTGACGATGGATCAGATGGCCGAGCGCATCCACGATACCGTGACCCACGCCCGCAACCTGTGCGACAATATCCAGTGGTCGCCGATGGACGCGACCCGCACCGAGCATGACTACCTGTGCCGTGTGGTCGAGATTGCGATCAGGGCCGGTGCCACCACGATCAACATCCCCGACACCGTCGGCTACACAGCCCCCAGCGAATCCGCCGATCTGATCCGCATGCTGCTGGAGCGCGTGCCGGGTGCGGACGAGGTTGTTTTTGCAACGCACTGCCACAACGATCTGGGCATGGCGACGGCGAATTCGCTGGCGGCTGTCGGCGCGGGCGCGCGTCAAATTGAATGCACGATCAACGGGTTGGGCGAACGAGCGGGCAACACCGCACTGGAGGAAGTCGTCATGGCGCTGCGCGTGCGCCACGACATCATGCCCTTTACCACGCGAGTCGACACGACCAAGATCATGCATATCTCGCGCCGCGTCGCGACTGTTTCGGGTTTCCCCGTGCAGTTCAACAAGGCGATCGTCGGCAAGAACGCATTCGCGCATGAATCCGGCATCCACCAAGACGGCATGCTGAAGTCCGCCGATACGTTCGAGATCATGCGCCCAGCCGATATTGGACTGGCCGGCACATCACTGCCCTTGGGTAAGCATTCGGGCCGTGCAGCCCTGCGCGCCAAGATGAAGGAACTGGGGATAGAACTGGGCGACAACCAGCTGAACGACCTGTTCGTCCGCTTTAAGGCGCTGGCCGATCGCAAAAAGGAAGTTTACGACGACGACCTGATCGCGCTGATCCAAGACGCTGACACGAACGAGGTGCACGACACGATTCAGGTCAAGCGCCTGCGCGTGATTTGCGGCACCGAGGGCCCGCAGGAGGCGCTGCTGACGCTGACGGTCGATGGGGTCGACAAAGCGGCCGACGCAACCGGCGACGGCCCCGTTGATGCGGCCTTCAGCGCGATCAAGGCGATTTATCCGCATGACGCCAAGCTGCACGTCTATCAGGTGCATGCGGTGACCGAGGGCACGGATGCGCAAGCCACCGTATCGGTGCGGATCGAGGAAGATGGCCGGATTGCCACCGGCATGTCGGCCGATACCGATACGATCACCGCGTCGGTCAAGGCCTATGTGAATGCGCTGAACCGGCTGATTGAACGGCGCAAGAAGACCGCGCCCCGGGTTGATGCCCGCGATGTCAGCTACAAAACGCCCGCCGAGGCGTGATCACTTCTTTTAAAAAGGGCCCCTACGGGGGCCTTTTTGCTGCCTTTGCCCTTCGCAGAAGGCCTTGTCTTCCTTATATCTTTGGCATGGACATATTTGCCCGACGCCCCGCCGCCCTGCTGCTTGCCCTAATCGGTGCCCTTTGGGGTGCCGCGCCGCTGCAGGCGCAGATCCTGACGCCCACCGCAATAGCCATTGCCGCATGGGAGGAAGACCGAACCATCGTAATCGACGCCGAGGGTTTGGACATGGCCGAGCTGGCTTATGTGGCGCGGCTTTTGGTGGTGTTTGCCGATAGCGCCGCGCAGCCGCAGTTTCAGCGCCAACTGGAATTGCTGGCCGAAGACCCAGAAAGTCTGGCGATACGCGATGTGATGGTGATTGCCGACACGCGCCCTGCCGATGGCAGTGCGATCCGCCGCCAGCTACGCCCGCGCGGGTTCAGTCTGGTGTTGGTAGAAAAAGACGGGCGCGTCGAATTGCGCAAGGCCGACCCGTGGAACCTGCGCGAAATCGCGCGGCAGATCGACAAAATGCCCCTGCGTATTCAAGAGATTAACAACGCCCTTGGCCGCAACTAGGCCCGAAAAAGCCGCCCTTCGATGAAGGGCGGCTTTCGCGATTGATACCGGATTAGCGGTAGCAGTTCGGGGCGTTCGGGGCGACCGAGCAGCTGACGGCACCAGCAGCGCCACCGATCAGCACGCCTTTGGTCACGCTTTCGCCGGTGACCGATGCAACTGCACCACCGATGAGGGCGCCGGTTGCGCCGCGTTCGATGTCGGTTTGGCCGCAAGCAGCCAGCGTAGCCGCGATGGCTGCAACGCCGACGAATTTCATCATGCTCTTCATGTTTTTCTCCTGCACAAGGGCCCGTTCATGCGGGACCTGATTATAAAGCCTGTTCGTATTGGCCCGAGTGTATCGCAGCCAAACCCCAACGCAAGGGCCGCTGTACGCGCGCGCAAGCGTGATCGGATCCTTGCCGATGACGCTGCGGCAGGGCGGTCAGTCGATGAGGCCGGGGAAATTCGCGCGGATTTTGTCGGGGTCCAGCTGCAGCATCGCCTCGTAGCTGGCGGGGTCGAAGTCTTCCTCGGCGGGGACTACTTCGCGCCCCAGCACCCAAGACAGTCGCCCTGCATCTAGGTTGCCACGCTCGAACGGCTCGTCGCCGAAATGCTCCCACAGCGCCAGCAGGAAGCCACGGTCGGCCTCGCGGTCGGCGGGGCGGCGGTCGGCAAAACGCTCGCGCGGGACGATTTTTGTCGCGCCATCGGCGTTGCCACGGCGGATGACGAACTGGAAGTCGGTGCCGGTCAGGCGTCCGGGAAAACCACGGTGTTTTAGCATGTCAGAATAGTCCCCATTCACAGGCGCCGTCGATCACGTCGAAGCCTTCAAAAAATTGCGGCACGTCCGATGTCGTATCCCCGAAATCCACCGGCGTGGCGGACAGGGAAATGACGATCTGCCCTGCGGCGGCCCCGTTTGCGGCCAGCGCCGGTAGCGCCAGTGTGCTGCACAGCCATTGCGCATCGTCCGTCAGGTCAGACGGCGGCGCGTCGGCGCCAGCCAATGCGGGCATCGTCAGGCGAAACCGCGCGATGTCGGCGTCGATCCGCACATCGTAAAGCTGCGCGGCACGCCCCGACGGGGCGGTTACATCCTGCGCTGCCAGCGGCCCTGCGGCCAACAGCAATGCGATTGCCAGACCATATACGCGCATACCCGCCCCCAAGGCCCCTACCCCGACATCATAGCGCGCCTGCGCGCGCTGCGCCACGGGGGGAGTGGGGATGAAAAATGCGGCCGCGCCGGTGGGCGGGCCGCATTTTTGGGCCGTCAGGCGCGGTTTAGCTGGCGGCGTATTCGGCCATCAGCTCGTCCGACGCTTCGATATTGCTGGTGACGTTTTGGACATCGTCGTCATCTTCCAGCGTTTCGATCAGCTTCATCAGCTTTTGCAGCGTTTCGAGGTCGGTGATCGGGGCGGTGGTTTGCGGACGCCAGACCAGCTTCGCGGTTTCCGATTCGCCAAGCGCTGCTTCCAGTGCCGAGGACACTTCGTTCAGGTCGGTATCGGCGCAATAGATCCAGTGGCCTTCTTCGTCCGATTCGACATCGTCGGCGCCCGCTTCCAGTGCGGCCATCATGACGGTGTCGGCATCGCCGACCTCGGCCTTGTAGGCGATTTCACCCTTGCGGTCGAACATGAACGAAACCGAGCCGGTTTCGCCCAGGTTGCCGCCGTTCTTGGTGAAGTACGACCGCACGTTCGACGCGGTGCGGTTGCGGTTGTCGGTCAGCGCCTCGACGATCACAGCCACGCCGTTCGGGCCGTAGCCTTCGTAGCGGATCGAATCGTAGGTTTCGGCATCGCCGCCTTGCGACTTCTTGATCGCGCGGTCGATAACGTCCTTGGGCACCGAGCTGGACTTGGCTTCCTTGACCGCCAAACGCAAACGCGGGTTCTTTTCGGGGTCAGGGTCGCCCATCTTTGCTGCGACGGTGATTTCCTTGGCAAGCTTCGAGAACAGCTTCGAGCGGATCGCGTCCTGCTTGCCCTTGCGGTGCTGAATGTTAGCCCATTTGGAATGGCCGGCCATGGTTCTGCGTATCCTTAAGGGAATTGATCGGCGTTTCTATATGCCAGCGGGCGCTTGTCCGACAAGCCCGCCACGGGGAAAAAGGGCCTAAAGCGGCCCGCTTTGCTGCAAACGGCCGCCTTGGCGGACCATTTCGATACGTGTGGCCTTGCCGGTGCGGTCATCGGTTTCGACGTAAAGGCCCGACAAAGTGGCCTCGCCCTCGGCCGGGGTGAAGCGGTCGCGCGGCATGCCGGTGATGAAACGGCGCATCGGTTCGGTCTTCTCCATCCCGATGACCGAGTTGTAGTCGCCGCACATGCCCGCATCGGTCATGTAGGCCGTGCCGCCCGGCAGGATTTGCGCATCGCCCGTCGGCACATGGGTGTGGGTTCCCACCGCGATCGAGGCGCGCCCGTCGCAGTAATGGCCGATGCCCATCTTTTCGCTGGTTGCCTCGCAGTGGATGTCGATCAGGCTGGCCTGCACGAGGCCGCCCAGCGGGTGCGTTTTCAGCACCGTATCCAGCGCGGAAAACGGATCGTCAAAGGGGCGCTTCATGAAGACCTGTCCCAGCACCTGCGCGACCAGCACTTTGCGGCCGCCGCGCGCGTCGAACACGCGGGCACCTTTGCCGGGGGCGACCTTGGAAAAGTTCAGCGGGCGGATCACGCGCGGTTCGGTTTCGATGAACTGCATCATGTCTTTTTGGTCGAAGGCATGATCGCCCAGTGTGACCACATCGGCCCCTGCCTCGAGGAAGCTTTTGCAGTGCGCGCCGGTCAGCCCCATGCCGCCGGATGCGTTTTCGCCGTTCACGACGACGAAATCCAGCCGCCATGCCTCGCGCAGGCGGGGCAGGTTTTCGGTTATGGCCCGGCGTCCAGCGCGGCCAACGACATCACCAAGGAATAATATCTTCATATCCGCCGCGTAAACCTGCGCGCGCGGGGCTGCAAGGGCTATCCGCGCAGGTCGATGATGCGGGTTTCGGTCACGATCAGGTCAAGCGGCTGGTCGTTGGGGTCGATCGGCAGGTCTTCGTCCAGCTGCGCATCATAGGCAAAGCCGATGGCGATGACGGGGCCTGCCGCGCGCAGGGCATGCAAGGTGCGGTCGTAAAAGCCGCCGCCATACCCCAGCCGCCGCCCGTCGGTCGCAAAGGCCAGCAAGGGCAGCACGACCACATCGGGGCGCACGAACGCGCCTTCGGCTGGCTCTTGCGTGTTCAGCGCGCCTGCTGCCAGCGCGCCGCCCGGTTGCCACGCACGAAAGCGCAGCGGGGTGGCGGGAGCGTCGATCACCGGCAGGCAGATGGTGCTACCTGCGCCATGCGCGGCTAGCAGCGCGGGCATCAGGTCGATTTCGGTGCGGATCGGCACATAGCCCGAGATGGTTTGCCCCGCAAAGTCCGCCAGTACGCTTTGCAGGTGCGCGGCGGCATCGGCGGGGGCTGCGGCATGCGCATCGGCGCGGCGCTGGGCGGCGGCGGCACGGGCGGCCGCCTTCATGTCGTCTGTATGTGTCATAGCAAGATCAGCGTCGCGATTCCAAGGAACGAGAAGAAGCCCACCATATCGGTGGTTGTGGTGACGAACGTGCCCGACGCCAGCGCCGGATCAAAGCCCAATTTATCCAGCAGCACCGGCACCAGCACCCCTGCCAGCGCCGCGACCACCATGTTGGTGATCATCGCCAAGGCCAGCGACAGGCCGAGCAAGCTGTTGCCGTAGCCAAACGTGCCGACCGCCGCCATGATCGCGGCAAAGACGAAGCCGTTGAACAGGCCGACGAACAGTTCGCGCCGGATGACGCGCAGCGCGTTGGACGAGGTGAGGTCATGCGTGGCCAGCGCGCGCACCGCCACCGTCAGCGACTGCGTGCCCGCCGACCCGCCCATCGAGGCGACCACCGGCATCAGCGCGGCGACCGCCACAACGGCGGCAATCGTGTGGTCGAACAGTCCCACGATCAGCGCGGCCAAGTTGACGGTGAACAGGTTGACGATCAGCCACGGGAAACGCTGCTTCACGGTTTCGAACGTCGAATCACTGATGGTTGCGCTTTCCCCGACACCGGCCAGACGCAGCATGTCCTCGGCGTGTTCTTCGTCCAGCACGTTCATGGCGTCATCGATGGTGATGACCCCGACGAGCCTTTCATTGGCATCGACCACCGGCGAGGAGATCAGGTGGTATTGGTTGAACGCGCGGGCGATGTCGCCTTCGTCATCGGTCACTTTGAAGGTGATGAACGTATCTTCGACGATGTCTTTCAGCAACGCATCGCGCCCCGATGACAGGATGCGCCCCAGCGTGGCCTGCCCGACAGGCCGCATGCGCGGATCGACCAGCACCAGATGGTAGAACTGGTCGGGCAAGGTGGGGCTGCTGCGCAGGAAGTCGATGGCTTCGCCCACGCTCCAATGCTCGGGGGCGCGGGCGACCTCGACCTGCATCAGGCGGCCGGCGGATTCCTCGGGGTAGGCCAGCGCCTTTTCGACCGCGACACGGTCGGATGCGGGCAGCGCGTCCAGCACCGCCTCTTGTTGGGCGGTGTCGAGGTATTCGACCAGATCGACGACGTCATCGGATTCCAGATCGCGGACGGCTTCGGCCAGTTGTTCGGGCGCCATCTGCGGAATAACCGCATCGCGCAGGTTTTCGTCCAGTTCCGACAGCACATCGCCGTCAACAGCCGAAGGCGCCAGTTCCAGCAGCGCGCGGCGGTCGCGGCCATCCAGCTGTTCGATAAGGTCGGCGATGTCGGCGGGGTGCAACGGGTCCAGCAGGGCTTCCAGCGCGGGGGCGTCTTCGGCCTCGATCGCGTCCAGCGCCTGATCGAAAATGCGGGGACTGAGGCCGAAGTTGTCCTCGGACTCGAGGGTCTTGTCTTCGGTCTGGTCCATGGGCCGCTCCTTCTGCCGTTCGCGCAAGCATAAAGCACCGTTTAGGGGCAGCAAGAGCGCTGCGGTGATTTACGTTTCAGGCGTGTGTGCATAGAGTTGTTTTATGACAAAACAACTGCTTCTTGGTCAGGTGCTGTCGTTTGACGGCAACCCGTTTGAAACCGAATGGGCCAGCGTGGCCCGCCACATCCGCCACGGCGGCGTTCTGGTCGAGGGCGGGGTGATCCGCGCCGTTGGCGAGGCGGGGGATTTGCGTGCCGCGCACCCCGATGCGCGCGTGACCGATTACGGGGCCGCGCTGATTTCGGCGGGGTTCATCGACACGCATATGCACTACCCGCAGACGGGCATTATTGCCAGCTGGGGCAAGCGGCTGATCGACTGGTTGAACACCTATACCTTCCCCGAAGAATCGCGGTTTGCCGACCCTGCCTATGCCGCGCAGATGGCCGAACAGACGCTGGATCTGGCGGTGGCGCATGGCACGACCACGCTGGTCAGTTATGGCACGATCCACCCCGCCAGCGTGGACGCGTTTTTCACCGCCGCCGCGCGGCGCCAGATGCGTGTGGTCGCGGGCAAGACCTGCATGGACCGCCTAGAGACTACGCCGGACTTTTTGCGCGATACCGCCCAATCAGCCTATGACGACAGTAAGGCGCTGCTGGACAAATGGCACGGTACGGGCCGCGCGCTTTATGCGATCACGCCACGCTTTTCGCCGACCTCAACCGAGGCACAGCTGCGCGCCTTGGGCGATTTGTGGCGCGAACGGCCCGAGGCGCTGATGCAGACCCATCTTTCCGAACAGGTGGACGAGGTGGAATGGGTCAAGGGCCTTTACCCCCAATCGCGCGATTATCTAGACACCTACGAGGCCTTTGGCCTGCTGGGTGAAGGCGCAATTTATGGCCACGCCATCCACCTGACCGCGCGCGAGATTGCCCGCATGGCCGAGGTCGGCGCGGGCCTGGCCCACTGCCCCACGTCAAACACCGTGCTGGGGTCGGGGTTGTTCGACATGCCTGCGCTGGCGGCGCAGATGCGTGTGGGGATTGCGACAGACACGGCAGGGGGCAACAGCTTTTCCATGCTGCGCGTGATGGCCGCGACCTACGAGATCGCCCAGTTGCGCGGCACCGCCTTGCACCCCGCGCAGCTGATGTGGCTGGCGACCGAGGGCGGCGCGCGTATTTTGCGCCAAGAGGGTCGCATCGGGCATCTGGGCGTCGGGGCAGAAGCCGATCTGACAGTGCTGGATCTGTCCTCGACCCCCGCCATCGCCCAGCGCGCCGCCCGCGCCGGTGATTTCTGGGAAGCGCTGTTCCCCACCCTGCTGATGGGCGATGACCGCGCCATTACAGCCGTGTGGGTGAACGGACAGCTGCAGCCTCAGCCCAGCGCGTAGGGGGTTTCGCCCTCGTGTTCATAGCGGAGCGCGATGGCGTTCAGCGCGTCCATGACGTGGTCTCGGATCAGGTCCGAGGCGATTGAAACCGGCCGGTTGCGCGGGCGCAACAGCCACAGGTCGAGGTGCTCGACCGGCCGGATAAGACGGCGCAACACGCGCGTTTCGTCGTATTCCATGCCTGCAAACGGCGGCACGATGCTGAGGCCGACATTGTTCGCCACCATCAGCGCGGCGGTTTCGGAATGGGGGGCCTCGACCCTGCGGCTGACCGATACGCCGCGCACTTGGAACGCGCGGCTGGCGTTGCTGAAGGTGCAATCGCCCGTCGGCAGCGAAATGAAGGGCTGTTCGCGCAGGTCGTCGATGTCGAGGATGGCCTTGGCGCCCAGCGGGTGCCCCACGGGCAGCAGGCACACCAAGGGGAAACTGCGGACATGTTCCACGTGGATATCGGGGTGATCCACCGCCATCGAGGTCAGGCCGATGTCCACCTGCCCCGCCGCGACCAGATCGGTCACCTGCGGCGAGGATCGTGATAAAATCTGCAGATGCAGATCGCTGAGGTCGCGAATCCCCTGCGCCAGCACCTGCGGCAGAAAGCGTGTCGCAAGTGCGGGCGGTGCTGCAAGCGACACCTCGCCGACCTGATTGTTGCGGATAGCGGTGATAAATTCAGCAATTCTGCGGCTTCCCGAAAAAAGTCGCGCGACCTCCAGCTCGAGCAGTTGGGCCTCGCGCGTGGGGACAAGTTGGCCGCCGCGCCGCTGAAACAGGCCGAAGCCGCATTCGTCCGACAGCGCCTTCATCAGCTTTGAAATTGCAGGCTGTGTAATACTTAGACGTGCCGCCGCGCGGGTGGCCGATCCGGTTTCCATCACGGCGTGGAATGCTTCCAGCTGACGAATGTTCATCGCGGGCAATATATCCTTTGGTTATATTGACTGTCGAATAATGAATTTGACTTTCATGTTACACGAAAAAAAGAATGGATTACCAACAAAAATAACGTGCGGGTGCGGTCGACGCCGTGAACCGCATGCTTTCACAACCGTGCATTCAGGGAGCATATGAATGAAAAAGACATTCGCCATGGCCGCCGCGCTGGCAGCCCTGTCGGCACCGGCCTTTGCCGGAACGCTGACGGTCTGCCTTGAAGGCTCGCCCGAGATTTTCAACCCGCAACTGACCAGCAGCGGCACCACATCGACCGTTCTGGGCCAGATTTACGACAATCTGGTCGAGGTCGAGCGCGGCGGATCGCAGATCGAGCCTGCACTGGCCGAAAGCTGGGATGTCAGCGAAGACGGGCTGACCTATACGTTCCATTTGCGCCAAGGTGTGAAGTGGCAGTCGAACGACGCCTTCAATCCGACGCGCGATTTCAATGCGGACGACGTGGTCTTTACCTTTGCGCGCATGATGGACGATGCGAACCCGTACCATTCGGTCAGCGGCGGCAGCTACATCACTTTCAACACCAAGCTGGCAGATGCGCTGGCCAGCGTCGACAAAATCGACGATTACACCGTTGCCTTCACGCTGAAAGCGCCGCTGGCGCCGTTCATCGGTATCATGGCGCACGGGTCGATCGCGATGACCTCGGCTGAATATGCCGACGTGCTGCTGGCCGCGGGCAAGGCCGATGATTTCGACCGCAACCCGATCGGCACCGGCCCGTTCCAACTGCAGGCCTATCAGACCGATGCGATCGTGCGGCTGATCCCGTTCCATGACACATGGGGCGAGGCTGCGGGCATTGCCGAGAACACCCCGATGGTCGATGCCATCATCATGGCGATCAGCGCGGATGCATCGGTGCGGGTGCAGCGCGCGCTGGCGGGCGAATGTGCCATCGCCTACTACCCCAACCTTGCCGACGCCCCGCTGATCGAAGACAGCGAGACGGTCGATCTGGTGCCGGCCAAGGTGGCCTCGTCGGGGTTCATCACGTTCAACCAGACCGTGGACAAGTTCCAGGACATCCGCGTGCGTCAGGCGCTGGCCCATGCGATCAACATGGAACCGCTGGTCGAGACGGTGTTCAACGGTATGGGTCACCTGACCGGCGCCGTCATCCCGCCGACCTTCTGGGGTGCGGCCGATCTGGCGCCCTATAGCTACGACCCCGAACTTGCCAAGCAGCTGCTGGCCGATGCGGGTTTCCCCGATGGGTTCAGCACGCAGATTTGGGCCATTCCCGTCTCGCGGCCCTACATGCCCAACGGGCGCCGCGCGGCCGAGATGATCCAAGCCGACTGGGCAGCCATCGGCGTGAACGCCGAGATCGTCACCTATGAATGGGCCGAATATATCCAACGCTCGCGCGCGTTCGAGGCGGAAGTCGGCATGTTCGGCGGTATCTGGGACTTCCCCGATCCCAGCCAAATTCCGAACAACTACTTCACTTGTAACAGCGAAGGCACGCCCAGCCCGTCGAACATCGGCCACTGGTGCAACCCTGAATTCATCAGCGCCATGCAGCGTGCTGGTGAGATTACCGATCAGGACGAGCGCGCCGCGCTTTATGTGCAGGCGCAGAACATTCTGTACGATGACTTCGCCGCGGTGATGTTCGGCGGCGCAGATCAACTGATGGCTGTATCGAAATCGGTATCGGGTTTTGTCCCGGCAGTCTTCGGCTCTAGCCGCATGTCGGGCGTTACGGTCGAATAACGGTTTGCGGCCCGCGCTACTGCGTGGGCCGCGCCCGCCCCGGCGGATTTTCCGGGAAACACAAGGAAATTGAAGATGCGCGCAATTGTAATTGGCGCGGGCATGTTCGGGGCGAGTACAGCCCTGCAACTGGCCCGTCGCGGTGTTCAGGTCACGATTTTTGACTTTGCCCATCAGGGCAAGGCCACCATGGCGGGGGCGGGTATCGTTTGCCCGTGGGCGACCCAGGTCGAGGAGCCCGAATGGTACGAGATGTACGCCGCCGGTGCCCGCTTTTACGATACGCTGATCGGCGATCTGACCGCCGCGGGCGAGGTTGATCTGGGCTACCGCAAGGTCGGCGCGCTGGTCACATCACAAGATGCTGGCGACATGCAGGCCGCTGGCGAACGCATTGCGCGCCGCACCGCCAACGCCCCCGAGGCAGGTGACGTGCGCTTGCTGAGCGCGCGCGAGGCGCAAGAGAAATTCCCCATCCTGCGCGACAATCTGGAAGCATGGCTAATCCCCGGCGGCGCGCGTGTTGACGCGCGGCTGCTGTCGGCCGCCATGATCCGGCAGGCCATCGCCCATGGCGCGGTGTTCCACAACGATTACGTGACACTTGTCGCCAAAGGCGACGGCTATGTCGTGCGCGACGGCACCGGCACCTTGCACGAAGCGGACGAAATCATCGTCGCAGGTGGCGCATGGGCCTCGCAGATCCTGTCGCCCATCGGTGTGGCGCATCCCGTCAAGCCGCAAAAAGGCCAGATCGTTCACCTGCGTCTGGCTGGCGTTCAGACCAAGGAATGGCCCGTACTGCTGCCCATGACCAGCCACTATATGCTGGCCTTTGATGACAGCCGCGTCGTTGTGGGCGCCACGCGCGAAAACGACATGGGCTTTGATTACCGTGTCACCGCCACCGGCCAAGCCAGCGTGCTGGAAGCAGGCATGGCCATCGCCCCCGGACTTGCCAATGCGGAAATCATCGAGACCCGCATCGGCTTTCGCCCCGCTGGCCCGTCGATCAAACCGATCTTCGGCCGCGTTCCGGGTGCACAGGGGCTTTCGGTTGCCAACGGCCTTGGGGCTGGCGGCATCTCGATCGGGCCGTTCGCGGGCAAGTTGATGGCCGATGTGGTCACCGGCGCCACGACCGAAGTGCCCGTCGCCCCCTATGCCCCCACCCTCTGATAAAGGAAAAACCATGATCAAGCATTTTCGCAAATCCGCCCACCTGCATGGCGCAGTCCAACACAACGACACGCTGTACATCAGTGGTCACGCCGCCCATGATCTGACGCAAGACATGGCAGGTCAAACGCGCGAGATTTGCGACAAACTGGATGCACTGCTGGCCGCCTGCAACTCGGACAAGTCGCTGCTGCTGCAGGCCCGCATCTATGTGACCGACATGAGCCAGAAAGAGGCCATGAACAAGGTCTGGCTGGATTGGCTGGACGGGATCGACCTGCCCACGCGCGCCACCATTGGCGTGTCCGATCTGGGCGACCCGCGCCGCCTGATCGAAATTGCCACGGTTGCAGCCGTGCGCGAAGCGTAAGGATACCTGACGGCTCATGCTCCGCTTTCTTTTCCGCAAGCTGGTGGTGATCGTTCCCGTCTTAATCGGGATCACGATCGTCTCGTTCGGCTTCGTCCGCATCCTACCGGGCGACCCTGTCATGCTGATGGCAGGAGAGCGGGGCTTGACGCCAGAACGTCACGCCCAGTTGATGGCCGAATTCGGCTATGACCGGCCACTGCTGGTGCAGTATTTCGACTACCTTGGAAACGTGCTCACGGGCGATTTTGGCAATTCGCTCATCACCAAAAAGCCCGTGCTGTCCGAGTTTCTGACACTTTTTCCCGCCACAATCGAACTCGCTATTGTCGCTGTGGTTCTGGCCGCGTTGATCGGCATTCCGTTAGGGGTGCTGGCCGCCGTCAAGCGTGGGTCGTGGTTCGACCAAATCGCCATGAGCGTCGCGCTGACAGGCTATTCCATGCCCATTTTCTGGTGGGGCCTGCTGCTGGTCATCCTGTTTTCAGGCACGCTGGGGTGGACGCCCGTATCGGGGCGTATCGGGCTGCAATACTATTTCCCCAACCCTAGCGGATTCATGCTGTGGGACGCGGCAACATCAGGACAAAAAGGGGCGCTAATCTCGGCTATACGGCACCTGATCTTGCCCTCGGTCGTGCTGGCCACCGTGCCGATGGCCGTTTTGGCGCGCCAGTCACGCTCGGCCATGCTCGAGGTTCTGGGCGAAGATTACGTCCGCACCGCCCGCGCCAAGGGCCTGTCGCCGCTGCGCGTGGTCGGACTGCACGCGCTGCGCAACGCGCTGATCCCCATTGTCACCACGCTGGGGCTGCAAATCGGGGCGCTGCTGACAGGGGCGATCCTGACCGAGACGATCTTTTCATGGCCGGGCATTGGCAAGTGGATGGTCGATAGCATCTCGCGCCGCGACTATCCGGTTGTGCAAGGCGGGCTGCTGCTGATCGCCGCCATCGTCATGGCCGTCAATCTGTTGGTCGATGTGCTGTACGCCGTCATCAACCCGCGCATCCGCCATAAGTGAGGCTGACATGAGCGAGACAACCGTTTCCCCCGCCAAACCCGTCGGCCCACTGCGCGAGTTCTGGTTCGGCTTTTCGGCAAACCGTGGCGCGGTGCTGGGGCTGATCGTCTTTGCGCTGCTGGTGCTGGTCGCGATTTTCGCACCGCTGGTCGCGCCGCACGATCCGACCCACCAATACCGCGACGCCTTCCTGACCCCCCCGTTCTGGCAAGAGGGCGGGCGCGCCGAATTTCTGCTGGGCACCGACGCCGTCGGGCGGGATATTCTGTCCCGCCTGATCTGGGGCGCCCGCTATTCGCTGTATGTCGGCCTGCTGGTCATCACCATTGCGCTGCTGTGCGGCGTGTGTTTGGGCATGATAGCGGGCTATGTCGGCGGCTGGGTCGATACCGTCATCATGCGTGTAATGGATGTGATTTTGGCCTTCCCGTCGCTGCTGTTGGCGCTGGTGCTGGTGGCCATTTTGGGGCCGGGGCTGACCAATGCGATGATTGCCATCGCGCTGGTGTTGCAGCCGCACTTCGCCCGCCTGACGCGCGCGGCCGTGCTGTCGGAAAAGGGGAAAGACTATGTCACCGCGCTGCGTGTGGCGGGCGCATCGCCCCTGCGCCTGATGTTCGTCACCATTTTGCCGAACTGCCTGTCGCCCGTTGTGGTGCAAGCCACCCTGTCGTTTTCTACCGCGATTTTGGATGCGGCGGCGCTGGGCTTTCTGGGCATGGGCGCGCAGCCCCCAACCCCCGAGTGGGGCACAATGCTGGCCGATGCGCGCGAGTTTATTTTGCGGGCGTGGTGGGTTGCGACCTTCCCGGGCCTTGCCATTCTGGTGACTGTTCTGGCGATCAATCTGGTGGGCGATGGCCTGCGCGATACGCTTGACCCCAAGCTGAAGAAAGGGTGAGGCCATGGCGTTGTTGGACATCCAAAACCTCTCGGTCACGTTTCCGACGGCGGCGGGGCCGTTCAAGGCGGTCGACGGCATCGACATCCGCGTCGAGCAGGGCGAGATTCTGGCCATCGTGGGCGAGTCCGGGTCTGGGAAATCGGTCTCGATGCTGGCGGTGATGGGGCTGCTGCCGCCCGCCGCCAAAATCACCGCCGACCGGATGCTGTTTGATGGGCAAGACATGCAGGCCCTGCCCGCAAGGGCACGGCGCAAGATCATCGGGAAAGACATCTCGATGATTTTCCAAGACCCGCTGTCGTCGCTGAACCCCAGCTTTACCGTCGGTTTCCAGCTATGTGAGGTGCTGCGCCTGCATCTGCGCCTGTCGCGCAAGGCCGCTGCCGACCGCGCGGTGGAATTGCTGCAGGCCGTTGGCATCCCCGACCCAGCCGCCCGCATGTCCAGCTATCCGCACCAGATGTCGGGTGGGCAGTGCCAGCGCGTGATGATCGCCATGGCCATCGCCTGCCGCCCCCGCCTGCTGATCGCGGACGAGCCGACCACCGCGCTGGATGTGACGATCCAAAAGCAGATCCTTGATCTGCTGGGCAACTTGCAACGCGAAACCGGTATGGGGCTGATCATGATTACCCACGATATGGGGGTTGTCGCCGAAACCGCCGACCGCGTCGTCGTCCAGTACAAGGGCCGCAAGGTCGAGGAACAAGGCGTGCTTGAGCTGTTTTCCACCCCGCGCGCGCCTTACACCCGCGCGCTGCTGGCCGCCCTGCCCGAAAACGCCACCGGCCTGCGCCTGCCCACGGTCAGCGCCCTGATGGAAGGGGATGCGAAATGAGCGATATCGTTCTGAAGGCCGACGGGCTGATCCGCGAGTACACTTCCGGCGGGGTTTTTGGCGGTAAAAAGGTGAACCGCGCCCTCAAAGGGATCAGCCTGCAACTGGAACGCGGGCGCACTTTGGCGGTTGTGGGCGAAAGCGGCTGCGGGAAATCCACCCTCGCCCGCATTCTGACGATGATCGATGCGCAGACCGACGGAACGCTGCAAATTTGCGGGCAAAACGTTGATCTGCGCCAGCACAAGCCCGATGCCGCGCTGCGCCGCAAGGTGCAGATCGTGTTCCAAAACCCCTATTCATCGCTGAACCCGCGCCAGAAAATTCTGAACGCCCTCACTGAACAACTCTATCTGAACAGCGACGATACGGCGGCCCAGCGCCGCGACAAAGCCCTAGCGATGTTAGATCGCGTTGGGCTTGGTCCCGAGGTTGCCAACCGCTACCCGCATATGCTGTCGGGCGGTATGCGCCAGCGTGTGGTCATCGCCCGCGCGCTGATGGTGCGCCCTGAAATCGTAGTGCTGGACGAGCCTGTTTCGGCACTTGACCTGTCGGTGCAGGCGCAGGTGCTGAACCTGCTGCGCGACCTGCAGGATGAAATGGGCCTCAGCTACGTGTTCATCAGCCATGACCTGTCGGTTGTGCGCTATCTGGCCGATAGGCTGATCGTGATGAACGCAGGCGAGATTGTCGAGGAAGGCCAAGCCGCCGATATTTTCGCCGCCCCGCAACACCCCTACACCCGCAAGCTTTTTGCTGCGACGCCCTCGGCCAGCGTGGAGGCTATCCGCACCCGCCTGACGATGCGCCACAGCGCAGGACAAAATGCATGAGCACCACACCCATCGATAACCGTTACGCCACGACCCAGCGCTTTACCACCAACACCGGCATTCGCCGCGCCGCGCGGCAAAACTGTTCGGACGAGGTCTGGAACTATCTGAACTGCGGCACCGGCGACGAGGTCACCTTGCGCGCCAACACCGCCGATTTTGACAAGTTGCAATGGAACACGCCCCTGTTCGCCGGTGTCGCGCATCCCGACACGACGACTGAATTTCTAGGGCATCGCCTGTCGTTTCCGGCGTTGATCGCGCCCTTTGGCGGCGGCGAATACATGCTGGATGCCGAGGGTCACCGCGCCACCGGCCGCGCCGCCCGCGATGTCGGCATTCGCCAGATCGTCCCCGTGGCCGCGGCCCATACGCTAGAGGATATCGCCCAAGCCACCGGCGTCGCGCAGATGTTCCAGATCACGTTCGTGGGGGATGTCGGCGCGGTGGTCGACATGATGCACCGTGCCAAGGCAGCCGGATACGAGCAGATCGTTGCAACCTATTCGCCCATCCGCCAATGGCGCGAGCGGATGATGGAAGACCGCACCCGTTTCGCGGCCGGTAAAAGCGATGCGAACTTTGGCCCCGGCCTGTCAGACCCCGCGGCGCTGCACGAACAGCTCGCCTTCACGCGCCCCCGCTGGGGGTGGGCCGAGGCGCGCGAGGCGATCGCCCGCGCCCCCCTGCCAATCATCGTCAAAGGGGTGATGACAGCCGACGAGGCGAAACAATCTCTCGATGCCGGTGCGGCGGGGCTTTACGTGTCGAACTACGGCGGGCGGTCGATCGACCGGCAGCGCTCGGCCATTTCGGCGCTGCCGCATGTGCGCGCGGCGGCGGGGCAGAACGTGCCAATCATTTTCGACAGCGGAATCCGGCGCGGGTCGGACATTGCGGCAGCTGTTGCGCTGGGGGCGAATGTCGTCGCACTGGGGCGCGCCGTGGGTTACGGCCTGGCCGCCGACGGCGAAGCAGGCGCGCGCCGTGTGTTAGAGTTGCTCCGCGACGAATACTGGACAACACTGGGCCATCTGGGCTGCGCCACCACCGCAGACCTTGGGCCGGCCTGCTTTCTTTGACGTTTTACACCAGAAGGGATCACATCGTGAAATCCATCCTGCGCCTTGATATTGATGACGCGCGTATTCTGATTGCGGGCGCGAATGCCGCAGCTGACGAGATCGGCGTGCCCATGTGCATCGCCATTATGGACGAAGGCGCCAACCTGCTGGCGTTCGAGCGGATGGAGGGCGGGAAAGTCTCGTCCAGCACCATCGCGATCGACAAGGCTTTCACCGCCGCTGCGGCCAAGCGGGCGACCCATGAATACGGCGCCGCCAGCCAACCCGGCGCGCCTGCATACGGCATCAACAGCGCCATCGGCGGACGGCTGATGATTGTCGCGGGTGGCGTGCCGGTGGTGCACGAGGGCGAGGTGATCGGCGCGATTGGCATTTCCTCGGGCACGCCTGCGCAAGACCGTGCTGTCGCCGAAGCCGCCATCGCACACTGGCTTGCCCGCTAAGACAGGCTTGTCCGGTAAGATTGCGCGTTAGCTGGCGGTCGACAAGATCGCCAGCGCCTCGGCGTGGATCTGGGGATTGGCGGCGGCCAGAATGCGCCCGCCCTGCCACGCGGGGCCCCCTTGCCAGTCGGTGACGATACCGCCTGCGGCCTCGATCACCGCGATGGGGCCTTGCACGTCGTAGGGCTGCAGGCCCGCCTCGATCACCAGATCGATCTGACCGGCGGCCAGCATGGCATAGGCGTAGCAATCCATCCCGTAGCGCACCAATTGCGCGCGCGCGGCCACGGCTTGAAAGGCAGCGCCTTCGGTGGGGGTGCCGACTTCGGGGAATGTGGTCATTACGATAGCCTCGGCCAACGCGCGCGGGGCATGGGTTTGAAGCGCGCGCGTGCCATGCGGACCTGCGCATTCGGCTTGCCCGAAACCGCCTGCAAAACGCTCGCCAATATAGGGTTGGTCGACGATACCGAACAGCGGGCCCTGATCATCCGATACTGCGATCAGCACGCCCCAAGTGGGCGCGCCCGCGATATATGCGCGAGTGCCGTCAATCGGGTCCAGCACCCATGTGAGGCCCGTTGTGCCCGCTTTGGGGCCGAATTCTTCACCCAAGATCGCATCATCGGGGCGTAGACGGGCCAGAATGTCACGCATGGCCTGTTCGCTTGCACGGTCGGCAATGGTGACGGGGTCGTAAGCCATCCCGCGCAGCGCGCCTTTGTTATCTGCCGCGACTGCTGTGCGGAAGTATTGCAAGGTGACGGGCCGCGCCGCATCTGCAAGGCTGTGGGCCACCCCCCGCAATTCGGCCGAGAGTTCGGGTGTGATCCGATGTGTCATGGGCGCTCCTCCGACAGGGTTTTCCTAGCCCTATCGAAGCGTGCCGGAGGGGTCAATAAAGGCGGGCTAGGCTGCGTCGGACAAGACACGCGCCAGTTCGAAAATATGGCGGCGCTGTTCTTCGGGGATCGCGTAATACGACCGCAGCAGCTCCATTGCCTCGCGGCCCCACAGTTCCTCGTCGACGGGATGTTCATCAACTGCGGCATCGCTCATCCCCTCGTAGAAATACGAGATCGATGTGCCAAGGGCATGGGCGATTTCCCACAGGCGCGAGGCGCTGACGCGGTTTGCCCCGGTTTCGTACTTTTGGATCTGTTGGAATTTGATGCCGACATGTTCGGCCAACTGCTGCTGTGTCATGCCGATCAACCAGCGCCGCTGCCGGATGCGTTTCCCGACGTATACATCAACCGAATGTGCCAAAGGCGTTCTCCAACATTTCAACTATCACGTGTTCCGGCCTGATAACCCAAGCGAAACGCACAAAATTCGAGTCACCTTCTCGCACTTAACGCATGACGGCGTCATCATAGCTTTTTGTACAACTGGCCCTGTCTGGATGGCCGAAAATCGCTTATAAATAGGCGATTTATCGCGCAAATCCGGTAGGAAATATGTGCAAATGCCGCTTGTATTGGCAGATCAACCCACCGCGTAGGCGCGGCGGATCAGATCAACCAAAGCGGTAACAACAGCCCCCTCGCCATGCACCGCATGATAGAGGTTAATGTTGAAAGCACGTAGTTCCGGCAGGGCGCCGTTGTGGGCAATACGCTCGAGGTGCGGCGGCTCGGCCCCCTCGATATAGGTATGCACCGCCAGATCGGCACTGACGGTCGCTTCAATTGTCCGTGTGGATTCGCTGCTGACCACCATCTGCCAATCGATGCTGTTGGCATCCAAGCGGCGCTGCACGAAAGACCGGAAAATGCAGGCGCGTTCAAACGCCAAGGGCAGCGGCCTGCGGGTCCACGCCGACCCGCCCGGTGCGCCGACCCAGATCAGCTCGCGCTGGGCCAGCGTCTCGCCGCCCTCGCCCAGCTCGTCCTCGGTCGTCAGCATCACGTCGATTTCGCCGCGGCGGAACTGTTCTTTCAGCATCAGCGTGAAGTTCGAGATCAGGTGAATTTGCACGCGGGGAAAATCGCGGGCGAATTGCTGCAAGACGCGCGGGATGACGGGGTAGATCACGTCTTGAGGCACGCCCAGCGTCACCTCGCCCTCGTAGGCACCGGCGTTCAAGCGGGCGTATACCTCGTCGTTCAGGGCGATCAGGCGGCGCGCCTGCGACAAAAGCTGATCGCCCGCCCCTGTCAGCGCCAGCCCGCGCCCGGCCCGTTCAAACAGCGACACGCCAAGGCTGTCTTCCAGCCGCCGCAGCTGCATCGAAACCGCCGATTGCGTCAGGTTGAGCAGCCCCGCCGCACGCGTGACGCCGCCATTTTCGGCCACCGCCACGAACGAGCGCAACGCCGTAAGATCCAGATTGCGCGACATATCACGATTCCTGATTCAACACCTGACAAACATTCATTTTATTTATGTCAGCCGTGACGTTAGAGCAAGCATGCGGAATTTGCCGCAGCCATCCATAAGGAATCACGACATGGCACTGACCCATGCAATCGCCAGCTCTCTTCCCGCCAGCCGCGGCTTTTTCGCCCGTATCGTGCTTGCGCTGCGCGTGCGCCAGGAACGTCGCCATCTGGCTGAACTGGATGATGCGCTGCTGGCCGACATTGGCCTGACCCGGACGCAGGTGCAAGACGAGGCGAAGCGCACGATGTGGGATTTGCCCTATCAGCGCAGCCCCCGCTAATACCGCGATAATCCAGAAAAATATGCAAAATGCCGCCATTGATGGGCGGCATTTTTGTTAACGTTGCGCCACTTCACGATTCGTTACGAAAAATCCGGCGGATTTGGCCTGAAATTCTTGAAATGACAGGCTGCATCCCCGATATTACTGGCGTAGCGCCAGAATCCCCTAGTGGGCCTGGCGCATATGTATTGTTGCGCGATTTTGGCTGGAGGACTCTATGGCACAATTCGACACGATCCGCACCACGGCGGGTGTACGCGCCGGTGTGATCGACCAGGGCCTTAAGGCCCACATGAATAAAGTTTACGCGACCATGTCGATTGGCATGATCATCACCGGTTTGGCCGCTTGGGCCGTATCGGGGTTGGCTGTCACCAATGTGGCCACGCAGTATCAGCTGGGTACAGGTCGCTACCTGACCGAGTTTGGCTATGCCCTGTATGCGACCCCGCTGAAGTGGGTGATCATGCTGCTGCCGATCGGGATGGTCTTTGCCTTTGGCGCGCTGATCAACCGCCTGTCCACCGCTGGCGCGCAGCTGTTCTTCTATGCCTACGCCGCCGCGATGGGTCTTTCGCTCAGCTCGATCTTCCTGGTGTTCACGGGCACCTCGATCGTGCAGGTGTTTCTGGTGACGGCAATCGCTTTCGCGTCGCTGTCGCTGTACGGCTACACGACCAAGCGCGACATCTCGGGCTGGGGCACCTTCCTGATCATGGGCGTTGTGGGTCTGCTGCTGGCCTCGATCGTCAACATCTTCTTGGGCTCGGGCCCGCTGCAGATGGCGATTTCGGCCTTGGGCGTTCTGATTTTTGCAGGTCTGACCGCCTATGACACGCAAAACATCAAGAACACCTATGTGCAGCACGCTGTGCATGGCGACACCGAATGGCTGGGCAAAGCCGCTATCATGGGCGCGCTGAACCTGTATCTGGACTTCATCAACATGTTCATGATGCTGCTGCAACTGTTCGGCAACCGTCAGGAATAACCTGCGGGTCATTGAATAGGAAAGGCCGGGCATTTGCCCGGCCTTTTTTATTGTATCACAGGCTTGCGGCAAATCCGGCGAGGAAGGCTTGCAACTGCTCGCGCACCTTGTCGTCTGTCAGGTTGCCGTCGGCGTCGAACGATCCGCCCGCGCGCGATACCATCAGCTTCGCCTCGTACCACGGTTGCATCCCCAAGGCGCGCATGACGGGTGTCCAGTGCGCTTGCGCCAGCACCGTGCCAAAGCCCCCCGGCGATGCGCCGATCACGGCCACCGGCTTGCCTTTGAAATACCCCAGGCCCGGGCCGCGCGACATCCAGTCCAACGCGTTTTTCAGCACGCCCGGAATACTGCCGTTATATTCGGGCGACACCAGCAGCAGCCCGTCGGCGGCGGCCAGCGCCTCTTGCAGGACCTGAACCGAGGGCGGCAGGCCTTCCGCAGCCTCCAAATCGCCATCGTAAAGGGGCACATCGGCGATATCGCCCGCAGTGATCTGCACGCCATCCGGCGCCCCGTCGATAGCCGCGCGCAACAGCCCCGCGTTGAACGACGCGCGCCGCAAGCTGCCTGCGATTCCCAAAATGCGGGTCATATGTTCCCCTCGTCAGCAGTGGTTGATGTTCGTAAGATAGCCGGACTGTGTAGACGTTGAAGGACAAATGCAATGCATGGCGAATACAAGGTTCCGGGTGGAAAACTGGTGGTCGCAGATCTGACCGTGGCCGATGACAAGCTGGTCGATGTGCACATCTCGGGCGACTTCTTTCTGGAACCCGCCGAGGCGCTGGAGGACATTATCGCGGCGCTGACCGGCCTGCCGGCGGATATGTCCGCCAGCAAGATGACCGCCGCCATTGAAGATGGCCTGCGCCCCGGCGCGGCGCTGGTCGGCTTTGCCGCCGGTGATATCACGACAGCGGTGCGCCGTGCGCTCGGCCTCAGCAAGACGTGGCTGGATTTTGACTGGCAGATCATCGACGGCGCGCCCGAATCGCCTGCCATGCATCTGGCGCTGGACGATGTGCTGGCGCGCGAGGTCGCTGCCGGTCGCCGCAAGCCGACGCTGCGCTTTTGGCAATGGGATCGCCCCGCCATCATTATCGGTAACTTCCAGTCGCTTTCGAACGAAGTCGACTTGGAGGCGGCCGATGCATTGGGGATTCAGACGGTGCGGCGCGTAACAGGCGGCGGCGCGATGTTCGTCGAGCCCGGTTCGGCCATCACCTATTCGCTCTACGCGCCCGAATCACTGGTGTCGGATCTGGATTTTGCCGGATCTTATGCGTTTTTGGACAGCTGGGTGCTGAAGGCCCTGAACGCGCTGGGCGTGGATGCGTTCTACAAACCCCTCAACGACATCACCAGCGCCAAGGGCAAGATCGGCGGGGCCGCGCAAAAGCGGTATTCGGGCGGGGTGGTGCTGCACCATGTCACAATGTCCTACGACATGGACGCCAATAAAATGCTGCAGGTTTTGCGCATCGGCCGCGAGAAAATCTCGGACAAGGGGATTACCAGTGCGGCGAAACGGGTCGATCCTGTGCGCAGCCAGACCGGCCTGTCGCGCGATGCGGTGATCGACAGCATGAAGCAGACCTTCCGCACGCTGAACGGCGGCAGCGACGGGGCCATCACCCCTGAGGAGCGCGCGGCGGCCGAAAATCTGGCCGAAACCAAGTTTTCTGACCCCGCTTGGCTGCGCCACGTCCCTTGAAAACCACATAATTGCGCTGTGGCCGTCGAGTCACGTTGCCGCATGGTGCGCGCAACGTCTTGACGTGCGGCAGTTCTGCGTCAATAAGGGCGCCGTCAAGCGCGTGTGCGGGCGTGGCGAAATTGGCAGACGCAGCAGATTTAGGTTCTGCCGCCGAGAGGCGTGGGGGTTCAAGTCCCTCCGCCCGCACCATCTTAGCGCTTTGACAAGCAAGTTTCCAAATTGCCCCATTTTGAAGCTTATTTGCCTATTTTTTAGGCATCACCCAACGCATCACCTGTGATTTATGGGCTGTTTTCATCGCGACAGATTGAGGCGGAACCGCCCTTGTGATCTTGCATAAGTAGCAAGTTTAGACGGGAGCCGAACATGAAAAAGATCGAGGCGATCATCAAGCCTTTCAAGCTGGATGAGGTGAAAGAAGCGCTTCAGGATATCGGCGTCCAAGGGCTTTCTGTCGCTGAAGTCAAGGGGTTCGGGCGCCAGAAAGGTCACACTGAACTGTACCGCGGCGCCGAATATGTCGTCGACTTCCTGCCCAAAGTGAAAATCGAGGTGGTGCTGCCTGACGAACAGGTCGAGGCTGCGATCGGCGCGATTATCACCGCTGCCAAGACCGACAAGATCGGCGACGGCAAAATTTTTGTCTCTCCGGTTGAACAGGCCATTCGCATCCGCACTGGCGAAACCGGCGACGACGCGCTCTAACTATCGGCATTGCCGGGGCGCGAATCCAGGCCCCGGGATATATCTTCCGAAAGGATATCGAAGATGACCACTTACAAGCTTCTGGAAATGATCAAGGAAGAGGATGCGGCTTACGTCGACGTCCGCTTTACCGATCCCAAGGGCAAACTGCAGCACGTGACCGTCGTTGCCGATCTGGTGGACGAGGATTTCATCGAAGAAGGCTTCATGTTCGACGGCTCGTCGATCGCTGGCTGGAAGTCGATCGACCAGTCGGACATGAAACTGATGCCCGACAGCGACAGCGCCTATGTCGACCCCTTCTACGCCGAGAAAACCATTGCAGTGCACTGCAACGTGGTCGAGCCCGACACCGGCGAAGCTTATTCGCGCGACCCCCGTTCGATCGCGCTGAAGGCTGAAGCCTACCTGAAGTCCTCGGGTATCGGCGATCCGTTCTACTGCGGCCCCGAAGCCGAATTCTTCCTGTTCGACGATGTCCGCTACTCGGTTACCTCGAACAAGGTTTCGTTCCAGGTCGACGGCGTTGACGCCGCATGGAACACCGACACCGAATATGAATCGGGCAACATGGGCCACCGTCCGGGCGTCAAGGGCGGCTACTTCCCCGTGAACCCGATTGACGACGCGCAAGACCTGCGCAGCGAAATGCTGTCGACGATGAAGCGCATCGGCATCAAGGTCGACAAGCACCACCACGAAGTGGCATCGGCACAGCACGAGCTGGGCATGATCTTTGGCGGCCTGACCGAACAAGCCGACAACATCCAGAAGTACAAGTACATCATCCACAACGTGGCCCACGCCTACGGCAAGTCGGCCACCTTCATGCCCAAGCCCATCTCGGGCGATAACGGTTCGGGCATGCACGTGAACATGTCGATCTGGAAAGACGGCAAGCCGCTGTTTGCTGGCGACAAGTATGCCGACCTCAGCCAAGAAGCCCTGTACTTCATCGGCGGCATCCTGAAGCACGCCAAGGCGCTGAACGCGATCACCAACCCGTCGACCAACAGCTACAAGCGTCTGATCCCGGGCTTCGAAGCCCCCGTTCTGCGCGCGTACTCGGCCCGCAACCGCTCGGGTTGCGTCCGTATTCCGTGGTCGGAATCGCCCAAGGCCAAGCGCGTCGAAGCTCGCTTCCCCGATCCGTCGGCGAACCCCTATCTGGCCTTCGCAGCCCTGTTGATGGCTGGCCTCGACGGGATCAAGAACAAGATCGACCCGGGCGCTGCGTCGGACAAAGACCTGTACGACCTGCCGCCGGAAGAACTGGCCGAAATCCCGACCGTTTGCGGATCGTTGCGCGAAGCGCTGACCGAACTGCAAGCCGACATGGACTTCCTGACCGCTGGTGACGTGTTCACCAAGGACCAGCTGGAAGCCTATATCGACCTGAAGTGGCAAGAAGTGTACGCCTACGAGCACACCCCCCACCCGGTCGAATACAAAATGTACTACAGCTGCTAATCCGCAGCCGGTTTACGGGAAAGGGCGCCGCAGGGCGCCCTTTTTCATTGCCCACAGGGGCCGCGGCGCTTATGACGCGGCCATCCCCTACCAACCAAAGGCCCGCCGATGATCCCGCGCTATTCCCGCCCCGAAATGGTTGCTATTTGGTCGCCCGAGACCAAATTCAAAATCTGGTACGAGATCGAGGCCTATGCCTGCGACGCGCAGGCCGAGTTGGGGGTGATCCCGAAGGCCAATGCCGAGGCTGTCTGGCGCGCCAAGGATGTCGCTTTCGACGTCGCCCGCATTGACGAGATCGAGGCTGTCACCAAGCACGACGTCATCGCCTTCCTGACCCACTTGGCCGAACATATCGGCGCCGAAGACGCCCGCTTTGTTCACCAAGGCATGACCAGCAGCGACGTGCTGGACACCACGTTGAACGTGCAATTGGTACGCGCCGCCGACATTTTGTTGGCTGATATGGACAAAGTGCTGGTCGCGCTCAAGCGCCGCGCCTTTGAACACAAAGACACCGTCCGCATCGGCCGCAGCCACGGCATCCATGCCGAGCCGACCACGATGGGCCTGACCTTCGCCCGCTTCTACGCCGAGATGGACCGTAACCGCGCCCGCCTGCAAGCCGCGCGGGCGGAAGTTGCAACTGGCGCAATTTCGGGCGCAGTCGGCACCTTTGCCAACATCGACCCCTATATCGAAGAACATGTCTGCAAAATGCTGGGCCTGACGCCAGAGCCGATTAGCACCCAAGTCATCCCGCGCGACCGCCATGCGATGTTCTTCGCCACGCTGGGCGTCATCGCCAGCAGCATCGAAAACGTCGCGATCGAGATTCGCCACATGCAGCGCACCGAGGTGCTGGAGGCCGAGGAGTTCTTCAGCCCTGGCCAAAAGGGCAGCTCGGCCATGCCACACAAACGCAACCCCGTGCTGACCGAAAACCTGACCGGCCTTGCGCGCCTTGTGCGCATGTCGGTCACGCCCGCGTTGGAAAACGTCGCCCTTTGGCACGAACGTGACATCAGCCACTCCTCGGTCGAGCGGGCGATTGGACCCGACACGACCATCACGCTGGATTTCGCGCTGAACCGCTTGGCCGGCGTCATCGAAAAGCTGGTGATCTACCCCGAGAACATGCTGAAAAACATGAACAAGTTCAAAGGTCTTGTCATGTCGCAGCGCGTATTGCTGGCGCTGACGCAGGCCGGTGTCTCGCGCGAGGATTCGTACCGCCTGGTCCAACGCAACGCGATGAAGGTTTGGGAACACGGCGCGGACTTCAAAACCGAACTGCTAAACGACCCCGAAGTCACCGCCGCGCTGACACCTGCCGAAATCGAGGAAAAATTCGACCTCGGTTACCATACCAAACACGTCGACACGATTTTCCGGCGCGTTTTCGGCGAAACGTAACCACGCCTTAACCTTGCGGGGCGCAGGATGGACGAAAGTGTCCCAATCCGGTGCCCCGCAGTGCAACACATCGACCACTATTCCCGCGCCAGTAAAGCAGCCATCGTTGTGCAGGCCCTACTGCGCGAGGGGCAGACGCCCCCCCTCGCCCGCCTGCCCGAAGATGTGCAGGTGCGATTGACCCACGAAATCAGTAACTTGCGGCTGGTCGATCGTGCGACCGTCAATGCTGTTGTCAGCGAATTCATCGACGAGTTGGAAGGGCTGGGGCTGGCTGCGCCGACCGATATGGAAGGCACGCTTGCCGCCGTGGCCCAGCACCTCAGCCCCGGTGCCGCAGCCCGCCTGCGGTCCGAGGCTGCGGCCCGCGTTGGCAGCGACCCTTGGGCTCAGATCCGCACCATGAAGTCGGACGAATTGGCCGCCCCCCTCACCCGCGAGAGCATCGAGATCGCCGCCGTTATCCTGTCGCGCCTGCCCGTCAACCGCGCGGCCGAGGCGCTATCGCTAATCCCGGGGGATCGGGCGCGGCGCGTGGCCTTGGCCTTTTCGCGCGCGAACCATGTCAGCCCCTTGGCGCTGCACCGCATCGGACAAGCCATCGTGCGCGACTATTGCGCGGTCGAAGCCCCTGCATTTGACCGGCCGCCTGACCAGCGCGTCGGGGCGATTCTGAACGCCAGCACCCAGCGCACACGCGATAGCGTGCTGAAGGGGCTGGGCGAGGACGATCCGGCCTTTGCCGATCAGGTCCGCAAGGCGATCTTTACCTACGCGCACATCCCTGCGCGCCTGCACCCGACCGACGTGCCCAAGATTTTGCGTAAGATTGACCCGCCAGATCTGGCGTTGGTCATCGCCGCAGCCGATGCCGATACACCAGAGGCGCAAACAACCGCCTATTTGCTGGCCAACATCCCCCAGCGCTTGGCGGATTCCCTCCGCGAGGAAGCTGCTGCGCTGGATGCCCCGCGCAAGTCCGAGGTCGAAAAAGCCATGGGAATCATCGTCTCGACACTGCGCGAGGCGGCGGATCAGGGCGAGATCAGCCTAATGCGGAAGGGCGACGAGGATGAGGACGCCTGAGGCTTGCACTTGGGGCTATTCCTTGCGTATCACGGGGGCACATTAACGGCGGACCCCCATGGCCAAGACCCAATCATCCGATGTGCCCGAAGGTACTTTTGCCGACCTAGCGACAGACCGGACGTTGCGTGCGCTGTTGGCGCTGGCCCGCGCGCTGCCCTATGCGCGGCGCGTGGCGATGATGGGGTGGATTACGCGGCATATCATTGGCCCTTTGGCAGGTTACCGCAAGCGGGCGCTGGTCAATCTGGCGATGATTTACCCCGAAATGCCGCCCGAACGCCGCCGCGAGATTGCCGATACGGTGCTGGACAATATGGGCCGCACCCTAATCGAGAACTACTCCAGTGGCGCGTTGGACAAGCAACTGCAAAGCACCCAGATCACCGGCGAGGGGCTGGCTGCACTGGCCGAGGCAAAGGCTGCAGGGCGGCCCGTGCTGTTCCTGACAGCGCATTTTTCGAATTACGAAGTACCGCGCCATATCTTGCATCGGATGGGCTACACGATTGGCGGCATCTATCGCCCCATGCGGAACCCGTATTTCAACAGCCACTATGTCCAAACGATGGAAGGTGTGTCCGGCCCCGTCTTTCCGCAGGGACGCCGTGGCACGATGGGCTTCGTGCGCCACCTGCGCGCGGGCGGCATGGCGACACTACTGTTCGACGTACATGACCTGAATGGGACGCAGATTTCTTTTTTGGGTCAACCCGCGCTGACATCGCTGTCGGCGGCGGAAATGGCGCTGAAATTCGATGCACTGCTGATTCCTTACTTCGCGACGCGCACTCCCGATGGGTTGAACTTCACCGCCGTGCTGGAAGCCCCCATCCCCCACAGCGACCCCGTCACGATGATGACGATGGCGACCAAACGGCTGGAGGCGCGAATTGCTGCGACCCCCGGGCAATGGTTCTGGGTTCACCGCCGCTGGAAGGCGCCTAAAAGCGCATAAAGCGGCGCAGGAATCGGGTCAGCTGTTGGGCGCTGCGCATTTGTCGGCCACCGCCCGATTTGCGTGCCAAGATGGGCAGTAGGATGCGCTGCGCCAACATCATCAGAATTCGCGGCATTTCACTCCTCCTCGAGGATGGTTTCGTCTGCCTTGTTCGTGACGATAGGCGGCAAGCGGCTTTCCAGCAATCCCGCCGCGCGCATTTCCTTCAAATCCGGCAGATCACGCGCGGTTTCCAAGCCGAATTGGTCCAAAAACGCCTCGGTCACGATATAGGTGACGGGGCGACCCGGTGTCATGCGACGGCGGCCAACACGCACCCATTCCAGCTCGATCAGTTGATCGAGCGTGCCTTTGTTCACCGAAACGCCGCGGATCTCTTCGATCTCGGCGCGGGTGACGGGCTGGTGATAGGCGATGATGGCCAGCGTTTCGATCCCCGCGCGCGAGAGTTTGCGCATCTCCTCGACCTCTTCGCGCATCAGATGCGACAGGTCGGCAGCGGTGCGAAAGGCCCACGCCTCGCCCACGCGCGTCAGGGTTACGCCATGGCCGGTATAGCGCGCCTGCAGCGTCGCCAGCGCGCCCGCAATATCGACGCCTTCCGGCAGGCGGGCGGCCAGTTGGCGGGCGTTCAGGGGCTTGCGCGCGGCAAACAAGATCGCCTCGACCATGCGTTCGGCGCTAGAAATCTCAGCCATGGGCCCCTCGTTTACGAATTTCGATCGGGGCGAAGCTGCTATCTTGGCGCAGCTCGGCCCGCCCCTCCTTTACCAGTTGCAGCGCTGCGGCAAAGGTTGCCGCCGTCGAAGAACGCCATTTTTCTGGCGTTTCGCGCCAATCTGCCGGCAGATAGCCGCTGATCTCGGTCCAATCGCCGGTAAAGCCGATCAGCTTGCGCATCCGCTCGAGAGCTTGATCCATCGTCATTACGGCTTCGCGTTCCAACGCAAAGGGGCGGAATTCCTCGCGGGTGCGCAGGCGGGCATAGGCCTGCATCAAGTCGGTGAGCGTGGCATACCATTTAACCGTGCGGTTGCGTTGGATCTGGCCAGGGTCGCCGCGCACAAAACGTTCGCGCCCCAACTGATCGCGCGCCATCAGCTTGGCGGCGGCCTCGCGTATGGCTGAAAGGCGTTCCAGCTGGAAGGCCAGATGCGCGGCCAGTTCCTCGCCCGATGGCCCTTCGGCCTTCGGGTCGGCGGGCAACAGCAGGCGAGACTTCAAGAAGGCAAGCCACGCCGCCATCACCAGATAGTCGGCAGCCAGTTCCAACCGCAATTCCTTGGCTGCGGCAATAAAGGCCAGATATTGTTCGGCCAGCGCCAAAATCGACACCTGCCGCAGGTCAACCTTTTGGGTGCGCGACAGCGTCAGCAACAAGTCAAGCGGCCCTTCAAACCCGCCGACGTCTACGATCAGCGCCTCAGCCTGAAGACGCAGGTCCAGATCGCTGACCGGCGCGCCCCCGAACGGTTGTCCGTCAGACATTGATCAGGCCTTGCAGTTCATCCCACAGCGCATCCAGATCGGCCGCGTCGGGGGTGCGTCGCTGCCCCAGCGCACGTGCGGCGCGCGCGACGGCGGCAACGGTGACACGGGGAACGGCGCCGGCCACGGCCTCCATCTCGACCATATCGCCATTGCAATGCAGCGCCAGATCGACACCCGCCGCGACGGTGGCGGCAGCGCGCTGCGCAATCGTCCCCGACAGCGCATTCATCGAGACGTCATCGCTCATCAGCAGCCCATCGAAGCCGATGGTTTGCCGGATCAGCGCAATCATCGCCGGCGACACGGTGGCGGGCAATTCTGGGTCGATAGCCGTATAGACGACGTGCGCAGTCATGCCCATCGCCATATCGCGCAATTCGATGAAGGGCGCGAAATCGCGGGCCAGCAATTCATCCAGCGGCGCGGTCACGGTGGGCAGGTGCAGGTGGCTGTCGACATTGGCGCGGCCATAGCCCGGAATGTGTTTCAGCACTGGCAGCACGCCGCCCGCCAACAGGCCGTCCGCCGCCGCATTGGCCGCCGCGACAACGCCCGCAACAGTTTCGCCATAAAGGCGACCGCGCAGGGATTCGTGGGTCTCGGGCTCGACCAGATCGGCCAGCGGGGCGCAGTTCACATCGATGCCGACGGCAGCAAGGTCAGCGGCGATCAGGCGGTTGCGCAGCCACTGCGCGCGCAGCGCGTCGCTGGCGCGTTCCATTTGTTCAAGCGCGGGCAGGAAGGCGCGCCAATGGGGCGGGCGCAAGCGCTGGACCCGGCCACCTTCTTGGTCGATCAGAATCGGCGCGTTCCACCCAACGGCAGCGCGCAGATCGCCGGTCAGGCGGCGCAGCTGTTCGGGCGATTCGACGTTGCGGCCAAACAAAATGAACCCCCACGGCTGCGCCGCGCGGAAGAAATCGGCCTCGGCCTGTGACAGTTTGGGGCCTGCACAGCCAAAAATAACAGCGGAATGGGGCATGGCGCGGTTCGCACTCGGGTTGAAGGGCTGCGGTTAACGGAGAAGTGGCCTTAGCTGGCCTGCACGGGAATGCAAGCGCCGTTCGCCGCAACCATCAGCGCACAGAAGCGGCGTGCATCATCCAGATCGGCAAAGCCAGATGCGCGCAAGCGATAGATCACGTTGCCGCCATTGGTCGCCTGTTGGATGACGGGCGTTTTTCCCCGCAGAAAATCGGTGAAGTTGCGGCTGAGGCGCTCCCATTCGGCGGTGGCCCCTTGGGTCGAGGGGAAGGCCCCAAGCTGCACCAAGGGGGTGCCCGCAGCTACATCGGACGCGATGGTTTGCGGGGCGGGGGCGACGGGCGTTGCAGCGGCGGCAGCATAAACGGCGCTGCGCGGGCGGGGCTGCGGGCGCATGACAGCAGGGCCAGATCCTTGACCAGACCCTTGGGCGGCGGGCGGCGCAGCTTGTGCGGTTGCCCCCTCAACCACGGGGGGGTTGATCAGCTGTGCCAGCAGATCGTCAATCGAATCGACCGGCGCATCGTCACCGGCGATCTGCAGAACATCGCCCGCGGACAAAACCTCGTCAGGCATTCCGTTGGGCAGCGCACCCGCGCCCGACATGTAGCGCGACTGCTGCGACAGATCTTCCCGCGTAAGGCCGGCGGATTGCGGCGCCAAAATCACCACGTCACTTTCCGAGGCAGCATCGGGGTTACGCGCCAAAACGGCATTCACCGACAGCCCGATGTTTTGCGCCAGCGACCCGCCGGGTGCTGTGGGCGCTGTACGCACCGGCCCGCTGCTGGCGTGGACCATGGGCGTTCCGGCAGCCTCGCGCAATAAAAGGCGATAGCCCCACAGGCCCACGGCGACCATCGTCCCCAACGAGATACATAGCCAGATCATCTGCAACGCCGCTTTGCGCCGCCCGCGTTGCGGCGGCGGGGGATCACGGCGGGTTTCACCCTCGGTGATGGATGCCATCAGCCTGTGCCTCGCTCTGGCGGGGCACCCGTGCGGATGCACCCGTCTGAATTGCCCGATCGCGCGGCCCGCGGTGCTTGTTCGTCAGCGCGCTTTTATCAGCGCAATTCCTCGGCCGGCGTGACCCCGAGGATACCAAGACCCGCAGAAATCACAACAGCCACGGCGCGGATGAGGGCGATTTTCGCCTGTGACGTTTCGGCGTCCCCCTCTTGCAAGAAGCGCAGCGAGGTATCGTCGTTGCCACGGTTCCACAGGGCGTGGAAATCCGATGCCAATTCATACAGATAGAAGGCAATCCGGTGCGGCTCGTTCCCGCGGGCGGCGATTTCGATCAGGCGGGGCCATTCGGCCAACTGGCGCATGACCTTCAGCTCGGCCTCGTGCCCGAGGCGCGACAGATCGGCGCCGATCAGCGCGGCATCCGACACATCCAACCCCGCATCGCGCGCGCGGCGCAGCACCGAATGCACGCGGGCATGGGCGTATTGCACGTAGAAAACGGGGTTGTCCTTGGATTGCTCGAGCACTTTGTCGAAGTCGAAATCCAGCGGCGCGTCGTTCTTGCGGGTCAGCATGACGAAGCGGGTGACGTCCGCCCCAGCTTGTTCGACCACATCGCGCAGCGTGACAAATGTGCCCGCGCGCTTCGACATCTTAAAGGGCTCGCCGTTTTTGAACAGCTTGACCAGCTGGATCAGCTTGACGTCCAGCGGCACCTTGCCCCCCGACAGCGCCGAAACAGCCGCCTTCATGCGTTTGACATAGCCGCCATGGTCGGCGCCGAACACGTCGATCAGCAGGTCAAAGCCGCGCTCGACTTTGTCGTAGTGGTAGGCGATGTCGGGCGCAAAATACGTCCATTGCCCGTCCGACTTCTTGATGGGGCGATCAACGTCGTCGCCATGCAGGGTCGAACGGAACAGCGTTTGCTCGCGCGGCTCCCAATCCTCGGGCAACTTGCCTTTCGGCGGCTCCAGCACGCCTTCATAGATCAGCCCTTGGGCTTCCAGCTTGGCGATGGCCGATTCGATCTTGCCCGTGCCATACAGCGCCTTTTCCGAGGAAAAGACGTCCATTTTCACATTCAGCAGCGCCAGATCGGCGCGGATCATATCCATCATCTGCTGCGTGGCGAATTCGCGCACGTCCAGCAGCCAGACGGATTCGGGCTGGTCCAGCAGGCTGTCGCCATACTTGTCTTTCAGCGCCTGTCCGACCTCAATCAGGTAATCGCCGGGGTAGAGCCCCTCGCGGATGTCGGGGGTCAGGCCGTTCGCCTCGCGGTAGCGTTCAAACGCAGATCGCGCCAGCACGTCGACCTGCGCGCCGCCATCGTTGATGTAGTATTCGCGCGTGACATCATAGCCAGCGTAGGACAGCAGCGATGCCAGCGCATCGCCGAACACCGCGCCGCGTGTGTGGCCCACGTGCATCGGCCCCGTCGGGTTGGCAGAGACGTATTCAACGTTCACCCGCTGCCCTTGCCCCAGCGTCGAGCGACCAAAGCCCGCATCCGACAGTACGGCGCGCAGTACCTCTTGCCACACATCGGCGGCCAGACGCAGGTTCAAGAACCCAGGGCCCGCGACTTCGGCCTTTTCGACACGCGGATCTTGCACCAGCTTTGCGGCCAGCGCATCGGCGATCACGCGCGGCTGGACACCTGCGGGTTTGGCCAGAACCATTGCGGCATTCGTGGCCATGTCGCCGTGGCCGGCGTCTCGCGGGGGTTCGACCGTGACATTATCGGTCGCCAATCCCGCCGGGATCACACCTTCCGTTACAAGCTGGTCAAGGCAGGCAATCACAAGCGCCCGCATCTGGGTAAACAGGTTCATTTCAGTCCTTCGGGCGGCCCGCGCCGCCTTGGCTGGTTGATCAGAATTCCCTGCGGTTTACCACGGACGGGCCGCGCGTCAACGTGCCCCTCCTGCAAAGGTGCCACAATCGCGCGCAAAAACCCTGCAATGATTGACGCAAAGACCCAATTCAGATAATTGCCCTTGACCCCGCATACGGCGGGTGAACCGACGGGACGCTCAGACCCATGCGTCCCTTTCTTTCATTCTTGCGGGGCCGTTCCCGCAATGACAGGACGCGAATGACCGAATTTTCCGATCTGAACCTCGACCCGAAGGTTCTGCAGGCCGTTGCCGAAGCAGGCTACACCACACCGACCCCGATCCAAGCGGGCGCGATCCCCGAGGCGCTGGCCGGGCGCGACGTGCTGGGCATCGCCCAGACCGGCACCGGCAAAACCGCCAGCTTCACGCTGCCGATGATCCAACTGCTGTCGCAAGGCCGCGCCCGCGCGCGCATGCCGCGCAGCTTGGTGCTGTGCCCCACGCGCGAGCTGGCCGCCCAAGTTGCCGAAAACTTCGACATGTATGCGAAGTATACCAAGCTGACCAAAGCCCTGCTGATCGGTGGCGTTTCCTTTAAAGACCAAGAGGCGATGATCGACCGCGGTGTCGACGTGCTGATCGCCACCCCCGGTCGTCTGCTGGACCATTTCGAACGCGGCAAACTGCTGCTGACCGGCGTGCAGATCATGGTCGTGGACGAAGCCGACCGCATGCTGGACATGGGGTTCATCCCCGATATCGAGCGTATCTTCCAGCTGACGCCATTTACCCGCCAGACGCTGTTCTTCAGCGCAACCATGGCCCCCGAGATCGAGCGGATCACCAACACCTTCCTCTCCGCCCCCGCGCGAATAGAGGTGGCCCGCGCTGCCACGACCAACCAGAACATCACCCAAGGCGTCGTTCTGTTCAAAGGCAGCAACAAAGAGCGCGAGCCGTCGGAAAAACGCGCCGTCCTGCGCGCGCTGATCGACGGCGAGGGCGAGGCGCTGACCAATGCCATCATCTTCTGCAACCGCAAGCTTGATGTCGATGTCGTCGCGAAATCGCTGAAGAAATACGGCTACAATGCCGAGCCGCTGCATGGCGATCTAGACCAATCGCAGCGGATGCGCACACTGGACGGCTTCCGCGACGGGTCGGTGAAGTTCCTCGTCGCCTCTGATGTTGCGGCGCGCGGGCTCGATATTCCGTCGGTCAGCCACGTGTTCAACTTCGATGTGCCCAGCCATGCCGAAGACTACGTCCACCGTATCGGCCGCACGGGCCGCGCAGGTCGCAAGGGTTCGACGCTGATGATCTGCGTGCCGCGCGACGAAAAGAATCTGGCCGCTATCGAAACGCTAGTCCAGCAAGAGATCCCGCGTGTCGAGAACCCGCTGAAAGACATGCCCGCCGTGCCTAAATCGCGAAGCGAGCGGAACGCCAAGCGCGCCGACGCCCCCGCGACCACGGCGGCAGAGGGCAAGAGCAGCGAAGGTAAGCAAGTCGAGCGTTCGCGCCGCCGCAAGCCCCGTCGCGAGGAGGCCGTCGCCGCCCCGCAGGCTGACGCCCCGCAAGATGTAGCGCAAGCCGCACCCAAGACTGCCGATACGACGGCGCACGATGACCGCCGCACCCGCGAAGACCGTGCCCCGCGTGAAGAGCGTGCCCCTCGCGAGGAACGTCGCCCACGCGAAGACCGCCGCAACCGCGACGATCGCCACGACGCACTAGGCAACGGGGGCTGGGGTGATGACATGCCGGACTTCATCCGCTATAGTTTTGCCGAGCGACGCAAAAAGGCTTAAGCAACGCTATGAAACGCACAGCAGCCGCAGCGGTGGTTGTTTTACTCGCCCTGCCCTTCGCAGGGCCTGCGGCGGCGCAGGATCAAACCTGCACCGCCCATGTCAATGACCAGCACCTCATCATCGTTGCGGGCACCGTGACCGACAGCTCGGCCGGTTGGCGCGAACGGATGACAAATTCCTGGAACGGTCGCGGCCGTGCCGAGGGCGACTACCCCCCCTGCGATTCCGAGGTCACGATCGCCTTTATCGGCGGCATGATGGGCCTAGAGGATACATCCGGCTACTGTTTGACCCGCACGGACGAGGACAGCGCGTGGTTGCTGGCACCGGGCGCGCGCAACTATCGCGGCGAATGCCGCAAAACCACCTGCGAATACGTCAATATGGCCGCCGACACATCGGGCGACATCCTGCGGCGCGGCGCTGAAATCGCGACCGGGCGCGACATTGATGATGTTGGTGATGGTGTGACCGCTGTGGCAGGCACAGCCGGCACATTGATGATGACCGGACAAGCCAGCAGCGTCATGCAAGCTTTGGGCGCGGGCGCACAGGCGTTGACGGCTGCCGTGTCGGGCCCTGCGCTGCTGGCGGCTGGCGCGGTCACCATCGTCGGCGTCGGCGGCGCCGTATATTTGTGCCGCGACTGAGATCAGCCGCGGCACTTTTTTCTTAGACCAAACGCGAGATAATCACGGTCACTTCGGGCTTGTGGCCGACTTCGCTGTTGGCCGTATTGCGCGTGATCTTGCGCAGTTCTTTCTCCAGCGCATCGTCATTCAGCAGCGTCTTATCGTCGGCGCGGCGCAGGTATTTGGTCAGCTCGGCCTCCAACACCTCGACCAGCGGGGCGTTGCCGCGGCCCAGTTCAGGCAGGCCCATGGCTTCGCACCACGGATCACCCAGCGGCTCGTCATGTTCGTCGATAATCAGCGTGACGGTGACATGGCCGTTCAGCGCCATACGAATGCGGTCGCGCACGACGCCATCCATCGCGCCGATCTGGACCGAGCCGTCCAGATAGGTGCGGCCGGTATCAATGTATTCCGCAACCTTCGGGCGATCGTCCGTCAGGTCCAGCATCATGCCGTTCACGGCCAAGAAGCCGGGAATATTGCTTTCCTCTGCCAACTTCACATGCTCGCGCAGGTGGCGGTGTTCACCGTGCATGGGCACGATCAGCTGCGGGTTGACGATGCGGTGCATAGTCTGCAGATCGGGGCGGTTTGCGTGGCCCGACACGTGGTAGCGCCCGCCTGCGTCGTCGACGATATCGACGCCCTTTTCCGACAGCATGTTCATAATGCGGATCACGCCGCGCTCGTTCCCCGGAATGACCTTGGACGAGAACAGGAACAGATCGCCCTCTTTCAGCTTCAGGCCCAGATAGCTGCCGTTCGCCAGTTGCGCGGATGCTGCGCGGCGTTCACCCTGCGACCCAGTGACCAGCAGCAGAACTTTGTGGCGCGGCATGTCGGCGGCTTCCTCGGGCGAGATCACGGCGGGGAAATCGGTCAAAAGGCCGGTTTCCAGCGCAGCCTCGACCATGCGGCGCATGGCGCGGCCCAGCAGGCAGATACGGCGGCCGGCAGCGGTAGCTGCATTCGCAATCGTCTTCAGACGCGCAACGTTCGAGGCGAACGTCGTAGCCACAACCATGCCGTCGGCGCTGGCGATCAGCTTCTCGACCTCGGGGGCGAGGGTCGATTCCGAACGGCCCGGGGCGGGGCTGAACACGTTGGTCGAATCGCACATCAGCGCCTTTACGCCCCCTTCGGCTGCACGCTTCCACAGTGCATCGTCAAAGGCCTCGCCAACGACCGGATCACGGTCGATCTTGAAGTCGCCGGTGTGCAGGATGCGTCCCTTGGGCGTGTCGATGATCAGACCCGCGCTTTCGGGGATCGAGTGGCTGATCGGCAGGAACCCCACGCTGAACGGGCCCATGGTGATTGTCTGCGCGGGCCACGGCTCGACGATATGCAGCACGGATTTGATCGGAGCGCCGCTTTCTTCCAGCTTGGATTCCGCAATGCGCCCCGTGAATTTGCGCGCATAAATAGGCGCGCGCAGACGCGGCCACAGGTGCCCGATGGCCCCGATGTGGTCTTCGTGCGCGTGGGTGATGATGATGCCTTCGATCCGCTCGCGGCGTTCTTCCAGCCATTTCACATCGGCGAAGATCAGATCAACGCCGGGGGTGGTGTCCATATCGGGGAAGGCGACGCCCAGATCTACAACGATCAGCCGCTCCTCGCCGGGTTTGCCGTAGCCGTAGACATAGGCGTTCATGCCGATCTCGCCCGCGCCGCCGAGGGGAAGGTAGATCAGTCGATCCTGAGACATTGAGTTTCCTTGATTTGTTGAAGGGATGCAGGTGCCGTAAAGGCAACCCGCGACTGAGGGATCACACGCGATCCGGTTGCAATGCACATCGCCCTCCGCGCGCGGGGATGCAAGCCCCCACGCGGATATTTTACACCGACAGCTGCGGATGTGCGGCTATCAGCCGCCGAAATGCACCTCGGCGGCGGCGATGGTGCGCAGGCCCTGCGGGGTGCGCAGCAGTAGATTGCCGTCGTCGTCGAGGCCCTCGAACGTGCCTTCATGTGTAGCGTTGGGCAGGCGGGCGACGATGGGTTTACCCAGCATGACGGCGTGATCCAGCCACATTTGGCGGATCGGGCCAAAGCCGTGGGCGGCAAAAAGCGCCTCTTGCGCGGCGAAGGCGCGGGCCAGTCGCGGCAGAAATTCCTGCGGGCTGGGCGGCGCCTCGCCCAGTGCAACGGGGGCAAAGACGCTGCCGTCGGGATCGGGCGCGCTGGCCAGATTGACGCCAATACCGATGGCCAGCCAATCGACCTGCGCCCCAGCCGTGCGGCTTTCCAGCAAAATCCCCGCGACCTTGCCGCCATCCAGCAGCACATCATTGGGCCACTTCAGCCCGAGCCGCGTGGGCGCCACGTATTCGGCCAGCGCCGTGCGCAGCGCGTTCGCCATCAAGAACGACCGCAATCCGGCGGCGTGTGCATCGCCTGCGGGCCGAAACACGATCGTGCCCGCGAAATTCCCCAGCGGGTGCCGCCACGCCCTACCCCGCCGGCCGTGGCCCGCTGTTTGTTCCAACGCAAGGATCCACGTCGGCTGCGTCAGGCCCGCCTCGGCCATGCGGCGCGCCTCGAACATAGTGCTGTCGATACGGTCGTGCACGACCCGCCCGACACCAGCGGGCCATTCTTCGTCAAGTACGGTCATCAGGGGATGAGGGATTGCGCTGCGATGGCGGCCAAGGGTTCCAGTCCAAACAGGTTAAGCGCACCCAGCGCCGTTGCCAGTGCCGAGACGGCCAGCGCCACCCGCAGCGGCCAATCGGCAGGGGCTTGCAAATCCCCCTCGGCCGGCACGAAATACATCAGGTAGACGATGCGCAGATAGTAGAACGCCCCGATGACCGAGGCAACCACCCCCGCCGCTGCCAGCCAGATCAGCCCTGCGTCAATCGCTGCCTGCAAGACGTAAAGCTTGCCAAAGAACCCGATGAAGGGCGGTATGCCCGCCAAGCTTACCATCAGCACCAGCACCGCCAACCCGCGCGCGGGCTGCGCCCAGCCCAGCCCCTTCAGTGCGTCAAGCTGGCTGATCGGCGCACCGTCGCGCACCATCGACAAGATAAAGGCGAAGGCCCCGATGCTCATGATGGCGTAGAGTGCCATGTAGACCAGCATCGCTTCGACCCCGAAGGCGGTTCCGGCGGCAAGGCCGAGCAGCGCATAGCCCATATGGGCAATCGACGAATACGCCATCAGCCGTTTGATATCGCGCTGCGCAATGCCCGCGATGGCCCCAAGGAACATAGACAGCAGCGACAGTACCACGATGATCTGTTGCCAGTCGGCCAAGATGGGGCCGAAGCCGCTGTGCACAATGCGCGCCAGCATAGCCATGGCCGCAACCTTGGGCGCGGCTGCCATGAATGCGGTGACGGGGGTGGGTGCGCCTTCGTACACATCGGGCGTCCACATGTGGAACGGCACGGCCGAGATTTTGAACGCGACCCCGGCCAGCAGGAATACCAGCCCGAACAGCAGGCCGATGCTGGCCCCCTCGGCCGCTTGCGCGATGCCGGCGAAACTGGTGGTGCCCGCAAAGCCGTAGGTCAGCGACGCGCCATACAGCAGCAGGCCCGACGACAGCGCCCCGAGGATGAAATATTTCAGCCCCGCCTCGGACGAACGGGCGTTTTCGCGCCCGAATGCGGCAAGGATATAGAGGGCGAGCGACTGAAGCTCGAGCCCCATATAGAGGGTGATCAGGTCGCTGGCGCTGACCATGACCAGCATGCCAAGCACCGCCAGCGCGACCAGCACGGGGTATTCAAACCGCAGCATCGCACGGTCCGCCAACCAGCCTTGGCCAATCGCCAGAACAGCCGCTGCCGACAGTAAAATAACCGCCTGCGCAAAACGGGCGAAGCCATCGATCGTGATCAGGCCGCCAAAACCCACGCCATCGGCGCGGAACATCACAACCAGCCCCAGAATGGCCAGCACCCCCGCTGTCAGACTGTGCAGCAGCGGTGCCAGCTTGTCGTGCCCGCCAAAGGCCCCCCAGATCAGGGCGGCAATCGCGAACAAAGCCAAGGCAATTTCAGGCGAAATCAGCGCGAGATCGGCAGACATGCTAGTATCCTCCGGCAGCGGCGATTTCGGCGGCCACATGGTCGACCAAACGCTGCACGCTAGGGCCGGTGATGTCGGTGACAAGGCTGGGGTAGACCCCCAGCAGCAGGGTCATCACGACAAGCGGCACAAAAATGGCGATTTCGCGGGGGGTCAAATCTGCAATCGCCTGCAACGGCTTGTGCGTGATCGCCCCCATGATGACACGGCGGAACAGCCAAAGCCCGTAGCCAGCCGACAGGATGATACCAGTCCCCGCGACCAGCGCGACCCAGCTATTGGCCTGATACGCGCCCATCAGTGCCAAAAACTCGCCCACAAAGCCAGACGTGCCCGGCAAGCCGATGTTGGCCATCGTGAACAGCAAAAACAGTGCGCCATAGACGGGCATACGGTTCAGCAGTCCGCCAAAGGCCGCAATCTCGCGCGTGTGCATGCGGTCGTAGATGACGCCGACGCACAGGAATAGCGCGGCAGAAATGAAGCCGTGGCTGATCATCTGGAAAATCGCGCCGTCAATCCCTTGGCGGTTCAGCGCGAACAGGCCCATGGTGACGAAGCCCATATGCGCCACCGACGAATAGGCGATCAACTTCTTCATGTCGGTCTGCACCAGCGCGACCAACGAGGCATAGACCACCGCAATCGCCGAAAGCCACAGCATCAGCGGGGCCAGCATTTCACTGGCCAGCGGAAACATCGGCAGGCTAAAGCGCAAGAAGCCGTAGCCGCCCATTTTCAGCAGCACCGCCGCCAGCACGACCGAGCCTGCGGTTGGCGCTTGCACGTGCGCATCGGGCAGCCATGTGTGCACGGGCCACATCGGCAGCTTCACGGCAAAGCTGGCCATGAACGCCAAGAACAACAGCACCTGCATGCCCCCTGCCATCGGGAAGCTGTAGTTCAGCAGCTCGACCCCGCCTTCGCCGCACGCGGCGATACAGGTTGTGCCCGCATCCCAGTACATCACCAGCATAGCGACCAGCATCAGCACTGATCCAAGGAAGGTGTAGAGGAAGAATTTGAACGCCGCGTAGACGCGGTTTTGCCCGCCCCAGACGCCAATGATCAGGAACATCGGGATCAGGCCGGCCTCGAAGAACAGGTAGAACAGCACCAGATCCAGCGCCGCGAACACGCCGATCATCAGCGTTTCCAGCAGCAGCCACGCGATCATCAGCGTGCGGGCGCGCTCGCTCACCTCCCAACTGGTTAGGATCACCAGCGGCATCAGGAAGGTGGTCAGCATGATGAACAGCACCGAGATGCCGTCGACGCCCATGCGATAGGAAAGGCCCATCACCCAAGCGCGATCCTCGACAAACTGGAAACCGTCGTAGGCGGGGTCGAACCCGAACAGGATGAACAGCGAGGCAACGAACGTCGCAACCGTTGTGCCCAGCGCCACCCAGCGGGCATTTCGCTGGGCTGCAGGGCCTTCGCCGCGCAAAAACAGCGCCAACACCAGCGCGCCGATGGCCGGTAGAAACGTGACTAAGGACAGCAACATTCAGCGCCCCCCTGCAAACAGGAACAGCCACAGCAGCAGGATGACAACACCGATCACCATCGCAAAGGCATAGTGGAAAAGATAGCCGGTCTGCGCGCGCGACAGCGCCCGCGTGGCCCGTGGGATCAGCCCCATGGCGACACCGTTCAGGGCGCCGTCAATCACCGCCTCGTCCCCGCCATGCCACAGCGCGCGGCCGATCGCCTGCGCGGGGCGCACGAAAACGCGGTCGTAAAGCTCATCGAAATACCAGCGGTTCATCAGGAACGCATGCACCCCACCCCAGCGCGCGGCCAGTTGCGCGGGCAGCGCGGGGCGGGTGATGTAGAACACGACCGCGACGGCAAGGCCCAGCAGCATCGCCACAAAGGGCGCGACTTTAACCCAAGCTGGCACAGCGTGGGCGTCGTCCAGCACATGGTTATCGGGGGCGATGAACAGTGCGCCTTGCCCCGGTTGACCGGTAAACGCGTAGTGGTGATGGCCCGCATCTGCCACGGGAATACCGAAGAACGCCCCGACCTGATCGACATGGCCAAAGAAATCGCCCACCCAGATCACACCCGCCAGCACCGCACCCACAGCCAACACCGCCATCGGCACCAGCATGACGAGCGGGCTTTCGTGCGGGTGGTGGTGGCCATCGCCCCGCGCCTTGCCGAAGAATGTCAGGAAAATCAGCCGCCAGCTGTAAAAGCTGGTCAGCGCCGCAGCAACGACCAGCACCGCGAAAGGAAGGAAGCCCGCTCCTGCAAAGGCGCTTTCGATCACTGCGTCTTTTGACAGGAAGCCCGCGAAACCGATTTGCGTCAGCGGGATACCGACGCCCGTGATGGCCAGCGTGCCGATCATCATCATGGCAAAGGTGAACGGGATCTGACCGGCGAGGCCGCCGTAATTGCGCATATCCTGTTCATGGTCTGTCGCGTGAATGACCGAGCCCGCCCCAAGGAACAACAGCGCCTTGAAAAAGGCGTGGGTGAACAGGTGGAACATTGCAACGCCATAGGCCCCCACCCCGACCGCCACAAACATGTAGCCCAGCTGCGAACAGGTCGAATAGGCGATGACGCGTTTGATGTCGTTCTGCACCAGCGCCACTGTCGCCGCATAGAACGCAGTGGCGGCCCCGATGACGACCACAAAACCGGTGGCAATTGGCGCAAACTCCAAAATCGGCGACATGCGGCACAGCAGGAACACGCCCGCCGTCACCATCGTCGCGGCGTGGATCAGGGCGGACACGGGGGTCGGCCCCTCCATCGCGTCGGGCAGCCATGTGTGCAGGAACAGCTGGGCGGATTTACCCATGGCCCCGACGAACAGCAGCAGCGCGGCAAGTTCGGTCACGCTCCAATCGCGCCACAGGAAAGGGATGCCGCTTTCGGCCAGCGCGGGCGCGGCGGCGAAAATATCGGCGAAGTTCAACGAGCCTGTCGCCAGAAACAGCACCATCATCGCCAGATACAGGCCCAAATCGCCCACGCGGTTGACGACAAAGGCCTTCATGGCAGCCGCGTTCGCGCTGTCTTTGCGAAAGTAAAACCCGATCAGCAGGAAGGACGCGAGGCCCACCCCCTCCCAACCGACGAACAGCTGCACAAGGTTGTCGGCCGTCACCAGCAGCAGCATCGCAAAGGTGAACAGCGACAGATAGGCAAAGAAGCGCGGGCGATAGCTTTCGCCATGGGCGAAGTTGTCGTCATGCGCCATGTAGCCCAGCGAATAGAGGTGCACCAAAGCCGAGACCGAGTTTATCACCACCAGCATGATCGCGGACAGCCGATCCAGCCGGATTGCCCAATCGACCTGCAGCGTGCCTACATCGATCAGGCGCAGCAGGTGGATCACCTGCGTATCGCCCGCAAACCGGAAGAACACGACCCATGACAGCGCGGCCACCAGCAGCATGATGCCCGTGGCCACCCATGTCGCCAACTGCTCGCCCAGCGCGCGCCAGCCGAAACCGGTCACAACCGCGCCGACCAAGGGGGCCAGAAGGATGATGTGCTCCATCAGGTTACCCCTTCATCACATTGGCGTCTTCGACGCCGATCGCGCCGCGCCGCCGGAAGAACGTCACGATAATCGCCAGCCCGATGGCCGATTCCGCCGCGGCGACCGTCAGCACGAACAGGGTGAACACCTGCCCCGTCAGATCACCCAAGTAGCTGGAAAACGCGATGAAATTGATATTCACCGCCAGCAAGATCAGCTCGATCGACATGAGCAGAATGATCACGTTGCGGCGGTTCAGGAACAGGCCGAACACGCCGATCACAAACAAAATCGCCGCGACGCCCAAGTAATGGCCCAGCGTGATGGTCATCATGCGTCATCCTCCAACCCTTGGCCCGGCTTGGGGTTCACCATGCGAATAGCCTGCGCCGGATCGCGCATCATCTGCTGCATCACATCCTGCCGTTTCACATCCTGGCGGTGGCGCATCGTCAACACGATGGCCCCGATCATGGCGACCAGCAGCACAAGGCCGGCCAGCTGGAACGCAGGGAAGTAGCGGTCGTACAAAATCGCGGCCAAGGCCTGCGTATTATCCACTGTAGCCGGCACCGGCGCATCCAGATTGGCAGCGGCGCTTGGGGCAAAGCCCCAATTTCCGAACACGACCACAAGCTGCGCGGCGATCACCACCCCGATCAGGATCCCCACGGGCAGATAGGCCCCCGCATTCGCGCGCATCGCCGCGAAATCCACATCCAACATCATCACTACAAATAGGAACAGCACCGCAACCGCCCCGACGTAGACGATCATCAGAATCATCGCGACGAATTCGGCGCCCAGCAGCACGAACAAACCCGCAGCCGACAAAAACGCCAAGATAAGCCACAGCACGGCATGGACGGGGTGGCGCGCGGTGACGGTCATCAATCCGCCCGCCAGAACACCCGCCGCAAAAAGGTAAAAGATAAAGGCCATGCTATCCCTTTACCGATACGGCGCGTCGGCGGCGAGGTTGCGGGCAATTTCGGCTTCCCACTTGTCCCCGTTCGCCAGCAGGCGGTCTTTGTCGTAGAACAGCTCTTCACGCGACTCGGTGGCGAATTCGAAATTCGGGCCTTCGACGATGGCATCCACGGGGCAGGCCTCTTGGCAGAAGCCGCAGTAGATGCACTTCGTCATGTCGATGTCATAGCGCGTGGTGCGGCGGCTGCCGTCGTCGCGCGGCTCGGCATCAATCGTGATGGCTTGGGCTGGGCAGATCGCCTCGCACAGCTTGCAGGCAATGCAGCGTTCCTCGCCCGAGGGGTAGCGGCGCAGCGCGTGTTCCCCGCGGAACCGCGGCGACAGGGGCACTTTTTCGTGCGGGTAGTTCACCGTGGGGCGCGGGCGGAAGAAATACTTCATCCCCAAGCGGAAGCCGTCCCATACATCCTTGAGCAGAAAGTATTTCGCAGCGCGGGTATAGTCGATTTGCGACATGCCTCTAGCCTCCTGTTGCCCAGCGGGCCCATGCGCCGCCCAGAACTTCGAATTTTGCAAGGAATGCCACGATGACGACCCAGCCCAGCGACATGGGCAGGAAAACCTTCCAGCCAATGCGCATCAACTGGTCATAGCGATAGCGCGGCACTGTGGCTTTCACCAAAGCGAAGATGAAGAAGCATGCCAAAACCTTGATAATAAACCAGATCACCCCGTCAGCCACCCCAGGAATGGGCGACAACCACCCACCAAGGAACAGCAGAGTCACCAGCGCGCACATCAGCGTCACGGCCGTCAGCTCGCCAATCATGAACAACAGGAACGGGGTGGAGGAATATTCGACCTGATAGCCCGCCACCAGTTCTGACTCGGCCTCGGGCAGATCGAACGGCGGGCGGTTTGTTTCGGCCAACGCCGAGACGAAGAACAGGAACAGCATCGGGAAATGCACGACCCAGTACCACGAGAAGATCCCGTAGGGCCCGTTTTGCGCATGCACGATGTCCGACAGGTTCATCGATCCGGTCGAGATAATGATCCCGATGATGATCAGGCCGATCGACACCTCGTACGAAATCATCTGCGCCGCCGACCGCAGCGCCCCGAGGAACGCGTATTTCGAATTCGACGCCCAGCCCCCCATGATCACGCCGTAGACCTCAAGCGAGGAAACCGCGAAGATATAAAGGATCGCCACGTTGATGTCGGCCACGACCCAGCCGTCGCTGAACGGGATCACCGCCCAGCCCGCCATGGCCAGCACAAACGACATCATCGGGGCCAAGAAGAAGACAAATCGGTCCGCACCTGCAGGGACGATGATTTCCTTGACCACGTATTTCAACAGGTCGGCAAAGCTTTGCAGCAGCCCCCACGGCCCAACCACGTTTGGCCCGCGCCGCAACTGCACGGCTGCCCAGACTTTACGGTCGGCATACATCAAAAACGCCAAAGCCAGCAGCACCAAAACCATGACCAGCAAGCTTTGCAACGTGATCAGCAGCACGATGCCGACGGGGTTCTGGGTCAGAAATGCAATCATGCTCTACTCCGCCGCGATGGCCCGTCGACTGACACCCGCCGCCAACTGCCCCATCAGGGCGGAGGCACGCGCAATCGGGTTTGTCAGATAGAATTCCGTCACCACGGCGGGGAAAGTCCCTTGCCCCAGTGGGCCCTGCGCCAAGGCGGGGGCCGGATTTTCCGGCACCACGTCCAACAGGCCCAGATGCGGGTGCGCCTGCACCAGATGCTGGCGCAGCGCGGCCAAAGTATCCCACGGCAAGGGCGCGCCCAACGCCGACGAAACGGCCCGCAGCACGGCCCAATTCTCGCGCGCCTCGCCCGGGGGGAAGCCTGCGCGCAAAGCCAGTTGCGGACGACCTTCGGTATTCACGAACAGGCCGGATTCCTCGGCATAGCAGGCCGCCGGCAGGATCAGATCGGCACGATGCGCACCGCGATCGCCGTGGCTGCCCTGATAGACCACGAATGGCCCCTCGGGCAGGTCAATCTCATCGACGCCTAGCGCGTAAATCAGCCCCGCGCCCTGCAACGCAGCATCAAGGCCGCCCTCGGTCGCGGCGCCGACATCCAGCGCGCCGACGCGCGCGGCGGCGGTGTGCAATACCAGCACCTTACCGCCCTGTGCCGCCGCCAAGTCAAACGCCGCCGCTAAGGTTGCGCCGCCATCCATCAACGCGCCCTGCCCGATGATGATCAAACCACCCTCGACCGGATCACGCGGCAAATCCGCGATGGCGGCGGCGCTGTCGCCTGCATGGTGAACCGCGTAAGTCAAATCGGCGGGCGTACCCACCATCGTCACCTCGGCCCCCGCCAACCATGCCTTGCGAATGCGGGCGTTCAGAACGGGCGATTCGACCCGGGGGTTGGTGCCGATCAGCGTAATGTGGCGCGCATGGTCGATATCGTCGATCCGCGCGGTGCCGGCATAACCGCCCCGTTCCAATGGCAGCGCCGCGCCATCCAGACGCGATTCCACCTGACCACCCAGCGATTCCACCAGTAGTTTCAACGCATAAGCTGCCTCGACCGAGGCCAAATCGCCCACCAGACCGGCCACTTTCACGCCCGTCGCTTTCTGCGCCAACAGGGCCAAAGCCTCGGGCCACGAGACAGGGCGCAACCGGCCATCTTCGCGGATATACGGCCGATCAAGCCGTTGCCGTCGGATACCGTCCCAAATGAACCGCGTCTTGTCCGAGATCCACTCCTCGTTCACGCCGTCATGGTTGCGGGGCAAAATACGCATGACTTCGCGCCCGCGCGTGTCGATACGAATATTGCTGCCCAGCGCATCCATCACGTCGATGCTGGGGGTTTTTGTCAGCTCCCACGGGCGGGCGGTAAAGGCGTAGGGTTTGGATGTCAGCGCGCCAACGGGGCATAAGTCAATGATATTGCCTTGTAAATTCGAATCCAGCGTCTGCCCGAGGTATGACGTCACCTCGGCATCCTCGCCGCGGCCCGTCTGACCCATTTGGGTGATACCGGCAACTTCGGTCGTAAACCGGACACAGCGCGTACAACTGATGCAGCGCGTCATATGAGTCTCGACCAGCGGCCCCAGATCGATATCGTCCGAGGCGCGCTTGGGCAGGATGAACCGGCTTTCACTGCGACCATAAGCAAAGGCCTGGTCTTGCAGATCGCACTCGCCCCCTTGGTCGCAAATCGGACAGTCCAGCGGGTGATTGACCAGCAGGAATTCCATCACCCCCGCCCGCGCTTTTTGCACCATCGGGCTTTGTGTCAACACCACCGGCGGCGCACCTTCGGGGCCGGGGCGCAGGTCGCGCACCTGCATCGCGCAAGAGGCCGTAGGTTTCGGCGGCCCGCCGACCACTTCGACCAAACACATGCGGCAGTTCCCCGCAATCGAGAGGCGTTCGTGGTAACAGAATCGCGGAATTTCGACCCCGGCGGCCTCACAGGCCTGTATCAGGGTCATGGCGGCGGGGACTTCTACTACCCGCCCGTCGATGCTGATCTTGCGTAGGTCGTTCATACCTGCGTGCCCTTGGATTCTTACGGATTTTTCCCATAAGCGGCCTTAGAATCAGCCTATCCAAATCGCGCAGCAGACACCAGCGTAAACCGCGACAAATAGTCCAATTTAACTTCTGAAAGTGACTATTTTCATCGCCTTAAATTTCGAATCAGTGCAGCAGGCGACCGATCTGGCTACCGGCTGCGATTTGGCTGCGCCCAACCGCGCAAAACGTCTCGGGTTGGCCGTCAATCGCACCCAAATCCCGCAAGCGCCCGCGCGCGACGTCTTCCAGATTCCGCTTCTGCGTGCGGTCATCGACAAAGCTATCAATCTCGACGCTGCTATAGCCGAGGCCCCGCGCGGTTGATTTAATTCCGTTCAGATACCCGATGCCGCGCAGCAGACGAATATTGACCGCCCCGCACACACGGCTGATTTCATAGGCCATCGCGGCGGTGATCAGTGGCTCGGTCACTTGCGCCACTTGCCCCAAGGGCGGGCGCGCTTGGGCCAGTGCCATGGACGGCATTAGGGTCGTGACCATCATTGCTAACATAAAACGCCGCATTTTCCGCCTCCAACCGCTTGCCATCAAAGTGTGCGGCGGGCCGCCAAGGTTCAAGGGGCGCGTGAAATTGCGCGCTTATTCGGCGGCAATCCGGCTTTGGCGCAAGCGGGCCTCAACCTCGGGGCGGAAGTGACGCACCAAACCCTGAATGGGCCAAGCCGCCGCATCGCCCAAGGCGCAAATCGTGTGGCCCTCGACCTGTTTGGTCACTTGGATCAGCATGTCGATTTCGGCAGGCTCGGCCGTGCCCAAAACCAGCCGCTCCATCACGCGCATCATCCAACCCGTGCCTTCACGACAAGGGGTGCACTGGCCGCAGCTTTCGTGCTTGTAGAACTTCGACAACCGCCAGATCGCTTTGACGATATCCACCGACTGGTCCATCACGATGACCGCCGCCGTCCCGAGGCCCGACTGCTGACCGCGCAGCCAGTCGAAATCCATGATGGCCTCGTCCATCACAGCGGCAGGCAAAACCGGAACCGACGATCCACCCGGGATCACGCCCTTCAGGTTATCCCAGCCGCCGCGAATGCCGCCGCAATGCTTGTCGATCAACTCGCGGAACGGGATCGACATTTCTTCCTCGACCACGCAGGGGTGGTTCACGTGGCCGGAAATGGCGAAAAGCTTGGTGCCCGCATTGTTCGGGCGGCCAAAGCTGCTGAACCAGCTGGCCCCGCGCCGCAAAATCGTGGGCGCGACCGAGATGGATTCGACGTTGTTCACCGTGGTCGGACAGCCATACAGCCCCGCGCCAGCCGGAAACGGCGGCTTCATGCGCGGCATGCCCTTTTTACCTTCAAGGCTTTCCAGCAGCGCAGTTTCCTCGCCGCAGATATAGGCGCCCGCGCCGTGGTGCAGGTACAGGTCAAAATCCCAGCCCGACCCCGCCGCGTTTTTGCCTAGCAGGCCCGCGTCGTAGCATTCGTCGATGGCGCGCTGCAGGGCCTCACGCTCGCGGATATATTCGCCGCGAATGTAGATGTAGGCGGCATGGGCACCGATGGCATAGGACGCGATCAGGCACCCTTCGATCAGCGTATGGGGTTCGTGGCGCAGGATTTCGCGGTCTTTGCAGGTGCCAGGCTCGGATTCATCGGCATTCACCACCAAATAGGCAGGGCGGCCACCGGTATCTTTGGGCATAAAGCTCCACTTCAAGCCGGTCGAAAACCCTGCCCCACCGCGCCCACGCAGCCCCGAGGCCTTCATTTCTTCGACGATCCAGTCCCGCCCCTTCGCGATAATGGCGGCAGTGCCGTCCCAATGGCCGCGCATCTGCGCACCGCGCAAGCTGCGGTCGTGCTGGCCATAGATGTTCGTGAAGATACGGTCCGAATCGTGCAGCATCGCTACTTTCCCGCCTCGTTCTGGCGCGCACGCCACAGTTGAAACACGCCCCACAGCACCCAGCCGAAGCCCGCAAGGGCGATCAAATCCAGCAGGGCGCGTACGCGGTTCGACAGGCCCATCGCGCCGCCGATCCATGTGGCCAAAATCCAGTAAACACCAACCGCAGCCATCGCGATGGCCAAGCGCTGGCCTTGCTCGGCCGATTTGCGGTCATTCTCAGTCGTCATTCTATCGTCTCGCCTCGGGGATGGCGCAGCGGCACTTCGGTGCCGTCAATGCGCTTGATGGTATCTTTGATGGTATCGGCCAGCGCCATGCTGGCGTTCAGCGGCTCGGCCGCGCCGGGTGTGTCTTGCAAAACCGTCGCGCCGCCCAAGGGCTCGGACGAGAAGCGGCCGTTCTGCGGGCCTGCGACCGGCACCTCGCCCGCGCGCAGGCGGTCGATCAAATCGGCCAGCCCCTCGGCGGTTAGGTCTTCGTAGTAATCTTTGCCAATCTGCGCCATCGGGGCGTTGGTGCACGCGCCAAGGCACTCGACCTCTTCCCACGACAGCTTGCCGTCATCCGACAGCGCGTGCGGTTGATCGGCGATCTTTTGGCGGCACACCGCCATCAGATCTTCTGATCCGCACAGCATGCACGACAAGGTGCCGCAGATCTGCAAATGCGCGACCGACCCCACGGGCTGTAGCTGGAACATGAAGTAGAACGTCGCAACTTCCAGCGCGCGGATGAAGGGCATGTCGAGCTGCGTCGCGACATGTTCAATCGCGGCGCGGGTCAACCAGCCTTCCTGTTCCTGTGCGCGCCACAGCAACGGGATGATCGCGCTGGCCTGCCGCCCGGGCGGATATTTTGCAATCTGCAATTCCGCCCAGGCCTGATTGGCCGGGGTAAAGGCAAAACTTGCGGGCTGATCAGGGTGAAGTCTGCGAAGCATCTGCCCTCTCCGGCTGGCGCGGGCCTAGTTAGGCACAGCGCGGGGTTATAACGCGGATTGTTCCGCTGGGGGTGACCTCGGCCCGGCCGGACGAGGCCAGCTGCGGGGCAAGTTCCATCAGTTGTTGCTGTGTCAGGTTCGCGCGCAACAGAACGCTGGCAACATTGCCCTGTTGCAGGATGCAACCCTCGGATTCGATCGAGGCCAGCAGGCGGTCAGCCGGCGCCAGATTCGACGCCGGCGGGGTTTGGGCGGCGGGCGCGGTTTGCGTCGGCGTCTGCTGCGCGCGGGTCAGCGAGGGGAACATATCGCTGGTGCAGCCTGCCAAGACACCCAGTGCAGCAAGCAAAGCGACGGGCTTGATGGTATCGATCAACATTTCACAATCCTTCTTTCGTGCAGGTCATCGCCATCAGATTACCGATCAACCTCGCCGAATACGATATCAAGTGTGGCAATAATCGCCGTGACATCGGCAAGAAGATGCCCTTTGCTCAGGTGATCCATCGCTTGCAGATGCGCAAAACCCGGCGCGCGCAGCTTGACGCGGTAGGGTTTGTTGCTGCCGTCGCTGACCAGATAAACGCCGAATTCGCCTTTTGGGGCCTCGACAGCGGCGTAAACCTCGCCTGCGGGCAGGTGGAACCCCTCGGAATATAGTTTGAAGTGATGGATCAGTGCCTCCATCGAGCCCTTCATCTCGGCCCGCGGGGGCGGCGTCAGCTTGCCGCGCGCCAGCACATCGCCGGGGCTGCTGCGCAGTTTTTGGCAGGCCTGCAGAATGATTTTGACCGATTCGCGCATCTCGGCGACGCGGCACAAGAAGCGGTCGTAGCAATCGCCGTTGGTGCCGACAGGAATGTCGAAATCGAATTCGTCATAGCGTTCATAGGGCTGCGCGCGGCGCAAATCCCACGCCATACCCGAGCCGCGCACCATCACCCCCGAAAACCCGAGGCTGACCGCCTCCTCTTTCGAGACGATGGCGATGTCGACCATGCGTTGTTTGAAGATGCGGCTTTCAACCAACAGCCCCGCCAGATCGTCGACGAAGGCGGGGAAGCCCTCGGCCCAAGCTTCGATGTCGTCGATCAAGTCGGGGGGCAGATCCTGATGCACGCCGCCGGGGCGGAAGTAGGCCGCATGCAGGCGCGCGCCGCAGGCCCGCTCGTAAAACAGCATCAGCTTCTCGCGTTCCTCGAAGCCCCACAGCGGCGGTGTCAGGGCGCCGACATCCATCGCGCCGGTTGTGAGGTTCATCAGGTGGTTCAGCACGCGGCCGATCTCGCAAAACAAGACGCGGATCAGGCTGGCACGGCGCGGCACGGTGATGCCGGCCAGCCGCTCGATCGCCAGACACCACGCGTGTTCCTGATTCATCGGGGCGACATAATCCAGCCGATCAAGATACGGCAGGTTTTGCAGATACGTGCGGCTTTCCATCAGTTTTTCGGTGCCGCGATGCAGCAGGCCGACGTGCGGGTCGCAGCGCTCCACCACTTCGCCATCCAACTCCAGCACAAGGCGCAGAACGCCGTGGGCAGCGGGGTGCTGCGGGCCGAAGTTGATGTTGAAATTACGCACCTTTTGCAGGTCGCTTTGGTGGTCGTCAAACCCCTGATCGACCGGCATAATCGGCGCAACTTCAACGGTTTGATGGCTCATTGCGATAACTCCTCCTCGGGCTGGGCAGCGGAAACCTCGCGGGTTTCGGGCAACCAGCTGGCGGGCATCTCGCCCAGTATTTCGGCAACGGCGTCGTATTGGTCGCGCAACTGCCAGCGCGCGGCGGCCATCATGGCTGGATCCATACCGGCGTAAGACGGCTGGAACACGGGCTCGTCCGCAGGCACCCCCGCAGGGGCGATCTTCAGCGCGCGGCAAAGGGCGGCGACGCCAGTGGCACACAGGGCTTGTTCGGCTACCAGAACATACAAGCGCCCGCGCGGCACGACAGCCTGCAAGCGGCGCAGGGCGCTAGCATAATCGCCCCGCATCATGATGTGCCCCTCGAGGCCCTGCAGCGCGCGGCGCAGGATGAAATTGGCCTTGGCATCCAGATCATCGCCCGCGCGCAAGCGCCGCGCGGCGTTCATGCGCACATGCGCCCACAGCCGCGCCACGGGGTCGCACATGATGAACAAAAACACGCTGCGGCTGGAAAAGGCGACGGCGCGCTCCAGCTCGGCAATGGATAACATACTGTAACTGGGGGTGAAATCCATCGCGTAGGCACCCGCGTGGTCAACCAGCGCAGCGGCCAGATAGGCGTGATAGGCCGCATCATCAGTGCGGTCGTATTCCAGCACCGCGGCCAATTCTGCCAGATCGAGGCCGGGGCCGTCCAGCCCGTGGCGCTCGGTCATCAGCTCGGCCCGCGCATTCAGCGCCTGCACGTGCTCTTCCGCATCGCGTGGGGCGAAGGTATCCCAGTAGTGCAGCTCCTCTAGCGGTAGGCTACGCACATCGGGGCTTTGCGCCAGCGCGTTGAACAGCCAGCTTTGGCCCGCCTGCGCCGCCCCCATGCCGAAAATCACCGGAAGATCGCTCATACACCCTCACCTTTATGTTCGGTTTCATCCCCCGGAAGGGTATGATCCATCCCCTCCCATGGCGAGAGGAAATCGAACTGGCGGTAGGATTGCACAAGCGAGACGGGCGTATGGACGACCCGCTTTTCGACCTCGTCGTAGACGACCTCGGTATAGCCTGTCGTTGGAAAATCTTTGCGCAGCGGGTGGCCGGAAAAACCATAATCGGTCAACAGGCGGCGCAGGTCGGGGTGGCCGCTGAACAGCAGGCCGAACATGTCGAAGACCTCGCGTTCGAACCAATCGGCGGCGGGGTAGACAGGGATCACCGACGGGGTAATCGCACCATCGGCCACGGGGGTATGAATGCGAATGCGGTGGTTTTTCGTCATCGAGAGCAGATGGTAGACCAACACAAAACGCGGCGCGCGGGCGGGGTAGTCGATGGCTGTAATATCGACCAGCGTGCCAAAGCGGCACTGCGGATCGTCGCGCAAAAACGCCAGCAGTGCGGGCAGATCGGCGGGGGCAGCGGTCAGGGTCAGCTCGCCGTAAGCGATCTGGGTCTGCACGTTGAAAGCCGCAGTGATGTGATCTGCCAGCGCCTGCATCTGTTACCTCACGATCGTGCCGGTTCGGCGAATTTTGCGCTGCAGCTGCATAATGCCATACAGCAGCGCCTCGGCGGTGGGGGGACAGCCCGGGACGTAGATGTCGACCGGCACAATGCGGTCGCACCCGCGCACGACGGAATAGCTGTAGTGGTAATACCCCCCGCCATTCGCGCACGACCCCATGCTGATGACATAGCGCGGCTCGGGCATCTGGTCGTAAACTTTGCGCAGCGCGGGGGCCATTTTATTGGTCAGCGTGCCCGCGACAATCATCAGGTCGGCCTGACGGGGGCTGGCGCGCGGGGCCGTGCCGAAACGTTCCAGATCGTAACGTGGCATCGACAGCTGCATCATCTCGACCGCGCAGCAGGCCAAGCCGAAGGTCATCCAGTGCAGGCTGCCCGTCCGTGCCCAGTTCACCAGATCGGCGGTCGAGGTGACAAGGAACCCCTTATCCTGCACCGCCCGCCCCAGCACCAGCGCGGCGTGGTCGGCATCGCTGCCAGCGGTATTGGGGCCGGTTTGCAGACTGTTTACTGCCATTCCAGTGCCCCCTTGCGCCATTCATAGACAAAGCCGGCCGTCAGCACGGCCAAAAACACCATCATCGACCAGAACGCCGCCATGCTCATCCCCGCGAATGACGCCGCCCACGGAAACAGGAACGCAACCTCGAGGTCGAAGATGATGAACAGGATCGACACCAGATAGAAGCGCACGTCGAACTTCATCCGCGCATCGTCAAATGCGTTGAAGCCGCATTCATAGGCCGACAGCTTTTCAGGGTCGGGGTTGCGCACGGCGACAACCACCGCAGCCAGCAGCATCGCGCCGCCAAGCACAACAGCCAGCCCCAAAAAGATCAGGATCGGCAGATAGTCCCGTAACAGATCCCCCACGACGTGCCTCCTTAAGGTGCGAGCGATGGGCGACGCGAGGTGAATCGCGACTGATTGTCACACCTTACCAGACGATCCGGCAGGGTCAACAAAGGCTAAAGGCGTAATTGCGTAATCACCGCAGAAAGCTGGGAATAATCGGGCAGGACAGCCTCGGGCTGCAAGGCGGGCACATCGGCCGCGCCGGGGCCAAAGGTGACCAGAACCGCCGGCAGGCCCGCCGCGCGGGCGGTTTCGCGGTCGGTCACGGTGTCGCCCACCAGACAGCCGCGCGTCAGATCGCCCCCAAGGCGGCGGATCGCTTCAAACAACGGGGCGGGATCGGGCTTTTTCACCGGCAGCGTATCGGCCCCCACCAGCGCGCCGAACAGATCGCGCACGCCCAAGCGGCGCAGCAGGTCATCGGCAGGCCCTTGCGGCTTGTTGGTGCAAACGCCCACGGCATACCCCGCCGTGCGCAATTCCTCGATCGCGTCGGGCACGCCGGGGTAGAGCGCGCTGTGCGTATCCAGTGCACCGCGATAGGCCTGCAGGAAAATAGGGTAGTGCTTCGACTGCACCGGCTGGTCGCGCCGCCCTGCCCGCGCAAACCCCAGCCGCAGCAGCGCCATGCCGCCCGTCAGTGCAACGCCGGCATCGCCCGCGTCCAGCACCTCGTCCATTCCCAGCGCGCGCAGCGCCCCATTGCCGGCGACGATCAGATCCAGGCTGGTGTCGGCCAAGGTTCCATCCAAATCGAAAATCACGCTGCGCATTACTATTCCTTCCCTCGTTGCGCCCCAGACTAGCCCATACGCCGCCAAAAGAAAGGAACAGCTTGAGATCGCGGCCCCTCGGGGTAAAAGCAGGCATAATCTTTTGCCGGAGGCCCCATGCCCACACATTTCATTATTCTGGCTGCCGGCAAAGGCACGCGGATGGAATCCGACCTGCCCAAAGTCCTGCACGAGGTGGGCGGTGCCCCGCTGATCGCCCACGCCCTGCGCGCAGCCGACAGCCTGATCCCCGAACGCGTCATTGTGGTCACCGGCTACGGCGGTGATGCCGTGGCTGCCGCAGCCCTGCGCTGGAACCCCGAGGCGATCATCGCGCGCCAAGACGAACAGCTAGGCACCGGACACGCCGCACAAATGGCGCTGCCCGCCCTTGGCGGCGCGGCTGGCGATGTGTTCGTCACCTTCGGCGACACGCCTTTCATCCGCACAGCGACGCTCGAGGCGATGCAGGCCGCACGCGCCGCGCATGACATCGTCGTCCTCGGGTTCGAGGCCGCCGACCCCGATGCCCGCTATGGCCGCCTTGTCACAGATGGCGACAGCCTGAATGCCATCGTCGAATACAAAGACGCCGATGCCGCGACGCGCGCGATTCGCCTGTGCAATTCGGGCGTCATGTGCCTATCGGCTCGCAAGCTTCCCGACCTGCTGGCCCAACTGACGAACGACAATGCCGCAGGCGAATTCTACCTGACCGACATCGTCGCCATCGCGCGCGCGGCGGGGCTGACCGCTGGCGTCGTCACCTGCCCCGAGGAAGAAACCCTTGGCATCAACAGCCGCGCCGAACTGGCCGCTGCCGAGGCCATCTTCCAGCGCCGCGCCCGTGCCGATGCGGTCGAGGACGGCGTGCAACTGATCGCGCCCGACACCGTCCATTTCGCGTTTGATACCTTGCTGGGCCGCGACGCGGTGATCGAGCCCTATGTGGTTTTCGCCACCGGCGTGACGGTCGAATCGGGCGCCCGCATTCGCGCGTTCTCGCACCTTGAAGGCGCGCATGTTTCACGTGGGGCGATCGTCGGCCCCTACGCCCGCCTGCGCCCCGGCGCAGAACTGGCCGAAGACGTACACGTCGGCAATTTCGTCGAGATCAAGAACGCCACAATTGGCGAAGGCAGCAAGGCCAACCACCTGACCTATATCGGCGACGCCGATGTGGGCAGCGGCACCAACATTGGCGCGGGCACGATTACGGTGAATTACGATGGGGTCTTCAAGCACCGCACCACCATCGGCAACCGCGCTTTCATCGGGTCGCACTCGACCCTGATCGCCCCCGTAACAGTAGCCGACGAAGGCTTCACCGCCGCCGGATCGGTCATCACCCATGATGTAGCGGCGGGCAGCATGGCTATCGGCCGCGCCCGCCAAGTCGACAAACCGGGCTTTGCCCGCTCGCTGATGGCGCGCCTGCGCGCCAAGAAAGACGCTAAATGAGCCTCCCCCCCGACCTGCAATCCCGCCTTGTCACCCTCGAGGCCGAACTGCGCGCCGAGGGCTGGGACCCGACGCCCGCCGAAATGATCGACTGGCTGGCCCGCGAAATGCGCCCCGCTGCCAGCGTCGAAGACCGCTTGGCACAGGCGCGCGATCTGTGGGCCTTTGGCACGGCATCCGCGCAAATTTTGGCCGGCAAGTTGCTGACGCAGGCGCGAATCGCCGATGACGACGCGATTTGGGAGACGCTTTGCGCGTGGCTGGAAACGTTGGAGGATGACGACTGGCCCCTGATCGAAACGGTCTGCCGCGCACTCGAGCGGCGCCTCGAGGCCGTCCCGGCGCGATTCGATGCAATCTTGCCGTGGGTCACCGCGCCGAAAGCCAGCCTGCGCGCGGGCTTTATTCTGGTGAACCGCCCGAAATTGCGGGTGAAAGTCCCCAAAGCGGCCGACCTTGTCCGCCGTGACGTGTTCTTGGATGCCGCCGCACCGCTGACGGCCGATCGCAGCCAAATCGTGCAGCGCGCGCTGGCAGGCGCCCTGCGCGATCTGGCAAAGCACGATGCCGCGCGCGCCACTGCCTTTTTGCTAGCCCACGGCAACGCAATGGTGCCATGGGCCCGCGCCGAGGCTATCGGCCGCCTGCAAATCGAGACCGACGCGCGCGGGCGGATCGTTACCGCCTAGGCGCGCGCCGCCGACGCATCAGCGCTTTTTCTTGCCGCCGTGCCCGCTGGCACTGCGTGCCGCCGCAGCCGCCGCCAAGATCTCCTCGGCGATCTCCTCGGCTTCTTCGGGGTCGAAATCCATCGGGATTTCGACCGTTCCAGCCTCGATGAAAATGCGCACCATACCGCGATCGGTCGGGCCGATCTGGATGTTCGCTTCGATGTCGCGTTCGTTATTGATGCCCATCTCTGCACCCCTGAATGATTGTCAGCCTTTCAGCTAGTCGCAGTGGCGGATCATTGCAAGCAGCGCCAACCTCCCGCTACGTCGCGGGGAATTCCCTATTGCAATCATGCCGCGCCGCGGGTAATTCCCCACGCAGTGCCGCCTTAGCTCAGTTGGTTAGAGCACCAGATTGTGGATCTGGGGGTCCCCCGTTCGAGCCGGGGAGGTGGTACCATTCTTCCCATTATTCAGCGCCGCACCCGATAGGCTTTTCGATGACGGAAAGCTATGTGCGGATGTCGTGCTGAACGCAGCAAAGCCCCTCGAATGCAGCAGCAAGGCGATGGGCTAGAGCCTCCAAAAAATTAATAGATTGCGGGCGCCAGCGAATCCTCGCAGTTTTCCGCTATGCAAAAAGCTAATTATACAAGGCGTATGACGATAGCGGCCAGCATTAGCCGACGCTGGTGCACAGGATTGGGTTGCATCGCATATCTTAACACGCGAACATGCTTCGGAAAGTTTCAAGAAGGGCGATGTCCCGCCGCCCCTTGCGCGCAGATCGTTGCGCCGAACACATCCGATCTTCGGCGCCCCCCCTCAAGCGCGTTTCTCATCCGCACTACGCTTGGAGTATTAGATGGCCGATGACTTCCGACGCCCACCAATTGAAGTAATGCATATGCCCGCATTTCATGACGGGATATCGTACATTGGACGCGATCCGAACTGGATCATTCGCCCCGCCCAGTCATCTACATTTCGCATGTTCGCTGCGAGCGACAATGAAGAATTGCGCGGCCGCCAAGACCGCATGCTCAATCAGGTGACGCGCGCGCTACCCAAGGGCGCGATGGAGGTCAATGCATTGCCCGTCGTGCTAGACAACGCCCGCTTTGCAGGCGGCCTTGTGCAGATCGATAACCGGTTTTGGCTGAACGGCGCCTCGGGCGGCCGTGTTCGCAGCAAGTTCGAGCGTGAAAACGCCAAGCCGGAATGGCGCCTTCAGCGATATCTGGGCGCATTTCGGCGCGCACGTGCAACTGGGGCCGCGCTGATCAATAACGTCAGCAGTGCCGAAGCAGACGCGTTGGATATCGCGATCGAGTTGAAAAACGGCTTCAACTACTATCACTTCACCACCGAGACGCTGGGGTCGCTGGCACACTTCGTCGACGACGGCACAGACGCACCGATCTCGCTACAATTGCCCAGCGGTGACGTCAAAAGCTTCCAGCAGCGCTTCATCGAGGCGATCTACCCCAGCCTGGCCCATCGCGTGAACTTTGTTGCGCGCCCCAAAGCCTATAATCGCATCAGGTCAGTCTACAGCCATCAGCACTTTCTGTATCAGGTCACTGACGAGCGGGTTGATCGCGCGCTGGCCGCGCCCGATGTCGACAGTCGCTGGGAAGATGTCATTTTCGGCCCCAGCGATGCCAAGCTGGTCGCAATGATGTCGTATGACAGCAGCCTGCGCAAGTTGCGCAAAGAAGCGCTGAAGCAGATCAGAAAAGGCCAGAAACGTGCCTATCCCCGCCTGATCTGGCTAGGACGTGATGAAGAGGGTGCCGACGCCCGCGCGCGCGGCATTGAAGGGCACGAGCCACTTCTCGAGGCGCTGACTGAACGCGGGTTCGAGGCCTTCGCCTTTGAAAACCTGACCCCATTGGAGCAAATCGAAGCCATGAACGGGGCAGACATCGTGATCGCGCCCCATGGCGCGGGTCTAGCCAACATGATTTATGCGAAAACCAACGCTTTGGTGATCGAAATCGGAACACGTCAGACCCAACTGCACCGGTGGGGCGATTTCCTGAAGTGCGCGCACGTATCAGGCTGCCGATACGACACCGTTTTTGCCGATATCGCCGGCCTTGAAGACCTGTCGGTCGTGCCGGGCATGTTCGAAGGACACCGCGGGATTCGTGTCAGCGAAATCGCAACGTGGAAGATCCTGGAGATCGTTGACGAAGAGCTTTCCCGCATGAAAGCTGAAAAGCGCAAGGCCCGCAAAGAGGGCGAAAAGTCAGCCCCCCGGAACACCAAACAAACCGCCGACGAGGACGACTAAACGGGCGGGGCAAAGCCCCCCGCCCTAAACCTCGTCAATCAACATCGGGTCGACCGAGACGGCGCGTTTTAGGGCGCGCAGGCCGAATGTGGTGCGCGAATGCTGGATGCCGGGCGTGCGGTATAGCTTCTCGCGCAGGAAACGCTCATAGTGTTCCGTTCCCGATACAGCCAACTGGATCAGGTAGTCGTAATCGCCGGTCACCAGATGCGCCTCGACCACCTCGGGCATGCGCAGCAGCGCGGCGCCGAATTCTTCCAGCGCTTTGTCGTCATGCTTGTTCAGCGTCACCTCGACAAACACGGTATTGCCCAGCCCGATCACCTTGTGGTCGATCAGCGCGACATAGCCCGCGATGGCACCGCTTGCCTCTAGCCGTTTCACGCGCGTCCAGCACGGCGAGGCCGACAAGTTTACCTTCTCGGCCAGCTCGCTCATGGTCAGGCGGCCGTTTTCGCGCAGCGCCGACAGTATTTTACGGTCCATATGATCCATAGATGCATTCCCCAAAGGAATAGAATAGCTGTCCTGCAAAATGCTACTACACAGAACCAATGTCCCGCCATATCGCCATATTTTCGAAAATGCAGCAAGAATTTCGCTGCCATTTGGGTGAAATTCCTGCCCACACGATGCATGCGATTCGACTGGAGACCCCGCGATGTTCACGAAGACAGATCAGGTCAACGCCCGCCGCGGCGCCGACGTGCTGCTGGAAGTACTTGAGAGCGAGGGCGTCAAATATATTTTCGGCAACCCCGGCACAACCGAACTGCCGCTAATGGATGCCCTGCTCGACTTCCTCGACATCAAATATATCCTCGGCCTGCAAGAGGCGAGCGTGGTGGCGATGGCCGATGGCTACGCCCAAGCCGCCCGCCGCCCCGCGTTTTTGAACCTGCACACTGCAGGCGGGCTGGGGCACGGCATGGGAAACCTGATCAACGCCAACGTCTCGCAAACGCCGCTGGTGGTGACGGCTGGCCAGCAGGATTCGCGCCATAGCGTGACCGACCCGCTGTTGTTCGGCGATTTGGTCGGCCTTGCCGCGCCCACGGTCAAATGGGCGCGCGAGGTTACGACCGCCGACCAACTACCCGTTCTGGTCCGCCGCGCCTTCCACGATTCGAACGCCGCCCCCAGCGGCCCCGTCTTCCTGTCGCTGCCGATGGATGTGATGGAGGAGATGAGCACCGTCAGCACCACCGGCAAATCGGTGATCGACCGCAATGCGGTTGCCGGATCGCTGCCGGAACTTGCACAATATCTGGCCGACATCCCACCCGGCCGCCTTGCCGTAATTGCGGGCGACGAGATCTATTCCAGCCAAGCCGCGACCGAGGCCGCACAGGTGGCCGAACTGCTGGGCGCGCCGGTATACGGCTCGTCCTGGCCCTCGCGCATCCCCTTCCCTACCTCGCACCCGCTGTGGGCAGGCAACCTGCCCACGCAGGCCAGCGGCATCGCCAGCATCTTGTCGCAATACGATGCGATTTTTGCGCTGGGGGGCAAGTCGCTGATCACGATCCTTTACACCGAAGGCCCGGCTGTGCCGGACGGTTGCGATGTGTTCCAGCTGTCGGCCGATGTGCGCGACCTGGGCCGCACCTATGCAACCAAACTGTCGGTCGTCGGCGATATTCGCGCGTCGCTGCAGGCGCTGATGCCGCATTTGCGCGAACGCACCGCCGACCGCACCGCCACCTATAGCAAGCTGGTTTCGAACGCCGGTGCCGCGCGTAAACAACAACGGTTCGACCTGAACGCCGCAGCCGATGCCCTGATGGATGCCGACTGCATCCCGCCGCTGGTCGCCGCGCGCGAAGCAATGCGCGCCATCGGCCCAAAAACCGCCATCGTGGACGAAGCGATCGCGACCTCCAGCCTCGTGCGCAAGTTCCTCGATAGCGACAGCCCCAACCAGTATTCGTTCCTGCGCGGCGGCGGCCTTGGGTGGGGTATGCCTGCCGCGGTTGGCTGTTCGCTAGGCCTTGGGCGCGATCCGGTCGTTTGTTTTGTAGGCGACGGCGCGGCGATGTATTCGCCCCAAGCCCTGTGGACAGCCGCACACGAAGAACTGCCCGTCACTTTCGTCGTGATGAACAACCGCGAATACAATGTCCTCAAAAACTTTATGAAGGGGCAGGCGAATTACGTATCTGCGCGCAGCAACCAGTTCATCGCGATGGACCTGCAGCGGCCAGCCATCGATTATGTCGCGCTGGCCAACTCCATGGGCGTCACCGCGCGCCGCATTGACCGCGCCAGCGACATCGCCCCTGCGATCGAGGCGGGCATCGCCAGTGGGCAGCCGAACTTGGTCGAGATCATCATCGGCACATAACCGGACGCCAGACTTGGGATTAGACCTTGCCCGATCAGGGGTCTAAGAGGGGGGTGTCAGAAAGGCGCGTTCCATGCACTCCCCCCTTCCCCCAGCGTCGGCCGAGACCACGCAAGTCCGCCGCGCATCGCCGGCCTTTGCGAAAATCAAGTTCGCGCTGTTTCTGGCGGGGTTTTCCAGCTTTGCGCTGATCTACTGCGTCCAGCCGCTGCTGCCCGCCTTTGCCGCCAGCTTCAACCTGTCGCCGACCGCCAGTTCGCTGGCGCTGTCGCTGACGACGGGTTGCCTTGCCATCGCCATCTTTATCATGGGGGCACTGTCGCAATCGCTCGGGCGTAAAATGGTGATGGCGGGGTCGATGTTCGGCGCGGCGGTGCTGAACATGATCATCGCAGTCTTGCCTGATTGGCATTCGGTTTTACTGGCGCGCGCACTGGAAGGCGTCGTGCTGGGCGGCGTTCCCGCCGTGGCCATGGCCTATCTGGCCGAGGAAATCGCCCCCGAAGATCTGGGTAAGGCCATGGGCCTTTACATCAGCGGCACCGCATTTGGCGCGATGATGGGGCGCGTCGGCATGGGCCTGCTGACCGAGATCGGGTCGTGGCGCATGGCCATGGGGGTGCTGGGCGCGCTGTGTTTCATCGCGGCGGTCGGCTTTCTAATTTTGCTGCCCGCCTCGCGCAACTTTCAGCCCAAGCCCCATGCAGGCTTGCGCTTTCACCTGAGCACTTGGGCAGGGCACCTGCGCAATCCCGCGCTGCAACGCCTTTATTTCCTGGGCTTTTGCCTGACCAGCGTTTTTGTCACCATCTTCAACTACGCCACCTTCCGGCTAACGGGCGCGCCCTACGGCCTCAGCCAAACTGCGACCAGCATGATCTTTCTGGCCTTTGCGCTGGGGGTGGTGTCCTCGAATGTGGCGGGCACGCTGGCCGACCGGCTGGGGCGGCGGCCCATGCTGGTGTCGGCCTTTGCCATGATTCTGGTTGGGGTGCTGGTCACGCTGGCCAGCCCGATTTGGGCGATTATCACCGGCATCGCCATTATCACCACCGGCTTTTTCATCGGCCATTCGGTCGCGAGCAGTTCGGTCGGGGCGGCGGCGGATGGGGCCAAGGGGCACGCGGCGGCGCTGTATTTGTTGCTGTATTATGCTGGGTCCAGCATTACGGGGTCGATTGGTGGTTGGTTCTGGCAGCACGGCGGGTGGCCTGCGGTCGTCGCGCTGGCGGCGGCCTTCAGTATCGCCGCGCTTCTGGTGGCTGCGTTTGGCCCGAAAATAAACAGGCATTAGGGGACACGAATGGAAATCATCATCGCCGCCGCAATCATCACCCGCGCCGATGGTGCGCTGCTGCTGGTGCGCAAACACGGAACAACCGCCTTCATGCAACCGGGCGGCAAAATCGACGTGGGCGAGAGCCCGCGCGCCGCGCTCTGCCGCGAGTTGAGCGAGGAGCTGGGCATCGACATCGCCCCAGATGCGCCGCAGTACATCGGGCAGTTCAGCGCCCCCGCCGCGAACGAGGCTGGCCACACCGTCACCGCCGCGCTGTTTCGCGTCACCGCCCCGCCCACGATCACCGTTCAGGCCGAGATTGCCGAGGCCATCTGGCTTCATCCCGACCAACCCGCCCTGCCCGATTTGGCGCCGCTGACACGCGACCATGTTTTGCCGCTGGTCAGGGCCTGAAACGCAAAAAGCCCCGCCAACCGGCGGGGCTTTTCGTGTAATATATCACCTTAGGCGCGCAAATCGAACCGGTCTGCGTTCATCACCTTGACCCAAGCCGCCACGAAATCGTTCACGAACTTTCCGGCGTTGTCGTCTTGGGCGTACACCTCGGCATAAGCGCGCAAGATCGAATTCGACCCGAAGACCAAATCAACGCGGGTTGCCGTCCACTTCGTGACACCCGTGTCGCGGGCGCGGATCTCGTAAAGGCCATCGGCCACTGGCACCCACTGATAGGCCATATCGGTCAGGTTCGCGAAGAAATCGTTCGTCAGCGCCCCAGCGCGGTCAGTGAACACACCGGCCTTGCTGCCGCCCGCGTTGACATCCAGCGCGCGCATACCGCCGACCAGCACGGTCATCTCAACCGCCGTCAGCCCCATCAGCTGGGCGCGATCCAGCAGCATTTCCTCCGGGCTGACAACGTATTGCGCCTTTTGCCAGTTACGGAAGCCGTCGGCCGCAGGCTCCAGCCAGCCAAAACCCTCGACATCGGTCTGCTCGGGCACGGCATCGCCACGGCCCGGCGCGAACGGCACGATGATGTCAAAGCCCGCAGCCTTCGCCGCAGCTTCAATGCCCACGCTACCTGCCAGCACGATCACATCGGCCACGCTTGCGCCCGCCTCGGCGGCGATCGGCTCTAGCACAGCCAGCACTTTGGCAAGACGCGCGGGTTCGTTGCCCACCCAGTCCTTTTGCGGGGCAAGGCGAATGCGCGCGCCGTTGGCACCGCCGCGCATGTCGGACCCGCGATAGGTGCGCGCGCTGTCCCATGCGGTGGCGATCATCTCTTGCGGGGTCAGGCCGGATGCGGCGATCTTCGCCTTGACCGCGTCTACGCTCCAACCGGTCGGGCCAGCGGGAATCGGATCTTGCCAGATCAGATCCTCGGCCGGAATATCGGGGCCGATGTAGCGCGTCTTCGGCCCCATGTCGCGGTGGGTCAGCTTGAACCACGCGCGGGCAAAGGCATCGGTGAAGGCATCGAAGTCATTCATGAACTTCAGCGAAATCTCGCGGTAGATCGGATCGACCTTCAGCGCCATATCGGCATCAGTCATCATCGGGTTGCGGCGGATCGTCGGGTCTTCCACGTCGACGGGCATGTCCGCCTCGGCGATTGCGACGGGTTCCCACTGCATCGCCCCTGCGGGCGAGCGGACGAGGTGCCAGTCGTGCTTGAACAGCATTTCGAAAAAGCCGTTGTCCCACTTGGTCGGCTCGGTCGTCCATGCCCCTTCAAGGCCGGATACCACGGTGTCGCGGCCAATGCCGCGCCCGACGGTATTCATCCAGCCAAGGCCCTGAAACTCGGGGCCCGCGGCCTCGGGTTCAGCCGACAAGTTGGCGGCGCTGCCATTGCCATGCGTCTTGCCGATGGTGTGGCCGCCCGCCGTCAGCGCGACGGTTTCGGCATCGTCCATCCCCATGCGGGCAAAGGTCTCGCGCATCATGGCGGCGGTGGCCAGCGGATCGGACTTGCCGTTCACGCCTTCGGGGTTGACGTAGATCAGCCCCATCTGCACGGCGGCCAGCGGGTTTTCCAGCGTGTCGGCCTGCGCGACATCGCTGTAACGCTCGTCCGACGGGGCCAGCCATTCTTTCTCGTCGCCCCAATAGGTGTCGATCTCCGGCGCCCAGATATCCTCGCGGCCAAAGGCGAAACCAAAGGTTTTCAGCCCCACGGTTTCATAGGCAATGGTTCCAGCCAGCGCGATCAGGTCGGCCCAGCTGAGCTTGTTGCCGTATTTCTTCTTGATCGGCCACAGCAGGCGGCGGCCTTTGTCGGTGTTGACGTTGTCGGGCCAGCTGTTCAGCGGCGCGAAACGCTGGTTGCCGGTATTAGCCCCACCGCGCCCGTCGGTCGTGCGGTACGACCCTGCAGCATGCCACGTGACACGCGCCATCATGCCCGCGTAGTTGCCCCAGTCGGCAGGCCACCACGGTTGGCTGTCAGTCATCAGGGCGCGCAGATCGGCTTTCAGCGCATCAATATCCAGCGACTTGACCGCCGCGCGGTAGTTGAAGTCAGCGCCGAAGGGATTCGTCTTGGTGTCGTGCTGGTGCAGGATGTTCAGGTTCAGCGCATTGGGCCACCAGTCCATAACCGTTTTGCCGGTTTCCGTCATCGCGCCGTGCGCGACCGGGCACTTGCCCGTTGCTTTGGTAATTCCGTCCATCTTGCCCTCTGATTAGCTGCGAATTGCGTAGCAAGCGGCTGCGGGCCAGCGCCCACACCCACATTTGCGCGCAGCCTAACAAAGCATGTCCATAAATCCTAATTGGAACTTCCAAATATTGTGATAAGATTTTCAAATGAAAGCCCTGACGATCAAACACCTGCGCTACTTCGCCGCCCTTGCCCGTCACCACCATTTCGGCCGCGCGGCCGAGGTCTGCGCCATCAGCCAACCCGCTTTGTCGCTGCAGATTAAAGAGCTGGAGACCATCGTCGGCGCCCCCCTGCTGGAGCGCGGCCCCCGCCAGTTGCACTTGACTGCACTAGGCGAGGAATTCGCCGCGCGCGCCGCGCAAATTCTGCAAGCTATGGACGACCTGGGCGAGCTGGCCCGCGCCGCGTCGGGCGACATGGCGGGGCGGCTACGACTGGGGATCATTCCGACGGTCACCCCCTATCTGCTGCCGCGCCTGATGACGGCCCTGACCCGGCGCTACCCCGCGCTAGACCTGCAGCCGCGCGAGACAGTCACCCGCCGCCTACTGGATGATCTGCACGCCGGCACGCTGGATGCGGCCGTCGTCGCCCTGCCCGTATCCGAGCCCCAACTGCACGAGGAGCCGCTGTTCGACGAAGATTTCGTGCTGGTGCGCCCCGTCACCGATGCCGACCGGCCCGTGCCCAGCGCCGCGATGTTGCGCGAGATGCGCCTGCTGTTACTCGAGGAAGGGCACTGCTTCCGCGATCAGGCGCTGTCGTTTTGCAGCCTTGATACCACGCATGCACGCGACCTGATGGAGGCAAGCTCGCTTGCGACACTGGTGCAAATGGTCAGCGCCGGCATCGGCGTCACGCTGATCCCCGAAATGGCGGTTGCCGTCGAGACGCGCGGCGCGGCTGTCAGCGTGGCGCGACTGGCGCACCCTGCCCCGACGCGCCGGATCGGGCTGGTCTGGCGCAAATCCAGCCCGCTGGCGGGGCAACTGGGGCAGTTTGCCGCCCTTATCCGCCAGACATGGGCGCAGCAAAAAGGCGGCGCTTAAACGGCGCCGCCTTCTATCATTATTCTAAGCCGTAAACGTCGCGCGCAGCTGCGGCTGAAATGCGCCCCTCGCGCAAATCGCGCCGAACCAAGTCGCGGTCACGCGCCAGCGGGTCACCATAGCCGCCACCGCCCGATGTCACGGCAGCCGCAGTTTGACCGCCTTCCAGCATTCCGTTGCGGGCCGACAGCGGCTTCACCCCCGCGCCCAGTTCGATGCGCGCAAGGCCGCCGGGCAGGCCATCTTCCAGCCCCCAAGCGGGAACGCGGTTCAGCGGACCGCCAAGGTTGACGGTCGCCTGATGGCCGATCGGCGACAGGCGGCGACGAATGGCCATCCCACCACGGAACTTACCTGCACCACCCGAATCCTGCACCAACTCGTAAACATCGACGGACAGGGGGTATTCACTTTCCAGCGCCTCGACCGGAATGTTGGCCGAATTGGTGCTGTTCACATGTACGCCGTCCAAACCGTCGCGCAGGCGCCGCGCGCCCATGCCCCCGCCCATGCTTTCGTTATAGACATAGAACTTGCCCAAGCGCGGGTGGGTGCCGCTGACGGTTTGAACGGTGACCCCGGTCGACCCTGCCGGCACTCGATCGGGGATAGCGGGGGCGAGCGCTGCGAACATCATGTCGATCAGGCGCTGCGCCACATCATGGCGGCTGTAAACGGCGGCGGGCGCCGTTGCGTTCACCACTGTCCCCTCGGGGGCGGTGATGGTCAGCGGGCGGTGGAAACCCGCGTTTGCCGGCGTATCGGGGTCGATCAGCGTTTTGACGACGAAATACACGCAGGCCTGCAACACGGTGAAGACCATGTTCATACCCGAGCGGGTCTGCGGTGGACAGCCATCGAAATCAAACGTGGCTTCGTCGCCCTTGATGGTGATCGCCACAGCCAGCGGCAGAATATCGGGCCAAAGGCTGGTGTCGAAATCATGCTTGAACGTGTAGTGGCCATCGGGGATGGCCTCGATGCCCGCGCGGGCCATACGTTCCGAATAATCCATCAGTTGGTTCGACGCCGCCGCAATCGTGCCCGCGCCATAGCGCTGGAACAGCGCCTGCATGCGCTGCACGCCCAAGCGGTTCGACGCCATCTGCGCGCGAAAATCGCTGACGCGTTCGTCCGGCACTTGGCAGTTCAGCAGCACCAGATCCATGATGTCCTGCTGCAGAACCCCCGCACGATAGAGGCGCACGGGCGGAATCCGCAGCCCCTCTTGGAAGATGTGGGCATGGCCGCGGTCGACGAAATCGGAATGGTGCGCAATGTTGGCAACCCACGCGACAATCGTGCCGTCGACAAAGACAGGTTCAAAGAAGACGATGTCGTTCAGGTGCGTGCCGCCGCCCGTGTAGGCGTCGTTGCCGATAAACACGTCATCGGGGCGCACGGTGGACAGGTCGGTCCGCTTCAGCGTCTCGGTCGCGATCCCCAGCAACGAGCCGAGGTGCAGCGGAATTTGCTGAGCCTGCGCCAGCAGCGTGCCATCGGGGGCGAACACCGCCGCGGAACAGTCGCCGCGTTCCTTGATGTTGGCCGAATAGGATGCGCGCATCAGCGCGCGGCCCATTTCCTCGACCACGGTCGACAGGGCATTGCCGATCACCTCGACGGTGATCGGATCAAGACGCAGGGTTTGATCAGACGCGGCCATCAGGCGATCTCCTCGATGACGATGTTCAGATAGGGGTCGACCGAGGCCTTTTGACCATCCAACACCAGCGTGGTCGAATCCATCTGGGTGATAATCGCGGGGCCCATCACGCTTTGGCCCGGGCCCATCTGGGCGCGGTCGTACAGGTTCACGCTGATTGTCGTGCCACGTTCGGGCAACCACAAATCGCGCGTGCCAACGATGGTGTCTGCGACATCGCCCGTCGCCGCAGGCTCGGCCACCAGACGCGCGCGCTGCACACGGCCCGTCGCCTCTAGCCGCAGGGCAATGATGTCGATCGGCTCGTCAGGGAAGGCATAGCCGTAGATCTGGGTATGCGCCGCCTCGAACCCGGCGCGCAGGGCGGCCAGCGTTTCGGCGGTGATGAGGCCTGCGGGGCAGTCGACGGGCAGCTCGAACGCTTGGCCGCGATAGCGCATGTCGGCTGTGCGGGCGGTGCTTTGGTCGGCGCCAGCAATGCCTTGGGCGGCGAACCAGCCTTCGGCCTTGGCATCCAGTTGGGCATAGCCCTGCGCGACGGCATCAATGCTGTCGCCGTTCAGATGGATCATCCGGCCCACGGCAAAGTGGGTCTTCAGGTCGGTCAGCAGCAACCCCATCGAGCACATGATACCGGGGTTGCGGGGCACCAGAATGCGCGGCATGTCCAGAGCGCGGGCCAGACGTGCGGCGTGCAGCGGGCCAGCCCCGCCAAAGGCCATCAGTGCGTAATCGCGGGGGTCGTAGCCACGCTCGACCGAAACAACGCGGATGGCCTTGGCCATGTTCGCCGTCGCGACCGAGATGATCCCCTGCGCGGTTTCCATCAAACCCATGCCCAGCCGGTCGGCCAGTGCCTGAATCGCATCGACCGCTGCCTGACGGTTGATCGGCAAACGCCCGTCCAGCAAATGCGTCGGGTGCAAAACGCCCAGCACAACATTCGCATCGGTCACCGTGGGTTGGGTGTTGCCTTTGTCGTAGCAGACCGGCCCGGGCACGGCGCCCGCGCTTTGCGGCCCCACCTTCAGGTGGCCGCCTGCATCAATCCACGCGATCGAACCGCCACCGGCGCCCACGGCGTGAATGTCCAGCATCGGCACCTTGATCGGGTGGCCGTGAACGACCGCATCGGTGACCAGCTGGGGCCGTCCCTTGTCGATCAGCGCGACGTCGGACGAGGTGCCGCCCATGTCGAACGTGATCACATCGGGGAAGCCTGCGGCACCCGCAATTTCCAGCGCGCCCATCACGCCCGCCGCGGGGCCGGACAAGACGGTGCGCACCGGATAGGTCGCAGCCTCTTGCGCGGAAATGACACCACCGTTGCTCTGGGTCAGACGCGGCTCAGGCGCGACGCCGATGTCGCTCAGGCGCGGGCGCAACCTGTCTAGATAGCGCTTCATCACGGGCCCCAGCGCGGCATTCACCACGGCCGTCGAAAACCGCTCGAACTCGCGATATTCGGGCGCCACATCCGAGGAGGTCGAGATGAACACCCCCGGCAACTCCTCGGCCAGAATGCGGGCGACTGTTTCCTCGTGGTCGGGATAAAGGTAGGCGAAGAGGAAGCCAATCGCGACCGATTCCACCCCTTCGGCACGCAGCTGCGCGGCATGGGCGCGCACGGCCCCCTCGTGTAGCGGCACGCGAACCGAACCATCGAAATTCACGCGTTCCGGCACTTCGAGGCGCAGATCACGCGGGGCCAGCGGCGGCGTCTTTTCTTGTTGCAAATCATACAGATCGGGGCGCTGCTGGCGGCGGATCTCGATCACGTCGCGGAAGCCTTGGGTCGTGATCATCGCCGTTTTGGCGAAATTTCCGGTGATCAGCGCGTTGGTTGCGACCGTGGTGCCGTGACCGACATAGGCCACCTCGTCAGGGGTGCGGCCATGGGCGGCCAGCCCCTCGCGGATGCCGGTCGCGATGGCTTCGGACGGGTCGGCGTTGGTCGACGACACTTTCCACACCACCAGCTTACCCGTGGCGGGGTCGTAAATCGAAATATCGGTGAAGGTGCCGCCCGTATCGGCCCCAATACGCAGCGCGGGAACAGATGTCGTCATGACTTTGCCTTACCTTGTGGCCGTGCCCGCCGGAACGGCATGGCCCAGAATATGCATCAAGCGGTTCGCCCAGCCGAAAATGGCGGTCGCATGGATCAGATCCGAAATATCGGCAGTGCTGAAGCCCTGTTCAACCAGCGCCTGCACATGATCGGGCGTCGCCTGCGCGGGCGTGACCGACAGCGCGCGGCAAAAATCGACGACAGCGCGGATCTTCGGCTCGTAATCGGCATCCAGCCCGACGGTATACATCAGCTTGACCACGTCGTTACGCCCCGACAGCCGTTCATACCGCCGCGCATGAACAGATGCGCAGTACACGCACTTATTGACCGCCGAGGCGACCAGTGCCCCAAGTTCCCGCCACTCGTTCGACAGGCCGCCGTCATCATACATGATCTGGTTATACAGCGTGGTGCGCGCCGCATAGCTTTCGGGGTCATGCGCCAGCGTGCGCACATAGGGCGAGACCTTACCGCCCGAGGGGGTGAATTGCATCGCCTCCAGCTGGATGGGGGTGGCATCCTCCATCGCCAGGGGTTCGAGGTAGGGCTGCCAAGACAGGGGTTTGACCGTGAATGCCGCCATCTTACACCTCCAACAGGGCGTGGCCCTGACGAATGCGGGTTTCGTAATTCGTGAACGCCACCAGTTCCGACAGCGCGACCACCTGCGGCACCGTAAGACCCGCTGCGACCAATGCGTCGATGTCGGCGCGGGTCGCCTCGCCGGGGGTTTGGGTGATCTTGTCGCAATGGCGCACCATTGCGGCAACCGCACCATCGGCGATGCTATCAGCCGATGCGCCAGCGGCGATCTGCGCGGGGATGCCGTCCAGCCCCGCGGCATAGTGCGTAGCCATAGCGCCCTGCCCGATCAGCGTGCACATCCGCGCCGCCAGACCCGACCGCAGCGCGGCGGGCAGGCCCAAATCGTCGCGCGGCGCGATGACCGACGCGCGGCAAGCATCGGTGCTGTCGCGAAACGCCGCGCGACCCGCCGCACCGTCACCTGAAAGCTGTGCTACGCCCATATCCTGCACCCTCCTGAAGGCTTGTCTAGTTATTCGTATATTGCATTTATTGGCAGCTTAAATGCCAATATAAGATTAGTGAAGCGCTATTAAACCCGCGCCTATTGAACGCGCGGCCCGCCCATCGCAGCCCGCCTTTGACTGGATGGCACCGGCAAGATACAGCATAAGGGCGACCCATCCGGTGCAAGCACACCGGTGCAAACAAGGACATAGACCCATATGGCAGGTGCACCGCTTTTCGACCTTCGACAGTTGGAGGCTTATGCCGCCGTCATATCGACCGGCAGCGTCACGGGGGCGGCACGGGTCATCGGCAAGTCGCAGCCCGTCGTCACTCGCCTTGTCCAAGACCTCGAGGCCGAGCTGGGCTTTGCGCTGTTCGCCCGCCACGGTCGCCGCATTACGCCCACGCAAAACGGCAGCCTGTTCTACCGCGAGGTCGAGCGCCTGCTGGCCGACGCCAGCCGCACCCGCCAACGCGCAGCCGATTTGGCGCACCGGCAGATTGCCTCGATCGAACTGGCCGCGACGGCCACGATGGCCGCTTCGATCGTCCCCCACGCGCTGAAGACGCTGCGGGCGCAAGGCTACTCGCCCAAAGAAATCATCCTGCGCAACCAAACCTCCGAGGAAGTCATCCAGTCCGTCGCCGCGCGGCAGGCCGATGTCGGCATCGCCAGCCTGCCCCTCGACCACCCCGGCCTCGAGGTGCAGTGGATCGCCGAAGCGTCCTGCGTGTGCGTGCTGCATGAAGACGACCCCCTTGCCGCCCAAAGCGTGATCGATCTGGCCGCACTGGCGGGGCGGCAACTGATCACGCTGCTCAATCCTTATCGTATCCTTGGGCGCATTTCGGCGGCGCTGGCGGATATCGATGTCGATGCGGTCATCCGCACCAATTCGTCGACCACCGCGTTGAACATGGTCAGCGCGGGGTTAGGTGTCGCGATACTCGAGCCTGTCTCGCCGGTCGGGCAGCACTTTGCCCATACCGTGGTGCGCCCACTGTCGGTATCGATCCCGTATTATTGGGGTATCATCACGCCCATCGGTCTGCCGGAATCGCCCATCGTGCAGCCCTTGGTCGAGGCGCTGATCGCCGCATCCGACATGGGCATGCCTGGCTTTCGCGTGCGCGACCCGCGCGATACCGAAAGCATTCAAAAGAACATCTTCAACTTTTCCGAAGACACGCTGTAACGGCATCGCCCCGCCCCCCGCAGGGGGCAGGGCCGCAACGCTTATTCGGCGTCAAAGTCCATCGCGCGCTTCCAATCGTCGCCGCGGGCATTCCAATGCACATCCGTGCTGGTCGCATAGGTGACGGGCTGCTCGTACAGGAAGACGAACGGCGCCTGCTCGCACATCAGCTCGGTCGCTTTGTCATAGGCGGCCTGACGTTCGGCAGGGTCGGTGGTCGCACGGCCTTCATGCAGGTATTCGCTGAATTCGGAATTACCCCAGAAATCATAAGGGTTGCCGGCTTCGGCCAGACCCAGCAGACCGTCGGCATCGATGGTCGGCCACGCATAGGACAGCAGCGAAAGACGGCCCACATCATGTGCCTTGATGTGCTTGTCTTGATAAGCGCCGAAGGACATCTCGACGATGTTCACGTTCAAGCCCACATCCATCAGCATGGACTGCACGGCCTGCGCCACTTCTTCGCCCTGCAGATAGGTTCCGACCGGCACTTCCAGTTCGATCGGCTGCGACAGGTCGACGCCCGAGGCCGCCAGCAGTTCGATCGCCTTTTCGGGGTCGTACGGATAGGGCTGCAGGTCGGGGTTGTAGCCGAAGTATTGCGAGGTCAGAATTTGGCAGTTTGCCACATTGGCCATGCCTTCGAACAGCGCATCGGTGATCGCTTCCTTGTCGACCGCATAGTTCAGCGCCTGACGCAGCTCGAGGCTGTCCATCGGCGGCTTCTCGGTGTTGATCTTCAAGAAGGTCGTGCGCGTGGCGGGCACGGAACCGGCGACCAGATTGGCCTCGGCGTCAAGGCTTGCCACCTCGGACACGGGAATCTTGTCGGCAAAGTCGACCTCGCCCGCACGCAGGGCGGCCACGCGGGCGGCATCCTCGGGAATGATCTTGATCTCGACGCGGTCGAATTGCGGCGCGGGGCCCCAGTAATCGGGATTCGCGGTCAGCGTGATGCTGCTGCCCGGCACGCGGTCGGACATGACGTAGGGCCCGCCCGAGGTGGTTTCCAACGCGGGATTCACATCGCTCATCCATTGCGGAGGCAACAGGAAGAACATCGACAGCTGATCGGCCAGCGCGGGGTAAGGCGTGCCGGTTTTGAATTCGACCGTCTGCGCGTCGATAACATTTACCTCGGTGATATTGCCGAACCAGCTGGCAATGCGCGAGTTCAACTCGGGGTTGGTCACACGCTCGACGTTGGCCTTCACGGCGGCGGCGTCCAGCGCCTCGCCGTTGATGAACTTGGCGGCGGGGTTCAGGTGGAACAGCCATGTGTGATCGTCCACCGCTTCCCAGCTTTCAGCCGCGTTAGCGTGCAGCGCCATGTCGGGGCCGCGCCAGACCAGCGACGGATAGATGTGGCTAGCGATGCTAAGGTCGGTGCCGATCGACGCCGTCATATGCGGGTCAAGCGTCGTGACATCGCCCGACAGGGCCATAACCAGTGTCCGCCCCTCTTGCGCGCTGGCGGGCAGCGCAAAGGCGGCGGCAATGGCAAGCGCTGACAGGGTCGTTTTCCAATGATAAGACATGTTACCTCCGTGAACCGGGCGCACCCGGGGTGGTTTTATTGAGCAAGAAACGCCCGCACGGCGGGCATTACGACTTCGGGGGCCTGCACGTGGACGCTGTGGTTTGCGCCCGGCACGACCAACAGGGTCGCATTGGGAATCTTTTCGGCCATCAGGCGCGACTGCGAGGCCGGGCAGATCCAGTCGTCTTCACCGACACAGATAAAGGTCGGGGCAGTGATTTCGTGCAGGCGTTCGCGCACATCATAGGCCAACCACTGGTCATCCTCATAGAGGTCGTTGTGCGCCTGCAGGTGCACGGGCATATCCCGCGTGCGTTCAAACGCGGCTTGCGCGTCGAACTTTGCCGGATCGTCGGCATAAAGCGGCTGCATCGCCAGCCATAGCAGGCGGAATTCCAGATCGCTTTCCACGCGGTTCGAGAACAGCTTCTCGATCATCGCGGGGGTCAAGCTGGGCACCAGATGCGCGCGCGATTTCATAATCTCGATCGCTTCGGCTTCCATATGGTAGCTGGGTGCGGTGCCGCGCAGGACCAGCTTGGAATAGCTGCCGGGGTGGCGCAGCGCATAAGTCAGCGCGATAAACCCGCCGAACGACCCCCCGATGACGATGCATTGATCATCACCGCAAAAATGCTTGCGCAGCGTTTCAACGTCGTCGGCCAGTTGGTTGAAGGTGAAGGGCAGCGTATCCGTGGTCTTGCCATGCCCGCGCTGGTCATAGCTGATGACGCGATAAGTATCCGACAGGGCCGCACCCCACGAACGGAAGTCGTTCGCCAACTCGCCAGCGCCACGGCCGCCATGAAGCGTGAAAATCGTCGGAGCGTTTTCAGGGCCTGCAACTTCGTAATTAAATGTGACTCCATCCAGCGTAACCGAGGGCATGAGCAGATTCCTTTTTGTTTGTTCTAATCGTGATGCGAATTTGAAATCTTTGCAAAGTCAATTTTCACATAAGCAGAGAGGATTCTTGCCGTTGTAGGCCCTTGCGATAGCATGGGCGTACTTTCTGCTCATTAAATTCTCATTTGCGATCTGTGTGGCTGTTGAATTCACTTTTCACATTGAATACGCCAAACAGACCTATAGCCTGACCCACGAAACGGGGACGAATATGACCGACACCTCACTTCAGGCGCTAGAAGCGCGCCTTGCCGAAGATCTCGACCGGCTGTGCTTTACCGGCAAGGACTGGGTGCCCCGCACAACGGTGGGCGACCAGCCTGTGCGCGATGTTGTGGTGATCGGCGCGGGCATGTGCGGGCTGGTGACATCGGTGGCGCTGCGCAAGCACGGCATTCTAAACCATATCGTCTATGACAAGGCCCCCGCAGGGCTGGAAGGTCCGTGGCTGACGATCGCCCGCATGGAAACGCTGCGCTCGCCCAAACAGCTGACGGGCCCGGCCTATGGCCTGCCCTCGCTGACCTTCCGCGCGTGGTACGAGGCCAGCCATGGTACCGCTGCGTGGAACGCGTTGGACAAGATCGTCGTCGCTGACTGGATGGCCTATCTGATCTGGTATCGCCGCGTGATGGACGTGCCCGTGGTTAATGGGGCCGAGATGACCGGCCTGCGCAACGGCCCCGATGGGCTGATCGCATTGGAAATGGTTATCGACGGGCAGCCCGAACGTGTCCTGACGCGCAAGCTAGTGCTGGCCACTGGCCGCGACGGGCTCGGTGGGCCGTTCCTGCCCGCCGCCGCGCAAGCCCTGCCCGCCCATCTGCGCGCCCACTCGGCCGACATCATCGATTTCACCGCGCTGGAAGGCAAAGTCGTCGGCGTCGTCGGCGCGGGCGCCTCTGCAATGGATAACGCCGCAACCGCGCTGGAAACCGGTGCCGCTGCTGTCCACATGTTTATCCGCCGCCCTGATATTCCCCGCCTGAACAAGGGCATGGGCATAGGCAGCCCCGGCATGACGCACGGCTATGCGGCGCTGGACGATACGTGGAAATGGGCGATCCAACACCATATCAACGCGGCGCAAACGCCGCCGCCGCGCGCCTCGACCCTGCGCGTATCGCGGCACGAAAACGCGTTTTTCCATCTTGCCTCGCCGCTGAACAGCATCACGCGTGTGGGTGATCAACTGCAGGTCACCACGCCCAAGGGGCAGTATCTGCTGGACTACATGATCTTTGCCACCGGCTTTATGGTCGATTTCGCGCAGCGCCCCGAATTGGCCGCGATTACACCGCATATCAAACTATGGCGCGACGAACGCCTGTCCGCCGACCTGCGCGACGATGCGCTGGCGTTTTCACCCGACCTCGGGCCGGGGTTCGAGCTGCAAGAGAAAGAGCCGGGCACCTGCCCGATGCTGAACAGCATCCTCAGCTTCAACTTCCCCTCGACCCTTAGCCATGGCAAACTGTCGGGCGACATTCCAGCCGTCAGCGAGGGGGCCGACCGCATGGTGCGCGGCATCGTCAGCAGCCTGTTTACCGCCGACATCGATCAGCACTGGCAAAGCCTGGTCGACTACGATGTGCCCGAACTGCTGGGCGACGAATGGCAAGACGCCGATGCCGAGGGCAGCGCATGAGCCGCAACCAAACACGAGGGCTGAGATGAGCCGCTATCTTCTGCGCCGCTTGGCCGAGGCTGTCATTTCGATCTGGGGCGTGCTGACGATTGTGTTTTTCGTTGGCCGCCTTCTGGGCGACCCCGTGTCGCTGCTGGTGCCCATTGGGGCATCTACCGCCGATATGGACCGTCTTCGCGCGGGCCTTGGGCTGGATCTGCCGCTGTGGCAACAATACCTGACCTATATGGGCCAAGTGCTGAAGGGTGACTTCGGCACGTCTTTCGTCTTCAACCAGCCCGCCATGCAAGTGGTGCTGGAACGCATGCCTGCCACGATTGAACTGGCGATGACGGCGCTGGCCATCGGCATAGTCATCGGCGGCACGGCGGGCATCATCGCCGCGCTGAACAAGGGCCGTTGGCCCGAAACGCTGGTGCTGGGCTTTGCTATGATCGGCCAAGCGACCCCCACATTCTGGCTGGGGATCATGTTGATCCTGTTCTTTGCCGTGCAACTGGGCTGGGTGCCCACGGGCGGTTACGGCACAGTCCAACACCTGCTTCTGCCCGCCTGCACCGTGGCAATCTTCATCTCGGCCTCGATCGCGCGGCTGCTGCGCTCGTCCATGCTGGACACCCTGCGCGAGGATTACGTCCGCACCGCTAAGGCCAAGGGATTGATGCCACGCACGATTTTGCTGTGGCATACCCTGCGCAACGCCCTCATCCCCGTCATCACCATGATCGGTATTCTGGTGGGCGAGCTGCTGGGCGGCGCGGTTGTGACGGAAACCGTGTTTGCATGGCCCGGCGTCGGCCGGCTGATCTATCAGGCCATCGACCAGAAAGACTTCCCCGTTATTCAGGCGGGCGTGGTTTTGGTCGCCACTATCTTTGTCCTCGCCAACTTTCTGGTCGACCTGCTGTATGCCGTGCTTGACCCCCGCATCAAAGAGGGTCGCGCATGAAAAAGTTCCTGTCGTCCCTGCTACGCAGTAAAGGCGGGTTGATCGGCGCGATCATTCTGCTGGTGCTGGTGGCCATTGCGCTGTCGGCCCCGCTGTTCGATCTGCCCAGCCCCATCCGCAGCGACCTGCGCGCCCGCCTTGTCGGGCCGACGTGGACGGGGCTGTTCAGCCCCGGCGCGCACCCCTTCGGCACAGACCCCAACGGCCGTGACATCTTGTCCCGAGTCATCTACGGCGCACGGATCTCGCTGTCGATCGCGCTGGCGGCGGTACTGCTGGGCGCCGTGATTGGCGTCACGCTGGGGATCATCGCCGGCTTTGTCGGCGGCTGGGTCGATGCGGTGCTGATGCGCCTTGTCGATATGCAGCTGGCCTTCCCGCTGGTGCTGTTCGCTTTGCTGGTTGTCGCGGCCCTTGGGCCAAGCCTGACGAACCTCATCATCGTGCTGGGGATCACCAGTTGGACGCAATACGCCCGTATCGTGCGCGGCCAAGTGCTGGCCCTGCGCGAGCGTGAATTCGTCCTGTCCGCCCGCGCGGCGGGTACCGGTGCCTTCCGCATCATGGCGCGCCATATTCTGCCGAACGTCGTCACGCCCGTGCTGGTGGTCGGCACGCTGGAACTGGCGCGGATCATTGTGATGGATGCGGCGCTGTCGTTCCTTGGACTTGGTGTGCAGCCCCCAACCCCCAGCTGGGGCCGGATGCTGGCCGACGGGCGCGTCTACATCACTTCGGCATGGTGGGTCGTGACGTTCCCCGGCATCGCCATCGCCCTTACCGTCCTCAGCGTGAACCTGCTGGGCGACTGGCTGCGTGACTACTTTGACCCGCGGGGTGCAAAATGACCGATACCCCCCTTCTCGAGGTGCGTAACCTCTCGGTCGTGTTCGACACCCCTGCGGGCGTCGTCCACGCGGTAAACGACGTGTCCTACACGCTGCACAAGGGCGAGACCTTGGGCGTCGTGGGCGAGTCGGGTTCCGGCAAAAGCGTGCACGCGATGGCGATGATCGACCTGATCGCACGCCCCCCCGGGCGCATTGTCAGCGGCGAGGTGCTGTTCAAGGGCCAAGACCTGCTGAAGATGTCGCAAAGCCAGCTGCGCGACATTCGCGGGCGGCACATCGGCTTCATCTTCCAAGACCCGATGACGGCCCTGAACCCCGTTCTGACCATTGAACGCCAGTTGATTGAAACGCTGACGCGCCACCTGCACTTGACGCCCGCGCAAGCCCGCACCCGCGCCATCGAGCTGCTGGAACTGGTGCAAATCCCCGATGCGGCGCGGCGGATCAAATCCTACCCGCACCAGTTTTCGGGCGGCATGCGCCAGCGCGTGATGATCGCCATGGGCATTGCCTGCGGCCCCGAACTGGTCATCGCGGACGAGGCGACCACCGCCCTTGATGTCACCGTGCAAGCCCAGATTCTGGACCTGATGAAAGACCTGCGCCGCGACAGCGACACAACGCTCATCTGGATTACCCACGATATGGGCGTTGTGGCGGGTCTCGCCGATACTGTGCAGGTCATGTATGGCGGGCGCATTTTGGAACGCGGGCCGGTGGATGCTGTCTTTGCCAGCCCGCGCAACGCCTATACGTGGGGCCTACTACGGTCGCTGCCTGCCGAAGGGGGCGCCAAGAAAACGCGCCTCTACCAGATCCCCGGCACGCCGCCCGACCTGACGAAACCGCCAGCGGGCGACCCCTTTGCCCCGCGCAACGCATTCGCCACGCCGCGCTGCTTTACCGAAATGCCGCCGTTGCTGCCCGCCGTCGGCAGCGACCCCAACCACCTTGTCGCCGCTTGGTATGACCTGCCCGCGCTGCTGGCGCAGAAAGGCGCGCAATGACCGAACCGCTGCTTTCCGTCAAAAACCTGTCGAAAACCTATCGCGGCCCCGGCGGGAAAGAGGTGTTGGCCGTGCGCGGCGTCAGCTTCGATCTGGCCCCAAGGGAGATCCTCGGGCTGGTCGGCGAATCCGGTTCGGGAAAAAGCACTACTGGTCGCCTTGTGCTGCGGCTGGAAGATGCCACCAGCGGCGAGATCACCTTTAACGGCCAGCGCATCGACCAGTTGGCCCAGCGGCAAATGCGCCCGATCCGCCGCGACATGCAGGTGGTTTTCCAAGACCCCTATGCCGCGCTGAACCCACGCATGACCGTCGGCAAATTCGTGGCAGAACCGCTGGAAATCCACGGCCTAACCCATGGGCGGGGCGAGACGCGCGACCGCGTGGCCGCGCTGTTCAAGCAGGTCGGCCTCGACCCCAGCTTCATGGATCGCTACCCGCATGAATTTTCGGGCGGTCAGCGTCAGCGCATCAACATCGCCCGCGCCATCGGCATCAACCCCAAGTTGATCGTCGCGGACGAGCCGATCACCGCGCTGGACGTGTCGATTCAAGCGCAGATCGTGAACCTGTTTTCCGACCTGCAGGAAGAACTCGGGCTGGCCTATCTGTTCGTCGCGCATGATCTGGCGATGGTGCGCTTCCTGTGCCACCGCGTCGCGGTGATGCTGCGTGGCCGGATCGTCGAAATCGCCCCGACCGAGGCGCTGTTCGAAAACGCCCAACACCCCTACACGCGGGCGCTGATCTCGGCCATTCCGATCCCCGACCCCGCGCGGGAACGCGCACGCAAGGCGCAGGTCTACACCCCCACCCCCGAGGCGCTAGAGGGGGAACTGCGCGAGGTTTCCCCCGGCCATTTTGTGCTGCAGGGCTAAATCGCCATCAAACTGTCATCTGGCAGGCATAAGGCGGGGGGATTCTTTCCCCGCCAAAAAGCACCTGAGATGACTGAGCAATTCCACCCCTCGCCCCGCCTTGCCGCCATGATCGCCGCCGCCCACGCGGGCGGTGCCGTCGCACGCGACGGCCTGCGCCACCGCAACGCCGCCGAGGTGGTTCACAAGCGTCCGCGCGACTACCAGACCGAGGTCGACGTCGCCGTTGAACGCGTGATCGTCGCCGCCCTTGCCCCCCACTTCCCAGACCACGCCATCGGTGGCGAGGAAGGCGCCGACGACCGCGAAGGCCGCGGCGCGGGCGAGCTGGTGATCGACCCCATCGACGGAACGACCAATTTCATGTGGGGCATGCCGCATTTCGGTGTGGTGATCTCGTTGGTCGAGGCAGGAGAGGTCGTCGCAGGCGTTGTCTACGACCCCATGCTGGACGAAACCTTTTGCGCCGAAGCGGGTCAAGGTGCTTGGCTGAACGGCACCCGCCTGCGCCTGACGGCCAGCACCGACGCCGTAAATGCCGTCTTTGGCGCAGGACTACCCATTCCGGGCCAAGTCCAATCGGTGTCCGAGGACACCTACCACAGCGCCCTGCGCCGCCTGATGGACACCAGCGCCGGTGTGCGACGGCTGGGCTCGTCCGCGCTGTCGACCGCTTGGGTCGCGGCTGGGCGTCTGGACGGTTTCTTCGAGGATATGCTGTCGCTGCACGATTACGGCGCATCCATGCTGATCGTGCGCGAGGCTGGCGGCTTGGTCACCGACCTGCGGGGCGGCCCTGTCACCAACCCCGGCGCCATTTTGGCCGCGCGCCCCGGCCTGCATGACTGGCTGCTGGCCGGGTTCGCTGCGGGTTGATCACACCAGCAGGTTAGTGGCGTTTTCGCTGTCGGTGACGAGAACACTCGCCAGACCGCCCGCCAAAATAGCCCGCACCGCCTCTAGCTTATAGGCACCGCCACCGGCCAGAATCCGGTGGCGGATGTGTTTGAAACGATCCAGCGCAGGCGAAAAAACCTGCGCATTGATCGGGTGGTCGATCGGTTGCCCCGCTGTGTTCAAAAAGTGCCCAGCCACCTCGCCGACAGCCCCTGCCGCCAGTAAATCCTCGCGCGTGACGCCAGCCGGCAAGCCATAGCGCACCTGCAGTGAGCGTCCTGAAATATCCCCGATACTCAGATAAGCCATATCGACCGTGCAGATCGTCTCGAACGTCTTGCGGAACACATCCTGCGCGATGATCAGATCACGCGACCGGGCCGAATCGGCATAAATCGGGGCAACCAGATATTCGCAAGCCGCACCGAACACATTGGCAAAGCCCCGCACAATTTCGAATGTGTTGATTTCAGACCCATGGGTCAGCCCCCCCATCACCGACCTGATCTGCATCTGTGGACGCGCGGCGGGCGACATAGCCTGCACCGTCTCGCGCAGGGTCGATCCCCAGCCGACACCCATGGTCTGGATATCGTTCACCACGATGAACCGGTCCATCCAATCGGCGATAGCGCGCCCCAATACCGAATGCATCTGCGCCGGATCAACCGGCGTTGGCACGACCAAAGCCGCATCAAGGCCGTAACGGGCGCACAGGTCGCGTTCCAGCCCTGCGCATTCGCCAATCTTGCCGCTAAAAGATATTTTCACGAATCCCTCGCGCAGGGCAGCAGCCAGAACCTCGTTCACACGGCGGCGCGTCACGCCCAGCGCATCCGCGATCTGGGCCTGGGTCAACCCCTCCATATGGTACAGCCATGCAGCGCGGGCCATCAGCTCATTTGCATCCATGCGGATCTTACCTTTTTTCTTACTCATCCGGCCAAAAGTAACAAATGTCATTTAAGCGTAACATTTGTACCCTATTCGATCACTAACGCCACCCCGCAGCTGATTCAAGCACCCAGCGCGGCAGGCCCAGCCTTAAACCGAATAAGGAACAGAACAATGAAACGCTTTGCACCTTTATCCCTGGGTGTCGCGCTTGCGGCGCTGACAGCACTGCCCGCCAGCGCCCAAGATCGTGTCCAAATCGAATGGTGGTATGCCGTCAACGGCCGTCTGGGCGATTTGGCGCAAGAGATCATCACGCGCTTTAACGCATCGCAAGATCAGTACGAAGTTGTCGGCACCTATAAGGGCAACTACGAAGAAAGCATGGCGGCGATGGTTGCGGCCTATCGCGTCGGACAGCAGCCCACGATTTTGATGGCAGCCGAGCGCGGCTTTATGACCATGTTGAACTCCGGCGCGGTTGTTCCCGTGAACCAGTTGATGGCCGCGCAGGGCTATGATGTCGATTGGGATGACTTCATCGCCCCCGTGGCGGGGTTCTATGTGGTCGATGGTGAACCAGCAGCCCTGCCTTTCAACTCGTCAACGCCCATCTTGTGGTACAATGCCGACCAATTCCGCGCCGCAGGTTTTGATGGCCCCGCCGATACCTGGCAAGAGCTGGAACAGCAGCTTTACACCCTGAAAGCGCAGGGCATTTCCGAATGCCCGATGGTCCTGAACGGCGATTTCCAGTGGGGCATGCTGGAAAACTATTCGGCGATCAACGACATGCCTTGGGGCACCAAAGCCAACGGCTTTGACGGGCTGGACACGGAATTCGTTTACAACACGACGGGCGTCGTCGATCAGGCCACCCGCATGGGCAAATGGATGGAAGACGGCGTTCTGCACCTTGCGGGCGAGGGGATGAACCCGCAGCAGATGTATATCGCCGAAACCTGCGCCACATTGATCGCCTCGACCGCAGGCCACGCGGGTGTCGAACAAGGCGCCCAGTTCGACTGGAGCGCCACCTATCTGCCCCACGAAGCCGGCATCACTCCGAAAAACAGCACTATCGGTGGCGGCGCTTTGTGGGTGGTCAACGGCAAAAGCGATGCAGAATACGCGGGCGCGGCGGCCTTTTTGAACTTCGTCTCCAGCCCCGAACTGCAATCGTGGTGGAGCGGCGAGACCGGCTATGTCCCCGTGACCAATACCGCCTATGAAACCATGCGCGACGCTGGCTACTTCGAGGCCCATCCGACCCGCGAAATCGCCATTTTGCAACTGTCACGCGGCACGCCCAGCGACAATTCGCGCGGGTTCCGCTTTGGCAATCACAACCAAGCCACCGCCATTCTGGTCGAGGAAATGCAGGCCATCTGGACGGGGCAGAAAACCGCACAGCAGGCCCTCGACTCGGCCGTTGCGCGGGGCAACGACATCCTGCGCCAATACGAGCGTATCCATGCTGGCCGCTAAATCCGGCAGCACGATCACGGGGGGCGCGCCATCGCGCCCCTTTTCGGCGTTGTGGGCCCGCATCATGCGCGCCCAACAAAACGCGGCTGTCAACGGGCTGAAAACCACCCATTTCCGCAAACCGGGCGTGGCGTTTTGGCTTTTGGCCCCGCAGGCCCTGATCTTGTTGTTTTTCTTTTATATTCCGGCCTACAAAGCGCTATCGCTGGCCTTTGTGGAAACCGATCCTTTCGGCTTGTCGGTCATCTTCGTGGGCTTTGACAATTTCACCCGCCTCTTCGCCAGCCCCGCCTACCGCGCCAGCGCCGTGCTGTCGTTGGTCTTTACGCTGGTTCAAAGCGTCCTGACGCTTGGCCTTGCGACAGCGCTGGCCTTCGCCACCGATCGGGTCGTGCGCGGACAGGCGTTTTTCAAAGGCGTGATCCTGCTGCCCTATGCCATCGCGCCTGTCGCGTCGGGCACGATCTTTGCCTTTATGTTCAATCCGAATGTCGGGCCAATGGCCCACATGCTGCACGCGATGGGCCTACCGTGGAATCCCGCTATGCGCCCGCTGGACGCGCAGGTCCTGGTCGTGATGGCGGCCGTTTGGAACCACCTGTGCTATGATTATATCTTTTTGGTCGCGGCGCTGCTGTCGGTCCCCCGTTCCCTGATGGAGGCCGCCGCCCTAGACGGCGCCGGCGCGGTGAAACGCTTTTTCACCGTCTCGTTGCCGATCATCATGCCGACCTTCTTTTTCCTGATGATCATGAACCTGATTTACGGCCTGTTCGACACCTTTGGCCTGATCGAGACGATGACACGGGGCGGCCCTGCCGCAGCCACCAACACACTGGTTTACAAGGTCTATCAGGATGGTTTCGTCCAGTTGGATCTGGGCAGTTCTGCCGCGCAATCCGTGGTTCTGATGGGGATCGCCATGGCTTTCACCATTTTGCAATTCCGCGCGGTCGAGCGGCGCGTCAACTACACGGGGTAATCACATGGTCGAACGTAACCCTTGGCTGACCTTTGTATGCTACCTGATCCTGGCGGTCGGGGCGGCTATTGTCTGTGTGCCGCTGTATCTGTCGTTCGTGGCTGGTTCGCTTGACTATGTCCGGCTGCAACAGGCCCCGTTCCCCTTGCTGCCCGGCGACAATTTCTGGGCCAACATCACCGAGGCATGGCAAAAAGCCGATTTCTCGCGCCTTTACCTGAACTCGCTGATCGTCACGCTGGGCATTGTCGCGGGCAAGATCCTGATCTCGCTGATGGCCGCCTTTGCGATCACCTATTTCCGGTTCCCCTTTCGCATGACCATGTTTTGGCTGATCTTCATCTCGATGATGTTGCCGATCGAGGCGCGGATCATCCCGACTTACGAGGCAATCGCCGATGTCGGCGGGCCGCTGCGCGACCTGTTCGCCGCGACGGGCCTGACAGGGTTGATCCATACAGTCACCGGCTACCGGTTGGAGATGGCCATGAACTGGAACCTGATCAACAGCTATCCGGGACTGATCCTGCCGCTGATCGCCTCGGCCTCGGCCACATTCTTGTTCCGGCAGTTTTTCATGACAGTGCCAGACGAGCTGCTGGAAGCGGCAAAGTTGGACAACGCAGGGCCGGTGCGCTTCTTTTTCGACATCCTGCTTCCGCTGTCGCGCAGCAATGTGGCCGCGCTTGCGGTGATCTTGTTCATCGGCAACTGGAACCAATACCTGTGGCCCATGCTGTTCACCACCACGCCCGACATGCGCACCGTCATATTGGGGCTGCGCAGTCTGGTGCCTGGCCCGGATCAACCACCGGCATGGAACCTGTCTATGGCTGCGGCGTTTTTCGTCATGCTGCCCCCTGCCCTTGTCGTCATCTTCCTGCAACGCGCCATGACGCGCGGCGTTGTGGACGGTGACAAATAACCCCCGAAAGGAATGAACATGACCCTTATTGCCGGTCACCGCGGGGCCCGTAACCTATGGGCCGAAAACAGTCGCACGGGCTTTCTGAACCTGCGCCAGATGCCCGTCGAGGCTGTTGAATTCGACATTCACCTTGATGGCGCAGGCGAGATCGTGGTGATCCATGACGCGACGCTGGATCGCACCACCGACCACGCAGGGCCTGTCAGCGCCCTGCCCGCAGGCGCCCACCGTCAGGTTTTGCTAAAGGACGGCCACGGCGACACCATTCCCACGCTGGCGGACGTGCTGGACATCTACAAAGAAACCCCGTTCGAGCTGCATATCGAGCTGAAAACCGACGCCAACGCCCTGCCCTATGCTGGGCTAGAGGCCAAAACGATCGCATTGGTGACAGCTTTGGGCATCGCCGATCGCTGCGTCCTGACCAGCTTTGATCTGGGCGTTTTGCAGACCCTGAAAACCCTCGCCCCCCATATTCGCAGATTGTCGTCCTATGATCGCAAGGGCGCAGACCGCGACGGCGTGCTGGTGGGCTTGCAAAAGCGGCTAGATCTTGTCGATATCCTCGCCGTCGAAAAATCGCTGCTGGGCGCACATTGGGACATCTTTGCCCAGCACGTCCCGCTAGAGCGATTGGGCGCGTGGGTGACCAACACCCCGGCGGATCTGGAAAAGTGGATGTCCTGCGGGTTGCGCCAGATCACGACAGACAATCCCGATGTGGCTTTGGCTGTCCGCAAGGCTCTGACCGTATGAACGCGATCATCTTCGACTGCGACGGCGTTCTGATCGATAGCGAACCCTTGGCCAGTGCCACGCTGGCCGCCGCTCTGCGCCGCAAAAATATCGCGATCACGGCCGAGGAATCCCACCGCGTCTTTACCGGCAATGCCTTGCCCGTCATCCAGCAGATCTGCGTCGAGACCTACGGCCTGCAAGATGTTGATGGCTTGTTCGCGCAGTGGCAATCCGATTTGTTTGCCGCCTTTGCAACCCAGCTGCGGCCCATGACCGGCATGATCGATCTGCTGGCGGGATTGGGGGGGCCAATCTCGGTCGCATCGAACAGCAGCAGCGCGCGCCTGCGGGCCAGTTTGGGGGTCACGCCCCTATGGCCTTTGTTCGCCGGACATATCTACAGCGCAGACATGGTCCCCCAGCCCAAGCCCGCACCCGATCTACTGCTGCTCTGCGCGGCGCGGATGCAGGTCGCCGCGCAAAATTGCACGATGATTGATGATAGCCCCCACGGGATCACCGCGGCCCGCGCGGCGGGCATGCGCAGCATCGGATTTGTCGATCCAAACGATCCCCGCCCGAACAGAGCCGCTGCGCTGCGGGCCGCCGGGGCTGACCATGTCGCAACCGGCGTTCCCGAACTTCGGTCCCTGTTGCGGCACGCATAACAAAAACCCCGGCCAAATCGGCCGGGGTTTCTTTTTTTAAGGCTGTGCGTTAGCCCTGCAGGGCGCTCCATAACGCCAGGGGGTCGTCAGTCGTAATCTGCGCGACACCCAGTGCCATCAACTGCTGCGCGATCCCGACGGTGTCGGCTGTCACGCGCTGCAAGGTATAGGCATCGACAGGGCGGCCAATAGCGCCGACCAGATCAAACCCCGCAACTGCGCTGGAAAGAACGACGCGGTAATCCAGATAGATCATCCGCGCATCGCCTGCCGCCTGCAGCGCCCGCGCGGCAAAACCCGCATAGTCTCCGCTGGCATCCAGCCGTTCCAGTGCGCCGAAATGGCACGGATCATACCCCGTCGCCAAATCAGGCAGTTCTGCCGACAGCCGCGCAACAGCCTGCGCATCGCCCCCCGACAGGATCATATGGCGCTGCACCGGCTGCACGGCCTGAACAAAGGCCGCAATATCAGCATCCTGCAACGTCGCGCTGGTTTCTTTCATATCCAGCTGCAACTGGGCGCCCGCCGGCAGGTCATGCGCGGCCAAAGCAGCACACAGATCCCCCAGCAGCGCCACGCCCGTTTGGGTCAGAGCCCCGTGATCATTGCGGCGGCGCAGGCGACGGATCGTCTCGGCATCGGCGGCATCAACGCGGCCATGTCCGTCGGTGCCGCGATCCAGCGTCTCATCGTGCAGAACGGCAAAGCCGCCGCCCGCATGACGCACCAGATCAACCTCGACCCGCGCACCTGCGCGCAGGCCCTGCAAGATGCGGGCGGGATCGAATTCCATATCGCCCGCCTGCCGCCGCCCACGGTGCCACTTCAGCCATGTGCGACCATGGGCATGATCGATGAACAGCGGCTCAGTCATGGAACACCGCCACATCCGTGGCCGAGGGGCGCACGCTGTCGCCCATCATCCACGGCGCGCCGGGCGGGCAGATGACTTTCAGCCGCGCGTCACAGCCGTCGATGCCGACCTCGGCCAGCATATGGGTGCCGAAATCGGTCACGCGGTGAATGCGCCCACCCTCGCCCCGTTCCAACTGCATCGCCTCGGGGCGGATGGCCAGCGTGGCGGGGCCATCGCCGACATTGGCACGGGTGCGGAACAACGGGTGGGTCGAGTGCTGGGCGCGGAAATCGGTCTTCACGAAGTTCATCGTGCCGATGAAGCCCGCAACAAAACGCGTAGCCGGTTGGCGGTAGATGCGCGCGGGCGTGTCAGCTTGCTCGATCATCCCATCTTTCAACACGACGATGCGGTCTGCCAGCGCCAGCGCCTCGTCCTGCCCGTGGGTGACGAAGACGGTGGTGATGCCCAGACGCTGCTGGATATCACGCAACTCTTCGCGCAGGTGCTCGCGCAGGTGTTGGTCAAGACTGGCAAAGGGCTCGTCCAGCAGCAAAATTTTAGGCTCTAGCGCAAGCGAACGGGCCAAGGCCACGCGCTGCTGCTGCCCGCCAGACAATTGCCAGACGCGGCGCTTGCCATAGCCTTCCAAACCCACCAGCGTCAGCACCTCGTCCACCTTTTGGGCGATGGCGGCTTTGGCCAGACCGCGCAAGCGCAGGCCAAAGGCAACGTTTGCGGCAACATCCATATGCGACCACAGCGCGTGGCTTTGAAACACCATACCCGTGGGGCGCTTTTCAGGCGGCACGCGCGTCATGTCGGCCCCGTCGATCAGTACTTGCCCGCTGTCGGCAGCCTCGAACCCGCCGATCATGCGCAAGATCGTCGACTTGCCCGACCCCGACGGCCCCAGCAGGCACACCAGCTCGCCATCGGCGACATCAAGCGAGACGGATTTGACGACGGGCGTGCCGCCGAAGGATTTTTCCAATGCGCGCAAAGTCAGACTGGACATGATTTCTCCTTACACACCAAAGCCACGGGCAAAGCTGGACGAACCCACCAACCGCCGCGCAAACAGCAAGGCAACAAAGCTGGGGATCCACAGCAGCACCGACAAAACGGCCCCGTATTGGACAACGATCTGGTTATTGATGAAGGTGATCATCAGCACCGGCATGGTGCGGATCTGCGGCGCGCCGATCAGCCACGCCCCTTCGGTTTCATAAAACGTGCCGACGAAGGTCAGCAGCAGCGCGGCAAAAATCGTGGGCGCCGCCTGCGGCAGGCTGATCTGCAGGAAGACCCGCAAAGGCCCTGCGCCGGCGTCACGGGCGGCTTCCTCCATCCGGCGGTCGATGTTCTGAAAGGCCGCGACGGGAATCCAGATCATCATCATCAGCGTGCCCACCAGCTGGATCAGCACCACGCCCCAGAAATTGGACACCAGCCCCAGCCCAAGGAAGATCCCGGCAATCGCCACCAACAACCCGAATTTGGGAAAAGCGTGGCTGGCCAGAAACGACAGGAAGAAGATGTTCTTGCCCGGAAAATTCATCCGCGCAAAGGCATAGGCAGCAGGCAGGCAGATAACGGCAGACAGGAGGGTGACCGTCAGCGACAGCCGGATCGAAAGCCAGATCGCCTCCCACACATCGGCGCGGGCCAGCGTTTGGCCCCAGAACCGCGTGCCCCATTGCTGCGGCAACAACGAGGGGTAGCGCCAAACCTCGGTAAAGGCCCAGATCGCCACCACCAGCAGCGGCAGCACGATGACAAGGGCAAGGGCGGCTGCGATCAGCACGCCCAGCCAGTCGAATTTCTTTTGCATCAGCGGCGCTCCTTTTGGCCGCGCGCGATGGATCGCACGTAAAAGGCGCCAAAGACGGCACAAATCGCAAAGGTGACCACCGCCTGCGTCATCGCCATGCGCGTATCCAGCACTTGGCTAAAGGTGCGCTGCATGAACGGGCCCATCATTTCGGGGCTGGCCGGCCCCAGCACATAGGGGAAGGTGAAGGCCGAAAAGATGCCCAGCACGGTAAACGACAGCACCACCAGAATCGAATTGCCGATCTGGGGCAGGATCACATGGTGAAACACCGCCAGCTTGCCCGCGCCCGCATCGCGCGCCGCATCGACCGCGTTATCGGACACCGCGCCAAGTCCTGCGACCAGCAGCAGCACCGTCAGCGGAATATTGTCCCACACCAACCCGATAATCGGCCCCATCGGCGTCAGGTAAGGCGAGTGGATTTTGGGCAGCCCCATATTCACCAGCAGAATATCCACAGCGCCATTGGGCCCGATCGTGCGGATCAGCGCATAGGCCAGAATGACCGAAGGAACGAACAGCGGAAACAGCGTCAGCCCCTGCACGATGCTGGCAACGCGGCTTTTGGCAAAGCGCAAATACAGTGCGATCGGCAGGCAGATCGCCATCAGCAGCGCCGCACAAACCGCCGTGACCCACAGCGTCAGCCACAGGTTTTTCAAACTATAGGCATCGGTAAAGAAAAAGGCATAGGTGTCCAGCGCCAGATGCCCGTCGACCACCATCGTCCGCCATAAGGCATTGAAGATGGGGAAAATAATCAGCCACGCCAAAAGCCCCACCGGAACGGCAACAAGAAGGAGGCCGACCAGCCCCCTTCCGTTGCGTTTTCCGTGGGTCTTGGCGGCCTTGATGTCCGCCGCGCTCATCAGTCGCGGGCCACGTTCGGTGCGACGGCGCGATACCAGCCATCGTTGATCGCCGATTCCCACGCCCCGCCCGGGAATGTCGGGATCGAGGTCGGGATGACGTCCTTGAACTGCTCGCGCAGCGCCGGATCGACGTAATCCCAGCTAACACCGGGGAAACCGCCCAGTTCGGTCAACACGGCCGACTGGATGTCTTCGGTCAGCAGGAAGTCGGCCAGTTTCAGCGCAGCTTCTTTTTGCACGCCATTGGCCAGCACCACCGCACGCGAGAAACCGCCGCACAGCGCCAGATCCTGCAATTGCACAAGGCCGGTCGTCTCAGGCAGCACGCCCTGGCCGATGGCCGACAGCACTTGGTCCGACCAAACGGGAGTCATCGTCACAACGCCTTGGGCCAGCAGCTGGATCGACTGGGTGTTGCCCGCCGAATAGCTGCCGCGTTCATACAGCGCGGGGGCGATGTCGTTCAGAATGTCCCACGCTTTGCCCAGCGCCTCGGCGGCGAAAGCGTCCGAATAATTCTCGACAGTGAAGGCTCCGGGGTCGCGGCCGTTCGCCTCGTGAATGGCGCGGCGCACAAAGTTACCGCCCGAGCCACCCTTGTCGGGGCGGTTATAGATGAATTGACCGGGGTTCGCCTTGATCCACGCCGTCAACTCGTCCCAGCTTTTGGGCGCATCGGCGGGATTCAGGCGGGTGGCATCATAGGCCAACAGCACTTGGCTACCGCGATAAGGCATCGAATAATTCGATTCCAGCGCGGCGGGGTTCACACGCGACCAGTTCGACAGGCCCGCCTGCGACAGGTCGACCCAAAGGCCAGCCTCGACGGTGCCGGTCAGTTCCTCGGGGCGGAAGGATTCGAACATTTCGGCTTGCGGGTCGGCGCCGGTGGGCAGCGCGGCCAGCGCCCGCTCGCCAATAGCGCGCAGACCAGCGTTGTCGCCCGCATCCACCACACGCAGCGCAACGCCGGGGTTGGTCGCATTAAAGCGCGGCACGATCACATTCGTCCAGAAGTCGACGATATTCGAATCCGAGCTGGAATACATGTAAAGCGTCCCGTCCGCAGCCAGCGCGAAACGGGGCAGCGCAGCCGCTGCACCAACGGCAGCCGAGCGAAGCAGGAAAGAACGGCGATCCATCAAGTGGTCTTTCTGTTTTGATCCGATGGAGGGCTTTTGCGGCGCTTACACGACAAAGCCGCAACGGCTGTGCGAAAGTTTTTTGACAAGGCGCATGCGGGCGTAACATGCAGTCGCGCCATCGGGCTGCTCATACCGCACCCCAGCATCGGTGCGAAATCGACCACTCGCGCCATCGCACTGGGCGTAATTTCTGCCCGTAATCCACACCTATTCGGGTGTTGATGCTGCCGCGCGTTCGCTGATACGGATGGCGCAATTCTTCATGCTGCCCCTGCACACCGCCGCCGCCCGAGACGCTCTGCCTGACATGATATCGGGGGTGCGTTTCGCGATCGCGCTGCTGGTCGTCCCGCCCAAGATGATCGGCGCGCAACAAAAGGCTGGTGCGTTCTTGCGGCCTTCGGCGGCGCAAAACAATCGGCTACGGGCCACACCCGCCCGCAGTCGCCACATATGACAAGAAAGCGAGGCCGACTGTGCCTTCCGACCGGCCCAACACCTGGGGGCCATTCATCCTGACAGCCGCCACCTTGGTTACAGGCACCATGGGCGCCACAATGGCCAGCCCGCTCTTTCCATTATACGAGGCCGGCTGGGGCCTGCTGCACGCGCAGACCACGCTGATCTACGTGATCTATATGCTGGGCGTGTTGGCGTCGTTTCTGTTTTTTGCCCGCCTCAGCGACAGCATCGGCGCGGTAACAGTGCTGCGCCTTGCCAGCGGGCTGATGCTGCTGGGGCTGATCGCATCAGCCGGTGCGGCCCTCCTGCCGGTGGGCGGGCTATGGGTTTTGTTCACGGGGCGCTTTTTGATCGGCGTTGCCTCGGGGATGATCTCGACCGCCGCGGCTATGGGCATGGCCCAGTTAGAGCCACAGGGCATTCGGCACGCGCCCTTTGTGACGTCGGTCACAACGATGGCGGGGTTCGGGCTTGGCCCGCTGGTGTGCGGGTTGATCGCCCAATTCGCACCATGGCCGCTGATCACGCCCTATGTGGTCGTATTGGTGCCGGTGATGGCCATTCTGGCAGGGCTGCTGCGCCTGAAACCGCCCGCGCGGCCACGGCGGCCGGTCTCGCTGCTTCCGCAACTGGGGTGGCCCGCGCAAAGCGGCCTGTTGCTGGTCGGATCTTTCGCCGTATTCGCCGCCTACGCGCTGTTCAGCCTGCTGGCATCGCTTGCGCCATCGTTTCTGGGCGATGTGCTGCCGTGGCGCGGGCCAGGGGTATCGGGCACGGTCGTGGGGTCGGTGCTATTCCTGTCGGCGGGGGTGCAGATCATCGCGCGCAAACTGCCGACGGGCCGCACACTGCCGCTGGCGCTGGGCCTGATGGGCTGCGGGGCGCTGCTGCTGATCCCTTCGATGCTGTTCAACGCGGCGGCGGCCTTCCTTCTTGCCGATGTTCTGATCGGCCTTGGGCACGGGCTGTCGTTTATGTCGGGCATCCGCATCGTGCACGCGATGACGGGCGACGAAGACCGCGCAGGCGTACTGGCAAGCTTCCTCAGCATATCGTACCTCGGGGCGATTTTCCCGACGCTGGCGGTGGGGTATCTGGCCGACATCAGCGGCCTCGGCACGGCTGTGATCAGCTTTGGCGCGGCGGCGGCCCTGCTGTGCGTGGCGCTTGCCCTGCTGCAGCGACGCCTGCGCTAGCCATAGACCCGCTGGTATAATCTCGCAGTTATACAAGGCAGGCAAAATGTCATTATCCCGCGCGCCGAATGCGCCCTAGGCTTTGCCCGCACGCCGCCCTTGGGGAGAAGGGCGGCGGCGAGGGAGGACGACATGACATTGAAAAGCCTTTCGAAACTGGCGATTGCCGGAACAATGGCGCTTGGCTGCACGCTTGTCGGGCAGGCCGCAAACGCACAGAACGGCGCTGTGTGCCAAGGCCTCGACCCCGCCTGCTACAATGACTGGGGCGGGCGCGATCCGGCGACAAACGGGTATAGCGTGCTGATCTACAGCCGCGTGGCCGAGGGCAGCAACCCGCACGCCAACACGCCCTACGGCATCGCCCGACTGACCGACCTGCTGGAGAGCGCCGACATCAAAGTCACCGCCACCAGCGAGGTGACCGACGTGCAGGGCGCGCGCCAACTGCGGGCCTATGACGCGGTGATCTTCTTCAATACCCAACGCGATGTTCTGGACAGCGCGGCGATGATGGCGCTGCGCATCTATATGGAAAGCGGCGGCGGGTTTGTCGGGATCCACAACGCATTCGGCACGATGTACAACTGGGAATGGTATCGCGGCCTGTTGGGCAATACCCAGCTGTTCGACCACGGGCCAAACCAGCCGGGCACCGTGAACGTGATTACCGCAGGCGATGCCTCGACGCGCGACCTGCAGCCTAGCTTCACCGTGACGGACGAGTTCTACAACATCTGGCCCGACCCGCAGATGGGCGGCAATATCCGTGTTCTGCTGGCGTCCGACGATTCCACCCGCGAACGCGGCACACAAGGCTACAACGGCCACCCCGGCACCTACGAAGGCCTGCACCCCGTCAGCTGGTGCCACTATTACGACGGTGGCCGCGCCTTCCTGACAGTCCTTGGCCATACCGAGGAAATCTTCGACGACGCCAACTTCCGCGCGCATATCTTGGGCGGGGTCGAAAGCGCAATGGGCCGCCAGCCCTTCTGTCAGGGCGAATGACCACCCTGCGGCGCACCCCCCGTGGGCGCGCCGCAGCCTTTATCGGGGCCAAGCACGACCATGATCCGAACATGCGCCATAAGCCTTGCGGCTATTGCGATCGCGGGCGCCTGCGCAGCGCAGCAGCCCTATGTGGCACCTGAATTCTACGACGCGCGCCGCCCCGACCATGGGCAGCGCCTGCCCTTGTGCGTCTTGCCCGGCAGCGCCACCGCTGAAACCGACCGCCAAACCGCCACCCTTTTGGCCGAAGCCCTGCTGTTGCAGCCAGACATCGTAACCATGCAGATCAACACCGACGCGCTAGACAGCGACGGCATCTGGCCAGACCTGTTCGTCTATCTGATTGAAAAATGCGTCGGCATGATGGGGGCCGAGCTGATCGCCGGCGTGCCCTACCCCGATTGGCTGACCATCACGCAGCCCTATTATACCGCGCCTTTCGTGCTGGTAACGCGCGACCCCGCCATCAAGCAACTGGACGACCTACCCGCAGGCGCGATGGTGGGCAGCCCCGTCTACACCCCGATCGATACCGAACTGGCGCAGATGATCGCGGCGGGCACCTTTGGCACGCTGCGCCGCCAGCCCTATGACGACATTTCCCAAGTCACCCGTTTCTTGGGCGAGGGCACGATGACCGCCGCGGTCGTCTGGTCGCCCTACCTGCCCGAATTGCACCTGCCCGACCTGCACACCAGCGCCAATCTGGCACCGCTGCACCTGACCAGCCGCACCCTTGGCATCGTGCTGCGCCGCCAAGATGGCGCGCTGCGCGACATGATCGACCAAGCCCTCACCGCCTTGCAAGACGACGGGTCTCTGCCCCGCCCCTAGCCGGCCCCATTTGTAACCAGAGAGGACCTCATGAAACAGCATCTCAGCCGCATCGCCGCCCTCGGCCTGGGCGTATCCAGCCTGATCGCGCTGCCCGCATGGGCCGAAATCGCCAACTACACCCCCATCACCGAGGAAACCCTGCGCGCCCCCGCCGATGGCGACTGGCTGCAATGGCGCAATACCGACAATGGCTGGGGCTATTCCCCGCTGGCGCAAATCACCCCTGAAAACGCCAGCCAGCTGCAACTGGCGTGGGGCTGGGCGATGGAGCCTGGCCAACAAGAAACCGCCCCGCTGATCTATAACGGCGTCATGTTTCTGGCGAACCCCGGCGGCGTCGTGCAAGCGCTGAATGCCGCAACGGGCGATCTGCTGTGGGAATTCCGCCGCGAATTCCCCGATACCGTCCGTCCCGGCGCCATCACGCGCGGCCTCGCGGCCTTTGGTGACAACATCTATTACGCGGCCCCCGATGCCAGCATAATCGCGCTGGATGCCCGTACCGGCCAAGTCGCGTGGGAAACCCGCGTTGCGCGCCCCGAGGATGGTGCCTATTTCACCGCCGCCCCGATTGTAGCCGAAGGGGTCGTCGTGGCGGGCTATCAAGGCTGCTGGCGGTTCCGCGAGGAAAAATGCGCTGTCGTCGGCCTTGATGCCGCAACCGGCGAAGAAAAATGGCGCGTCGTCACCATCGAGGATGAGGCCGAAGGCGATACGTGGGGCGGTACCCCCTATCTGATGCGCGCGGGCGGCGATATCTGGACATCGGGCACCTACGACGCTGAACATGGGCTGGTGCTAATCGGGATCTCGCAGGCGAAACCGTGGGCGCGCGCCAGCCGCGGGCACGATGGCGCGACGCTTTATACCGATTCGGTGCTGGCGATCGACCCCACCAGCGGCAATGTCGAATGGTACCGCCAGTACATTCCCGGCGACAGCAACGACAACGACGAAGCCTTCGAACACATGATGATCGATTTCGATGGCGAGCAGCGTTACGTGAACATGGGCAAGCTGGGCGTGTTGTGGCAAGGCAGCCTTGAAGATGGCACCCCGATTGCCGCCTATGATCTGGGCTGGCAGAACCAGATCGACATCGCCGACGGCGCTTTCGTCGATTACCGTCCCGGTATGGTGGCCGAGGTGAACACCCCGATTGCCATGTGTCCCAGCCTCGCTGGCCTGCGGAGCTGGCGTGCCATGGCCTTCAGCCCCGAAACGCGGGCGGTCTACATTCCCATCAGCATGACCTGCGACGCGGGTATGATCTACCGCGAGGTCGAGATGGTTCCGGGCGGTGGCGGCAACGGCCAAGCTGGCAGCACCCGCATCATGCGCCCCGAAAGCCCCGACAACATGGGCCGCTTTGTCGCAATGAATGTCGATACAGGCGAAATCATGTGGCAGCACATCATGCGCTCGCCCGCCAACACCTCGACGCTGACGACGGCGGGCGGTGTGGTCTTTGGCGGCGACTGGGACCGCAACCTGTTCGCGTTTGATGAAAAGACCGGCGATGTCTTGTGGCAAACGCGCCTTCCCCAAGCAGCCCAAGGCTATCTTGCCGCGTACGAGGTGGACGGACGCCAGTATATCGCGGTGCCGGTCGGCGTGGGCGGCGCGTCGTGGTCGACCAGCATGCCGATCACGCTGCTGCCGGAACTGCGGCGCCCCTCGGGCGGGAATGCAATGCTGGTCTTTGCACTTCCCGAAACGGTCGCATCGGTGCAGTAAAACTGTACCTATAGCCCGGGGGTTATATAACCCCCGGGTAAATTCATTTTGTGCGCCCCCGGTTGACTGCCATACTCAACCCGTGACCCATAGGTCATGGCGGAGGAGAGAGGCCGCCTTCAGGGAGGAAAAACCAATGAAGTACCTATTGCAGGTAACGGCAGCTGTTGCGCTATGCGCGGGCGTCGCCCATGCCGATGTGATCAAGGTCGGCGTCGTCGGCCCGTTTTCGGGAGGGGCCGCGCTGCAAGGGCGCAATTTTCAGGCGGGGATCGAGGCCTATTTCGCGCTGCACGGCAAAACCGTCGGCGAGCACGAGATCGAGGTGATCTACCGCGACCTGCCCGCTGCCGACCCCGGCCAATCCGCCGCCCTTACGCAAGAACTGATCGTCGGCGAGGGTGTGCAGTATCTTGCGGGCTACTATTACACCCCCGATGCCATGGCCGCCGCCCCGATTCTGGAGGAAGCCAATGTGCCGATGGTCATCTTCAACGCGGCGACATCGGCCATTGTGAATGCCAGCCCGCTGGTGGTGCGCACATCGTTCACCACGTTCCAAACATCCACCCCGATGGCCACCGTCGCGCGCGAGCGGGGCATTTCCAAGGCGATCACGGTGGTCAGCGACTACGGCCCCGGCATTGACGCCGAAACTGCATTCGTGCGCGCCTTTGGTGCAGCGGGCGGCGAGACTGTGCAGTCGGTGCGCATGCCCATGACCACCGTCGATTTCAGCCCCATCATGCAGCGGATCAAAGATTCGGGCGCCGAGGCTGTCTTCGCCTTCCTTCCCGCCGGCCCGCAAACGCTGGGCTTTATGACGGCTTTCGTTGAAAACGGCCTGAAAGATGCGGGTGTCCAACTGCTGGCCCCGGGCGATCTGACGCAGGAATCCGACCTGCCGGTGCTGGGCCCGAATGCGGCGGGCATGCTGACAACGTTCCATTACGCCGTCAGCCACAACTCGCCCGAAAACATCGCCTTTATCGAGGCAGCCAGCAACTGGCTAGGCAACCCCGACGAGCTGAGCTTCCCCGCTGTCGGCGCCTATGACGGCATGACCGTCATCGCCCGCATGATTGAGGCGACCGATGGTCGCCAAGACGCCGCCGCCGCTGTCGAGGCCGTGAAAGGCATGGAGTGGATCAGCCCGCGCGGGCCGGTGTCGATCAACCCCGAAAACCGCCACCTGACGCAGAACATCTATCTGCGCGAAGTGGCCGAGGTCGAGGGCAAGTGGATCAACCACGAACTGCAGGTCTTCGAAAACCAAGGCGATCCGGGCTGGGTTGCCCCCTAACTTCACCGGTTGGCCAACCCTCGGGTTGGCCAAGCCCGCCCCCAGCTAGCCCGAGTACACCTGCATGCAGACGATTCTTTCCATCGGCGTAGATGCCTTTGCCTATGGCATGGTGCTTTTCGTCATCTCGATTGGCCTATCAGTCACGATGGGGCTGATGAAATTCGCCAACCTTGCCCACGGCGCCTTTGCTATGATCGGCGGCTATGTCGCATCTTATGCCACGCAGGCCCTTGGCTGGCACTTCGGCTTTGCGCTGCTGGCCGCAGTCGCCGCCTGTATGGTGCTGGCCGTGCCGCTCGAGCGGTTTCTTTACCGCCGTTTTTATGGCGCATCCGAACTGCGGCAAGTGCTGATGACCATCGGCCTGACCTTTATGATCATCGGCATCGCCAACTGGCTGATGGGGCCAACGCTGAAAACCATCGCCCTGCCCCCCGCGCTGCAAGGGCCGGTCGACATCGGGTTCCGATCCGTCCCCGCGCACAAGATTTTCGCCGCCGTCGTCGGTCTGCTGGTCGCCATCGGCCTTTGGCTGCTGATCGAACGCACGTTTTTTGGCGTCAAACTGCGCGCCGCCGTCGATGATGCCCCCATGGCCGAGGCCTTGGGCATCCGTACCAAGATCGTCTACGCCATCAGCTTTTCCATCGCCATCGGGCTTGCCGCACTGGGCGGCGTGGTCGGCGCGCAGCTACTGCCGATCGAGCCGCAATACGCGCTGCACCACATGGTGACCTTCCTTGTCGTCGTCTCGGTCGGCGGGGCGGGGTCGATTGGCGGGGCGCTGGCCGCGTGCCTGATCCTCGGCACCGTCAAAACCACGGGCAGCTATCTGATGCCGGAATTCGGCAATTTCTTCTTTTACCTCGCGGTGATCGCCATTGTCGCGGTCTTCCCGAACGGATTGATGGGACGCGCGAAATGAGCCAACCCCGCACCCTACCCCTGCTGAAGCGCGGCTTTCTGGGCGACATCATCAGCCTTGCGGTGATGATCGCCATTGCCGTCATCTGCTTTCACTTCATGCCGTCGAACCTGTCGTTCTTCACGCGCATCATCGCGATCATGCTGCTGGTGCTGGCGATTGATCTGGTCACCGGCTTTACCGGCATCGCGACGCTGGGCCACGCCGCACTTTATGGTGCTGGGGCCTATGCCGCCGGGATTGCCGCCGCCAAATTCGGCATCAACGACCCGATCCTGATGCTGCTGATCGGTGTGGTCGCGGGCGCAATTATGGGGCTGATCAGCAGCCTTGTCATCTTGCGCGGCCACGGCCTCAGCCAGTTGGTTCTGTCGATTGCTGTCGTGCAATTGGCCCGCGAGGCTGCCAATAAATTCTCGGGCTGGACGGGCGGGTCGGACGGGCTGTCCGGCATTTCCCCCGCCCCGCTATTCGGCACATGGCGGTTCGACCTATGGGGTCGCACGTCCTATTGGCTGGCGGTCGTGCTGCTGCTGGTCACGTTCTTCCTGCTGCGCCAACTGGTGCGCTCGCCCTTTGGCAAGCTGTGCCAAGCCATCCGCCAAGACCCCGTCCGCGTGCGGGCCATGGGCGCGCCGGTCTACCTGACGCAGGTGAAAATGTACGCCATATCCGGCGCCGTCGCGGGTCTTGGCGGGGCGCTGTCTGCGGTTGCGACCAAGGTCGTCGGGCTGGACAGCCTGTCCTTCGAACTCTCGGCCGAGGCTGTCGTCATGCTGGTGCTGGGCGGCACGGCCAACCTGTTCGGCGCGATGATCGGGTCGGGCGTGTTCATGTGGTTCGAACACACCATGGCCACGATCAACCCCTATCACTGGCTGACCATTGTCGGGGCATTGCTGGTGGTCGTCGTGCTGTTCGCCCCGCGCGGGCTGACCGGCATGGCCGAGACGCTTTACAACCGCCTGATCGGGGGCCTGCGCAAATGAGCATCCTTGAAGTTCGCAACCTGTCCAAGCGCTTCGGCGGGCTGAATGTGACGAATGATATCTCGCTAGTGCTGAACCCGGGCGACCGCGTGGCGCTGATCGGGCCGAACGGCGCGGGCAAGACCACCTTCGTCAACCTTGTCACCGGCCACCTGAAGGCCGACGCAGGCCAAGTGCTGATCGCGGGGCAAGACCTGTCCACCGCAAGCCCCACCGCCCGCGTTCACGCGGGGCTGGTGCGCAGCTTTCAGGTGACGCGCCTGTTCCCCGACATGAGCCCCGAGGAACACGTCGCCCTTGCCATCTTGCAGCGTCTGAACCGTGCCGAGCGGATATTCGGCGATTACCGTGCGATGCCTGATGTTATGGATGAAGCCTATAGCATCTTGGATCTTTTGAACCTGACCCCCTTGGCGCGCACCCGCGTCAGCGACATCGCCTATGGCCAGCAGCGCCTGCTGGAAATCGCCCTTGCCATGGCCCTGCGCCCCAAGGTGCTGCTGCTGGATGAACCCGCCGCAGGCGTGCCGTCATCCGACACCGTGCTGATCGAAAAGGCGCTGGATCAACTGCCGCCCGATCTGGCGGTGCTGATGATCGAACATGACATGGACTTCGTCTTCCGTTTCGCCCGCCGCGTGGTGGTGCTGGCCGCAGGCACGCTGATTTTCGACGGCACGCCGCAGCAAGTCGCCGCCGACCCGCACGTGCGCGAAGCCTATCTGGGGAGCTACGCCGAATGACCGCCGCCAGCCTGACCATCAGCGGTTTGACCGCAGGCTACAGCCAAACCCGCATCCTGGAAGACATAGACCTGTCGGTGCCTGCGGGCGGGCGCACGGCGGTGCTGGGGCGCAACGGCATGGGCAAGACCACGCTGTTTGCCAGCATTGCAGGCCAAACCCGCCGCCACGGCGGCACCATCCGGCTGGACAATACCGAGCTGACGGCACTGGATGGCGCGGCGCGGGCCCGCGCGGGCCTAGGGTACGTGCCCCAAAACCGCGCGATTTTCCGGTCGCTGACGGTCGAGGAAAACCTGCTGTCCGGCCTGAAAGACCGCCCCCGCAGCGCGATCGAGGAAGCCTATACCCTGTTCCCCCGCTTGGCCGAGCGGCGCCAGAACATGGGCGGCCAGCTATCGGGGGGTGAGCAGCAAATGCTGACCACCGCCCGCACCATCTTGGGCCAACCGCGCCTGTTGATGCTGGACGAACCGCTTGAAGGCCTTGCCCCTGTCATCTGCGACGCGTTGATGGAGGCCTTTACCCAACTGGCCGCCAGCGGGACAATGACCATCCTGCTGGTCGAACAGCGCCTGAAAGCCGCCTTCGATTTCGCCGATACAATCGTGATTTTGGAACGCGGCCGTGTGGCGTGGCAGGGCACATCCGCAGCCCTGCAAGCCGACACGGCCACAATCGACCGCCTGCTGGGTGTGGGGCATTAGCCCCACACTTCAAAACGCGCCGGTGTAGTTTTCGGCCAAACTGGCCTGCGCCAGACGCGAACCTGCCAGATAGTCAAATTCCGCCCGCTGGATGCGACGCCCGAAATCGCCGGTTTCGGGAAATACATGCAGCAGATTGGTCATCCACCAGCTGAACCGCTCTGCCTTCCAAATGCGGGCCAGAACGGTGGAGGAATAGGCGTCGATACCCGCATCTGATGCCTCAACGACAGCCTCGATCAGCGCGTCGGCCAGCACGGCGACATCGCTCATGGCCAGATTGAGGCCCTTGGCCCCCGTCGGCGGCACGATATGCGCGGCGTCGCCCGCCAAGAACAGCCGCCCAAAACGCAGCGGCTCGGCCACGAAACTGCGCAGCGGGGCAATGGATTTTTCGATCGACGCGCCGGTGCGCACCGCCTGCGCGACCTCGGGACTAAGACGGGCGCGCAGCTCGTCCCAAAAGCGGTCATCCGACCAATCGGCAACCTTTTCATCCGCGCCGACCTGCACGTAATATCGGCTGCGCGTGCTGGAGCGCTGCGAACACAGCGCAAAACCGCGCGCATGGTGGGCATAGACCAACTCGGGCGCGGCGGGCGGCTGATCGACCAAAACTCCTAACCAGCCAAAGGGATACACCCTCTCGAACGTCTTGATCGCATCTTGCGGCACACTGGCGCGGCAGACGCCGTGAAAACCATCGCACCCCGCGATATAGTCGCAGTCGATCCGGTGCGTCTGGCCGTCTTTGCGATAGGTGACCCACGGCTTGCCGTCGAAATCGTGGATGGCTACATCCTCGGCCCCGTAAACGGTCAACCCCTCGCGGGCGGCCATCAGGTCACGGGTGACTTCGGTCTGACCATAGACCATAACCTGCTGCCCGATCAGGGCCTGAAAATCCACGCGCAGCGCATCGCCGTCAAATTCCAACCGGCAGCCCGCGTGGGCGTGCCCCTCGGCGTCCATCCGCGCGCCGACGCCCGCGCGCCGCAGCAGATCGACAGTGCCCTGTTCCAGCACGCCCGCGCGAATGCGGCCCAGCACATAGTCGGCGCTGCGCTGTTCCAAAATAACAGCATCGACGCCCGCCCGTTCCAGCAGCCGCCCCAGCATCAGCCCCGCAGGCCCCGCCCCGATAATCACAACCTGATGTCGCATATTTCCCCCTCGTCCTCGGGGGGGATATTGGCAACTTTGGCGGCAGATCAGAATGGACGGATGGCGCAAAATATTGGACTATCCGCACATGCAGCAGATTCCCTCATATGCCCTCTATGGCGAGGCCGCGACCGATTTTGCGGGCGAGTGGCTGCATTGCGAAACCATACCCGCCCGATCGCGGCTGCATGGCTATACCATCCGACCGCACCGGCACGGACACCTGTTTCAGGTGCTGACGCTGACGGCGGGCAGCGCCGAAGTCACGCTGGACGGCACTGACATCACCCTGCACGCGCCCGCCGCGGCGGTGCTGCCCGCGCTTTGCGTGCATGGCTACCGGTTCAGCCGCGATGTGGATGGCCATGTCATCAGCCTGCTGGACGGGGTTCTGCACCAGCAGGGCTTACCGCAGCCGCGCGCCTTCACCTGCGCCGGCCCACAGGCCACGCCCATCATTGCGGCGGTGACTGACTTGCGCGCCAGAATGGCAGGCCCGCACGACCCGTTGCATGATCTGTCCCTGCGCGCGCAAACCAGTTTGCTGCTGGTGACGCTGGCCCGCGCAGCGGCCAGCGATTTCGCCCCCCCGCGCCCCGCGCACAACAAGGCCGCTGCCTTTCGCCATCTGGTGGAGCAGAATTTCCGCCACGACCGAGCCGTCGGCAGCTATGCGGCGCAACTGGGCATCAGCCAGACCCATCTGGGCCGGATCAGCCGGCAACATCTGGGCGCAGCCCCGCTGCAGATCATCGAACAGCGCATTCTGCTAGAGGCGCGCCGCAATCTGGTGTTCACCCACCGCAGCATCAAGCAAATCGCGGATGATCTGGGCTATGACGACGCGGCCTATTTCACCCGCGTGCTGACGCGCCTGCTGGGTATGGCGCCCAGCGCCTACCGGTCTATCGCAGCGGCTGCGACACGTCGCGCACCACCTGCATAAACACCTGCGCCTCGAATCCGGCAGGGGTGTCGGTGCGGGTGGTGAAGCCCACGGGGCCCATCGTGTCGATCATATTGGCCCCCAGCAGCGCCAGCTGGCCATCGTCGATGTCGCGTTTGACGACCCCTTCGGAAATCAACCAGATCGCATCGCTGCTGCGCACATAAGCCCGCCCGAAAGCATTCGAGATCGTCTCGATCTCGTCGCGCGGCTCGGTAATGCCCTGCGCCATCAACATCTGGTCGACATGCTGACGGATCAGCGATTCCGGCGTCGGCAACATCAGCTGATAGGGCTCGATCATGGCAATTTCGAACTGCGGCACCGACAGCAGCGGGTGCCCCAGCCGGACGGCCATCACGACCTGCTCGAAATAAAGATGCTCGAACGAGAGGCCGAGCATCGTCTCGGGCTTGGCCATGCGGCCGATCATCAGGTCGGCATCGCCAGTCTGCAGCAGGCCCAGCAAATAATCGTTCGGGCCGGTCAAAATGCGCACGCGAAGCTCGGGGTGCAAGGCGCCCAGCCGTCGAACCGCCTCGGGCAAAATGCGAGCGGATACCGTCGGCAGCGCCCCGATGCGCAAAATCTGGCGCTGCACTTTGCCATGGGCCGCCTCGACCCCCTGCCGCAGCGCGGTCAGGCTGGTGGCACAGTAGCCGAAAAACACTTCGCCATAGGGGGTTAGGGTCAGGCGGCGGCGCGTGCGGTCGAACAGCGGGTTCGCCAGCACGTCCTCCAACTCTTTGATTGTTTTGGATACAGCAGGCTGGCTGATGTTCAGCGAGTCCGCAGCGCCGCCCACCGAGCGAAGCCGCGCCACCTCCCAAAAGCAGGTCAGGTGGCGCAGTTTGATGCGCGGATCTAGGGCGCGGGGGGCCATCTAGGCGCCTGCGGCAACCGCCGCCGCAAAGGCGCGGGCCTCGGCTGGGGCCTCGCCCAGACCGGCATGTTCAACATCACCCAGCGCCAATTCGGGGAAGGCAGCGGCGACCAGCGCGCCCAAACTCTGCCCTCTCGCCATCGCCTCGGCGCACAGGTCTTTGACGCGGGCCTGCGCGGCGGGGCGGGGCATGTGGCGGGCAAGGGCAAAGCTGTAGGCCTCGGCATGGATCAGCCCGCCACCAGCATCCATATTGCGCGCCATCGCCGCCTGATCGGGCGTCAGCCCTGCAACCACATCCCGCGCGAGGGTCAGCGCGCGGCCCGTGCACAGCACGATCTGCGGCAGGGTCAGCCATTCTGTGAACCACGCCGCCCCGTCGCGCTGCTGGCGATGCACGGCAGCCCCCTGAAACGCCGCATTCAGCGCCGTCACCTGATGCGACAGCGCGACAATCACCGACGGGCCAACCGGATTTTGCTTTTGCGGCATGGTCGAGCTACCACCCGCCCCCGCCAGCCGCACTTCGCCGATGCCCGATTGCACCATCAGCATCACGTCCTCGGCCATCTTGCCAAGGCTGGCGGTCAGCGCGGCCATCGCGGCCATCAGCGCGGCCAAACTGTCACGCTCGGGGTGCCAGCTGTGGCCGGGATCGCGCAAACGCAAGCGTTCGGCCAGCGTGGCACGCACGGCGGGGCCCTGCCCCTCTAGCGCCGAAAGGGTTCCCGCCGCGCCACCAAGCGAGACGCAGGCCACATCCCCCCCCGCCTGCTGCACACGGGCGCGGTGGCGTTGCAGCGGCCGCCCCCATTGCGCCACCACAGCGCCAAAGCTGGTAGGCGTCGCGAACTGGCCATAGGTGCGCGCGGCCAGCGGCAGGTCGGCATGTGCCCCTGCCATTGCCCCAAGGCTTTCGACCAACGCGCCCAGCCGCGTATCCAGCACGCCCAGCACGCGGCGCAGCCGCAGCGCCAGCGCGGTGTCGACGATATCCTGCGACGTCGTGCCCCAGTGCAGATACTGCGCATATTCGGGCGCTTGCATCGCCTTGCGAAACGCGTTGATCAAAGCGGGCACGGGCACGCCGTTTACCGCGGTTTCGGCAGCCAGACCCGCCGGGTCGATCTGAACCTCGCGCGCGGACCTCGCTATAAACTCGGCCGCCTCGGGCGGGATGATGCCCAGCGCGCCTTGCGCAGCGGCAAGTTCCCCTTCCACCAACAGCATTGCGCGCACCTCGGCACTGTCGGTGAACAGCGCCGCCAGTTGATCGTCGCCGAACAACCCGCGGAACATCGCGCTATCTGCAATCGAGGCTGGCATCAGGAAAACCTTTCTTTTTCACATGTCGAAGAAGACGGTTTCATCCTCGCCTTGCAAGCGAAAGTCGATATGGTACCGGCCGTCATCTTGCTTTTTGGCCAGCAGCGTTTGCACGCGCGGGCGATGTTCGATGCGCAGCAAAACGGGGCAGGCCTCGTTCGCATCAGGCTCGTCATCGAAATAGATGCGCGTCTGCAAGCCCACGTTGATACCGCGCGCCACCAGCCAAACGGCAATGTGCGGGGCCATCAAACGCCCGTCGGGGAACGGCACGCGGCCGGGCTTGATCGTGTCCAACTGCCACACGCCGGTGTCGAAATCAGCCGCGACGCGCGCCCAGCCTGTCACATTCGGGTCGGCTGGCCCGCGCGGATCGTTGCCGGGGTAAATGCCCGCCGCATCCGCCTGCCAGCTTTCAAACAGCGCATCGCGCAAGATCATCCCCGCACCGTCGATCACGCGGCCCGTAATGGTGATCAACTGCCCCTTGGCCCCCGCCTTGATCGGGCTGGCGCCCAGATCCTCGGGGTAAATACCGGGGTTGCCCAATTTGTTCGGCGTCAGCCCGATGTGAACATAGGGGCCAGCCGTCTGCGACGGCGTTTCTTTCAGATAATCAAGGCGCTGCATCACAGACCCTCCTTGCGGTTTTCAAAGAACGACTGGCGCCGCCCGCGCAGAACGATGTCGAATTTATAGGCCAGACAATCCATCGGAATCGCGCGATTCATGTCCAGCGGCGCGACCAGAACGTCGATGGCCTTCTGCTGGCCGATGGTCTGCACGATGGGGCAGCGCGCGATCAGCGGATCGCCCTCGAAATAGTTTTGCGTGATCAATCGCTGCCCGAAACCCGACCCAAAGACCGAAAGGTGGATGTGCATCGGTCGCCAGTCGTTCACGCGGTTCGGCCACGGATAGGCCCCGGGGCGGACGGTCAGAAACTCGTAACTGCCGCTTTCGGACGTCAGCGTGCGACCGCACCCGCCGAAGTTAGGGTCAAGCGGGGCCAGATAGCCGTCTTTCTTGTGGCGATATCGGCCGCCCGCGTTGGCCTGCCAGATCTCGACCAGAACCCCCGGCACGCCGCGCCCGTTTTCGTCCAAAACGCGCCCGTGCAGGATGATCCGCTCGCCAATGGCGGGCTGACCGGTAAAGTTCATGATCAGGTTATTATCCAGCTCGCCGATCATCGACTGCCCGAACGCGGGGCCGGTTTCCTCGCTAAGGGTCGACCCCAGCGAGACCAGCGGCCGGAACGGCGCGCGGGTCATCGATGTTTTATACCCCGGCGTATACGCCGCAGGGTGCCAGTCGCGGTCACGCAAATACAGCGGGCCTGTGTCTACCGGACGGTTGCTTGTCATGGCGCTGTCTCCTCCCAAAGATGGCTGCCGCCGTTAATCTGTCGCAGCTTCCTGCGATATGTCGATGCCCAATTCGGCGAAAACATCTTTCGCCAGTTTAAAGGCGTGGTTCGCACGCGGCACGCCAGCGTAAACGGCCACATGCAGCAATGCTTCGCGCACATCCGACGGGGTCGCGCCGGTGTTGATCGTGGCGCGCAGGTGCAGGGCCAGTTCTTCGTAATTGCCCAAGCCCGCCAGCAGCGCGATGGTCATCATCGACCGCTCGCGCGCGGGGATGGTGTCGCGCGACCAGACATTGCCCCAGGCCGCTTCGGTGATCAGCGTCTGGAAGGGTGTGTCGAACGGGGTGGAATGCGCCTGCGCACGGTCTACGTGGCGGTCACCCAAGATACGGCGGCGGGTCGCGGTGCCCTGCGCGTAGCGATCTGTCATGGTCGAACCTCGGCCAAAAACGCGTTGAGTATATCGGCAAAGGCCGCAGGGGCCTCGACCGGCGGAATATGCCCGACGCCGGGCATCACGGTATAAGTGGCCCCGTCGATCAAGGCGGCAGTTGCCGCAACGATGTCGGGGGGGGCCGCGCCGTCCAGTTGTCCCGCGATCACTGCGGTCGGCACGGCTATAGCGCCCGCGCGGGCGGTCAGGTCGGCGGCGGCCAAGGCATGACATGCCGCCACATAGCCCGCGCGCGGAGTGCGCACCAACATATTGCGCCAAATGGATAATTCGGGCGTTGCGCGAAATGCGGGGGCGAACCACCGCTCCATCACGGCATCGGCGATGCTTTCGATGCCGTCAGCCTCGACCGCCGCGATACGCGTGTTCCAGCTATCGGCAGTGCCCATCTGCACGGCGCTGTTGGCCACCACCAGCCCGCGCACCAAATCGGGGCGACTGGCGGCCAGCTGTTGGCCGATCATGCCGCCAATCGACAGCCCGACAAAGACGACGGGCCCGCTGCACACAGCCTCGATCAGGGCCGCTGCATCATCGGCCAGCGCCGCAATCGACACGCTGGCGGGGTCACGGGGCAGATCCGATAGACCGTGACCGGGCTTGTCGAAACGCACCACCCGCACCCCTTGCAGACGCGGCAAAACCGCGTCCCACAGGTGCAAGTCGGTTCCCAGCGAATTGGCAAAAACCACTGTAGGGCCATCGGATGGGCCATCCACACGGATGTGCATCGCCCCCCATGGCCGCGCCAGAACCTGCATCGTCATCCCTCCCCTTTGCAGTATGATTTTGCATGCGGGGCGGGAATTGAAAAATGGTAATAGCGCGGCCAGTCATAACTATAGGGTTATGATTTAGTCAGACCTTTTCGATGGCGATGGCAATGCCTTGACCGACGCCGATGCACATGGCCGCCAATGCGCGCTGACCGCTGCTGGCCAGTTGCAAGGCCGCCGTGCCGGTGATGCGTGCGCCCGACATGCCCAGCGGGTGGCCCAGCGCAATCGCGCCGCCGTTGGGGTTCACGCGCGGGTCGTCATCCGCCACGCCCAAATCGCGCAGGCTGGCCAACCCTTGCGAGGCAAACGCCTCGTTCAGCTCGATCACATCGAAATCGCCGATGCCCAATCCCAACCGCGCCATCAGCTTTTTCGACGCGGGCGCCGGGCCAAAGCCCATGATACGCGGCGCAACGCCAGCCGTGGCCCCGCCCAGCACGCGCACAATCGGGGTCAGGCCGTATTTTGCGGCGGCCTCGGCACTGGCCAAAATCAGCGCCGCCGCCCCGTCATTCACGCCCGAGGCATTGCCCGCCGTCACCGACCCGCCCGCGAACAGCGGACGCAAGCCCGCCAGCGCCTCGGCCGAGGTTTCGCGCGGGTGTTCGTCGCGGCTGACCACTTTCGGGTCACCCTTGCGCTGCGGGATGGTTACGGGCGTGATTTCCTGCGCCAAACGGCCACTGGCCTGCGCGGCTGCGGCGTTTTGCTGGCTGCGCAGCGCCATCGCATCCTGATCCGCGCGCGAGATGCCAAAGTCATCCGCCACATTCTGCCCCGTCTGCGGCATCGAATCGACGCCATACAGCTTTTCCATCGCGGGGTTCACGAAACGCCAACCAATGGTGGTGTCGTGAATTTCGGCGGCGCGTGAAAAGGCTGTCTCGGCTTTGGGCATCACGAAAGGCGCGCGCGACATGCTTTCCACGCCGCCCGCAATCATCAGCTCGGCCTCGCCAGACGCAATGGCGCGCGCGGCGGTGATGACGGCATCCATCCCCGACCCGCATAGGCGGTTCATGGTGGTGCCCGGCACGCTGTCGGGCAGGCCCGCCAGCAGCAGCGACATGCGGGCAACGTTGCGGTTATCCTCGCCCGCCTGATTGGCGCAGCCAAAGATCACATCGTCCACAGCCGCCCAATCGACGCTGGTGTTCCGCTCCATCAGCGCGCGCAGCGGCACCGCGCCAAGGTCATCGGGGCGCACCATCGCCAGCGCGCCGCCAAAGCGGCCAATGGGGGTGCGGATATAATCGCAAATGTAAACGTCACGCATGGCTTATACCTCGGGAACAACCAGATCGATCACATCACCCACCACGTGCAGGGTCGCACCGGTGACGGATTGCAGATCATCAAACGACAGACCGGCCAGCTTTTCGCGCAGGACAAAGCGGCCCCCTTCCACATCAACCACCGCCAGCGAGGTATAGACCCGCGTGACGCAGCCAACACCCGTCAGCGGCAACGTGCAGCTTTGCAGCAGCTTCGGGCGGCCATCTTTGGTAACGTGGTCGGTAATCACCGCGACGCGCTTGGCCCCGTGCACCAGATCCATCGCGCCCCCGACCGCCGGAACCCCCTTGGGGCCGGTCGACCAGTTGGCCAGATCGCCGTTCTCGGCGACCTCGTAGGCGCCCAAAATCGCCACATCCAAATGCCCACCGCGCACCATGGCAAAGCTGTCGGCATGATGGAAGAACGAGGCCCCCGCATTCAGCGTCACCGCCCGCTTGCCCGCGTTGATCAGGTCCCAGTCCTCGGTGCCCGGCGCGGGGCTTTCGCCAAAGTTCAGGATGCCGTTTTCGGTGTGGAAAATCGCCTGGCGCCCCGGCGGTTGGAACTGCGCGACCTTTTCAGGGAACCCGATCCCAAGGTTCACATAAGCGCCGTCGGCAATGTCTTGCGCCGCGCGCCACGCGATCTGGTTGTTTGTCAGCTTTTGCATTTATGCCTCCAGCGGATAGGCGGCACCCGCCCGATTCAGGTCTTCTTCTTGGGCGGGGTGCGGCACCTCGACCACGCGCTGCACAAAGATGCCGGGGGTCACGACGGCCTCGGGGTCGATCGTGCCGGCGGGCACCACTTGGCGGGCCTGCACAATGGCGACGCGCGCGGCCATGCACATCACCGGCCCGAAGTTGCGGGCCGCCGCGCGGTAGGTCAGGTTGCCCTGCGGGTCGGCCAGCTCGGCCTTAACCAGCGCATAGTCAGCCTTCAGCCAACGTTCCTGCACATATTCGCGGCCATCAAACATGGCGGTCGGCTTGCCTTTGGCCAAATCAGTGCCAAAGCTGGTGGGGGTGTAGAAGGCGGGAATGCCCGCGCCGCCCGCACGGATCCGCTCGGCCAGCGTGCCTTGGGGCACCAGTTCCAGCGCGATCTCACCGGCCAGATATTTCGTCGTGAACACCACCGGATCGGCCGACCGCGGGAACGAGCAGATCAGCTTTGCGACCATGCCGGCCTCGATCAGCGCTGCAAGGCCGACGTGCCCGTTGCCGGCGTTGTTGTTCACCACCGTCAAATCCTTGGGCGCGCCGGTGGCGTGGAACCGGTCGATCAGCGCGTGGATCAACTCAATCGGGGCACCTGCGCCGCCGAATCCCCCGATCATCACCACCGATCCGCTTTCAATTTCGGCGACGGCTGTTGCCAGATTTGGCACCTGCTTGTCCATGACGTCCTCCTGCGCACGTGTCGGCACTGGATAAATCCGCTGCGCCCTTTCCGGCAAAGGGTTTGTGCGCTATGCTGCTTTTGTTCACTATGCGCACAAAGGCAAACCATGATCCCCGACCGCGACACGATGGGCGGCCTTGCCAAGGGCCTGATGGTGATCGAAGCCTTTGGCGCCGACACGCCCCGCCTGTCCATAACCGAGGCCGCCGCCCGCACGGGGCTGGATCGCGCCACCGCGCGGCGCTGCCTGCTGACGCTGGTGCAGCACGGCTATGCCGACCACGACGGCAAATTCTTCACCCTGACCCCGCGCGTTTTGCGGCTGGGCGTATCCTGCCTTGCCGCGATGCCGCTGCCGCAAATCGTGCAGCCCTATCTGGATAAGCTGACCGACATCATCGGCGAAAGCTCGTCCGTGTCGATTTTGGACGGGGCCGAGATTGTCTATGTCGCCCGCGCCTCGCAGCGCAAAGTCATGTCCATCGCGCTGATGCCGGGGTCGCGGCTGCCCGCGCATTGCACCTCGATGGGGCGGGTGATGCTGGCCGCCTTGCCCGCAGACCAAGCCGCCGCGCGCCTTGGCGCGGCTTCCCTGCCCGCGCGCACGCCGCACACGCGGACCAACCCCGCCGCCGTGCTGGCACTGCTGGGCCCCATCCGCGCCCAAGGCTACGCCGTGATCGAACAAGAGGTTGAAATCGGCCTACGCTCTATCGCTGTGCCGCTGCAAAACGCCCACGGGCGCACGGTTGCGGCTGTCAACATCGGCACCGCCACCACGCGCACCCCCGCGCAAGACCTGACCGATCGCCTGCTGCCCGCACTTCTCTACGTGCAACGCGAATTGCGCGGGCTGCTGAAGTAACCTGCCCTTGCAGTCGGGCGCGGCATTCTTTACGCCTGCCCCCTCATTGTGATTGCGTCAGGTGCCGCCATGTCCAACAGCCCCGTCCTTGCCGTCGACTTCGGCACATCGAATACCGCTGCGGCCGTATATGCGGGTGGCGCGGTGCGGCGCATTCCGCTGGAACAGGGCGATGACACGCTGCCCACCGCCGTCTTTTTCCCCGCGAACGGCGCGGCCATGCAGATCGGCCACGCCGCCACCCGCGCGCTGATCGATGGGGCCGAGGGGCGTTTTATGCGGGCGCTGAAATCGATCTTGGGCACTGCGCTGTTTCACGAATCGCGGCTGATCGGGGGCAAGCGCCGCACCTTGGCCGATATCGTCACCGCCTTCCTGACCCGCCTGAAGACCGAAGCCGAAGGACGCACCGGCCTGACCTTTACCGCCGTCTTGTCGGGCCGCCCCGTCCATTTCCATTCGAACGACCCCGTCCGCGACGTGCAGGCCGAGGCCGACCTGCGGGCCTGTTATGCCGCCGCCGGTTTCACCCAAATCGACTTTTTGAACGAACCAGAAGCCGCCGCCCATGCTGCATCCGATGCGCAGGGCGTGGGGCTGATCGTCGACATCGGTGGGGGCACGTCGGACTTTACGGTGTTCCGCCGCACTGGTGCGCAAATCGAAACGCTGGCCAGCCACGGCATCCGGCTGGGCGGGACGGATTTTGACCAAGCCATCTCGCTGGCGCATGTGATGCCGCTGCTGGGCCTCGGCGGCACGCTGAAACGTGACTTTGGGCCGGGGCTGTTGCCGGTGCCGAACGCTATCTACGTCGATCTGGCGACATGGGCCAAGATCCCGTTCCTTTACACCCCCGAGACGCGCCGCGCGGTCGCAGACCTGCAAAAGCACGCGACCGACCGCACCGCCCTGTCCCACCTCGCCACCGTGATCGAGGACGAGCTGGGCCATTCCACCGCTTTCGCCGTCGAGCGCGGCAAGATTGCCGCAAACAGCGGGCAGGACACCCGCATCCCGCTGGGTTTTATTGCCAAGGGCCTTGCGGCCCCCATCACCCCCGCCAGCCTGACGGCTGCGCTGACCGACTTCCGCACCCGCTTGCTGACCGCGATCACCGAAACGCTGGCCATCGCCAGCACCCCACCCGAGGCGATTGAAAACATCGTTTTCGTCGGCGGGTCGAGCTTGATGGAAATGGTGACGACCACCGCTGCCGCCGCCTGCCCGCAGGCCAAACACCTGCAGGCCGAGGCGTTCACCGCCGTCGTCGACGGGCTGGCGATTGCCACCCGTCCCTGACCCCAGCCGCGCGGCTTAGTAATAGGCGCTGGCCGCAGCTTGCAAACGGGCCATCGCGTCGCGGTAAGGCGCGGGGCCCATGCTAATCCGCGCAACCCCCAGCGCGGCCAGCGCGCTGGGGGTGGTCAGATCTTGCCGCATCATGACGTTCACCGGCAGCGAGGACGCCGCGCAGATTTGGCCGATCAGGGTCAGGTCGGTCAGGCCCGGCACGAAAAAGCAATCCGCCCCCGCCGCCGCATAGGCCGCGCAACGTGCGAGCGCTTCGTCGACCAGCCCCGCATGATCGGTAGGTGACGTAGCGTGTAGAAACAGGTCGGTGCGGGCATTGATGACGGCGGGCACGCCGCACGCATCGGCGGCGCGACGCACGGCCTGCACACGATCGGCCTGCACGCCTACGGGATAAATCCCCCCGCCGTGGACGACCTGATCCTCGAAATTCAGCCCGACGACGCCGCAATCGAGCAGACGGCGCACGTTTTCCCCCACGCCCTGCGGGTCGGGGGCATAGCCCCCTTCGAAATCGACCGTCACGGGTAGGTCGACGCTGGCGGCGATGCGCCCCGCACTGGCCAGCGCGGCGTCCAGCGGCAATGCCTCGCCATCAGGGTAGCCTTGCGCTGCGGCCACCGACCAGCTGCCGGTCGCAAGCGCCTTGGCGCCCGCCGCGGCCACCGCTGCCGCACTGCCCGCATCCCAGATGTTGACCAGCACCAGCGGTTCATACGGGACGTGAAGGCTACGCAGGTGCAGCGCCTTGTCGGTTTGGGTCGTCATGATGCTATTTCCTTGTTCAGTATCATAAGCTTGCGTTCAATTTCGATCAGCCGCTGCTTGCGCCACAGCCCGCCGCCATAGCCCGTCAGCGCCCCATCCGCGCCGATCACACGGTGACAGGGGATCATCAGCGCGATCTGGTTCGCGCCATTCGCGCGGGCGACGGCGCGCACGGCGCTGGGGCGACCGATTTGGCGGGCAATGTCGGAATAGCTGCGCGTCTGGCCAGCGGGGATCGTCCGCAGCGCATCCCAGACCGACTGGGTAAAGGCGCTACCTGCAACGGCGAGCGGTGTCGTAAAACGGCTGGACCGCGCGGCGAAGTAGTCGGCCAGTTCCGCCGCAGCTTGGTCGGATGGCGGCTGGGCCCCCACGCCGATGGGCTGGCGCGCAGCGGCCTGCAGACGGCGCAACTCGGCCGGTAGGGCCTTGCGGTCGACGAATTCCAGCAGATGCAGGTGGGTGTGGCTGCTAACGGCAATCATGTCGCCCAGCGGGGTGGGAATCCACGTTGCGCGCAGCAGGGCATCGGCGCGCAAATCGGCAGGCGCGCAACCCAGTAAGCGCGCAAAGGCGGCGCGAAAGGCGCTGGCGGACTCAAAACTGGCCTCGTGCTGGGCGGTGATGACCTTGGCCCCTTCGGCCAGCGCGGTGAACCCCTCGCGCAGACGGCGCTGGCGGGCCATTTCCAGAAAAGTCATGCCGAACTGACGTTTGAAACTGCGCCGGATCGTCGATGGATCATACCCGAGGCGCGCGACATCGCCTTCGGACCAGCGCCGGTCGGGCTGCCCATCCAGCGCCTGCAGCAGCGCGCCAATGGCCGGGTCGGCTAGGGCGGCGGCCTGCAACGGGTGACAGCGCTTGCAGGCGCGATAGCCCGCATCGATGCATTCGCCGATGGTGGCGAAGAAGGTGCAGTTTTCGGCCTTGGGTTTGCGCGCGGGGCACGTCAGGCGGCAGAACACACCGGTCGAGGCCACGCCCACAAAGGCCTGCCCATCGAACCGGTCATCACGCGCCAGAAGCGCAGCGTAGAGGGTTTTGAAATCGGGAAGATCGAACAACATGCCACCCGTTTACACCAGTAGCATCGCGCGTGCCGCCGCTTTTCGGGCGCCTATTCTTTTTCTTGCCCGCCGCGGATGCAGCGGGCAAGACGGCTGCGCATTACAGCGGGTTGCGCGGGTCGTATTCGCCAGCCAATTCGCCGCCATCGGGGGCGTCGGCCTCCAGATCCTCGGTCAGCTGGTCGCGGATTGCCTTGACGTAGTCGGCATCGATCGCAGGGGCGTCATTCCCCCAGCTAGAGCGTAAAAACGTCACCAGTTCCGCCACTTCCGCGTCGGAATAGCGCCACGCAAAGCCCGGCATTCCCATGATGGCGGGCCGTGTCGCGGTGGGTGGCAGCTGCGATCCTTGCAAGATGGCGACCACCACCAGATGCGGCTCGGGGGCGAGGATCGTCGGGTTGCCCGCCATGGCAGGGAACACATCGGTCGCGCCCAGACCGGTGGTCATGTGGCAGGCCGAACAGCTGTCCTGATACATTTCGGCGCCCCGCCCCGTAATCGACCCATCGGCGAAGGCATCATGCGTCGCCGAATCGGGGGTGTAGCTGGCGGTTGACTGGTCCGAGGGGGCGAGCGACTTCAGATAGGCCGCAATCGCGTGCAGATCCTCGTCCGGCATGGCTTGGGTGGTGTTGACGACCACCCCCGCCATCGCAGGGCCCAAGACGGCCGAATGGGCGTTGCGCGCGGTGCGCAGCGTGTCGACAATGTCTTGTTCGGTCCAGTTCAACAGCCCGTCGGCATCGGCGCGCAGACTGATCGCGTAGGACCCATCGAACATCGCCGCGCCTGCCAGATAGGTCGGGGCGCTAGCGTCTGCCGCTGTCGTCCCGTCGGCGGCGCGGGGGGTGTGGCAGGCCCCACAGCCGCCGGTGCCATCCACCAGCGTCGCACCGCGCGCCACATCGCCATCGGCTGCCAAGGCGCTGCCGCCCGCCGCGATCACGCCCGCCGTCATCGCACCACGTAGAAGATTTTTCATCTCATCCCCCTTATGCGTCGACCATGGGCTGGCCGGGATTTTTCAGGTAGATCTCGCGGATATTGTTAGCGGCCCAATAGGCCAGCCCGCCCAGAAGGCCGGTCGGGTTGTAGCCGTTGTTCTGCGGGAAGGCGTTGGCCCCGACGGCGAACACGTTGGGCACATCCCATGTCTGCAGATAGCGGTTGATGGCCGAATCTTTGGGGTTATCGCCCATGATCGCCCCGCCGACCGCGTGGGTGCTTTGGTACTGGGTGGTGTTGTATTTGGTGCCCGGTGTTTTCGCATCCCCCGTGAACGACAGCGGGTTCAGCACGTCGACCAACTGCTTGCCCCGATCAACGAAGTATTGCGAAGCTTTGATCTCGTTATCGTGCCAGTTGAACGTCATGCGCAGCAGCGGGCGACCGAAGCCGTCTTTGTAGGTCGGGTCAAGGTCCAGATAGGCATCGCGATACGACATGCAGGCGCCCTGCACCTCGAAGTAGTACTGGTGGCGGAAGTTGTCGGTAACCGCTTGTTTCCACGCAGTGCCCCAGCCTGGGGTTCCCGAAGGGACCGAAATGCCCCGCACAGGCCCCGCGCCCGGTTGCCGCGCCCAGACGATACCACCACCGACAAAGCCCGATTCCGAGGCGTCCAACTGTTTGCCGTTGAAATCATCCATCGTGTGGCCGGACCCGCCAGTGCCGATGAAGCCGTTGGCCTGCACGTCTTTGTCGAAGAACATCGTCAGCCGGTTCAGGTTTTGGTAGGCGTAGTTCTTGCCGACCACGCCTTCGCCCGTTTCAGGGTCGTAGGGTTGCCCGATGCCCGAAAGCAGCATCAGATGCACATTATACAGCGAGAAGGCACACAAGATCACCATGCCAGCGGGCTGGTTCACTTCGCGCCCTTGCGCGTCCATGTAAGTGACGCCGACGGCCTTTTTGCCGGTGCTGTCCAGATTGACTTTCAGCACATGGGCATTGGCGCGCAGTTCGAACAACTGTTCTTGCCGCAGGGCGGGCATGATGCAGGCGTTCGGCGTCGACTTCGAATAGTTCAGGCAGCCGTAATCCGAACAAAAGCCGCAGAAGTTACACGGGCCCATTTGGCAGCCATAGGGGTTCACGTAGGGCCCAGACAGGTTGGCCGACGGGATCGGATAGGGGTTCCAGCCCAACTCGGTCGCGGCCTTGCGGAACATCTCGGACCCGAGGAATTCCTTTTGCGGCGGCAGCGCGTAATCGCGCGAGCGTGGCCCCTCGAAAGGGTTGCCGCCTTCTTGCAGAACACCCTTGATGTTGCCCGCCTTGCCGGAAATGCCGCCGACGTATTCGAACTTGTCGAAGAACGGCTCCAGCTCATCATAGGTGACGGGGAAGTCCTGAATCGTCATGTCTTCGGGGATGAAGTTTTGGCCGAATCGCTCGACCAACATGGTCTTCAGCTTCAGGTCTTCGGGCAGCGGACGGAAGTTACACCCCGACCAGTGTTCGCCCGCACCGCCCACGCCGGTGCCGGGTTTGAACGAGCCCATCTGGCGGTAGGGGTGCGCTGTGTCGCGAATCCCGTGCCGGATCGTCACCGTTTCCTGCGAGAGGCTTTGCAGATACCGCCGGTGGACCGAACCTTCCAATTCATCGACCACGCGCGGGTAGGAAAACGCGGGCTGAGTGTCGCGGTCGGGCCCGCGTTCCAATCCCACAACGCGCAGGCCAGCCTCGGTCAGTTCTTTGGCGAGGATCGCCCCAGTCCACCCCATACCGACGATGACTGCGTCCACTTCTTCTTTATCGATCGCCATGATGCGCTACCCCCGCTTGCCCATAAGATCGACCGGCCCGAACGGATAGGGCGTGTCGCGTTTTTCGACCCAATCCGTGTAATCGGCCCGCATGCCGGGGTAGCCGATCATCTTCCACGACCCCATGTTCTTGTTACCGCCATGAATCGGGTCGGCAAAATAGCCGTAGCGGGTCTCGTCCCGCAAGTGCTGCCAGAAATAGCGCACGGGCACATTTTCCAACGTGATCTCGCGCTTTTCCAAACCGGTCAGGACGGCTTCTTGATCTTCGTGGCTTAAATCGGCAAATTTCTGGCCGTGATTACTGACGCACCAATCGTCGGTATCCTTAATACCGGCGCGCAGCATATCGCGAATATTCAGCCGCCCCTGATAGCCGAATTCGGGTTCGACATCATCCTGAAACGGGCCCATCATGTACCAGATGCCGCCTTGCGCGTAGCTGGTCTGCATGTGGCGGTCCAGAAACTCCACCACGCCCAATTCCACCGCGCCCGGCCCGACGTCATCCGACGGGATCAGCCGATCGACCGCAGCCGTCAGAAACGTGATTTCATCCGCGCTAAAGAAAACAGGGGTATAGGGGGTATCTTCCTGCGCAGCAGCCGGTGCAGCAGCGATCCCGCCCCCCGCAACAGCTGCGACCGGCAGCGCTGAAAATCCGCGTAGAAGACCCCGGCGCGAGGTTTGCATCTGCAAAGCCTTCTTGCCGTCAGGGTTGTCACCCTTGCCGCTCATAACGTCGCTCCTGTCTAACGATGCGGCCTATTTGCGCACGATATCGCGGCTAAATAAGCGATGAAGGTTTCGATGGGTTTTTTAGCGTTACCCAAGGGTAAGTTGAATTGCGCAATCAGATCAAGACATTTCGCCAAAAAATTAGCGGACGGATGCTTTATTTAAATCTGTTACAATTCTTGCCGCAGGCGCAGGTCAACCGATGTGCCGCAAAAGGGTGGGAAATCCCGCGACCGCGTTCATTCGCCCGCCGCGCGGCATAAATTGAGCCTGTGACCTATCGGCAACAATCGCGGGCGCAGGGCCTGCTTGTTTTGCCGATGCCTTGGATCGTGGCACCAATGGGTGCATTGGCAGGATGTCAGCCTTCAAAGCCAGCACAGATCTTTGCGCCATTGCGCATCCGTTTGGATCATGCTGCGTCGGGCTTTTCCACAGCAGCCATTTCCCGAGATGCGTCGGCCCGTGTCAACCGCCGGAGTCTCTCATTATGTCCTCATCATTTTTTTCGAAGTCGTCTATTAGCGCCGCCTTGCTGTGCGGCGCCGCGCTTGTTCCCGGCTGGGCCGTGGCACAAGACGCCGGTCGCGTCCTCAATACCATTGTCATCAGCTCGGCCTCGGGGGTCGAGACGACGCTGCAAGATGCGCCCGCATCCGTGACCGTCATCGACAGCGCGACCATCGCCGCATCGGGTGCGCGCGACCTTAACGATATGCTGCGCACCGTGCCCGGCCTGAACCTGACGCGCGGCAATGACGGCAACAGCAGCGTATCGTTCCGCGGCCTGCCGTCCAGTCGCACGCTGACGCTGGTCAACGGCCGCCGCGTCAACACAGGCGAGACCTTCGCCCGGCATTATCAAGGCAACCTCGGCACCGTGCCGCTGGATGCGATCGACCGCATCGAGGTGGTGCGCGGCCCGATGTCGACCCTTTACGGGTCGGACGCGATGGGCGGCGTCGTCAACGTAATCCTGAAAGAGCCGACAGAGGCCTGGACCGGATCGGTCACCACCGAATACGCAACCGCCAGCGAAGACACGACTGGCGATAGCCGCCAGATCTCGGCGTATTTCAGCGGTCGTGTGTCGGAAACGCTGTCGGCAGCATTCTGGGGCAAGGTCTACGACCGCGACGCGGGCCGCGCTTTCAGCTATGTGGCGCCCAACGGCACCACCGGTACCGTATCGTCCGCCGATGGATCGCGCGTGAACGAACTGGGCGCGCGCCTGACATGGACGCCCACCGCCAACACCGAATGGGGGCTAGAGCTGACCGCCAACGAAGACCGCTACAAGGTTTTCGACGGGCACGACACCAACCGCGTGCGCGCCTACGGCATCGCCCTGACCAACGAATGGTCGCTGGGGTCGGGCAACCTGTCCAGCTATCTGCGCTACGAGGACAGCTCGAACACCCCGTGGAACAGCACCGCGAACGCGTGGAACGATGCCACCGAATACGGCACCACCACATTCGAGACCCGCTACACCAACGAGACCGAGCTGTTCGGCAACCGCACCGAATACACGCTGGGCCTGACCGCCAGCCATGAAAAGCTGCACGACACGAACACCAATTCGAACGGCGTGCTGATCGAAGGCAGCCTGACCACCGCCGCGCTTTATGCCGAAGCGCGCTATCACATGACCGACGCGCTGACCCTGACCTATGGCTTGCGCGCCGACAACGACGATGATTACGGCACCAACCTGACGCCGCGCGTCTACGCCAACTACGACTTCGGCAACGGCCTGATGTTGAAAGCGGGCTTTGCGCAGGCGTTCAATGCGCCCGATCTGCGCTCGCTCAACCCCAACTATTCGATGGCGTCGCGCGGCAACGGCTGCAAGCCCTACCCCGGCCCCTGCCAGATCATCGGCAACCCCGATCTGGAACCCGAAACATCCGATAGCTACGAAATCGGCCTGAACTATCAAGGGGCCGACCTGTCGTGGGAGGTGACCGCGTTCTACAACGATGTCACCAACATGTTCGGCGCGCAAAAGACAGGCGAAACGAACGCCAACGGCTTCGCCATCTTCCAGCGCACCAACATCGACGAAGGGCGCACCGGCGGGATTGAGGGCGGTCTTTCGTGGGCCTTCACGCCCGACCTGACATGGTCGAACTCGTTCACCTATCTGGCGGTGTCGGAATTCAAATACGAATTCCTCGACCATGCCTTCCCGATGGCGACGACGCCCAAGCTGAACATCACCACCGGCCTTGATTGGCAGGCCACCGATGCGCTGACACTGGGCGGCAGCGTCACCTATGTCGGCAAGCAAGTCGGTTATGTCACCGAGGAAGAGCTGAGCGCGACCGAAGCTCGCGCCGTCCCCCCCGGCCAGAACAGCGACCCCTATTTCCTGGTCGATCTGACGGCCAGCTACCTTGTGAACGACACCGTCAGCGTCAACTTCGGCATCGACAACGTGTTCGATCAACAGCCTGACGACACCGTGTCGTACCGTGAAAACGGCCGCCTGTTCCGCATCGGCGTGACCACGCAGTTCTAATACGGCTAAAACAAATAATGGGGCCGCAGCGGCATACGCTGCGGCCCCATTTTCATGCGCGCTGGGGCGATTTACTCCTTCGGCACGATTGTCACCCACCCCGCACCGGCGCCCACCGGCGCACGATCTGCGGGGGTCAACAGGCCTGTTTGCAGATCGACCGTATAGGCCGCGATGTGATCCGACCGCTCGCCCGTGGCGACCAAAACACGGCCGTCGCGTGCCAGCGCGATGCTGCGGGGCTGCGCCTCGGTCTCGACGGTGTCGACCAGCGCCAGCGTGCCACCTTCGCCCACGGCCAGAACAGAAATACGGCTGCGCGTGCGTTCGCTGGCATAGATAAAGCGGCCATCCGGCGTCACGGCAATGTCGGCCGCCCAGATGCGCGGCACATCATCGCGTGGCGCGCCCGGTTGCAGGCCGATTTGCAAATCCTCGCCCGCAGGCAGGATCGAGGCGCGGGCCGCTTCGGTCAGCGCACCGGTGCCAGCATCGACGTCGAACGCCACCACTTCGCCCGACAGCTCGGTCAGCACATAAAGGCGGTGGCCATCCTCGGTCAGGGCCAGATGGCGCGGGCCCGACCCATCGCCGGTGGAAACCGAGGCCGTTTGCGTCAGGTGGCTGTCGTCCAGCGTGTATTGAATCACCTCGTCCGTGCCCAGCGCGGCGGCATAGGCCACGGTGCCTGCGGTATTTGTGATGATCGCATGCGCGTTGCGCCCCGCGGGCAGCACTTGCAGCGCGTCGCCCACCGCGCGCCCATCCGCGTCGATCGGCATCGCGGTGACGGCGTTACCGTTGTACGATGCCCCCAGCAGCGTCCGCCCCGCGCCGTCGAGACCGATGAACGCGATACCGTCGATCAGGTCGGCGGTGCCATCGGGCTGCAATGCGCCCGTCGCAGGATCGCGGATCAGGCTGACAACTTGTGCAGCGCCATCCCATATCGCCGCGTAAAGCCGCGTTCCGTCGGCAGATACTGTCAGCGGCGCGACATTGGGGCCAATCTCGGCCCGCTGCAGCGGGGTCAGTGCGCCGCTGGCATGATCCAGATGATAGCTATCGATTGTGCCATCGCCGCCCGCTGCCACATGGACGATGCTTTCGGCAATCGTATTTTCGGCGGCGATCGCCGTCGACATCATCCCCAACAGTCCGCCAGCGGCGCTGAGCCAAGTTCTGGTGTTCGCAAGCATATAGTTCCCCATCTGGTGGATCAGCGACCCGCCACCACGACGTACCACTGGGTTTCGGTTGCCCCTACCCTATGGCGCGCATGGCATTACGCAACGCGGCACCCCTGCAAGGCGGTGCGCCAGCGGCCCCCCGCCGATACCTGCGCCAATAAAAACACCCCCGCCGTTTCGGGCGGGGGTATGATGACGACGCCATCCGTCAAGCCCGCATTACTGCAGCGCTACGGTGATTTCTTGCGCGGTTTGCGTCACGGCCAGCGGCTGGCCATCGGCGGTTTGGGCTTGGGTGAAAGCGCCCGTGATCTGCGGGGCTTGCAGCGCGATCAGCGGGGTCCCAGCCTCCAGCGCGGCATCGACAACCAGCACGCCGCCCGTCACCTCGACCGGGGCTTGCAGAACGACACCTGCCGCACCGACGACCAGCTGCCCGCCTTCGACCAACACCTCGCCCGCACCCAGGCTGTCCGCCGCACGCGCCACCAGCATGCCTTCGGACAAGATGGTGCCGCCGGTGTAGCTGTTATGGCCCGCAAGCACCAAAGTGCCACTGCCAGCTTTGGTCAGCAAACCCGGCCCGGCGATATCGTGCACCCATGTGTCACGCACGTTCAGGCCGCCTTTGTCCGCATCCATCACCACCGTCACATCACCGGGGAACGCGCCAAAGCCGCCCGCTGCCGCGACGATGTCGATGCGGCCCCAGCCGTTGCTGTCGTCGACCAGCGGGTAACCACCTGCCAGCGCAGTCGTGGCCAGCACGACGCGGCGCGCGTCGGCGTCGAGGTACGGCAGACGCGTTTCCAGCAGTACCTCGGCACCAGCAGGAATGGTGACCGGCGCATCGGCCATCGCCGGATCTTGCGGCAGGCCATAGGTCATGCGCTGGCGGTACAGCGATGCGTTCGCGTATTCGTCGGCCCAGCGGTCGTTGGTGGGCACGTCGGCAGCGTCCAGCAGCGTCATATCGGCAGGCAGGCCCTGCGCCATCACCGCTTGCATATTGGCGAAGGCTGCGGCCTTTGCCTCGGCATTTGCGGGGTCGGACAGCACCGACGCACCAACGGCCATCGCCATGATCCGCCCGCCCATCACATCCAGCGGCGAGTGCATGCCCGTAACCACGCGGTTCTCGCCCAGTTCGGACGCGCGGGTCAGCAATTCCTCGAACCGTTCGGGCATCGCATAGGCATAGGCCAGCGCCGCCAGATAGGCCGCGTTCGTGTGGCCCGACGGGAAGCCGCCGTCTTTGCCACGGCCCCGCGCATCGCGCGCCGACAGCAGCGCGGGGATCACGCCGGTGTTGCTGTCATAGACTTCAATCGTGCTGTCGCCAAAGGGGGCGTCGCCCGTCTGGATGACTTCGCCGGTGTCGGTCATGCGCCACGGACGCGGCGAGGCATAGAAATACTTGGCCGGCGATGTGGTGCCTGCCGGGCCGCGCATCAACTGCATGAGGGCCAAGAAATCCAACAGAGCGCTGCCCTCGACACCCGCTTCGGTGCCCTCGTCATCCTCTTTGGGGTTTTGGGGGTTCAGCACGTCGAAATCGGCCAGCGTGTGGTTGATCGTCGTCACGGCACCCGCGTTGTCGCGATAGATCGGCGCCAGCAGCGGGCCCATCCCCTCGATCACCGAATAGCCCTGCGCGCGGCGGTCATCCAGATAGGCGGCAAGGGCCTCGGCCTCGGTGCGGGCGGGGCCGGTCACGTCCAGCACATAGCGCATGTTGCCCGCCCAAACCGGCGCGTTCACAATTGCCACTTGGCTGTAGTCTTGCGCGCCATCACCATTGGCTGCGCCGCCGTGCCATGCCGCATCGCCCAACGTCCAGATTTTGTCGAAGCCCGAAAGGATCTGCAGCACGGGGTTGAAGCCCCAGTCGTACTTGTTTCCTTCAACACCGTTGGCATCAACCCCCGTCTGCGCCAGATAGTTCTGAACCATCGGCAGGGGCGCGGTGGTTTGGGGCACAGCAATAGTGACGGTGCCGACGCCTTCGGGGCGTGCAAGGGCGCTGGTCGCCAGCAGGGCGACCAGAACAGTGGCAGCCGTGCGGCGCAAAAGGGCGGTCTTCAACAGGGGCATATCAGTCTTCCGTTTCCGTTTCCGCGCCGCACTAGGCACCGGACACGTCACGGAGGTGACGAAATTATGTCTTTTTCAATATAACTTATGCCCTTGCGGCAACTCAGGCGGGCGCGCTTTCCCCCTGTCCTAGCGCGACAACCAGATTGGCCAGCATCGCCAAGCGCGGCGCGATGGTCGCCGGAAAGATATGCTCGTTCGGGCTGTGGGCGTCGGCCCCGTCCGGCCCCAGCCCATCCAGCGTCGGCACGCCCAGCGCTGCCGTGAAATTGCCGTCCGACCCCCCGCCCGAGGCCATCGCAACCAGCGGATAACCCATCGCCGCCGCTATCGGCGCGGCGCGGGCGAACAGTGCGCGAATGCCCGAGTCTTCGGCAAACGGCGGGCGCGAGATCTGCCGCGTCACGTCATAGCGTACATCGGGATCCTCCGGCACCAGCGCATCGATCGCCGCCAAAACCTCGGCCTGCGCGGCGGGGTCGGGCAAGCGGATGTCGACCTCGAGTGTGCAGGTGCCAGGGATGGTGTTGCGCGTGGTGCCGCCACGGATCAACCCGACGTTCACCCCGATGCCACGCGCCGGGTCGTTCAGCGCCTCAAGCCGCAGGATCAGCTTGGCAGCCTCGCGGATGGCGCTGCGGCCATCTTGCGGGCGGGTGCCCGAATGTGCGGCGCGACCGATGATGTTGAACATGTAATGCCCGCCGCCGCGCCGCGCGGTGACGATCTTGCCCCCTTCGCGCGCAGGCTCCAGTACCAAGGCGGCGCTGGCGGTGGGGGCCAGCGCCTCGACAAACGAGCGGCCCGCAAAGGTGCCGGTTTCCTCGTCGGGAATGAACACGATAGTCAGCGGCGCCGTAGTGCCGATGGCCGCCGCTGCATACAGCGCCATCAGCGCGCCGCTTTTCATATCATAGATGCCGGGTCCATAGATCCGCTCACCCTCCTCGCGCCAGGGCGATGTGTCCAGCGTGCCGACGGGGTGGACGGTATCCAGATGTGCCAGCAGCAGCGCGGCGGGGCCGCTGCCGTCATGGTTGCGCGCGATCACCACATCGCCATGCGCATCATCGGTGACATGGCGCGTCACGCTCAAACCGATGCGCGCGGCGTGGCCTGCGGCCAGATCCATCATGCGGTTGACGGCAGCCCGATCATGGCTGGGGCTTTCGACAGCGACCCAGCGCCGCAAGTCTGCCAGTAGTGCGGCAACATCAAAATCGTCGGGCGAGAATCGGTAAGTGTTTCGCATGATCAGGCCTCGTTTAGGGTCAGGGGTTCGGGGTCAAGGCCCAGCCAACGCGAGACCTGCTTTCGTTTCGATTGGGTGTGGCGCTGCAAAATCTCGGACAGTGTATCGCCGTCGCGGGCCTTCAAGGCGACCAGCATTTCCTCGTGCTCGGCCACGGCCAGCGCCCATTCCTCGGCCGATATTGCCGCCGCAAAGCGCAGGCTGACAAAGCGGCTTTGCACCTGCCTGCGCAGATCGGACAGAACGTCGTTTTGCGCGGCCTCAAAAATGAGGTCATGAATGGCGCGGTTGTGCTTGTAATACAGCGCTCGCGCGCCCGCGTGGTAGTTTTCTAACATGGCGGCGTGATGGCCCTGCAGCGCCGCCAGCGTCTGCGCCCCCATGCGCGGCGCGGCCAGCTTCCCCGCCAGCGCCTCCAACGCCTCCATGACGATGAAACCATCCATCACCTGCGTATTGTCTATACGGGCCACGATCGCCCCGCGATTGGGAATCAACGTCACCAACCCCTCGCCTGCAAGGGTGTGAATCGCCTCGCGCATAGGGGTGCGCGACACCCCGAAGCTTTCGCACAGGGTTTTTTCCAGCAGCTTCTCGCCGGGGGGCAATGTACCATCGACAATCAGGCCGCGCAGCCTCTCGGATATCGCCTCGTGCAGCGGGATGCGGGCGAGTTGCTTAATTTCTAGCATGTTGGTCCTGCCGATTTCCAATGCGCCCCCCCGATGACGACGCGCCTGTTGACACCAGCTTCTGGGTAGGCGTGAATAAAGTATACAAAAAACGAAATGCGGCAACGCCTTCGGGCTCCATTTGCCGAAAAACTGAACAACAGGGACAAGACACGATGAAAAACCTTCTTATATCCAGCGCATTATGTGCTGTTCTGCCGCTGGCGGCGCTTGCCGGCCCGTCGGATAATTCGTTGAACTGGGCCTCCGACAGCATGCCGTCCAGCATCGACTTCTATCAGCACACTATCCGCGAAGGCATCGTTCTGGGGCACCACATCTGGGACACACTGATCTACCGCAACAATGCGACCGGCGAGATCGAGCCCCACTTGGCCGAAAGCTTCCGCTGGGTCGATGACACCACGCTGGAATTCGTACTGCGTCAGGGCATCACCTTCCACGACGGCAGCCCGTTCAATGCAGACGACGTGGTCGGCACCATCGACTACGTGACGCAGAACACGACGACCCAGTCGATCTTCTTCCTCGAAAGCGCCGAAAAGATCGACGACTACACCGTCCGCATCCACACCAAGGGCCTGTTCCCCGCAGCGCTGGAATATCTGGCCAATATCGTGCCGATCTACCCGTCTGACTACTATGCCGAAGTTGGCGTGGAAGGCATGTCCCTGCACCCCATCGGCACCGGCCCCTTCCGCGTGACCGAGGTCGTCCCCGGCGAGCGCGTCTCGATGGAGCGTAACCCCGACTATTTCGGCGGCGTCAAAGGCGTGCCCCATCTGGACAGCATGGAATTCCGCCGCATCGGCGAATTCAACACCCAAGCGATCGAACTGATGACAGGCCGCCTCGACTGGATCTGGCGCGTGCCGCCGGATGCGGTGCAACAGTTCGAAGGGCAGTCGCAGCTGAAGGTCGATTCCGGCAGCCTGCTGCGCACCGGCTTTGTCCTGCTCGATGCCGCAGGGCGTACGGGCGATACACCCCTAAAAGACGTGCGCGTCCGCCAAGCGCTATCGCACGCTATCAATCGCGACGGCATCCGCGCGGCCATGATTGGCCCTGGCTCTGAACTGCTCAACACCGCCTGCTCGCCCACCCAGTTCGGCTGCGAAGGCAATGTCGTCACCTATGATTACGACCCCGCGCTGGCCCGCCAGATGCTGGCCGACGCCGGCTACCCCGATGGCTTCAGCATTGATTTCTACGGCTACCGCGACCGCCCCGTAGTCGAGGCGATCATCGGCGATCTGAACACGGTCGGCGTACGCGCAAACCTGACCATGCTGCAAGCGTCGGCCCTCAGCACCATGCGCCTCGAAGGACGTATTCCGATGTCGTTCCAGGCATGGGGATCGAACTCCATCATGGATAGCGGCGCCAGCCTCGGCTTCTGGTTCGACGGGTCTGGCAACGACTACGCGCGCGACCCGCAAGTCACCGCCTGGATCGAAGAAGGCGGATCGGTCATCGACCCCGACGCTCGGACTGTCGCCTATTCCCATGCGGTCGAGGCCATCGCCGAGAACGCCTACATCATCCCGATGTTCACCTACGCGCTGAACTACGTCTACAACAAAGACCTGAACTTCACCCCCGTTCCCGATGAAACCCCCCGCTTCTTCGAAGCCAGCTGGGGCGCGAACTAAGGCGACCGGCGGCCCGCCACAGGGCCGCCACCTTCAACGAAGTGGTGATACATGCTGCGATATCTGATCGAACGGATCGGGCTGGCGCTTTGCGTCTGTCTGGCCGTCTCCATCCTGGCCTTTACGCTTTTGAACGCCTCGGGCGACCTTGCGGTCTCGCTGGCGGGTGAAGAGGCTACCCCCGCCCAGATCGAGGCGATGCGCGAAGAACTGGGCCTGAACCGCCCGCTGGTGGTGCGCTATGCCGAATGGCTGGGCAATGCGATGCAGGGCGATTTCGGCCGCTCGCTGTTCTTCCACCAGCCGGTCACCGACCTGATCGCCTACCGCCTGCCCAACACGCTGAAACTGGCGTCGCTGGCGCTGTGCGTGATGCTGGCCCTGTCGGTGCCACTGGGCGTGATCGCAGCGCTGCGGCCCAATTCGATCATCGACCGCGTAGCCATGTTCATCGCCGTGATGGGACAAGCGATGCCAAACTTCTGGTTCGCGCTGGTGCTGATCGTCATCTTCTCGCTCACGCTGGGATGGCTACCGCCGTCGGGGTCGGAATCGCTGCGCAACTTCATCTTGCCCGCCATCGCGCTGGGATACTACGCCACACCGCCAATGATGCGCCTGATCCGCCAAGGCATGATCGAGGCGCTGTCGTCGGACTACATCCGCACCGCGCGGGCCAAGGGCATCTCGACGCCCAAGATTGTCTTCAAACATGCGCTGCGCAACGCCGTCATTCCGGTCGTATCGCTGCTGGCCGTGCAGTTCGGCAACATGCTGGGCGGATCAGTGGTCATCGAAACCGTCTTCGGTATCAATGGCTTGGGCTATCTGGCGTGGGAATCAATCTCGCGCATGGATCTGCCGGTCGTGCAGGCCACGCTGATGATCGTCGCGCTGTTCTACGTCGTCATGGTGCTGGCATCCGACATCATCAACGCATGGCTTGATCCAAGGATCCGCATCAAATGAGCGCTGAAAACACAAACACCAGCCCCCCCGAAAACGCCACCACCACCGGCCGCCAGCGCCCCAAAAGCATGTTCGCCCGCGCGATGGCGCAACCCGGCTTCGTCTTTGGCGGCACCGTCTTCGTGCTGATCTTTCTGATGGCGGTCTTCGCCCCGCTGGTCGCCCCCTACGACCCGCTGGCGCAGGACATGACCAAGCGCACACTCTCGCCGTTTTGGCTGGCGGGGCACGACCCCGCGCACCTGCTGGGAACGGACGGCCTTGGGCGCGACTACCTCAGCCGGATCATCTATGGCGCGCGGATTTCGCTGCTGATCGGCCTGTTCACCGTGATCACATCCGGAATCATCGGCACCGTGCTTGGCGTGCTGGCCGGCTATTTCGGCGGCAAGGTCGATCTGGTCATCAACTTTTTCATCATGACGCGCTTGACGCTGCCGGTCATCATCGTGGCACTGGCCGTGGTCGCGCTGTTTGGCGGATCGCTGGTGGTTGTGGTGCTAGTGCTGGGCCTGCTGCTGTGGGACCGGTTTGCCGTCGTGCTGCGGTCTGCCGTAATGCAGGTGCGCAATCAGGAATACATCCAAGCCGCGCAATCCATGGGCTACTCCACCCCCAAACTGCTGGCGCGCGAACTGCTGCCCAACATCTTCGACCGCATGATGGTGATCGCCACCTTCGAAATGGCCCACGCCATCTTGCTCGAAGCATCACTTTCGTTCCTCGGGCTTGGCGTGCAACCGCCCACCCCGTCGTGGGGGCTGATGGTCGCCGAGGGGCGCCAATACCTTCTGTTCGACAGCTGGCTGATCCTGATCCCCGGTGCGGCGATCTGCGTGCTGGTGCTGTCGATCAATATGATCGGCGACGGCATGCGCGATGCGCTGGCCCCCGACAACCGTAATTAAAGGGAAGACGATGACGATTGAACCCACCCGCGCCGCGACCGTCGCAGCCGCCGCCGCCTACGTGAACGACGGCACGTTCTTTAACGAGCTGACAACCGCCCTTGCCATCCCCAGCGAAAGCCCGCGTGCCGACAGCGCCCCCGACCATCTGGCCTACCTAGACCTGATCCGCCCGCAACTGGTCGCGATGGGGTTCGACACGCAACTGCTGCCCAACCCCGTGTTGGAACGCCTACCCGCGCTATTCGCCAGCCGGATCGAGGACCCCGCCCTGCCGACCATCCTGATCTATGGCCACGGCGACGTGCTGTGGGGCATGGAAGGCGACTGGAAAGACGGCGGCTCGCCATGGGTGGCCCGCCAGGTCGGCGACCGCATCTACGGGCGCGGCACCGTCGATAACAAAGGGCAGCACATCATCAATCTGGCCGCGCTGCGCCTGACCCTGCAAGCCCGGGGCAAGCTGGGCTTTAACACCAAAGTCCTGATCGAGATGGGCGAAGAAAGCGGCAGCCCCGGCCTGAACGACATCGCCGCCGCCCACAAAGACTTGCTGTCCGCCGATGCGCTGATCGCATCGGACGGGCCGCGCGTGTCGACTCACATCCCGACCGTCTTCTTGGGCGCGCGCGGCGGGCACGGCTTTGCCCTTGAATGTAACCTGCGCGAAGGGGCCCACCATTCCGGCAACTGGGGCGGGCTGCTGCCGAACGCCGGCATTCGTCTGGCCCATGCCATCGCCTCGATCACCGACGCCAAGGGCCGCATTCTCATCCCCGACTGGACGCCCGGCGCGATCCCCGAAAAGGTGGCAAGCTACCTGAACAAGATCACGCTGGAATTCGGTAACGAAGACCCCGTCACCGACGCGACTTGGGGGGAACCCGGCCTCGATGGCGCCGCACAGGTCTTTGGCTGGTCGAATTTCGAGGTGCTGGCCTATACCTGCGGCCGCCCCGATGCGCCCGTAAACGCCATCCCCGGCAGCGCCCGCGCCACCTGCCAACTGCGCTACGTCGTCGGCGTCGAACGCGACCGCATCCTGCCCGCGCTGCGCGAGCATCTGGACGCCCACGGCTTTGGCGATGTCGAAATCGTGCAAATGTCGCGCGGCATGTTCCAAGCCACCCGCACCGACCCCGATAACGACTGGACGCGCCTTGCCGTCGCATCCATCGCCGAAACCACCGGCCGCGAGCCTGCCGTGGCCCCGAATTTCGGCGGCTCGCTTCCGAACGAGGTCTTCTCGCAGACGCTGGGGATGGAGACGATCTGGATCCCCCACTCGCACCCCTCGTGCAGCCAACACGCGCCGGATGAACACATTCTGGTCAGCGTCGCCGCGCAAGCCACGCAAATGATGGCGGGCTTTTTCTGGGACTTGGGCGAAGGGAAACTAGGCCATGTCTGATCCTGTCCTGTCCGTCCGCAACCTGACGATCGACCTGCCGCGCGGGGGCGACCGCCCCCACGCGGTGCAGGGCATATCGTTCGACATCCACCCCAATGAAATCGTCTGCGTTGTGGGGGAATCGGGTTCGGGCAAATCGGTCACCGCCTTTGGCACCATGGGCTTGCTGCCCAAGGCGCTGCGCCCATCGGGCGGGCAGATCCTGTTCGAGGGGCAGGACCTGCTGGCCATGTCGCGCCGCGCCCACGCCAAATTGCGCGGGCGCAAAATGGCCATGGTCTTCCAAGAACCAATGACCGCGCTGAACCCCTGCTTTACCGTCGGCAACCAGATCGACGAAATTTTCGCAGCCCATACCAAACTGTCGGCGGCGCAGCGCAAAGCCAAAACGCTGGCCTTGCTCGAGGAAGTGCGCCTGCCCGAACCCGCTCGCATCTATGCCAGCTTTCCGCACCAATTGTCGGGCGGGCAACGTCAGCGCATCGTGATCGCCATGGCGCTGGCGATGGACCCCAAACTGCTGATCGCGGACGAGCCGACGACCGCGCTGGACGTGACCACGCAGGCGCAAATCCTGTCGATGTTCAAAACGCTGAAATCCACCCACAGCGCGGGCATCTTGTTCGTCACACACGACTTCGACGTGGTTGCCGAAATCGCCGATCGCGTCGTGGTCATGCAAAAGGGGGTCATGGTCGAACAGGGCACCGTCGATCAGGTGCTGAACCACCCGCAGCACCCCTATACCCGCAAGCTGATCGCCGCCGTGCCGCGCAAACAACCCGACCAAGCCGCGCCGTTGGGCACGCAAGTCGCCCTCAGCGTCGTCGAGCTGGAAAAGACCTACCATGTCGCGCGCACGCTAACCGCTCCCGCGCGCACCGTCCACGCGCTGCACCCCACCAGTTTCGAGGTGCGGAAAGGCGAAACGCTGGGCATCGTCGGTGAAAGCGGGTCGGGGAAAACCACGCTGGTACGGTGCCTCATCCGCCTGCAAGACCCTGATTCTGGTGCCATTTGGATCGACGGACGCAACTTCGCGCTCGGCTCGCGCCAAAGCCTGCGCAGCGCACGCAAAGACATCCAGATCGTGTTCCAAGACCCCTATGGATCGCTTAACCCGCGCAGGACGGTCGGGGCGCAGCTGGTCGGCGGGCCGCTGAATTTCGGCGAAGACCCCAAAGTCGCTTGGGCGCGCGCGCGTGAATTGATGCAGGTCGTCCAACTCGAGGAAGACGCCCTCTATCGTTACCCCGCGCAGTTTTCGGGCGGGCAGCGGCAACGCATCTGCATCGCCCGCGCGCTGATGATGCAACCCAAAATCCTGATCGCCGACGAAGCCGTGTCGGCGCTGGACGTCTCGGTTCAAAAAGAGGTGCTGAACCTGCTGCGCAAAATCAAGACCGAAATGGGCCTGACCATTTTGTTTATCACCCACGACCTGCGCGTCGCATCGCAAATCAGCGACCATTTGATTGTGATGCAAAAAGGGCAAGTGGTCGAACGCGGCCCCGTGGCCGAGGTTTTCGGCAACCCCAGCAGCGCCTATACGCGCCAGCTGATGGCCGCCATGCCCGGCAAAGGCTGGGACGTTCCAGCCGACCTTCGCGCATAACAACCCGCCCCGCGTCTGGCGCGGGGCATGATCCAATACTTGCCACATTTCGCCCCCCGGCGCGCTACAGGTAGCCGCGCCGGGGGCATATCTGTTAGGGATGCTTCACCAGCGCGAACACTCGCCTGCGCCATAGCAGATAGATCCGTCCCAGATGCACGAAAGAAACACATCACCTTCGCCCCCTTCAATGGCCCGTCATGCCGATCGCACTTTAACCCAAGACAGTGACCTTGTGGTGACATCCTGCAGTTTCCCGCGACAATGACGTTGAAAATGTCCCGAACGAACAGCTAGATGTTGAAATACGCCAAACGCACCTTGCGGGCATTTAGGACGAAGAATGACATCGACGAATTTCCCGCCTATTTATGTCCTCAGCCTGCCCAATGCCGATGATCGGCGCAGTGCCGTGCGCGCGGAATTCGACCGTATCGGCCTGAAATTCACTTTTATCGACGCCATTAATGGCAATGAAATGGCCGAGCAGACGTTTCGCAAATGGTATGATCAAAAGACAAATAGATACGCATTCAAAAGGCCACTATCGCGCGGTGAAATCGCCTGCGCGCTGGGGCACCACGGCATATGGTCGCGCATTGCAAATGGGCCGCACCCTGCTGCGCTGGTGTGCGAAGACGATATCGCCCCCTCGCCCGATTTGGTCGACTTTTTGCAGCGTATCGCCACCGAACCCGATGTTTTTGCCGATGTCATCATAAAGATCGACGGTGCTGCACGCACTGGTGAAAAGATCGGATCGCTGGGCACCACCGACCTGATCCTTACACGCCACCTGCCGCCACTGACCGTCGGCTACATCATCGGGCGCAATGCTGCGCGCAAAATACTTTCGACAATCGGGCCTATATCGCGCCCGATCGATATGGACTTGAAACACTACTGGGAACATCAGATCCCGATTTTCATCACGCAGCCGATCCTTGCAAAACCGCGCGAGACGGCCGAAAGCACCCTTGCAAATGGGCGCGATTCAACGAAACGCGCACCACTTCTCAGTCGTTTCGCCCGCAACGCTCTTTATCAGATCCGTATGAAATGGGGCCGTATGCACTCGCCATATAAAAACGAAAACAAGGCGATCATCGACCGCCTGAAAAGCTTTCTGGTAGCCCATCCATGACGCGTAAAAATCTCGTCGTCGTCCGCGCGGGCAGCAACTCGCTGCACCACCGCTGGCTGGACATCCCCGACGACGCGCGCAGCTACGACGTGGTTGTCAGCTTTTTCGACACGGCCGCCTTTGCCGCCTTCCAGCCGCGCGACGGCGTGCGGGCCGTTCTGATCAAGGGCGGCAAATGGGACGGTCTGTTCAAAACCTTCGCCGATATCGACATCGACGCCTACGACTACTTCTGGTTGCCCGACGACGATATTGACGCCAGCGCGACCACCGTGAACGAGATATTCCGCCTGTGCCGCCAGTCAGGTTTGGCGGTCGCCCAGCCGGCGCTGACGCATGACAGCTATTTTTCGCACTTCATCTTCATGCAGTGCCCCGGCTTCCGGCTGCGCTACACCAATTATGTCGAAATCATGGTGCCATGCCTGAACCGCAACATCCTGCGCCAAGCCCTACCCCTTTTCGAAGGCACGATGAGCGGTTTCGGGCTTGATTACACGTGGTGCCGCTGGGCCGACAGCGGCCCCTTTAACGTCGCGATTCTGGACACCGTCGCCGTGCATCACACGCGCCCCGTCGGCAAAGTGCTGCAGTCCGCGATGACCGACGCAGGCAAACCCACGTCCGAGGAAGAAGAAGAGATCCTGAAAGCCCGCTACGATCTGGTCGAGCGCACCGTCCCCCTCGCCTTTGCGGGTGTGCGCACGGATGGCGGCCCGGTCATCGGTAGGGTTGCCGTCGGCTGGCGCATGGTGCGGGGCTGGTGGCCCATCCGCCACACTTTCCACGAACGTCGCAAGGCCTTCTGGGCCATCATCAAGATCGCGCGCCGCCAACTTACAAAGCGGCTGGATATGCGCACGTTGTGAACGTGCTGCCCCAGCCCGAAGTCAGGGCTGGGGCAACCTTTCAGTCGGAATAGACGTCGCGCCAGAATTTCTCCGAGGTCATCTCGGGAAACGCGGCTTTGTAGGTCTGGCGCAGGTCGTCAAATTGCTTTGCAAATTCGCGGGCCGTTTCCTTGGCAAGGCGATATTCTTCCCAGAACCGTTTTTTATCATAGCTCGCCATGTAACCCGCACCGCTATTAGGCGCGACGTAAATGACACGGCGATATTTGAATATTTTCTGCAAATCGCCAACGAAGCCTTTGCGGTCAATAACTGTTTGATCACGGATCATTCGCTCGGGCAGCGCAAATCCGTTCAAAGTCAATTTCCGTATCAACTTGTGGAATTTCTTCTCGTTCTTCGGGCCGAGCGCGATATCATCTGGAAAGACAATGTCCCCCAGCTTTTCCCCCGGACATTCGACCGCCATGCGCGCCCGCACGTCCGACATATCAAGGTTATCCACCCAGAACTGAGGGCCCTTCATAACGTCTTGCAACGCCATCGAACAGGCGCGCGCACTGGCGTAATTATACGAGAAGAGATTGCCCATAATGTTGCGTCGATACATGCGCAGCAACCGCTTTGCGCTTCTGTTCGACGTCAGAATGTAGCTGAGGGTTGTGGCCCGCCATCCAAGATAGCGCGTGAAGGGGCCTTCCTTAATATCGAAATCTTCGGCCCAGCCCCCGATACCGTTCATGGTTTCGATTTTGAAATCGTTCGTCATCGAGAACAAGACATCGTCCCCCCTGACAAAGAACGGAAAAGCAAATCGCTTCACCTGGTCGATCTGGAACCCGAAGTGCCACCACCCGCCGTAGCCTATGCTTTCGCTACGCTCCTCGGCCAAAAGCAGCTGGTCGCGGTTGCGCAAGTCCAGCCCTTTCTTGATTTGGTAATAACTGCCATCCCTGTAGACCGCGCCCGCTTCGTGCAGCTCGTAAGGTGCGGCTTCGCGCATCATGCTGCCCGCGACAGCGACATTTGGCTGCTTTGCATACTGCATGATGCGAAACGTGCGGCGTATGGCCTCCATCTCGCACGAGGCATCATCGTCCATGAACAGGCAGTGGCTGAAGCCGTTGTCCTTCAGGTGCAGCAATCCACGGGTAAACCCGCCGGCACCGCCCAGGTTTTTATTGGGAATGACGACCGCGCCCATCGCCTCCTCGGGCGCGATGTTTTGCGAGTTATCGACAACAATCAGCGCGATGCGACCCGCCAAGTCAGGGTCTGCCAAAACCTGTTCGGACACGCGGCGGATCGCCGGCAGCACGTAGTTCTTGCGGTTGAAATGCGTGACAACCACACCCAGTCGGACATCGTTCGGCGGCGGTGTCCGCGTAAAATAGAAACCGCCAGTCAGTGTCGCGGGCTCTAGCGCAAGCACCTGAAAAAATAGAATACCGTCGGTCAACGTAGGGAAAGCGGGGATCTCGATCAAGGTCGGGGTGTCGCTCAAAACGCATTCGACCTCGCTCAGCCAACGGCTGGCGTGATCCAGCACATTGATGCCGACGCGTACGATGACGCGGCCCGATCCTGTCAGCGCCAGCCCGAGATCGTCAATGTTGCAAATGCTTTTCCACTTCCCAACGGAAAAACCGTTAAAGAATGTATCGGTCAATGTCGCCGACCGCACGGGAATGTCGACCAGCCCGTCCGACAGGCGACTGATGACCCGCCTGTCGTTATGGTGGAAATACATGTCTTCCGGGGCAGGAAGGTCGGTTCCTGGAAAAACCAGCGTCTGCAGCTTTATCATTCTTGCCTCGTCTAACAATACTTATGATCGCTACAGCGTCGGGCTAAACGCCCCCCGCCTTACGCCAGCGGGTCTTTCACAAAGACCGGCATCGCGGCGTCCAACTTAATACTGTCCAAATAAAGTCGTGCTGTATCCAGCGCCTCGCGGATGGTCACGTCCATATCAAGGTAGCGATAGGTCCCCAAGCGACCGACAAAGGTCATGCGCTCGGCTCTACGTGCATGCGCCACATAGTCGGCCAGCATTTTCTTTTCTTCGACCATCCGAACCGGATAGTAGGGAATGTCGTCGGGCCCGCAAGCGCGCGAATGCTCCTCGTAAAGAACCGAGCCCTCATGGCTCTCCCACGGCGAGAAATGCTTGTGCTCGGTAATGCGGGTCCACGGCACGTCCACATCGCCATAGTTCATCACCGCGCAGCCCTGATAGTCGCCGTCATAGGTGAACTTGCGGAAGTCTAGCGTGCGATAGGCCAGACGCCCCAATGCATGATCGAACCAAGCGTCAATCGGGCCCGAGTTGAAGACGTGGTCGTATTCGGCAACATCTTCGCGCGTGATCTTGGTTTCCAGATCAAGGGTGATGTTCGGATGATCCAAGATGGCGGCGACCAGATCGGTATAACCGTTCTCGGGCATCCCTTGGAAATTATGGGCGAAATAGTTGTCGTCATAATTGAAACGCACCGGCAAACGCTTCAGGATCGATGCGGGCAGCGCGCTGGGGTCGCAGCCCCACTGCTTCATCGTATAGCCTTTGAAGAACGCCTCGTACAAATCACGCCCCACAAATCGCAGCGCCTGCTCCTCGAATGTTTGCGGGTCGGCGATCGTGCTGTCACCTTTCTCGGCGATGAAGGCACGCGCCTCGTCGGGGCGCATGGTCTTGTCGAAATACTGGTTAATCGTATGCAGGTTCACCGGCAGCGAGAACACCTTCCCCTGCGCGGTGGTTTTAACACGGTTCTTGTAGGGGCGGAACGTCGCAAAGCGGTTCACATAGTCCCAGACCTCAACATCGTCGGTGTGGAAAATATGCGGCCCATAGACGTGCACCATGACCTGCGTCTCGGGGTCGCGCTCGCTATAGCAGTTTCCGGCGATATGCGGGCGCACATCCACGACGCGGACACGATGCCCTGCCTCGGCCAATTCACGCCCGATCACGGCGCCCGAGAAACCCGCACCAATCAATAGAATATTTTTGTCCTGCACCGATATTCCCCTGTGGATCACGAAATTACGGCTCGCTCGCATAGAATAATCACATTTGCTAGAGATAATCACTACAACAAGATACGCCGCCGAAAACCGCCGCTTTAAAGCTGCCGCAGGTCGAAATCCGCCGATGCTGCGCCATGGCTTTGCAGTCGACAGTCTGTTACAATCGCAGCAGTTTGCCCTTCCAGACGCAGGGCGGAAAATGATGGGCCTATGCAGCTAGTACAGAAAATTATCAGCCGTTTTGTCAAAGACGATGCCGACGGCAACGTCGTCTTGCGCCTTTTGCGCTACGGCCTCGCCACGCAGGGAAAATATTACGCCATCGGCATTCTGGCGATGGTTGTCGTTGCGACCAGCGCGGGCCTGACCGCATGGTCGATGGAACTGATCATCAACGCGATGAGCAACCCCAGCAACCGCGAACAACTGACGATGGTATCGATGATCGTCGTCGGCATCTTCGCCCTGCGCGGCATCGGCGCCTATATTCAGGCGGTCGCCATGGCCAAAGCGGGCAACGGCATCATCGCCCACCAACAGCGCAACATTTTCAACAAGCTGATGGAACAGGGCGTCGACTTCTTCAACCTGCGCGAGTCGTCCGACACGCTGATGCGCGTGACGCAAAGCGCGCAGTCCGCGCGCGGGCTGATCGACATCATCGCCACATCGGCGGTGCGCGATATGCTGACCTTGGTGTCGCTTCTGGCCGTCATGGTCTACCAGCAACCCGTGCTGACGCTGGCCGCGCTAACGGTGGGCCCCCTCGCATTCCTGATGCTGCGCACCCTCGTCCACCGCGTGCGCGAGGTCACATCGCGCCAGATGATGTCGCTGGCCGAAATCCTGCGCGTGCTGCAAGAAACATCGGCCGGTATCCGCATCGTCAAAATCTTCGCGCTGGAAGACCTGATGCGCAACCGCATGAGCGGCGCTGTCCGCGCAGTCGAAAAGCGGTCGAACGCGATCACGCGCCTTGAATCGGTCACGATGCCGGTGATGGATATTCTGGCAGGCCTGACCATCGCGTCCATCTTGTGGCTGTCAACGTGGAACGTGGTCGGCGGCGCGAACGGCGCATCGGCAGGTCAACTGATGTCGTTCATCACCGCCATGCTGATGTGTTATGACCCCGCGCGGCGCCTCTCGCAAATGCGCGTGCGGGCCGAAGCGATGCTGGTTGGCGTGCGCATGTTGTTCGAGCTGATCGACATGAAGACCACGCTGAACGAAAACGCCGACGGCCCTGCCCTACAGCCCGGCCCCAGCCATATCCGCCTCGAAGATGTGACCTTCGCCTATGGCGAGCGCAAAGTGCTGGAAAACGTCGAGATGGACATTCCGGCCGGCAAGATGACGGCGATCGTCGGCCTGTCGGGTGCAGGTAAATCGACGGTTATGAACCTGATCATGCGCCTTTACGACCCGACCGAGGGGCGCGTCACCATCGACGGGCAAGACATCAGCCGTGTGCAATCCACATCTCTGCGTCATGCAATGGCCTATGTGGGGCAGGATACGTTCCTGTTCTCGACTTCAATCATGGAAAACATCCGCTACGCCCGCCCCGACGCCAGTGACGATGACGTAAAAGCCGCCGCGTCGGCAGCCTTTGCGCACGACTTCATCAGCGCCCTGCCGCAGGGGTATCAGACACCAGTCGGCGAAAACGGCGCCTTCCTGTCCGGCGGGCAACGCCAGCGCATCTCGATCGCCCGCGCCTTCTTGAAAGACGCGTCGATCCTGCTGCTGGACGAAGCCACCAGCGCGCTGGACGCCATTTCGGAAGAGAAAATCCGCGAGGCTGTGCAAGTCTTGGGCCGTGGCCGCACCCGCGTCGCGATCACTCACCGCCTGTCGACCATCATGGCCGCCGACGTCGTCTACGTGATGGAAGACGGCCATGTCATCGAGACCGGCAGCGTCGATGCACTGTTGCAAGCGAACGGCCCCTTCAGGGACCTTTACGACAAGCAGTTCGGCTAGCCCCCATCCCGTGCGCGCAGCCATGTGCGCGCGGGGCAAACCACAAGGCGACACCATGGACCGCAAAACGATCAATCGCGCCCTGCGCGCTGAATTTTTTCCCGTTCTGGCGGCCGAGGGTTTCACACGGCACGGCGATGTCGCTCGCCGCATCGCACCCGACGGGGTCGTGCATGTGGTCGACATCCAGCACCTTCCCCGCAACGGCGCGTTTCAGGTCAACCTCGGCACACATCTGCTGCAATTAGGCGGCGTGGCAGGCGGCCAAAGCCCGGCCCCCGAAACCTTCCGCGATTTTGATTGCGCATGGCGCGGCTCAATCATCGCAGGCTTTCGCAATGCGTCCGACGCCGCATTCACCTACGGCGCTACGGCAGAACAGGCCGCGGAATCGGTCGCATTTCTGGTGTCGGAATGGCCACGCCAATCGGCGGCCTTCTTCGCGCCCTACCAATCCTACCCCGACACATTCCACGCCGCAGCCCACGCCGCAGCGGCGGATGACAGCCTGCACCCCGCCCATATGCTGACATGGGCACGGGTCGCCGCGCTACTGGACGATGCCCCTCTTGCACAAACCATAGCGCTGGCCGCGCTTCCCAAGGTTCCCGAACGGGCGACAGCGCTGCGCGACAAACTGCACGCATTCCTGACCCCTTAGCCCGCACGGGCACCCCCCGCCCGCCCAGCACGCGACGTGCGACTTCCCGCCTGCGGGCCGGCCTCTGGCCGCCCGCCGATTGATCTTCCGGCCCCCCCTTGCCATAGGCTGCGCCGATTGAAGACCCGAGGAAGACCATGAATAAAACCAAGCGTATCGCCATCGCAGCCGTTGTCGGCATTGTCGTCGCCGCAGGCGCAATGATGAAAGACAAGATGACTGGCGCCGAATGGGCCGTATCCCCCCAGCAAATCGCCCAAGCGCAAGCCGAAGGCAAACCGGGTTTCGAAAGCGCCCAAGGCACCGTCACCGTCCTGCCGATCCGCAGCGAAAAAGCCGACATCCTGCCCCTGACGTGGATCCTGTTCGGCTTTGCCGCCGGCGCCGCCACGCTGGTTGCACTGCGTCGCAAGTCGGCCTGACCAACGGCCATGCAACCCACCGTCATTTCGCACGCCGCTTTCAACCTGTCGCGACATGACGTCCTGACGGCCATGCAAGACCAACGCATGGCCGTCTCGGCGGTCGTCCAGAACAAAACCGGCCTGTGGCGTAGCTTACGGATGATTTCTGTCATCGTGCTGATCCCCACGATGATCGCTGGCATCTGGCTTAGCAAACAACCCTACCTGCCCTACGGCGTCGCGCTACTGCTGGTGTTTGGCGTGCTGTTCAAGGTGTCCGACTGGCGGATCAAGCGTGGCATGCACCAGCTGGGCGCGCGTAGCACAGTGTCGGAAAACCGGCTGGTCCGCACCCTCGACAAGCAAATCTTTCGCGGACGCGCCACTATCCCTGCCGAGGCTACCTTCACCGAAACCGGCTTTGCCCTATCGCAGGGCAAAGTGACGTTCGCAGCCGACTACACCGATACCCACCGCATCGGCATCATTTTCGAACGCAATGGTCTGCTGCAAATCATCCCCGGTGACGACCGCAGCCTGCCCGATGCGTTCTTCTTCGTGCCGCTGTCGGTCATGCCGAACGCAGCAGCCCTGATGGACAAACTGCGCGAAAGCCCGTCGTTCGTGTTTCCGCGCACCGCCTGACCGCGACCCCGCTTCCCCCGCGCGACAGTGAAAAAATATCGCGCGGGGTCTTGAACCATCACAAAACCGTGCCCAAGTCCGCCTATGTGGACCGGGCCCCTCTGGCGGTGCTTGCACCGTGATGTCGGACCACATCGAGCTTGCTCGAGGTTGGCCCGGATAAACCGTTCCCCGATCTCGCGCCATCATGTGTATCAGAGGTCGGAAATGGAATTTTTGGCAACACTTTTCATGGGCACGCCAGTCTGGATGTGGCTGGTGTTCATCGGCATCGTCCTGACGCTGCTGGTGCTAGACTTGGGCGTATTTAACAAGGGCGACCACGAAATCGAAATCGGCGCCAGCCTGAAGATGTCGGCCTTTTACATCAGCCTCGGGCTGGCCTTCGCAGGCTTTGTCTGGTGGCAGAAAACGCCCGAGGACACCGCAAATTACGTCACGGCCTTCGTGATCGAAAAGACGCTGGCGCTGGACAATATCTTCGTCATCGCCCTTATCTTCAGCTTCTTCGCCATCCCGCGTAAATACCAACACCGCGTGTTGTTCTGGGGCATCTTGGGCGTCATCGTGCTGCGCGGGATCATGATCGGCCTCGGCGCAACCATCGTCGCAAACTACGCATGGGTGCTGTATATCTTCGCCGTCTTCCTGATCTTCACGGGGATCAAAATGTTCTTCTCGGGCGACGACCACGCCCCCGATATGTCGAAAAACCCCATCTTGCGGATATCACGCAAGTTCTTGCGGGTGACCGACACCCTGCACGGCAACGCATTTTTCGTGAAACAACCGGACGCCAAAGGCAAAATGGTGCGCTATGCGACGCCGCTGTTCTTGGCCCTGGTGATGATCGAATTTGCCGATCTGATTTTCGCAGTCGATTCGGTGCCTGCCGTCTTCACCATCACCACCGACCCGTTCATCGTCTATACCTCGAACATCTTCGCAACCCTCGGCCTGCGCGCGCTGTTCTTTGCCCTTTCGGCAATCCTGCACCGCTTCGCTTATCTGAAGTATGCGCTGTCGATTCTGCTGGTCTTCATCGGGTCCAAGATCTTCATCGCCGACCTGATGGGCTGGGAAAAATTCCCGCCGGCTTGGTCGTTGGGCATCACTTTCGCGATCCTCGCCGCTGGCGTGATCGTATCGCTCGTCAAAACCAAATCCGACGATAGCAAAGCACAACAGCCCTGAGCACGCGCGGGCGGGGCCTAACCTGCTCTGCCCGCCATCCCAACCCGAAAACCGTCGATCCTGCCACAGCCTCGCTCATATGAAGCAAAAGCGAACGATACCAACGCACGACACGCCCTAGCCAGAAAAGACTCGTCACAGGACAGAAAAGGCCAGTGACGCAAGGAATTTACTCAGCGAACAAATCCGACGCGCACCAGCTTCGTTTTCATCTCGAGCCGGTTCAAAAACGGGGTAGGGGTTTGGAGGTAATCCTCCCCATGGCTAAGGGTCTGCATAAGTAGAATTTTCTCGTAGCGTGAGCTGAGGAGATTCGAATGAAAAGGAGCCGTTTCATCGAGCCGCAGATCATGGCTGTGCTTCGTCAGGCCGAGAGCGGCGTGGTCATGCCTGAACTTTGCCGGGAACATGGGATCAGCACGGCGAGTTTCTACAAATGGCGCTCGAAGTATGGCGGCATGGATGCGTCAATGATGAGCCAGATGAAGTCCCTTGAAGACGAGAACCGGCGGCTGAAGCGCATGTTTGCGGACCTGAGCATGCGGGCCGAACTGCTCAAGTCAGCCCTTGGAAAAAAATGACGCGGCCAGCTCAACGCCGCGAGCTGGCCGAGAAGGCAGTGGTGACGAAGGGGGGGTCAGCATCGCGCTGGCCTGTCGGGCATTTGGCGTCAGCGAGGCCTGCTTTCGCTACAGCCCGAAGCTTGGACTTGCACCGTTTTCGTTCCGGTGTGTTGCTGATGTTATGCGGCGATCTTTTCGAAGGCCACGGGTGATTTTCCATTCAACGAAGAATGCCGCCTGCGCGGATTGTAGAATCCGTTGATGTATTCGAACACCGCGACCTCGACGTCCCGGCGTGTTTGCCACGTGTTTCGCCAGATGAGTTCGGCCTTGAGCGACTTGAAGAAACTCTCGACTGCGGAATTATCGTAACAATTTCCTTTGCCACTCATGGAAGGTAGCAACTCGTGACGGCGAAGGCGCTTCTGATACGCGTGCGCACAATATTGCGCGCCGCGATCGGTGTGGTGAATGCAGCCCGGTGGCGGTCGGCGTAACGCGATTGCCATGTCCAAAGCCCGCAAGGCCAAGTCCTGCTTCATACGGTTGCTGATTGCCCAGCCGATTACGCGCCTCGAATATAGATCAATGATCACAGAGAGATAGGCCCATCCTTCGCGGGTCCAAATATAGGTGATATCTCCCGCCCATTTCTGGTTCGGGGCCCGCGCCGTGAAATCCTGGTTCAGACGGTTCGGGGCGATGTTGAAACTGTGGTCGCTGTCGGTCGTGCGCTTGAATTTGCGGCTTCGCAAGACCTGGATGCCATTGTCGCGCATGATCCGGGCAACCCTGCGTTGCCCCACCCTGATGCCCAATTCGGTCAATTCCTGCGTCATGCGCGGGCGGCCATAGCTACCCAGACTGAGCCGGTGCTGTTCGCGAATATGGGCCAGAAGGACCATGTCGCGCCGCTGACGTAGCGATGGCGGCCTGTGACGCCACGCTCGTAAACCACGGTCCGAAACTTGCATCAGACAGCAAAGGCGGGCGCGTGAAAGATCTCCGCGATACTCCGCAATGAACTGAAATCTCACTGCTTTTGGCTCGCGAAGAGGATCGCGGCCTTTTTTAGTACTTCCCTCTCCTCTCGCAGGATACGGTTCTCTTTGCGCAAGCGCTCATTCTCGCGGCGTAGTTCCGCGTCCTCGGCCGCTGTCGGATCGGTCGAATAATCCCGCATCCACTTGCCCAAGGTCGAAAACCCGACACCAAGGTCCGACGCCACCTGTCGCCGTGTCAGGCCGCTATGCGTCGCGATCCGAACCGCATCGCGCTTGAAATCTTCACTGTGCTTGGGTGCCATATCTGGTCTCCTTTATGGCGAGCATTGCTCGTAGAAAACCGGAACGGAAGTGAGACAAGTCCAGTCAGCCTCACGGACGTCCGAAATCCATGACCCCTGAACGTGCTTTGATAGCAGAATCCATGATCTCCGCAGGCCACGCGTCTGGCGACATCTGGAAAATAGTCTCGGCAATGAGCGGACCAACATTGGGTCGCTCCACCTTCTACGCATGGAAAAAAGGGCAGAAGGCCGTCCAGAACAGGATTGCTATAGATGCTAGGTGACTATTTGGCGCCTGCTCCCGCTGGACGCGTAAAGTAACGAGCTTCGATAATTCAGAGCGAGACCCACAAGCCGGTCCGCCTCGAGAGCAACGAGACGATGCAAAATCTCGGCTGCTTGCCCATCACGTTCTCGCAAAACTCACCGGACAGTCTTAGCAAAATTATCCAGTCATCGTTACATTGCTCTGCGGGACAACGCGGCCGAAGAGGATTACAATGGCGCCCGCACCGAATAACGATAGAGGAGCGCGCCCATGACCTCATCAATCACTCCCCGTATTGTTCCTGCGGCGCCCGCTGGGGATCAAGATTTCGATTCCGCGTCCTACTTGCGCCGCATCGTCAGGGAGATGCGGGTATGCGCACTTGCAACCACTGATTCTCAGACGGGATATCCCTATCTGACATCGGTAAACGCCGCGGCCAACCGACGTGGACAAGTACTATTCCTGACCTCTCTTGTTGCGCCCCACTCTCGCAACATGCGGAAGGATCCTCGGCTGTCTATTATGTGTTATGTCGATGAGAGCGGAGAAAGCTGGGCGCACGGGCGACCGTTGACTGCTGGTCGCGTGACGCTTAGCGGGATGGCACATGTTACCGACACGCCCGAGGACATTGAAGACTTCCTGAGTGCGCACAAGAAGCTAAGCGTGGCGGTTAAGAATGGTGGGTTCTCCATTTGGAAGCTGAGCCCTCAAGGAGTGGAAATGATGGGGGGCCCTCGTCTCGCTCCAGAACTGAGAGTTGAGGACTTAAAAATCTCCAATCTTTCCTGAGGCTGCGTAAGATTGGCAAGTCTCACGCAGGGCAGTAGCAGTGAGCTTGATTGGCCCTCAGTTCGCAAGTGCGCGCCCCATCTTTAACACTTACTTCTGCCGGACTGGAAGCTAGCATGTCACGTCGCCCATAAAAAACCAACCAACCTTCTCCCTACCTTCGGCGGGTCGGGTGGGCGAGGCCTGAGGACGATCGACCATCGAACTATCCTTTCTCGCTACCCTTTCTGACGAACCCAGAATGGGAGATAGAATTCACTACGCCGGTTACGATTATTGTTGATGAGAACGGGGCAGGGAAATCCACCATCATCGAAGCGTTAGCTGCCCTGGCAGGCTATGATGAAGCGGGGGGTGGCAAGGGCTACACGCCAGTTGACCATTCCCGTGCGCTCGGCAAGTCAGGTGCAGCAATCGCAGATCACTTGAGGGGCGCTTGGTTGCCAAAGATAACCAACGGTTGGTTCTTTAAGGCGGAGTCATTCTGGTCGGTTGCGCGCTATCTCGATGAACTTCCGGGCCCCGGGCCGGACTTCCTGTCGCATTCGCATGGGGAAGGCTTTTTGCGACTATTTGCCGAGCGCTGCTCCCGCCAAGGGCTCTGCTTCATGGACGAGCCAGAAAGTGCGCTTTCTCCAGCTCGTCAGCTGGACCTTCTTGCCATGCTTGCGGACGTCCAGAAAACAGCATCATCGCAGATCATTATGGCGACCCACTCGCCTATTTTAATGGCTGTCCCCAACGCAAAACTTCTTCAGCTGACCCGTTTTGGATTAGAGACTGTATCTCTCGAGGAGACAGATCACTATCGCCTCTACCGGGCATTCTGCCTAGATCCGAATGGGTTCATCGAAAAAGGAACTTAGACAACGGCAAGAAGAGGTGATCGAGCAGACGCACTTTCTTGAACGCTCTGCATTAGCCAATGCGCTGCTCTATCTTAGGTAAATATGCCAGCCATTTTAAGAAAGATCTGCCAGCAGCTGTGCGGGACAAAGCTGCCTTTCGCCTAAGCGGGCGGGTTGACCATTAAAGGTAGGGCGGAGAAGGCTATACTCAGCTTAACACCGTTCAAAATCCACTGTCTCTTTCCAAACCTCGAGGCTCGCCAAAGTCTACCTCCTCATGCAGATTTTCGACGCTCATGCGGGAAATCATGTCGCTGAGAGAGATATCATCGACCGCCAATGGTTCACCACATCGGCCTCGCACCTCATCACTTGAGTTGTCGGCAAGTGAGGCTGACTTTGGTTCGCATGGTTTCTGCCGACCTCTTTCACTTCGTTCGGTCACCTTGTCATCCCTCCCAAACCAAGAATCGGCACGTCCTCTTCACGCGCACAATGCACGCTCGCATAGTGCCACGCCTCAGTCATACGATGCTTGTAGCCGCGCCACCACACCCCGCTCAGCAAGCCAAGAATGGTCGAGGACACCAAGACTTTAATTCAGGGAGAAAATTTGGCGCGCACAATAACGCATTGACAGCACATAAACAGTCTTATGCTTCAAATTTGCACTGATATGCTTCTGCGACAGTGACTGTCGTGGAAGCATATCAGTGCAAATCCCACACCACGCCCGAAAGCGAATCACCCACAAGCATTTGAAATAATTCATATTTACATGATGTCGTGCTTTTCAAGAAGCATTTAAATACCGAACGGAAGCATATCGCATCCAAACCAAAACACTCTTACAGATCTGCGCGTTTAGCGTCTCCCAGTACGTCCTTTTAGCTTTCGCTACCGCCCAACCTTCTGGCAAGCTCAAACTTCGAGTCCTTAAATTTCAAGCTGCGATACGCTAGGCGACCGCTTTGGGCGGAAAGCCGACTTAGGCGGTGCAGCATGTCGCCGGCAGGGAGCTTGGGATAGCGGTCATTCAGTCAGCATTGCAGCACAAGTCGCTCCCCTCTGGTAATCACGGACGGAAACGAGACGTCGGCTGCGCCAGTCACCAACGTTAGCGCAGCGTATCCATAACGCGCCACCTCAATAGCTAATTAGGCCGCTGCGGTAAGTTTGACCAAACGGGAGAATCCAGCTGATCTTCTCCCCTCTTTTTCAGTCAATCTTTTGTAGTCAAGCGATAGAGAGATGCCAAAATCGACCACCGAGAAAGCTGTGGTGAAAAATCGCTCCAGCTCGTTTCCTTGCAAAGTCGGCCTTCCCAAGTCTACCTCTCCACCTCTCCAGCCGCGCACTTTCCCGAGCAGATTTCCAAATGAAGGAGTGGCCTTGGAGAACGGAAACCATACCCCCTCTAAGGATTTGTAGTTGACCTCATTCCTAATATTGGAGAGCCAACTTCCAGAGGAAAACTGTCCCCTATTGGTTAAAGATTCCTTTAAGTCAAGGAAGTGAGCGGAGAGTTCCTGAAGGCGTTCCTTAGATGCTCGAAGCGTAAGGACCTGCGTCTCCAAGTCGATAATGAGACCTAGGAAGCATTTCCACAGGTCCTTGTGACTTTCTCTTTGTTTTAAGAAGCTTACATTATGTGTTATCGGATTTGATTCAACTAGGTAGTATGATGATGGAAGGTTGGGCGTATAACCCGCTTCACTCTTGCAGCGCCCGCTAAGGAAATCGACATGGCCCTGCTCCAAATGAGAGAATGATTTACCAAAGAATCGCAGCACCGCGTGGGCGGAGAAATATGCTGCATAATAGGCTTGAATTATTCTCCATGAAGTGAGTTTCTCATATGCCGTTGTTTTCTCTAACTCATGAACCGTTTGTGCGGCATGTGATGAGAACCGAAACGCATCAAGAGAAAGGCATTTTTTCAACTCATCCTTGTCTAGGCAGAACAGAGACAGGTCAGGTGGTGCGTTGTTGATATAATAATTTCCATCAGAAAGCCAAACTTTCATACTTTGCGTGCAGTTCTCATCCGCGACATAACTCAACGGGACCCATATTGCCCTCAATAGATCGAGATCCACTTGTTTCACAGCTGAAACTCACCCTTAAAGTGCTTCTCCAGGTAGTCAATGATCTTCGCCTGAGATGGGCCTGAGAGTTTAGCTAGCTGAATACTGTCAAAAAGTGGAGAGAGAACTATGTTGAAGTTGTCAACGTTGTAGTCTGGGCCGAATCTGTCTTTAACTCGACGGGCGGCTTGAACAAAGAATGCCATGATGGCCCTAAAGGTCACGGCGTTCATGATAACTTCATCGTCGCCACCATTTCTGATTATTTGATCTCGAATGCTGGCAATGTATTCTGAAAGTATATCTTGAATTTCCACTGGTGTTCTTGCCGCCAGAGCAGGGTAGATACTCTTCAAAGCAGCATTGAAGGTTACTCTCGATATTTTATTATTAGCTCTTTTTGCTGGAGAAAGGCGCGCAAAGAGTGGACTTGATGGATCCCCAGACATGAGATCAAACACCTCGCGGAACAACTGCTCTTCCGAGTTTTCGTATTCCGCCTGCTTTTTGATATCGAGCAGCAGCTCTGAGGGAACGCCGCGTTGCTTTGAGTTAATATCAATGAAAAGTCTAGATTCGTCACGACGGCTCAGGCCGTCGTAAATAATTACAGGAACCCTGATTTTTGTTTCTGCAATTTTGAAGCCGTATACTCTGTGCTGGCCATCCAATATCAGAAACGAACTAGGAAGCAGCTCGAAGCTAACAGTTTTATTTCTTGTATCGTATTCGAGTTTGCACGCGTCCTGTGCGGATAGGATAACCGATGTTGGAATCGTTCCATGCCCAGAATCAATGTATTTGGCGATTTCAATAGCACGTTTTTTATCCAAAAGACGCTGGAAACCGGCCTCTGGGTCGCTGTCTCGTGTGGTTACAAAGGTGCAGCTGCCAAGGATGTCGCTTGGCATAGCGAGTTGGTAGAAGCGGTGTTCTCCCTGTGTAATTAGAACTGCTGAGTAGCTTTCTCTCGCCATTTTGTCCCCGTATTGCCAATCTTAGGTCTTATAATATTCTGTCGGTTCGTAACGTTCGCTGCAAGGAGCACTTTGTTCATCAGAGAGCAATTTTTGTACTCTCCTAGATTGACGAGGTGAGTCGTGCCTTGAATAGCCCCATGTTTCATGGACGCCTTCTTTGCTAATTTTGAGGCAAGGAGGCCACGATGGGCACAAACACTTTCAGCGACGACTTTAAGCGAGACGCGGTCGCTCAGATCACGGAGCGGGGCTACCCGGCCAGAGAGGTTTCGGAGCGGCTCGGGGTGAGCACGCATTCTCTCTATGCGTGGAAACGCAAGTTCGCGAAGACGGCATCAGGCGAGACCGAGAAAGATGCTGAAATCCGGCGCCTGAAGCGGGAGTTGGCGCGGGTCTCCGAGGAGCGTGACATCCTAAAAAAAGCCACCGCGTATTTCGCCAGGGATGCAAAGTGAGATACGCGTTTGTGGCCGAGCATCGGGGTCAATTTTCTGTCCGGGCCATGTGTCGATGCCTGAGCATCCAACAGAGTGGGTTCTATGCCTGGCTACAGGCTCCGCTGAGTGCGCGCGCCCAAGAGGACAAGCGACAGACCGAGCTGCTGCGGAACGCTTGGACTGAGAGCGGCAAGGTCTACGGCTATCGCAAGCTGCATGACGATCTGGTTGGGCTGGGCGAAAGCATCTGTCCGAACCGGGTTGCCCGGCTGGCGCAGCTTGCGGGGATTAAGGCGGAGATCGGCTATAAGCGCCGCCCTGGCAGCTATGGTGGCAAGCCATCGGTCGTGGTCGACAATACTCTCGACCGGCAGTTCGACGTCGATGCACCAGACAGGGTGTGGGTGACTGACATCACCTACATTCGGACGCTTGAAGGCTTCGCCTACCTCGCGGTGGTCATCGACCTCTATTCCCGGCGCGTGATTGGTTGGTCGATGCAAAGTAGGCAGACAACGGATGTTGTTTTGCAGGCCCTGCTCATGGCCGTCTGGCGGCGCAAGCCGAAGGGAAAGGTGCTAATTCATTCGGATCAGGGCAGCCAGTTCACCAGCATGGACTGGGCTGCATTCCTGCGGGCTCACAAGTTGGAGCATTCGATGAGCCGCCGCGGCAACTGCCACGACAACGCGGTTGCCGAGAGCTTCTTCAACCTCCTCAAGCGCGAGCGGATCAGGCGCAGGACCTACCGGAGCCGCGAGGAAGCAAGGCAGGACATGTTCGATTACATCGAGATGTTCTACAATCCGAAGCGCAAGCATGCGAGGAATGGGATGCTGTCGCCCGCCGACTTCGAACGGCAGCAAATGATGAGACGCGAAGGCGTCTAAGAAACTCGGGGCTATTCAATCTGCGCCCCGGTCTCCCAAGTATGCAGTTCGCTCTCTCACAGCATTTACCGCTCGGATGAAGTCCAAAATGACGATGGGGTACCTCGTGCGAGTCCTTTACTGCCATTAGCGATCTGGCGGCCAGTTTTTAAGGCAAAACCATGCCTGCCAGATCGCGACTTCGCCAATGATCAGGAAACAGCCTCAACCGCCTCGACGATCAATTGCGTAACCTCGATAGGTTTGGATGCCAGCGAGGCATGCCCCGCATCGAGGCTGATCACCTTCTTCGGCTCCATACGTGCCGACATTATCTTTTGATTTTCCGGGTTGATCATACGATCCGCCGTGGAAATCTGATACCAGCAGGGCTTTTTCTTCCAAGCAGGCGCGGTGATCGTGTCGCCGAAGGTCGAGCCAAGCGGGGCCTTTTGCGTCACCGACATCACCCATGCTGCCTCCGGGTCGAGATCCTGGCAGAAGCTCTCATGGTATTTGTCGAAGTTGATCCACAGATAGCCGTCACTGTCGGGCTCGACGGCGGAAAATGCCGCCGGTGGGTTTTTCTCGGTAATCGCGCCGGGGCTTTCACCAGCATCTGGCGCAAATGCTGCGATATAGACAAGCCCTGCCACATTGGGCATATCGCCCGCCTCAGTGATGACCGCACCACCATAGGAATGGCCGACGAGGAGGACTTTGCCCTCTTGCTGCGCGATCATCTGGCGCAGACGCCCGGCGTCATCGGCAAGCGACGTCAGCGGCAACTCAACCGCACGCACATTGTGATATCCCAAACGATCCAGCTCGGGGATGACCTTGCTCCAATGCGCGGCACCACCCCAGAACCCGTGGACAAGGATGATTGTCATCGTCTTTTCCATAGCAAACCTCACACAAAGATAGCCGTTGTCCTGAGATGATAGCCGAGGCATGATATCAATCAATGACAGTTTCCTCTGAATACTTTGCACAAACGCCTGATTTGTCGGACTCGCTTTCCGATGTGCTGACGGCAGTGCGGTTCACCGGCGGCCATCTGTCACTTCACGAGGCTGCGCCTCTGACCTCGGTGGCCTTCGACGCTGGGCAACGCTCGTTGCTGATCGTGCGGACGGGGACCTTGCGTCTTCGCTGCGATGCCGGGGAGGATGAGATAGAGCTAGGTGAAGGCGACATCGTTCTGTTGCCATTCGCGTCCGGATTTTCGCTCGCCGCATCGGCGCAACCTGCCCGAGCGAACACCGCGCATGCGAGCGCGGCATGGCTACGCGGCACCTTCCATCTTGATCCACATTTCGCAGAGCGGCTTTTGTCGTGCTTGCCGCACGTCATGGTGCTGCGTCAGGTCGATCATGGCGCGATGGACTGGCTTGAAACAGCGTCGCGCTTTGCGCTGAGCGAGATACAGACGCCCGAACCCGGCGCAGGTGTCATGGTCTCGCGTATTTTGGAATTGCTGCTGATCCGTGTTCTGCGGCTATGGGCCAAAGAACCCAAAGCGCAGGCAAGCTGGCTTTTGGGCGCGGCAGACCCTGCCATTGGGCGTGCGTTAAGCGCAATGCACATTGCGCCCGCGCAGCCTTGGTCGGTTGCAGAGCTGGCGAAAGTGGCGGGGCTGTCACGCACCGTCTTTGCATCACGTTTTTTGACTTTGGTTGGTCAGCCGCCCTTGCGCTATCTGATCGGTCTTCGCCTCGACAAGGCTGCGGAGCTTTTGAAACGGACAAGGCAAAGCCTATGGGAGGTCGCCGAGGCCACAGGCTATACCTCCGACGCGGCGTTCAGCAGGGCATTCAGGGCACGGTTTGGTCAGAGCCCGGCCCAATGGCGCAAGAACCCCTTACTGGGCCAGGCCTGAGCGGCGACTTTGGGGAATGCTGCCCCGCAGCACTGCGGCCGTCCGACCGACGGCAATGGGCCGAAAGCGGCCCTCACCTCTTGCCGCTTCGTTTTGGCGGCTCGTGGTTGCGCGCCTCGAACGCCGCAAAGCTGACATCCTCGCCACAACCGTTTACATTGATCGCCTACAACCTATTTCCTGACTTCCTCCACACACCCTTTTATCCCCGTTCCCAAAGCTCAAACATCTTATCCTCCCGGAACAAGCGCTCGTAGTCCTCAATCGTGAACGGCGAATAGCCTGTGGCCAGCCCTGCCCTGGCGGTGAACGCGCGGCAAAAATGTGCACGATCTATCTGCTTGCCCCCATCCGCGCTCGCGGAAACACACGCATCAATCAGAAGCTCGATCACGAGCCCCCACCTGTTCGCACAAGCACGGACCAACCGGCGATAGAAATCAAGCGTTGCAAGTGGGGCAAAGTCCAATCCGGCCCGCTCGGCGTAAGCAAAGCACAGACTGTTTAATTCGTGGCGATCCTCGGTCGTATCCAAACGAATTCGGTTGAATCGTACAGGGCGCAACAGATAGGCAAGTTGCTCTTCGCTGGCGATATGGCCCACCAGTTCATTGACGCCGGAAAGCACGAGCATAAGGGGCCAGTCGGGATGCTTCAAAATTGATTTAAAGCTATCGAGGATCATCGATCGTCCCTCGGCGCTTCTTTTAGGAAAGATGTGCTGGCACTCATCGTAATGAATGCCGTGCACACCCTGTGCTTTTGCCTGGAACCGCACCATGTCCCATATTTCGCGCTGGGTCATTTTTCCCCTGGTGGGCATTCGCAGGCCTTCCCGAAGCGTATGTAAGCCCAGGTCCTTCCAAGTCATTGTGCCCGCGAGGACGACGCTGACGATCTGGGCCGGACGGCCATCGGGCATAAGCGTCTGACCATCGTTAATTTTCGACAGAAGGTGCGCTGTTTCAGCCGACTTTCCAATTCGGGAGGGTCCTGTCACAAGCAGCCCCCGCGCCTCAAATGGTCGTCCGAGGGATGCTTTCGACCAATAATCGGTCAACATCCATTCAAATTCAGCCCGCAGCATCTGGGCGCGCTGAAACGCATAGTGCGCCCCGCGCAGGCCCGCAAAGGCGTTCGCCACAGAATGGTTTATAAATGTCATTCGAACTTGCCGTCGATGTGCGGGCGTACAAAAACAGGATCCGCCGGATCGGATTGTGCTAGCGCACGACCCTCGTCAATGTTTCGGCCGAAATCAGCCGCACCATTTTGCTCCATCCCCCAAAAAGCTGGATTTGACAGGTTGCCGGGCGCCACTGTCCCAACAGTCACCGCGGGCTTATAGGCATGCATGCCTGTCGTTAAGCGATCCGCCTTTGCCTGTGCTTCTTCAATCGTCATGTAGCTACGCGGAATATCCCGCTCGATGGCAAGTTTACGCAGATACCGAAACTGCTCGTCACGCATTTTCGCCAGCGCAAGATCAAAATCCGTGTTTTTGTAGGGGTCAGCGGCACGCACAGCCTCTGCAACCGCAAGGAATTCGGCGAGAGACATATCACGCATCTGCGTCCAGCTGAGGTCTGCGTGAATGTAATCTGGGCAATCTTGAACCAAGACGGTCACATCGTTGATACAGTCAGGGTTGATGTAAACCTCAACCTTGCGATGAGGACCGTCGCGGTGGCGCTGAAGCTCCGGCGAGTTGTATGGCAGGCCGAATACTTTCACCCCTTCATCCGTAATGGTTGCGTTCCGTTTCCAACCGAAATGCAGGCGCAGGTCCTGAGGCGAAATCGTGGAAATCGCCCATCCTTCTTCGGCGAGGCGCCTAGCTGCTTCGATCGGTTTCTGGCGAAGGAACGTGTCACCATGGTGGATCTCGTTCGGATAGTCATCGACCAGATATTTTGTCACCATCGCGTAAAGCTCGTCGCGGACAAAGGTGGCTGACCGCGACGCGTCATACCCCTTGAGGTGGCCCGCTCGGCGTCCCGTATATCCGTGAAGCAGATTTAGAAGTCGCCCCTCCATTGAGCCGAAAAAACGCTCTACGTATGGTTTGTCCCCCGAGTGATAGGCGCGCACGCTGATGAACTGACTATTGGCACCAAGCAAAGCAGTCGCCACTTTACCGTTTCTCACGCCCGGCCCGTTATCGACCGTCACGCACGCGATGCCGACTGGCGGCATGGGATCGCATACGCAATCGTAGATCACCTTCTCTCGCTCCTTACTGCGCATAGCCATTCGAAGGGTCTGCATCGTGGCTTCGCGGTTAGGAGCGTCCGTGAGCACCCAACCTAGGGGCATGCGCGTTGCAACATCCAGCGCGAGCACGAGAAACAGCCGTGTCTTGACGTAATCGTCAAGTTCCTCAAGCATTTCACGCTGTTCTAGGCTCAGGCGCTGCCAAATCCCTAGGTGGCGCACGATGGCAAGGATGGATAGCTTGCATTCATCAACTTCTACGAGTTCACCCACCATCAACGCCGGAGTGTCTGTTCGACCCCGCGTACGGTTATTGGTGGCCACCCTCTCTCCATCACGCGCGATAGCAAGGGCCGTAGCTCCGATTGCATTGATTTCATTTGAAATGGTTCTGGTCGAAACAACCTTGAGTTCAGTGAGCTCGTTAGCCCTCCTCTTAACATTCTCGATGAGAACAAGATCCTTGTATCGACGGTGCACCGCCGCTGCCGTCGGCTTTTTGAGGTCTAATGCGACATCCTCGATAGCCTGACGGATGAGCTCAGCCGTACGCCAGCATATACGTCTTTGACGATTTCCGCGTAGCCATGTCTGGTCGGCTAAAGCCATATCGTCATAGTCGGAGCCGATATATCGTTGCCAATATAGCTTCAGCGTGCGGCCACATGGCAGAAAAGCACCCTCACGGGTGCCACCTCCACGCGGGGCCAAGTGGATCGGTCGCTTAGTGTAGTATTGACGCGCTATCTCGAGGATGGCGCGCTTGGTCTTGGGTTCATCAAGAGATGCAGCCGTGACTGCAGTTCCGCGAACGACACAAGCCTCTACACCGAGGCACAGCGCTTTTCGAAATTCAAGATCATCTCTAGCTTTCTCCGTCAGCTGTCCCTTATGAAATCGGCCATTATCTCGGATTCGTCGGGACGCCTCATCCGATTTACTGTGGATGTGCGATTGCGACGCGCTTTGATGCGCTGATTTGGCCAAGAATTCCTGGAGAGTCCAAATCTCGACATCGCCGCCATCCATGCTCTCCGCACGAAACGATCCATCCGTAGAGGGTTTCAACAAGTGAGATCTACCGTGCACCGTCAACTTAGTTCCTGACACAACAAAAGGCTTGAATTTCAGACTCATGCTTCGCGCCTCCAAATTCGCGATTCCTGCGCAATCACAGCATCCAAATCCGCACCCAAGCCTCCCCTAGCGATAAGGCGCAGGCATGATTTGAACACGCGCCCAGAGGTGAGATCGGTGTGGGGGAATAGGTCACGGACACGCCAAAGCGAGTGCAGGTTGAGTGCCAGATCCTCGACAATTTCGTCGGCGATCCGGTCCTTCTCTAGGAACACCATATGATGCATGCGCCGCAGATTATTTCGACGTGCGCGGCTATAAGCGTCGGCGTCAACGACAATAAAACGATCAGAGGACATTTGTCGTACGGCTAAGCGAATAGCTTCGATCTCAACCCATGTTGAAGGCTTCTGAAGACTCGTAGCATTGCGTACGAATAGATACGCAGCCATGCCGGACGTCCAAGTTATCCTGAAGTCAGGATAGTGAGATTTTCCCTGGCCATCAGCGTTCACATATTTGAAACGCACCGGCTGGAATTCGACGTTGTACACGTAAGGGCTGATAAGAAGCTCGTGCGCAACCGCTATCTCGGCCAAGCTCTCCGCCATCCCGACCTTCGGGACCCAACCGTTGGCCGCCGTCCGATAAGTCAGTGCAACCTTCTGACTGACGCTGCTCACCGCCAATGGATTTCGCGCGCCCGTCCAAGGAAGAACGCCGGGGATGGGGCCTATCTCGATCTTGCCAGCTGACCTCAGCTTAGGGGCACTGTGCGCCCACTCGTCATGGTCTATTTCATATCGATTTTGCATATTTCATCCTGTGCGGGCGACTATGCGCCGCTGGACCAAAGGGCCCGAATACCGTGTTATTTTTGAAAAAGGTGCTCAAGGCGGGCTTCATCAACCATCAGGAGGCGCGCCAACCGCTCGCCACCCGGATCATAGGCGATCCGCTCTATGTCACTGCGCCGGAATATCTTGCGGGACTCGTGTGCAAGCACCAGAGCCTCCACACCACATTCAGCGATATACTCTTGCGTGGCTTCAAAAGTTGCTTTGCGCGTCCCTGATAAAGCGCGCAACACAATGTGCGCGTTGGCGAAGTGCTCAAGGTCTGCATGCAAGATGAAAAGGCACGCCCGATTGGCCAATCGATAGTCCGAGAATGTTCCGGGGAGATACTCGGCCGCTACCAACGCATGGATCGTACCAGGTATCACACCAAGCAACCGCGCCGCCTCCGCTGCAGTAAGCACCTCAGGTGGGACGGCTCCGATCTGTACACGCAATTCGGAGAGAGAGACGAGGAAATCCGGCAACCGAAATGGCACGGCACAGGGCGAGGCCAGTTTCAGGGTGCCGGCAACCGCTCGACCGATAAGGGATGTCAATGTGCAGTGACTACGCCGCGCCGCCTCCTGCAGCGAGACATGGTCGTCCGTCAGTACCACATTGCATGTTGTAGCCGCCCTCAAATCTGCCGAGAGGCGCAGTATTTCCCTTTCGTGGAAGAACGGCATGCAGCCATCATCCGCCGGAAAATGCAGCTTCAAGACACCTTCTGCGCACAGGCGTTCGATGGTGTATTTGTCCGCCCCAAGGGCAGCGCGGGTGACCGCTATGGTGGACAGTTTTTTCACCACACTGACGGCCTCGTCGATCACGGCAGTCGAAATCAGCAAGCCCCGGTCGCTGATCGTGTTGTCCGAGACTTTATCTCGCAAAAACCCCATTAACTTCAGCTGTCGATTGAGAAGTGAGTTAGCAACGCCGCCTTCTCGGGCACCGATAGCCACGGTCATCACGCGTGATCTGCCGTTGACCTCGCCCAAGATGGATGAGTTTGGAGGCACATGGAAATTGTCGAGAATGAACTCCCGCACCAAAGTCCTTAGGCCATCAAAACAAGGATCTTTGCGACGTTCCCGCAGGCAGGTTAATATCTGGGGATAGAGCTTTCCATAATCTGCGCCATCATCCATCGAGGCAGTCTGAATAGACTTGAGCCGCGATAGGAGCGCGTCAGGCCCCTTTTGAAAGAGTTTAAATCCGACAGAACCGGCCTTGACGATTTCGATCGGTGAAAGGCTCTTCATGTTCCGCTTGGGACCATAGGCGAGCAGTGCTCCCAGCGCCTCGCAAAAAACAGCGACAACGTGAAACTCGAACGAATCTGGCCAACTTTCCCCTGTGCCGTGCTCGATCCGACCGTCCAGATAGAGTTCTAGCTCTTGGTCTTGGCTTTCAACCTTTTGGGCTTGGATGTGGGCCCGTGGCGCAAAGTATGCGCCAAAATCCTGGGCGTTTTTAGACGTCGTATTGAGAGAGATAGCCTCCAACAGAACGCCGTGCTGTGCGCATGTTCGAATGTGACGGACCTGCCAACGGCCACATTGCCATGCCTCCTGCCCTTGCGCGCGGGCCTCCAGCATACAGACCAGGCAAACTTGCCCGCCGGTTCGCGTTAAAGCGGTGAATTTGATGTTTTCTCGCCCAAGTTCAAAGCGACCGTCATCCTGCAGGCGTGGAGTATTGAACAACAACACATCCGCATCAGCCCCGATTAGAACAGCTGCGTGCTTCACCTCGTGAGGTTGACCGTTGGCCAATTCGCGCAGTGATATCCCCTGATCGCTACAGATGTCCTGCAAATGCGCGTAGCCATTTGCACGTGCGCCTCGCCCCAAAGCAGACGCGGCTGTCTCAGCAGTGCCGACTTGAATCGGCACAGGTAAGGGCCTAGCTCGACTGACCCACCCTGTATTTCTTATAATCGTCATGTTCCACCGCGCAGGCGTGAAAAGCGTACGTACGGCGTAAGCCCGAACGCACACATCCACTCACCTGCGTTTCATCAGATTGCAAAGGACCGCCCGATGGCGAGGCCATCGGAAGATTGACTTTTGGAAAGAATCGAGTGAAACATGCCTTGTCGGAAGTTTTGCGGACCCTGACAAAACACACTTACTCGAGTTGAAGCCTTTTCGTGTTGACACACGAGGAGGCTTTTGCTTTATGAATCTACAAGCAACTTATGCCCTTACTTGAACTATCGCCGATACAAAGTATCTCGGATTATGTGGGTGAATGTTGAAGTCGAGATGATAAGTGGAACCACTTGATCGTCCAGACAGCACGACAGATTCGCTTGCATAGCTTGCACAGCGTTCTCTTACTTGATTTTTATCAGCCTCCAATTTTGACCATAATCTTTACCAAATGCATCGTGATGATTCGGTGTGTCAATCTCTGCTGGACATACTTGGAACAGTGAGCAGAGCGGGTGCATTGCAGCAGGCAGAATAAAAGTAGAATATATTACAATATATTCAGCATCTTAGACACTCAAAACGTAGACAGAGCACATTTCATAGCCACCTCAAAAAAGTTTGGAACGCTTCTCTAATACATCTTTGCAAGCACGACTGTTCTACTTACGTTCTAAAGAAAGCAGAACTTATTCACTTGGGGCAGTCATGGCACAGAACGGGCAAATCAGCTTCTACGGGAGCCGCGTCGAGTATCTATCAGCCGTTACGCCGGACGATGCGACCTCAGGCGGCACACATGAACCCCAGGATAGAGAAGCTATCGCCAGCCACTTGATGTGCACCTTACTGGAAAAACTGAAATACGCAGAACGCGGGTTTTACCGTGTAGATAGCTCCCGCGAGATCCAAGGCTCACGTAGGCGTGGTCAGCCCCACGGACGTCCGAAATCCATGACCCCTGAACGTGCTTTGATAGCAGAATCCATGATCTCCGCAGGCCACGCGTCTGGCGACATCTGGAAAATAGTCTCGGCAATGAGCGGACCAACATTGGGTCGCTCCACCTTCTACGCATGGAAGAAAGGGCAGAAGGCCGCCCAGAACAGGATTGCTATAGATGTTAGAGACTATTGGGCGTCTACTCTCGTTGGGGGCGTCGCATACAACGACAGTGTGCGGCTTGAAGCTGACAATAAGGTCTATCCTACTCGAGAGCGCGCTCTGAGCTGAGCCTTCAAATAGGCGAAGCCAGCAGTCAGGAGAAGTTTATGCATCCGCTCGCCCCACCTCGAAGGCCTCAGCTGCCCCTCAAGGATACACCTGTTCAACCGCATCAGATGATACAATCATCTTAGGCGTTACAATTGCAAGATTCCGCATCCACTCCCAGCACATGAGCTCATCGGTCGCCTCTATACAAAATGAGTGCTCGCGCCAGCGCTCCAGCAAAGCTCGCCCAAGAGGTGCTTCTTGTGTCGTTAGATCGCGCAACGGCGTCGGCTTTCCAAGAATGACTCCTGCGTTGAGAGCCGCAGCAAATATCAGCTCAGCATTATAGAACTTTTTGTTTTCAAAAAGCATTTCGTGATCATATGGCAATTCAAGAGCGGTAATCCCAGCGAAGAGCGCCATAGGTCCTGCATGATATTCTTCAGACCTATACTCCTCTAATCCCTGAATTCGAAAGACGACGTATGGCTTCCCGTCGATAAAGTAATCCAAAGGTGTTTCGGTTACACCGCTCCCCTCATCAACGTAGATGGCGACAGGGCCGCCACTTGAAGGCCGAAGAATTGCCACTGAAGCCCACTCCCCAGCCTCAGCATCTCTTACGATTTCATCAAAGCGGTTAAGATCATTGCGGAAAACTAAATCTCCTGGGACCCAATTCCACGCAGCTTCCTCCAGGCTCGCTGAATATTGCGATGATCCAAGTTCAGGGCCAGCCAACGAATTATCCTCTTGCGCCCACGCGGGTACGCCAAAAATAAAAACTACAAAAGTCGCTAAAATTTTTCGTTTCATTTTTTCCTGCCGCTGATGCCTGCAGATTGCACGTTACGCGCAGGCTCGAATGATCGCCACTGTCTCGGAACTCGGAACGTCTTCGCGGCACGCGCTGTGTGAACCATCCGGTCGGCTCGCGGTTCCATTTTTGTGAGCTAGCGAGCGAAGTTGGAGCTATGAGCGAGCCGATCCCCGTTCTCCACACAACGAGCAAGACGCGCTACAGCCTAGCCATGAAACGTCGCGGCTCACTAATGGTGCAAAATCTTACCACCCTGCCACTCAATCCCATCTAAATTTGTCGGCCAGTCGGAATGAGATAGCTCATCCGGCAATCATGCGGGACAAGCCGCCATTTAGCTGGACGAAGAAGCACACACATAGTCCCGACGGCACCAGTGTTCGAATTCCTGGTATGTTCGTATTCCTTGATCCATAACCGCTCCATATACCAACGCACTCGGGATTTGGGCTGCACCCGGGGACGGGGCGGCAAGAACGAGCTTTATTGCAAGTATGGCCTCACGGTCGGCCTCGGAAAGACGAGGCAGCAGGGTCGTAAGATGCTGGATATCCGGCTGTTTTTCTGGCTCATCGACGACCCAAATGTCTACCGCCCATGTGTGCTGGTCAGGCATCCGTACGGACAAACCGAGATAATGGCCATCGGGGTATTTTTCAGGCTCCATGTTCCAGTCGCCGGTGTCATTTCGAAACCGTACTGCCATCACGCAATCTGTTCTCGATATCATTTGCGCTGCGATCGCTGAGAACACCGCAAGCGTATCCTCATTCAACTCGCTGCAGACGACTGTGATGTCTATGTCGCGCCTAACCATCAGGCCCATTGCGGAACTTCCAACGCGGATCGGACGGCCAATCTTGCCGAGCAATGCATCCAAGTCCAATACCCGGACAACTTCATCCGCTTCGATCTGCAATTGTGACTGAGCGTCAGAGAGCTCCGACATTTTTGCTCCTTCCATTTCACGTCGACAGTGAAGAAGAACTTAACTGGAGCGGATGAACATATTGTGTATGTCCACTTGGGACTCCCGATGCTCGACTTAAAAGGCTGAACGGGCCTTCTCAAAGCCTCCGAAAATTGCTCGAATGTAGGGGGTGCTACTTGAATGATGTTAGGGGCATAAATTTTCCGCCGTTCCGGCGGTGCTAAGCACGTTCCCGGGGGCAAGGATCACTCTCCTTCATGCGCACAACGCACGCTCGCATAGTGCCCCGCCGCGATCATACGATATCTCTAGCCGCACGGCCACCACATCCCGCTCAGCAAGCCAAGAATGGTCAAATACATAAAAATCCTATCAGGGGAAAAATTTGCCGCGCGCAATGACGCATTGACAGCATAAAAACAGTCTTATGCTTCAAATTTGCACTGTTATGCTTCTGTGACAGTGACGGGATTTGGTGGAGCCTAGGGGGATCGAACCCCTGACCTCTTGCATGCCATGCAAGCGCTCTCCCAGCTGAGCTAAGGCCCCTTCCATCTGCGACTGTCGCCGCTGATGTGGTCTCTCTATGGGGTCGACCGGACGAGATCAAGCGAAAAAATCCGTCCGGTCGTGTGACTTTGGGTCATATTCGCAGGCCAACCACTGCCCCGCGAAAACCCGATACCGACGACTTATTCGTCGTCGTTGGCGGCGACGTCGCCCAGATCGTCGAACGAGACATTGTCCTCGTCGTCGTCTTCCAGAACCTCATCGGCCAGATCGGCGTCATCGCCCTCGACATCATCGTCCAGCAGCAGATCATCATCCTCGTCGAAGCCCTTCAGCTTCTTGGCGCCATCAGCGGCGTCGGCCATGATCGACCGACCGCGGACCGTATCGATGTTCACAACCAACCCCGTGTAGGGGCTGACGATAGGATTTGCATTCAGGTCATAAAAACGCTTGCCCGTCGTCGGGCACAGGCGTTTGGTTCCCCATTCAGCTTTGGGCATTCCGGATCCCTTTGGAAACGGGCCACGCGGCCCTTTGGTAAACGCGGCAAGGCAACGACTAGCGATCCTTTGCCTTGCGGTAGATCGCCGTCCCCTGCCATAAGCAGATATGAGTGTCAAAGCCTTTGACAATCCCGCCCGCTCAGGTTTTTGCGCCTGCGCGTCGCAAATCGACATCCACAACCGCCAGACGGGGAAAAAATGGCCGGTCGCCCCCAGCCCGACAGTTTTGTCCTGCAGCGCCACACCAGCACAGATGCGCAGCCGATTCTGGTGAAATTGCGCCGCAACGCGCGCGCAACGCGGCTGACGCTGCGCATCGCCCAGCGCGACGGTGCGGTGACGCTGACCCTGCCCCCTCGCACCCCCGTGGCCGAGGCGCAGCGCTTTGCCGAAAGCCGCCGCGACTGGATTATCCGGCACCTGCCCGCGCAGGGCCTGCACGCGCTGCGCTTGGGCGACCAGATCCCGCTGCGCGGCACGCTGCTTACCTTGGCCACCGGCGCCCAGCGCGGCGTGCAGGCAACGCCGACGCAGCTGTGCGTGCCGGGCGGGGTGGCGCTTGGCCCGCGCGTGGCGGCGTTTCTCAAGGCACAGGCGCGCGACGACATCAGCCACGCCGCCGATATCTACGCCGCCAAAACCGGCCGCGCCTTCACGCGCCTCACGCTGCGCGACACCCGCTCGCGCTGGGGGTCGTGCACATCGGACGGCGCGCTGATGTTCAACTGGCGCCTCGTCATGGCCCCGCCCGCCATCTTGCACTACGTCGCCGCGCACGAGGTCGCCCACCTCACCCATATGGACCACTCGGATCGCTTCTGGTCGCTTGTCGCGCAGATCTTTCCAGACCATGCTGCCGCGCGGCAGTGGCTGCGCACGCATGGCGTGGCGCTGCAACGCCTTGATTTCTCGTCCTAGGGGACCCCGCAGATGCCCACACGCCCCCCCGCCCCGCCGATCGACCCCAGCGCGCACCGCAACGCGATCGACCCGAACGCCGCCGCGCACGAACGCGTCTACAAACAACTGCGGCTGCAAATCGTGCACGGCGAACTGCCCCCCGGCGAGGCGCTGACCCTGCGCGGCATCGGCGCACAATTCGGCGTCTCGATGACCCCCGCGCGCGAGGCGGTGCGCCGCCTGATCGCCGAAGGCGCGCTGGTCATGTCCAGCTCGGGCCGCGTGGCCACCCCCGAATTGACGAACGAACGGCTCGAGGAACTCGCCTCGCTGCGGGCGCTGCTGGAACCTGAACTTGCCTCGCGCGCCCTGCCGCGCGCCCACTTCGCCCTGATCGATAGGATGGAGGCGATCAACCAGTCGATCAGCCAAGCCATCGCCCGCCAAGACCCCGTCGGCTACATCCGCACCAATCTGGAATTTCACCGCGCGCTGTACTTGCGCGCGCAGGCCCCCGCCTTTCTGGCCCTGACCGAGACCGTCTGGCTGCAACTGGGGCCAACGATGCGCAAACTTTACGGCCGCCTGCGCCGGACGGAACCGCCGCAGCACCACAAACTGATACTGGCAGCCCTGCGCGCGGGCGATGAACCCAGCCTGCGTCTGGCCGTGCGCGCCGATGTGACGCAGGGCCTGCGCCTGCTGAAAAACTAAATGGCTTTTCAGGGTCGTTGACTAAACCAAGTATTTCTGTCAACTATTGCACATCAAGCCAACCCGGCCATTGGCAGGGCAAGCCGAATCACCCAACGTGAGAGAGGATTGTCATGGCCATGTTCGCACCCGCCCAGCCCCAAACGCCGCATAGCGCCGATTTTTCGACCCTGCGGCAGGAACTGGTCGCCCTGATCCAAGACTTCCACCTTTCTGATGACATCAGCCTCGAGCGTATGTTCGACCGCATCGAGGAAACGGAGAACCGCCAATGATGGCAGCGCCCCTCTCGCCCGAAATGACCAACGCCCTGATCAATGAAACGCCGACCTTCGACGCCCGCGACCTAACGGGCAAAAACGGTCAGGCCCGCATCATTCTGGGCGATCAGGTATACAACCTGCGCATCACCCGCGCCGGCAAACTGATCCTGACCAAGTAATTATCGCCTCACCAAACCTTGCTGCGATAACAGCGCCCTGCTTCACGCAGGGCGCTTTTTTTCATGCGCGCGCGTTTAGTGGCCCACCGCGCTTTGCTTGACCTTGCCGCGCAACACGGCCAGCCTAGCCCCAAGACCGACAGAACCTTGCCGCACGAAAGGGAACCCCTCATGCAGAAAATCGTCCTGACCGGCGCGCGCGGCGCGCTTGGCACATCACTGCGGGGGCCGCTGTCGAAAATGTGCGCCCAGCTGGTCAGCACCGACATCCGCCCCGCCCCCGAGGGGCTGTTCGACAACGAAACCTATGTGCAGGCCGACCTTGCCAAGTTTGACAAGATCGCGCCCCTGCTGGAAGGCGCCGACATGGTCGTCCACTTCGGCGCCATCGTCGATGAAAAGCCGTTCGAGGATCTGCTCGGCCCCAATTTCATCGGCGCCTATAATGTGTGGGAAGCCGCGCACCGCCACGGCGTGCGCCGCGTCGTCTACGCCTCGTCGATCCACGCGGTGGGGCTGGCCGCCACGAATGCCGGCATCGACACAACCGAACCGCACCACCCCGACACATTCTACGGCCTCGCCAAGTGCTTCGCCGAGGATATGGCGCGGATGTACTGGGAAAAACGCGGGATCGAGGCCGTTTGCCTGCGCATTATGTCCTGCACCCCCGAGCCGCAGAACATCCGCGCCCTTGGCACATGGCTTAGCCACCGCGACCTGATCCAACTGGTCACCCGCGCGATTGATACGCCCACGGTCGGCTATACGGTCGTCTACGGTGTCTCGAACAACACCCGCTGTCCGGTGGATAATACCAAGGCCGCGTTCCTCGGCTACCGCCCCGTCGACAATGCCGAAGAATGGGCCGCCACGCTGCTGGCCAAGGCGGGAACCCCCGACCCCCACGACGTGGCACTGACCCGCCTTGGCGGCCCCTTCGCCGCCGTGCCCTTGGGCGAAAGCGGCATGGCCGCAATCGCGGCGTTGACGGCCAAAACGACCACTCCGACAGGCTAAGCTTGCCCGACTGTCGAACGCATGCCACAACGAACCAAAGCAGGCGGGAGGCAAGCCTTGACACATCTTCCACGGAACCCCGGCATGGCGCTGGATCTGGACTGGGTGCTGGGCACCCGCACCAACGCGCCAGCTATCCAGCGCCGCTGCGCCAGCCTACCCGCGCGGCGCAGCGTGAAAAAAGACTATCAAGCCGCGTGGTTGCTCAAGGCCGTGTCGTTGATCGACCTGACGACGCTAGCCGGTGACGACACGGCAGACCGCGTCCGCCGCCTGTGCGCCAAGGCCCGCCAGCCCATCGCCGCCGACGTGCTGGACACACTGGGCATGACCGGCCTGACGACAGCCGCCGTCTGCGTATACCACGACATGATCGCCCCCGCCGTCGCCGCGCTGGACGGCAGCGGCATTCCGGTCGCCGCCGTCTCGACCGGCTTTCCCGCTGGCCTCTCGCCTTGGCACCTGCGCCTGCAGGAAATCCGCGAAAGCGTCGCGGCAGGCGCGGCCGAAATCGACATCGTCATCTCGCGCCGCCACGTGCTGTCGGGCAATTGGCAGGCGCTTTACGATGAAATGCGCGCCATGCGCGAGGCCTGCGGCGATGCGCATATCAAGGCGATCCTCGCGACGGGCGAGCTGGGCACGCTGGACAATGTCGCCCGCGCCAGCCTGATCTGCATGATGGCCGGGGCCGATTTCATCAAAACATCGACCGGCAAGGAATCTGTGAACGCGACGCTGCCCGTCAGCCTTGTGATGATCCGCCAGATCCGCGACTATTTCGACCGCACCGGCATCCATGTCGGCTACAAACCCGCCGGCGGCATATCCAAGGCGAAAGACGCGCTGACCTACCTGTCGCTGCTGCGCGAAGAACTGGGCACCCGCTGGCTACAGCCCGACCTGTTCCGCTTTGGCGCCTCGTCCCTGCTGGGCGATATCGAACGCCAGCTCGACCACCACGTCACCGGCGCCTATTCCGCCGCCCATCGCCACGCTTTGGCCTGAGACATCCCATGCCCACAATCCCCGAGATTTTCGCCACCATGGAATACGGCCCCTCCCCCGAAAGCCCCGCCGAGGCGCTGAACTGGATCGCGCAGCACGGCGGCCGTTTTGGCCATTTCATCAATGGCACTTTCACCGATGCGGGCCAGACCTTTGCCACGCAGAACCCCGCCAGCGGCGCTGAACTGGCGCAGGTCACCCAAGGCACACAGCGCCGACATCAACGCCGCCGTCGCCGCCGCCCGCGCGGCCCAACCTGCATGGGAAGCCGCAGGCGGCCCCGCCCGCGCGCGCATCCTCTATGCCATCGCGCGCCTGCTGCAAAAGCACGCCCGCCTGTTCGCCGTGCTGGAAACGCTGGACAACGGCAAACCCATCCGAGAGGCGCGCGACGCCGACATCCCGCTGGCCCAGCGCCATTTCTACTACCACGCGGGGCTGGCCCAACTGTTCCCCGCCACCAGCCGCGCCTACGGCGTCTGCGGCCAGATCATCCCGTGGAACTTCCCCTTGCTGATGCTGGCGTGGAAGGTCGCGCCCGCACTGGCGGCGGGCAATACCGTGGTGCTGAAACCTGCCGAATACACTCCGCTGACCGCGCTGCTTTTTGCCGAGGTCTGCCAGCAGGCGGGTGTGCCCGCAGGCGTCGTCAACATCGTCACCGGCGATGGTGATACCGGCGCTGCGCTGGTGGCCGCCGATGTCGATAAAATCGCCTTCACCGGCTCGACCGATGTGGGCCGCATCATCCGCCGGGCCACCGCAGGCACCGGCAAGGCGCTGACGCTGGAACTGGGCGGCAAGTCCCCCTTCATCGTCTTCGACGACGCCGATCTGGATAGCGCGGTCGAGGGCGTGGTCGATTCGATCTGGTTCAACCAAGGCCAAGTCTGCTGCGCAGGGTCGCGCCTGCTGCTGCACGAACCCATCGCAGACCGCTTCATCCTGAAGCTGAAGGCCCGCATGGCAACGCTGCGCATGGGCGACCCGCTGGATAAATCGGTCGACATCGGCGCCATCGTCCACCCCACGCAGCTGGCACGCATCCGCGATATGGTCGGCGCGAACACGGCGGGCACCACCCATACCGCGCCCTGCCCGCTGCCCGACGGCGGCAGCTTCTTCCCGCCCACGCTGATCACCGGCCTCAGCCCGTCCGACGCGCTGATGCAGCACGAGATTTTCGGCCCCGTCCTTGTCTCGACCACCTTCCGCACCCCGGCCGAGGCGGTGGAACTGGCCAACAACACCCGCTACGGCCTTGCCGCCAGCGTCTGGAGCGAGAACATCAACACCGCCCTGACCATCGCCCCGCAACTGGCCGCAGGGGTGATCTGGGTGAACGGCGCGAACATGCTGGACGCCGCCGCCCCCTTTGGCGGCATCCGTGAAAGCGGCTTTGGCCGCGAAGGCGGCCCCGAGGGGCTGGCCGCCTACACCCGCCCCACCGAGGCACCCGCCCCCCAGCGCACCTCGCCCCCCGCCCCGCAGCCAGAGGTCAGCGGCATCGACCGCACGGCCAAGCTGTATATCGGCGGCAAACAGGCGCGCCCCGACAGCGGCTATTCCATCGCAGTGCACGATACGGGCGGCACCTTGGCCGGCCATGTCGGGGCGGGCAGCCGTAAAGACCTGCGCAACGCGGTCGAGGCGATGAACGCCGCCAAGGGCTGGGCCACCACCAGCGGCCACGCCCGCGCGCAAGTGCTGTATTTTCTCGCCGAGAACCTGTCGGCCCGCGCAGGCGAATTCGCCGCGCTGATCGACCGCTTTGGCGGCGCAGGTCAGGCCGAGGTGGAAGACAGCCTGAACGCCCTGTTCACCGCCGCCGCTTGGGCCGACAAGTTCGACGGCCGCGTGGCGGGGGTGCCTTTTGGCGGGTTGTCGCTGGTGCTGCGCACACCCGTCGGGAAAATCGCGGCGATCTGCCCCGATGACGCGGGCCTGCTGGCCCCGATCACCCTGCTGGGCGGCGCGCTGACGCTGGGCAACCGCATCACGCTGGTCGTCCCGCCGCGCCTGTCGCTAATCGCGACCGCACTTTATCAGGTGCTCGATACATCCGATGTGCCTGCGGGCACGGTGAACATCATCACCGCCAACCCGCACGAGATTGCCCCGCACATGGCAGCCCACCACGACATCGACGCGGCTTGGGCGTTCGACCCCGCACTTGCGCCCGGGGTCGAGGAGGAATCCGCCCGCAACCTCAAGCGGACATGGACGGGCGCCTTCACCCCCGACATGACCCGCGTGCTAGACGCGGCCTCGGCGGTGAAGACGATCTGGGTGCCCTTCGGGCTGTAATCAGCTAAGCCCGCCGGCGATAATCTGGCGGGCCAATTCCGACACGGCCAGCCCGCGCGCGGTCGCAACTTCGGCCGCGCCAAAGCCCTGCGGCAGCGGGATCGCGATGGCAAAGGGGCGCGCCCGCTCGCGGAAGCCGTCTTCCTGCCCCGCGACGTAATACTGCCCCATCAGCAGAAAGTCCCCCTGATCGCGGGCGACCATCGTGGTGACGCGCACATCGAGGCGCACCTGCGCATACGACCGGAAGGGCCACGGCTCGGCCGCGATGCGCGCGCCGGTCATGCCGGTCAGCACCTGCACCAGATCGGCAGTCATCGCGGGGGCCGGATCATCCGCCCAGCTGACGCCCGAAATCGCCTTTAGCCCGCCATCGGCAGCCTGCCGGTAAATGTCGGGGTTCGCGGCATAGCGCGGCAGGGTCACTTCGACCACCTCGATGGACGAGAACGCGATCCGCGCGCGTTGGTCCAGCGGCACGGGGCTGTCCACGGCGTAAAGGACAGGGCTGGAACAGGCGGCCAGCCCCAGCAGGGCAACAAAAGGCAGTACGGCTTTCATATCAGCTCCTATCGGCCAAAGAGGATCGAGTTCGGGCGCCGCTCCAGCGCGCGGGCAAGGTCGGTGATGGCGCTGGCGGCGGTGTTGATCTGCCGCAGCGCAAGGCTAAGATCACGCATCATCGTGGCGTTCTGATCGAACCCCGACAGCGTGCCGCCAGCCTGAGTGACTAGCGCGTTCAGGCGCTGCGATAGGGCGGGCAGGTCGTTGGTGGCGGCGGCCAACTGGTCAGCCGCGCGGCTGGCAGCGGCCAGTGCATCATTGGCATTGCCCACCAGATTGCCGCCGCGCGCCTCGTCCAAAACAGCCTGTAGGCTGTTCAGCGCGCCAGACAGGTCAGCAGGCAACTGGCGGGTGCGCGGGTCGCCCAACACGGAATCTGCGGTCGCCAGCAGGCTCTCGGCTTGCGTCACGACCCCCTCTAGCGGCAGCGATTGCCATTGGGTGGCCAGATCGTCGATCGATTGCACCAACCCCGGCATACCTTCAAAGCCCTCGCCAATTTCGCCCGCAACCTGCTGCACGTTGTCGATCGCATCGACGATGCGGTTGACCGCGTCCGCCTGCCGCAGATCGGCGATGACGGCTTGCAGATCGCCCACGGCGGCGGTGATGCCCGCCATCGTCTGGCCCACCTGCCCCGGCAGGGCCTGCACCTCGGGCGATGCGGTCAGCGTGCGGGCGTCACCCAGCAGGTTCATCACCTCGCCCGGGATCGCCTGCGTCTGCGCGCTGCCGACCAGGCTCGAGGCATTGTCGAGGAAGCTGACGGCGCTTTGCATCAACTCCTCGATCGGCAGGTCGTTAAATCGATCAAGCGTGCCCTGCACCGTATCGGCGGCATCGGTGATCTGCGAGGCGACGGTCGGGATCTCGGGGTATGGCTGCGCATCCATATTGATCTGTCCGCTACGGTCGTCGGTGCGCAGCAACTGCACCTTCAGCCCGCCGGTAAACAGGCTGCCGGTTACCAGACGCGCACGCAGCCCGCCGTTTTCAACCTGATTTTGCAGATAAGCCATGGTTTCCATGCTGCTGCTGTCACCCTCCAGCCCCAAGCGGGCGGGCTGGATGGAGATGATCGTCTGCAGACGCAGGGAATCATCGCCGAAGCGGGCAGCGTCGATATAACCATTGATGCCCGACACCTCGCCGATGCGCAGCCCCTCCAGCTCGACGGCGGCGCCGACGGTCAGGCCGGTTATGTTCCCCTCGAACACGGCGACAAGGTTCACCGGCTGGCCATCCTCGTGCGAGAACACGCTGGCGCGCGCCGAGGCGTTATCGGCATAGACATCGAAATCGGTGCCGTTTTGCGCCAGTGCCGCCCCCGTCACGAAGGTATCGAACGTCACGCCCCCCGCGATCAGCGTGGCAAGGCTGCCGAAGTTCAGCGCCGCGCCCGACGGCCCCAGCGAGACCGAGAAGCCCGAGCTGTTCCAGAACCGCGTCGTTTCTGTCACCAGCGCGTCGTGGGGGGCGAAAATGACGGCCTCGGCCTCGACGGTGGTGCCGTCGGTCGACACCGATGCCGGGCCGACGCGCCCAACCTCGACGCCCTTGTAAATGATGGGGCTGTTGCCCGTCAGCGTCTGGTCGCGCGAACGCAGCGTGACGCGCAGGCCCTGCTCGCCCGTGGGCAGCAGCGGCGCGCTGGCCAGCCCCTGAAAATCGTGCTGCGCGGTGCCGGGGGTTCTGTCCCACAGACCTTGCAGATAAACGCCCGACAGCACGGTATCGAGGCCCGTTACCCCTTGGGTCGTCACCTCGGGGCGGACAACCCAGAACTGCGCACTGCTGTCGACATAGGGCGCAACACCTTTGTCGACGCGCACCGACACGACGACCTGATCCAAATCGTCGGTAAAGCCCACCTTTTCAACGATGCCCACGGCCACGTCGCGATAGCGCAGCTGCGTCTCGTTGGCGCGGATGCCCGATGCGTCGTCAAAGACGATTTCGATCAGCGGGCCGCGTTCGGAATAGTTCTGCCACGCCAACCCCAGCGCGATCAGCAAGGCCACAATCGGCACCAGCCAGACAATCGACACGCGGCTCCAGATGCTGCGGCGGGCGGATTTGACCGGAACGTCGGGGATCGGATCACTCATGCGCGGGAACCTTGGGCTGTTGGGGTTGGGCAGCAGTCGCCTGTCTGTCATTGTCCTCGGCGCGGCGGAAGCTGTCCCAGATCATACGGGTATCAAAAGCTTGCGCCGATAGCATTGTAAAGATCACGCTAAGCGCGAAGGTGAGCGCCGCCGGCCCCGGCAGGATCGAGACCGCCACGTTCAGCTGGACCAGCGCCGATGTGATGGCGACGACGAACACGTCGATCATCGACCAGCGGCCGATGAAATCCACCACCTCGTACAGGGTTTGGCGCTGCACGGCACCGATTTTGCTGCCGCGCTGCACTGTGATGGCCAGCCAGGCAATGGTGATGAACTTGGCCATGGGAATACCGACCGAGGCCAGCAAAATCACCAGCGCCACCGCGACCGAGCCCATGTTGAACATGTGCACCGCCCCCGCCACGATCGTGTCGGAGCTGGTGTTGAACAGCACGCGGGTTTCCAGCATCGGGTAGAGGTTCGCCGGAATGTAGCACAGCAGCCCCGCCGCCCACCACGCCCAGACACGGCTGATGCTGTGGGTGTCGCGTGATTGCAGCCGCGCGCCGCAGCGCCCACAGGCTGGGGTTTCCAGCGGCCAGACGCGGCCGCAACTGCGGCAGCCGACAAGCCCCGCGTCGCGAGCGGTAATTTCTGGAGTGGCGCTCAGGTGCTGGTCAGTCATGGGGCGTCAGCTCCTCGATCGATTGCCAGACCATCCAGCGCGACATGAACGCGTCTTGCACGGTCGTGACGACGCAAAGCACCGCGAACATCCAGAATGCCGCCCCCAAATGCACATCGGCAAGGTCGGTCACCTTCACCAACGCGACCGCGCAGCCCATGACGAAAATCTCGGACATGGCCCACGGGCGCAGGGTTTCCGACCAGCGGAAGGCGGGCACCGCCCCTTCCAGTGGCGGCTTGTCGAAGACAACCGGCGTCAGCACATAGATGATCAGCGCCGCGCGCAGCAGTGGCAAGAAGATTACCGCCGCCAGAAAGATCAGCGAGACCGCCGACAAGAACCCCGACGGGAATGACAGCGCCACCCCGATCAGCGTGGTTTGATTGGAAAATCCGGCAGCGCTGATCGACATGAACGGAAAGGTCAGCGCCCCAATCACAAGGATCAGCACGGTCACCGCCAGCATGATGATAATCATGCCGGCCTTGCGCTTGGGGGCGATCAGCACGGCATGGCAGCGCGCGCATACCGCACGCTCGCCTTTGGCTGGCACCTGACGCACATGGTACAGCGCATCACAGTGCGGGCAGGCGATCAGATCGACCAGTTCTGCGTCAGTATATACGCGGGACACGGGCGGCTCCTCCTGTCTGTCAGGTAAGCTTAACCAGTGTCGCAGCGGTATTAAATGGCTTTTATCTGTCCGACCTGTCGTCTATTGCAATCGCAGTCGCCAGAAATGAGGCTTTCATGCGCACCGCCACCATCACACGCAAGACCGCCGAGACCGATATTTCCGTCACGGTGAACCTCGACGGGACGGGTATTTACGACAACCAAACGGGTGTCGGCTTTTTCGATCACATGCTGGACCAGTTGTCGCGGCATGCTTTGATTGACATGACAGTGCGTTGCGCGGGCGATCTGCATATCGACGACCACCACAGCGTGGAAGACACCGGTATTGCGCTGGGTCAGGCCATTGCGCAGGCGATGGCCGACAAGCGTGGCATCCGTCGTTATGGCGAATGCCACCTGCCGATGGATGACGCGCAGGTGCGCGCCGCGCTGGACCTGTCGGGCCGGCCCTATCTGGTCTGGAACGTCACCTTCCCCTCGGGGAAGATCGGCACCTTTGATACCGAACTGGTGCGCGAGTTTTTTCAAGCGCTGGCAACGCACGGCGGCATCACGCTGCACGTCGACCAGCTGCATGGCTTCAACAGCCACCACATTGCCGAGGCCGCTTTCAAGGCCGTCGCGCGCGCGCTGCGTGACGCGCTGGAGGTTGACCCCCGCAAAGCGGATGCGATCCCCTCGACCAAGGGCGCGCTGTAGATGCTGACGGCGCTGATTGATTACGACAGCGGCAACCTGCATTCGGCGCAAAAAGCGTTCGAGCGGATGGCGCGGGAAACCGATGGCGGGGATGTGGTTGTCACATCTGACCCCGATGTGGTGGCGCGCGCCGACCGGATCGTGCTGCCCGGTGACGGGGCCTTTCCGGCCTGCCGCACAGCGCTGCGCGATGTGACCGGCCTGCAAGAGGCGATCTTCGAGGCGGTGGGCGCACGCGCGCGGCCGTTCTTGGGGATTTGCGTCGGCATGCAGATGCTGGCCTTGCGCGGGCATGAATACGAATTGACCGACGGCTTCGGCTGGATCGACGGCGAGGTTGAACGCATCACACCCGCCAACCCCACCTTCAAGGTGCCGCATATGGGCTGGAATGATCTGGTGATCGACGCCCCCCACCCCGTGCTGGATGGCATCAAGACCGGCGATCACGCCTATTTCGTCCATAGCTGGGCCATGCGCGTGGGCACCCCCGCGCAGCGGCTGGCGCATGTGGATTACGCCGGCGACATCACCGCCATCGTCGGGCGCGACAATATTGTCGGCGCGCAATTCCACCCCGAGAAAAGCCAAGCCACCGGCCTGCGCCTGATTGCCAACTTCCTACACTGGGCCCCGTAAATGATCCTTTACCCTGCGATTGACCTGAAAGACGGCCAAGCCGTGCGCCTTGTGCATGGCGAGATGGATCAGGCCACCGTTTTCAACGACAACCCCGCAGCGCAGGCGCTGGCGTTTGAAGCGGCGGGCGCGAAGTGGTTGCATCTGGTCGATTTGAACGGCGCATTCGCCGGTGCGCCCGTGAACGGCGGCGCGGTGGACGAGATTTTGGCGCAGGTGAAGATCCCCGCGCAGCTGGGCGGCGGCATCCGCGATCTGGCGACGATTGAAGCTTGGCTGAAAAAGGGCCTGCAGCGCGTGATCTTGGGCACCGTCGCGGTCGAAAACCCCGATCTGGTGCGCGAGGCGGCCCGCGCTTTCCCCGGCCATGTTGCTGTCGGCATCGACGCGCGCAATGGCCGCGTGGCGACGCGCGGCTGGGCCGAGGAAACCGATGTGCTGGTGACCGATCTGGCCCGCAGCTTTGAAGATGCAGGCGTTGCCGCGATTATTTACACCGACATTTTGCGCGACGGCGCGATGAAGGGCCCGAACGTCCAAGCGACGGCCGATCTGGCGCGCGCGGTGTCGATACCGGTGATCGCCTCGGGCGGGGTGTCGTCGCTAGGCGATCTGGTCACCTTGCGCGATACCGGCGTGATTGCGGGCGCGATTTCGGGGCGCGCGCTCTATGATGGCGCGATTGATCTGACGGCGGCGCTGGCCGCGCTGGAGGAATAGATGCTGAAGACCCGCGTGATCCCCTGCCTTGACGTGGCCGACGGCCGCGTGGTCAAGGGCGTCAACTTTGTCGACCTTGTCGACGCGGGCGATCCGGTGGATGCGGCCAAGGCCTATGACGCCGCAGGCGCGGACGAGCTGTGCTTTTTGGACATCAACGCCACCCACGAAAACCGTGGCACGATGTATGATGTGGTCACCCGCACCGCCGAGGCCTGCTTTATGCCCCTGACGGTCGGCGGCGGCGTGCGCACCCATCACGACGTGCGGGCCCTGCTGCTGGCGGGGGCCGACAAGGTCAGCTTCAATTCCGCCGCTGTGGCGAACCCCGATGTGGTGACCGAAGCCGCGCTGCGTTTTGGCAGCCAGTGCATTGTAGTGGCGATTGACGCGAAAACCGTGGCGCCCGGCCGGTGGGAGATTTTCACTCACGGCGGACGCAAAGCCACCGGCATTGATGCCGTGGAATTTGCGCGCACCGTTGCCGCCAAGGGCGCGGGCGAGATCTTGCTGACCTCGATGGACCGTGACGGCACCAAGGACGGCTACAACCTGCCCCTGACCCGCGCGATTGCGGATGCGGTGAACGTGCCTGTTATCGCATCGGGCGGGGTGGGCAAGCTGGACGATTTTGTCGAGGGGGTGACTGTGGGCGGGGCGTCGGCTGTGCTGGCCGCGTCGGTTTTCCACTTTGGCACCTTTACCATTGCCGAGGCCAAGGCCCATATGGCCGCCGCCGGCATTCCCGTTCGTTTGTAGGAGGGCGCGATGTCGCTGCAAAATCTGGCCGCCACGATCGAGGCCCGCAAGACCGCAGATCCCGATAGCAGCTGGACCGCCAAGCTGCTGTCACGCGGCCCCGAAAAATGCGCGCAGAAGTTTGGCGAAGAAGCCGTCGAGGCGATTGTCGAGGCCGTCAAAGGCGACCGCGCCGCCCTGATTGGCGAGGCGGCGGATAGCATCTATCACCTGCTGGTCATGTGCGCCGCGCGCGATGTGACGCTGGCCGACATCGAGGCCGAGTTGGCTCGCCGCGAATCGCAGTCGGGCTTGGCTGAGAAGGCCGCGCGCCCTAAGGCGTAACGCGCTGCGCGCCGAAAAGGCGCTGGTATTCGATGGCCGTGCAGCGGTCTTCGACGACGGCAATCCCAGCATCCGCCGCCTTTTGCGTGGCGGGGCTGGTGATATCCAGTTGCAGCCACAGCGTCTGCGGGCGCGGGTCAAGGTCCAGAACCTCGTCCACGATGGCGGGCACCGCATCGCTGGCGCGGAAGACATCGACCAGATCGACGCCGCCCGCGATGTCCGACAGCTGCGCCACGGCTGGTTTGCCAAGGTGGATTTGCCCTGCAAGCCCCGGATTGACCGCGATCACATCGTAACCCGCAGCCTGCAGGAACTGCGCGACGCGGTGGCTGGGCCGCGCGGGGTTCGCCGAATAGCCGACCACAGCGATACGGCGGGCTTGTTCCAGCGCGGTTTTGGTTTGATCGGTCATGACGCACCCCTTTGGTGAAAAAAAGCCCGGGACAAAGCCCGGGCAAAGGTGTGGAACGAGGGACAGTAAAGAGAAACGCAGGGTTCCAGAATGCGTTCCTTGACGTTGCACATATGCAGCATTACGCCGCAGACCAGCATTATCAAGAAATCGTGATAATCCGTTAATCACGCACCGACAGCGCATAAAGCGCAACCGCCGCCGCATTCGAGACGTTGAGCGAGGCGAAGCCGCCCGCCGCAGGGATCTTCACCAGATGATCGCAGGTCTCGCGCGTTTTTTCGCGCAGGCCCGGCCCTTCGGCCCCCATGACGATGGCGACGGGGCGATCGCGGCGGCCCTCGACGGCTTGTTCGATGGTCATCTCGCCCTCGCCGTCCAGCCCGAGGATCAGGTAGCCCATGTCGCGCAACTGGTTCATGGCGTCGGCCAGATTGCGCACGCGGATGTAGGGTTGCCGCTCAAGCGCGCCCGAGGCGGTTTTGGCCAGCGCGCCGGTTTCGGGCGCCGAGTGGCGCTGCACACCCACCACAGCGCGCGCGCCGAACACCTCGGACGAACGCAGGATGGCACCGACGTTGTGCGGGTCGGTCACGCGGTCAAGCAGCACAAGGCGCGGCGGCATCGGGCCGTCGCCCAGCGCGACATCAGTCAGGCTGCCCCAGTCGAGGGGTTTCACCTCGAGCGCGGCGCCTTGGTGCACCGATTCGGGGTCGATGGGCGCGGCGAATTTGCGGGGGTCCGACAGTTCGGGCTGCATGCCGCTGGCGGCAATGGCGTCGGCCAGCTTGTCGGCGGCGTTTTGGGTCACGATCAGACGCAGGCGCGTGCGGTTGGGGTTCTGCAGCGCGTCACGCACCGCATGCAGGCCGAACAGCCACACGGTTTCTTGGGCCGAGGCGCGACGCGCCTGTTCCTTTTCGATAACCCACAAGGGCTTTTTCATGACCGTCCTCGTTCTGCAGATAGCGGGTGGGCTGCGCCGCGCGCGCCCGTTCCCTGCCCTAATGGCGGGCGATGGCAGGCGCGCGCAAGCCCCAATATCAGCCCCATCGCGCGTGATTTGCGATAAATGCCGCTACGACAGGTTGAAATCTGACCCAGAGCGGCGGGATTCCACGGTTTTTCCTGTTGACGGTATGGGATACGGCAGGTATTTCGCCGCCATCCGCCACCTGTTCACAGGTGCGGGGGCGACGAGCTGCAAGGTGCGGCAGCGGACTGTAACTCCGCCGGGGAGACCCACGCCTGGTTCGATTCCAGGGTCGCCCACCATCAATTCCTTATCGATCTTACCGGCCGCCTTTTGGGCGGTTTTTTATTGCCTTGCGGGCGGATTTACGTAGCGACTGAATTGCGCGCAGCGCGCTACGAAAGCGGATGATTTTCTAGGCAGCGACTGAATCAGCCCACAAATTTTTTCTTTTGGTCAATTTATTTCGTGCACTCGGGCGGCGTGCAGGCGGAAATCTCGGCAGGAACATGTCGGGCCGCTTGGCCGATCGGAGTGCGAAAATGGAAGTCGGTGTCTTTATCCCTATCGGGAACAACGGGTGGCTGATCTCGGAGAATGCGCCGCAGTACAAGCCCAGCTTTGCCCTGAGCAAGGCCATCACGCTGAAGGCGGAAAGCTATGGGTTCGACTTTGCGCTGTCCATGATCAAGCTGCGTGGCTTTGGCGGTAAGACCGAGTTCTGGGACTACAATCTGGAAAGCTTTACGCTGATGGCAGGCCTTGCGGCTGTCACCAGCAAGATCAAGCTGTTCGGCACGGCGGCTACGCTGGTCATGCCGCCTGCGATTGTGGCGCGGATGGCGACGACGATCGATTCGATCTCGGGCGGGCGGTTCGGGGTCAATCTGGTGACGGGCTGGCAACGGCCCGAATACAGCCAGATGGGCCTGTGGCCGGGTGATGACTATTTTGGCGACCGCTACGGCTATCTGACGGAATACACGACGGTTTTGAAGGAATTGCTGGCCACAGGCCGGTCGGATTTCAAGGGCGATTTCTTTCAGATGGATGATTGCCACATGAAGCCGACGCCCGAGGGCGAGGTGAAGCTGATTTGTGCGGGGTCGTCGGACAAGGGCTTGGCGTTCTCGGCCAATTACGCGGATTACAGTTTCTGTTTTGGCGTCGGTGTAAACACCCCCGCCGCCTTCGCCCCCACGAACGAACGGTTGCTGGCGGCCGCGGCCAAGACTGGCCGCGATCTGAAGTCGTTCGTCCTGACGATGGTGATTGCCGAGGAAACAAGCGAGGAAGCTTGGGCCAAGTGGGAACACTACAAAGCCGGTGCCGACGAGGACGCCATCAAGTGGCTGGGCCTGCAAAGCGCCGCCGATAAGACATCGGGCAGCGACACCAATGTGCGCCATATGTCTAGCCCCGTCTCGCCGGTGAACATCAACATGGGGACGCTGATCGGATCCTATGCCGAGGTTGCCGCCATGTTGGACGAGATGGCCGCCGTGCCCGGCACAGGGGGCGTGATGCTGACCTTTGACGACTTTTTGGAAGGCATCGACAAGTTTGGTAAATACGTGCAGCCGCTGATGACATCGCGCCAGCACATCATGGCAGAGGCCGCGGAATGAGCACCACAATCGACACCACGGGCGGGCGCGCAGGCCGCAAGTTGACCCTGCCCAGCCGCCCCGAGGCCCTGACTATCAATGCCGACGACACCGCGATTGTCGTGGTCGACATGCAAAACGCCTATTCCACCGTCGGCGGCTATGTCGATTTGGCGGGGTTCGATATATCTGGCGCGCAATCGGTGATCGAAAACATTCGCCTGACGCTGGAGGCCGCGCGCGCTGCGAATGTGACGGTCATCTATTTTCAGAACGGCTGGGACCCCGCCTATGTGGAAGCGGGCGGCGAGGGATCACCCAACTATCACAAGTCGAACGCGCTGAAGCATATGCGCGCGAACCCCGAATTACAGGGCCAGTTGCTGGCCAAAGGCGGCTGGGATTATGCCATCGTCGATGCGCTGACGCCTCAGCCCGGTGACATTGTGGTGGCCAAGACGCGGTATTCGGGGTTCTTCAACTCGACCATGGATAGCACGCTGCGGGCACGCGGGATCAAGAACCTGGTCTTTGTCGGCATCGCGACCAACGTTTGTGTCGAAAGCAGCCTGCGCGATGCGTTCCATTTGGAATATTTCGGCGTGGTGCTAGAGGATGCGACCCATCACCTTGGCCCCAAGCTGATGCAGGACGCCGCGATCTACAACATCGAGAAATTCTTCGGCTGGGTGTCCAACACGGCCGATTTCTGTGGTGCGATCAGCCAGATCGCCCCGACCCAATCGGAGGTTTGACCCATGCCCAAGGAAATCATTGTCCCCGCCGGTAGCGGCAAGCCGCTAGCCCCCTATTCGCCCGGCACAAAGGCGGATGGCGTCGTCTATGTCTCGGGGACGCTGCCGTTCGACAAGAACAACAATGTCGTCCATCTGGACGACCCCAAGGCCCAGACGCGCCATGTGTTGGAGATTATCAAATCCGTCATCGAGACCGCAGGCGGCACGATGGATGATGTGACGATGAACCATATCTTCGTCACCGACTGGGCCCATTATGGCGCCGTGAACGAGGTTTATGCCGAATACTTCCCTGGCGACAAACCCGCCCGCTATTGCGTGCAGGTCGGGCTGGTGAAACCCGGCGCGCTGGTTGAAATCGCCACCGTAGCCCATATCGGCAAGCCGTGAATTTCGACATTCACGCAGGCCCCAGCCCTGATGCCGCGACGGTGATTCTGTCGTCTGGCCTTGGGGGCGTTGCGGGGTATTGGGCCCCGCAGATGGCCGCGCTGCGCAGCCGTTTTCGCGTCATTACCTATGACCAGCGCGGGTGCGGCCGCACGGGCGGCACTGTTCCCGAAGGCGTCACAATTGCCGATATGGCCGACGATCTGGCCGAGGTGATGGACAAAAGCGATACGACGCGCGCCCACATCATCGGGCATGCGCTGGGGGGCTTGATCGGGTTGGATCTGGCGCTGCGGGCCCCTGCCCGTGTCGCCAGCCTGACGCTGATCAACGCATGGAGCCGCGCCGACCCGCATTCGGGGCGGTGTTTCGACGCACGGCTGGCGCTGCTGGCGAATACAGGCGTCGAGGCGTTTTTGAAGGCGCAGCCGCTGTTTCTGTATCCCGCCGCATGGATGGCCCAAAACGCCCCGCGTTTGGCCGAGGAGGAAGCGCATGGCTTGGCGCATTTCCAAGGGGCCGACAACATCCGCCGCCGCATTGCAGCGCTGCGTGCATTCGATGTTGATGCGCGCCTTGCCGAAATCGCCGTGCCCGTGCTGGCCGTTGCAACGCGCGACGACCTGTTGGTGCCATGGATGCGGTCGGCCCGCTTGGCCGAGGGTATCCCCGGCGCGGCATTCGTGTTGGAGCCAGAGGGCGGCCACGCCATGAACGTGACCAACCCTGCGCGCTTCAACCAGATTATGATGGGTTTTTTGCCCTAAACCGCAGGCACCTAACAACAGGCCCCCAAGTGCCGGGGCCTGTTTTAACGGCTGCGCGTGTAATCGACCGGCAGGGTGAACAGCAACTGGTTTTCCGGCATACCCTCGGGCGGGGCCGGTAGGGGCGAGCTGCTTTGCACCAGCGCAACTGCCGCCTGATCCAGTTCGGGGTTGCCTGAGGACGACAGCACCGTCACGCCCAGCACACGGCCCGAACGGTCGATCCGCACATTCACGCTGACACTGCCACGTGCGCCGCGCCGCACGGCGGGGGGCACGACCTTGCGCCGTTCGATATGGCGGCCGACCAGTTGGTCCCAGCGCGCGATCTGGTTGCGGCTGGGGGCGGCGCCCACGTTGGCCTGCGTCGTCGTCGCCTGTTCCGCTTGGCGCGGGGCGGGCGGCGGGGCCGCGGCGGCGGATGCCTGCTGTGCGGGCGGCTGCGGACGGGGCTGCGTGCGCGGGCGATCTGGCCGGCGCGGCGGCATAGGGATGGGCGCAGCGACGTCCTCGGCGGTTTCGTCGGGCGGCGATTCGGGTGGCGGCGGCAGCGTTACGGCGGGGTCGGGAACATCGACCGCAGGCGCGGTTTCTTGCGCGGGCGCAACCTCGGGGGGGACGGCCTCGGGGGGCACTTCTGGGGCGATATCGGGGATGTCTTCGACTACCTCTTCGGGGGGGGGGACCTCCTCGGGCGGGATGTCCTCTGGCGGGACCTCCTCGGGGGGCAGTTCCTCAGGCATCTCCTCGGGCAGAACTTCGGGCGGAAGCTCGGGCGGCGGGGTCAGCTCGGCGGTTTCCTCGACCATCTCGGGGGTGGTTTCGGGGACGGCCGCCGCAGCGGACGATAGCTCGCCTTCCGGCGTGTCGAGGGATTCGGTCATCGGGGCCGCGTCGAATTGCGCGATTTCGACCGCGATCGGGTCGGGCACGCCCGCATCTGCCGCAGGCGGCGCAAAGCTGAGGTAGGCCCATGCGCCCGTCACCGCAGCCGCCAGCACCACGGCGCTGGTGCCCGCCCAGAGGGACACCTCGGACAGTTTGAGGCGCGCGATATCCTCGGTCAGCGGGCGCGCGGGAATGGGGCGAGGCGCGCGCATCGTCAGTTCGCTCCGGGGGCCGCTTCTGCGGGGACAGGCACCGCGTTGGCCGATTCGAGCCCCACCAGCGCCACGCGCACATAGCCCGCGCTGCGCAGCAGGTTCATCACTTCCATCACATCGCCATAGGCGACGGCGCGGTCGGCGCGCAGGAAGACGCGGGCCTCGCGGTCGCCGCCGGTTTGCGTGTCCAGCGCTGCAGCGATGGCGTCGCGGTCGACCCGGTCGACGCCCACCATCAGCGACAGGTCATCCTTCAGCGACACAAACAGCGGCGCTTCGGGGCGCGCGGCTGGCGCGGCGTTTGACACCGGCAGGTCGACATTCACATCGACCGTCGCCAACGGGGCCGCGACCATGAAGATGATCAGCAGCACCAGCATCACGTCGATGAACGGCGTCACGTTGATTTCGTGCGCGACGTCCATGTCGTCATCGGATTGCTCGCGGATCCCGCCGGCCATGGGTTACTGCCCCCCTGCCAGATGATGCGCGGTGCCCGCGCGCAAGCGCTGCGCCAGTGTCAGGCGGTCCAGATCGCGGCTAACCAGCCGCTGCAGCGCTGCCGAGACATCGCCCAGCAGTTGCCGGTAGCCGGTCGTCGCGCGGGCGAAGGCGTTATAGATGACCACGGCAGGAATAGCCGCCACCAGGCCCAGCGCGGTCGCCAGCAGCGCCTCGGCGATGCCGGGGGCGACGACGGCCAGATTGGTCGTTTGGGTTTCGGCAATCCCGATGAAACTGTTCATAATGCCCCAGACGGTGCCGAACAGCCCGACGAACGGCCCGACCGAGCCGATCGTCGCCAATAGCCCAACGCCGCGCCCGATCTGGCGACCGGCGGCAATCTCGATCCGGTTCAGGCGCGATCCGATGCGTTCCTTGATACCGTCGCCTTCGACCTGCCCCAGCAAATCTTGCGAGGCGGCCACCTCGTCCGAGGCGGCGCGCACGAGCATTGCGGGCACGCCCGCGCGGCCCGCCAGTTGGGCCTGCGCATCGGCTAGGCTGGGCGCGGCGCTGACGGTGCGCAAAACGCGCCGCGCGCGGCCACGCGCACCCGTCAGTTGCAGCCATTTCACGATCAGCACGACCCAAGTGACAAGCGCGGCGGCCAGCAGGCCAATCATCACGCTTTTGACCACGACGTCGGCTTGACGGTACATGCCCAGCGGCGACATGTCGTGACCGGCCAAGCCGGTTTCGACCATGGGGGTTTCAGCAATGGTATTCTCGGCAGGGACCGCAGGCTGCGCCACTTCCGGCACCGGCGCGGTGGGGGCGTCCACCTGCGGTGTGGCGGGGGCATCGGTGCCTTGTTCGACAGTGGGGTCCTGTTCGGCGGGCTGCTGCGCGACGGCGGGGGGTTGGTCTTGCGGCGGGATCGGGGCTTGTTCTTGCGCCATCAGCGGTTGCGTCAAAAGAACCAGCGCCGAGGCTGCGATCAGGCCGCTAATGCGCCCTTTGCCAAAAGTCATGACCATACATCTACCGTCGTGTTTTGAGTTCGTTTTAGCTGACCGTGCCCCACCCCTGCGGGACGTCGCGGCTGGCTGTGTACAAGGCGTTGCCCGCACAATGCAGGCGGCTTACCCCTTTTACGTTCCGGCAGCCGGTTTCACGCAAAAAGAGCAGATAGTCTGCCAGTATTTTTGTCAGGAATAGCGGATATGTTGCCGGTTGAACACATCTTGCGCACAAGTTTCCGCAAGGTCACGCAGCATTGAACGCGCAGTGCTGGCGTTTACCGCAGGTTGCGCCTCAGCTTGGGCGGCTGCGCGATGCAATCAGCAGGCCCGCCGCGATCAGCAGGGCACCGATGAAGTGGAACCCTTCGAACCGCTCGCCCAGAAAGACCACCGCCAGCACGCTGCCGAACACCGGCAGCAGGTGGATGAACAGCCCCGCACGCCCCGCCCCTAGCAATTCTACCCCGCGGTTGAAGAACAGGTAGGACAGGAAGCTGGGGAAGATCACCAGATAGGCCAAGGCCAGCACCGTCTTCGGCGTCAGATGCAGCACCTGCCCGCTGGCGTGTTCGGCCAGATAGGGCGGCAGCAGCGCCGCCGCGCCAATGACGAAAAGCGCCGCCAGAAAGCCCAGCGGGTGCATGGCGGGCTTTTTACGCAGCAGCGCCGAATAGAATGTATAGGCCACCACCGCCGCCAGCACCCACAGGTCGCCCCGATTGAAGGCAAGGCCGGTCAGCGTTTCGAGGTGGCCGCGCGCGGCGATGAAAATCACCCCGCCCAGCGACAATACCACCCCCACCAGTTGCAACGGGAGCGGGCGTTCACCAAACAAGATGAAACACACCACCAAGATCAGCAGCGGCATGGCCGATTGCATCAGCAGCGCGTTGATCGACGTCGTCTCGCGCAGGCCAAGGTAGACGAAGGTGTTGAAACAGCTGATCCCCAGCACCGCCAGCACCGCGACGATCAGCCAGCTTTTGCGCAGCAAGGCCCATTCGCGGCCAAAATCGACCCGCCCCCGCGCGATCAGCGCCACGGGGATAATCGCCAGCAGCCAGCGCCAAAAGGCCATCGCGACGGGCGGGGCCTCGGTCAGGATGGCGCGGCCGACGACAAAATTGCCCGCCCAGAACAGCGTGGCCAGCACCAGCAGCAGCTGCGGTTGGTTCCAGATTTTGGCGAAAAAGGCGGCAAGCGGGGGTTTGGACATATCGGGGGCCTGATGGTTGCCCCCGATGCTTATTGGCCCTGCCCTACGGGATCAAGCGGCCAGCGTGCGCTGCAGCATAGCCAAGAAGCCCGCGCGGTCGGCGCGGCGGATGACGCGGGCATTGGGCGCATCGGCTTTGCCGAGGTCGGGGTCCGCTTCCTCTTGCGCGGGCAGGCGCGGCGAGGAGACGCTGCTATACCCGCGTGTCAGGCGCCCTTGGGTTTCGACATCGACCACGCAATCGCCCGCCGCAAGGATCAGCGATTCGTCCAGCATCAGCGCGCAGGTCAGCGAATCGGGGTGCAGGGAATCGCCCTGCCCATAGCGGGCCAGACTGAATTCAACGCTAGCCTTGTTCACCTGCGTGAAGAACTTTGCCAGCGGTGTGCCGATAGCGTCCAGCGCCGCCAGCTCGTCCGCATATAGTACCGAATCCTGCACCGAGAGCGTCCATGTGGAGAGCGTGCAGGCAAAGCCCGCGTTCATCACGATCTGCGCGGCCTCGGGGTCGACGTAGAAGTTGAATTCGGCCGCGGGGGTGACGTTACCAAGGCTGTTGTCGGTGCCGCCCATGATCCACAGGTGTTTGACGGCAGCGGCGAAGCGCGGCTCTTGCACCACGGCGGCGGCGATGTTGGTCAGCGGGGCCTGCGCCAGAATGGTGATCTCGCCCGGATTGGCCATGACGATGTCGATCAGCGCCTGCACGGCGTGGGTGGTTTCAGCGCGCTGGTGGGCGCGCGGGTAGTTCGCGTCGCTCATGCCGTCTTTTCCGAAGACATATTCGGCATCGACGGGTTTGCGCATCATCGGGCGCTGGCAACCGGCGTAGACCGGCACTTTGCCGCCCTTGCCCGCGACTTCCAGCGTATAGAGGGCGTTTTCGATCTGCTGCTCGAAGGCGATGTTGCCGCCGCAAATGGTGATCGCCTCGACCGAGACGCCCGGGTAGGCAAGGGCCAGCAGCATCGAGAAGCAATCGTCGCCAGCGGTATCCGTATCAATGATCACGCGCATGAGGGGGAACCTTGTGGTCGTTGGTGTTGCCCCCTCATTTCAGCAACGCCGCGCGAATGCATCGGAAAAATGCAATCGCGCGGCGGTTTACTGCAAAGGCGCGCCTTAGTTAGGCCGGTAGCAGGCGGATCTGGTTGCCCCAGTCATCCTCGTAGATTGCGGGGGCGGTCAGGCCTTGGCTGCGCAGTTCCACGAAATCCAGGCCGACGTGGATGGGGTCGCGCCGCCCAGCGCCCATGCTGGTCCATTCGTTCACCGCGATGTGGTGGTGGTAGCCGCCGGTCGACAAGAACGCCGCCCCTGCCCGTTGGCGGACGGCGTCGAAGCCCATGGCGTTTTGCCACCAGTCGGACGCCTTGATCGTATCGCCGACCTTCAGGTGGACGTGGCCCAGCACAGTGCCCGCGGGGGCGCCGCGCCATGTGCGGTCTTGGCCGTCCAGCGTGGCGATCATGCTGTCGAAGTCGATTTGCAGGCTGTCCATCTCGACCTGACCATTGCGCCAGACCCAGTCGCTGGCGGGGCGGTCGGCGTAGATTTCGACGCCGTTGCCTTCGGGGTCGGTCAGGTACATCGCCTCGCTGACAAGGTGGTCGGCATAGCCGTCGATCCGCAGTTGCCGTGCCGAGGCGTCCAGCACCCACCGCGCCAGATCCGCGCGCGCGGGCAGCAGGAACGCGTTGTGATAAAGGCCCGCGACGCGCATGGGCGCCAGCACGATACCGTCGTACTGCGTGATTTCCAGCAGCACGGTGCCGCCCGCACCCATGTGGATCGTCGCGCCGTCGCGGCCAATTTCTTGCAGGCCGACGTGGCTTTGGTACCAGGTGGCAAGCGCCTCGGCGTCGCGGGCGCGCAGGCCCGATTTACCCACATGAATGGGCGCGCGCATTGGCTGATTCATCCCTTGGGCCAGCAGCAGTTGGGGCGCAAAGCCGCCCAGCGAGAGGGTGCCGGCAGAAAGCGCCGACAGGAAGTCACGTCGTTTCATCATAAATCCTGACTGATCAAAAAAGGCTGGAGGCGCGATTGATCAGGCCAGACGCGGCGGGCGCCAAAAGGTGTGCGGCTGCGCGGGTATCGGCAAAAGCGCGGCGGGCACAGGGGCGACCATTTGTCCTGTGCCGTGAGGCGCAGGCAAAAGGGTGACGGCTGCGGGCAGGCAGGCGGCGCAGGGGGCGGCCACCGCTCGCAGGGACGGAATGCCAGGCGCCATGCAAACCGCCGCCTGATCCTGCCCCGAAGGGCATGGGGCTGCAACGCTGGGCCCCGACCAAACGGAAAGCGCCAGCAGCAGCACTGCAAACAGGGACAGCAGAATACGGGGTAGCAGGATACGGACCATCAGCACCAAGCACATTGAAACCTGTGATGTTTTGCCCCAAAGCGCGCGGCGCTGCAAAGGGGGAATAGACCCCGCGCGGTTGTGTTGACGGGGATGTTACAGCGGTCGCCCCCGCGTCGCCCCCTTGCCAAGTTGCTGTACCGCGCTAGAATCGCGCCATGGAACAAGATGATCCGATCACCGCTATTAAGCTGCGCCTTCAATTTGCCGATGATGCCGTGTTTGGCCCCGGCAAGGCCGAGCTGCTGGAACACATCCGCGACGAAGGGTCGATCGCCGCCGCCGGTCGCCTGATGGGAATGAGCTATAAACGCGCGTGGTCGCTGGTCGAGGAAATGAACCGCAGCTTTACCCAACCGCTGGTGTTGTCGGCGCGCGGCGGGGCCAGCGGGGGCAAAGCCCAAGTCACCCCAGCGGGGCAAGAGGTGCTGAACGCGTTTCGCGCGCTTGAGGCGATTTTGCAGCAAGACGGGGCGGCTGCACTGACACGTATTCGTGCGCTATTGCCCAAACATCCGACGGGCGACTGAACACATCTTGCTGCGGCGTCCCCTTGCGATATGCTTGTGCAAACATATCGAAACAGGGGTCACCTTATGAACCGCTTTGCATTGAAACTGGGCACCGCCCTGCTTGCGCTGATGCCCGCCGCCGCCTTTGCCGAGGATGTCACCGTCTTTGCGGCGGCCAGCATGAAAGACAGCCTTGATGCTGTCATCGCCAACTGGACCGCCGAAACCGGCAATACCGTGACCGCGTCTTATGCGGGCTCGTCCGCGCTGGCCCGCCAGATCGAGGAAGGCGCACCGGCGCAGGTGTTCATCTCGGCCTCGACCGACTGGGCGGATTATCTGGAAAACGCGGGTCTGCTGCTGGACGGCTCACGCCTTGACCTCTTGGGCAATTCGCTGGTGCTGGTCTCGCACGAGGCGCCCGCAACGCCGGGCGTGATCGACGCAAATCTGGATCTGGCCGGCATGCTGGGCGATGAAAAGCTGGCGATGGCGCTGATCGATTCGGTTCCCGCCGGCGTTTACGGCAAAGAGGCGCTGACGAACCTTGGCCTGTGGGCCAGCGTCGAAGCCAACGTCGCCCAAGCCGACAACGTGCGCGCCGCGCTGTCGCTGGTTGGCGCGGGCGAGGCCCCTTACGGCATCGTCTATAGCACCGATGCGGCGGCTGATACCAACGTGGCCATCTGGGGCACATTCCCCGCCGATAGCCACGCGCCGATCACCTATCCGGCGGCGCTGATCAAGGAAAACACCTCGGATACTGCGGCCAGCTTCCTTGACTACCTGTCGACCCCCGCTGCCATGGACGTGTTCACGCAATACGGCTTTGTTCCGGCACAATGACGGCGCTTTTGGATAGCCTGTCCCTCAGCGCGGCCGAACAAGCCGCGCTGTTCCTGTCGCTGAAGGTGGCCTTTTGGGCCAGCCTGTGCAGCCTGCCGCTGGGTATTTTCGTGGCCTATGCACTGGCGCGGTGGCGGTTTTGGGGGCGCGAGGCGTTGAACGGGCTGGTTCACCTGCCCCTCATCCTGCCGCCGGTGGTGACGGGCTATCTGCTGCTGCAAACATTTGGACGGCGCGCCCCGATTGGCGCGTTTCTGGAACAGACAATCGGTCTGACCTTTGCCTTTCGCTGGACGGGCGCGGTGCTGGCCGCATCGGTCATGTCGTTCCCGCTGATGGTGCGGGCGATCCGCCTGTCTTTCGAGGCGGCCGACCCCAAGTTGGAACAGGCCGCGGCCACGCTGGGCGCGGGGCGGTTGGCGGTGTTTTTCACCGTCACCCTGCCCTTGGCCCTGCCCGGCATTTTGACCGGCACGATTCTGTGCTTTGCCAAGGCGATGGGCGAATTCGGGGCGACGATCACCTTTGTGTCGAACATTCCGAACCAGACGCAAACGCTGCCGTCCGCCATTTACGCATTTTTGCAAAGCCCCACGGGCGGGCCTGCGGCGATGCGGTTGGTCATCATCTCGATCATCCTGTCGCTGGGGGCTGTGCTGCTATCCGAGGTTCTGGCCCGCCGCCTGTCTAAAATGATCGGACAAAGCGCATGATCGGTGTTGAGTTGCGCCATGATTTTGGCAGCTTCAAACTGGATGTCGCCTTTCAGACCAGCGGCGGGGTCACCGCGCTGTTCGGGCGGTCGGGTGCGGGCAAAACCAGCGTCGTCAATGCTGTCGCGGGGCTGATGCGTCCGCAGGCAGGCCGCATCGTCATTGGCGATCAGGTGCTGTTCGACAGCGAAACCCGCACGTTCCTGCCCCCTGCGCAGCGCCGGATCGGCTACGTTTTTCAAGAGGGTCGCCTGTTCCCCCATATGACGGTGCGCAGCAATCTAACCTATGGCGGCCGCTTTGCCCCCAAAGGCAGCGGCGCAGCGCCCGATTTTGAGGCTGTGGTTGATTTGCTAGGCATCCAGCATCTGCTGGATCGCCGCCCTGCTGCGCTATCGGGCGGGGAAAAGCAGCGCGTCGCCATTGGGCGTGCCCTGCTGTCGCGCCCGAACCTGTTGCTGATGGACGAACCCCTTGCCGCGCTGGACGAGACGCGCAAGGCCGAGTTGCTGCCCTTTTTGGAACGGTTGGGCAAGGACAGCCGGGTGCCGATTTTGTATGTCAGCCACTCGGTCCCCGAGATTTTGCGGCTGGCCGACAACTTGGTGTTGATCGATCAGGGGCGCGTTGCGGCGGCTGGAACGTTGGGGGATGTGATGACATCGCCCGCCAGCCTGAACGCGCTGGGCCCCAGCGCTATTGGAGCCATCATCCCCGCCAACATCGCCGCGCATGAAGACGGCGGTGTTACGCGCCTGAGCAGCCCAGCAGGGGATATTTTGGTCACCGCACAGGACGCGCCCGTCGGCACGGCGCGGCAGGTGCGTATCGCAGCGCAGGATGTATTGATCGCACTGCAACGCCCCGAAGGGCTGTCGGCCCTGAACATCCTGCCCGCCACTGTCGCCGCCGTGCAGCCCGACAGTTTGGGCGGCGTCTTGGTGCGTTTGCAGGTGGGCGATGCGGTGGCGCTGGCGCGCGTGACGCAGCGGTCGGCGGGCGCGCTGGGACTGGCCCCCGGCCTGCCGTGCTACGCCATTTTGAAATCGGTCGCCGTCAGCCTGGGGTAGAGGCCAGTCTGGGGTAGAAGCCAGTTTGGGATAGCGGCTATTCGGCGGCGATCCGGTCGCGGCCCAGCCCGACCAGCCGCGCGATAACGCGCGACAGCCGCGCCCGCAGCGGCGCAAACCCCGTGTGCGGGGTCAGGGTTGTGGCATCCAGATATAAGCCTCGGCTGACCTCTAGCTGCAGCGCGTGCCAGCCGCGTGCGGGGCGGCCGTAGGTTTCGGTGACATAGGCCCCCGCGAACGGCGTGTTGACCGAAACACGGAACCCCTCGCCCTGCAGCGCGGCGATGACAGCCGCGCGCACCGCACCATCAGCCGCGCGGCCATGTTTGTCGCCCAGCACAATGTCGGGCGCGTCCGGCCCCGAGGCCTCGGGGGGCATCGAGTGGCAATCGATCAGGATCGCGTGGCCGTGGCGGGCGCTGCTGGCTTGCATCAGGCCTCGCAGCGCGGTGTGGTAGGGGTGCCAGACCTGCTGTAGGCGGGTTTCGGCCTCGGGCAACGGGATTTTGCCGGTATAGATCGGCTGGCGCGCCGCCACGATGCGGGGAATCACCCCAAGACCACTGGCCACGCGCATGTTTGGCGCCCCGCCCGTCACACCCATGATCAGCGCGGGGTCCAGATCGGCGGCGCTGCGGTTTAGGTCGACATAAGCACGCGGATAGTTTGCCACCAGCAGCGGTGCGCCCTGAGCAGGGGCATCAGCGAAAAGCTGATCGACAAAGGCATCCTCGGACGCGCGAATCTGGTGCGAATCCAATCTGCTGCGGCGCAGAAATTCCGGCGGGTAGAATCGCCCGCTATGGGGCGAGGCAAAGACGATCGCCGATTCGTAGCGCTGCGGCGCGTGGATAATATGGCTGCTTGGGTATGATTCAGACTGCATGACGCAACGGCGACCTCCGAAATACAGCCTAATCACTTGGGGGTGGGGGCAAAACCCCCTTGAACCCGCCAGAAACACCTTCTATAGACCCCACACCCGCAGCGATAGACGCCGACAAGGCCGACAGCACTGCAAGGGGCGGTTAGCTCAGTGGTAGAGCACTACGTTGACATCGTAGGGGTCACAAGTTCGAACCTTGTACCGCCCACCATGAAATTCATCGGCACCTGCAAAGGCGCCAGCCCGCAACCCGAGGCGCATGTATGAGCGCCGAGATATGAGGAGAGGCCAAATGAAGGTCGCTAACTCGCTCCGCTCGCTCAAGCAGCGTCACCGCGATTGCCGCATCGTGCGCCGTAAGGGCCGCGTTTACGTTATCAACAAGACCCAGCGCCGTTTCAAAGCCCGTCAGGGCTGATTTCAGGGGAACCTGAACGAGACGACGAAGATTTTAAAAGCCGCGCATATTTTTGCGCGGCTTTTTGCTATGGGGCGATCATCCGCTTGCACGTTCATGTGATCACCGCGATGATGCGCCCAGCAAAACCCTCGGAGGGAGGATAGAATGCGTGCAATCAACGTGACCACTGGCCTGAAGCGGCTGGGTATTGGTGCGGCACTGGCACTGGGCACGGCCCTGCCCGCTTATGCGCAAGACGCTGTCTGCGGCACCGCTGCGGCGGGCGGCCAATGGCTGGGCGGCGCGGCCGACACTTCGAATCTGGGCGCGATCAGCACGCCCTTCGACCAGATGGCCCTGATCATGTCGGGCGGCCAGCATGTGTCGTACTTTAGTGTGGACGGCACGACCGATGTGCGCCTGGAGGCCGAATCGTCCGATGGCGGCGACCCCATGATCGACCTGTATGACGCCAGCGGCGCACTGGTGGGTTCGGACGACGATTCGGGCGGCGCGCTGTCGGCACGCTTGGAACAGTCGCTGCCGGCCGGCAACTATTGCATGGTCGTGCGCACCTTTGACGGGTCGGGCACCACTGCCTACGTCCGCGCGGGCCGCACCGAGATGGAAGCCCTGACCGCCGGCACCACCACCGACGACTGGAGCGCGCCCGGAATCACCAACGGCACCTGCACTTTTGCGACCGCCACGATGCCCTTCGGCAACGGCGCTGTGAATGCACGCCTGAGCGAAGGCGGCGTCAGCGCCTCAGCCACGCCGAACGATACGCCGAACTTGGGCTTTACCCTGTCGGAACCCACCGCCCTGACCGTCACCGCAACGAACACCACGGCTGACCCCGTGCTGGCGATTTACGACGAAAACGGCGCGTGGCTGGCCGAAAACGACGACTTCGACGGGCTGAACTCGCGTATCGATTTCGTCGACGCGCTGCCTGCTGGCAACTATTGCATCGAGCTGAGCGCCTATAACGACGGGTCGCTGCCGATCGATGTGAAGCTGTCGACCTATGACCCCGCCGCAGCCATGGTTGGCATGTACGAACGCGGCGAGGCTAGCCCGCCGCTGGATGGCAGCTACCCCATCACCGCGATTGGCGAGCTGCCCGCCCGCTACCGCACCGACGTGCAGGCCGGATCGACCGCAACGTGGTTCTCGTTCGATGTGACGCAGGCTGGTGTGGTCGCAATCGAAGCTGTCGCCAATGGCGCGGCCGACCCCGTGCTGATCTTGTTTGATGACTTCGGCCGCCAAGTGTCGTTTGCGGACGATTCGGAAAACTCGCTCGACCCGAAAATGGTCGCGCGCGTGTCGACCGGCACCTATCTGGTCGCGCTGAAACTGTATGAATCGAACAGCCGCGCCCCCGTGCGCATGCTGTTCGAACACTTCGTTCCGGCGAAGTAAGCTTTCGCTATTGGCCGGCCGCTGGCATCAGCGTGTCGGCCAATAGCCGCACCAGAACCTGCTGGTTCAGGTAGCCGGTGACCGGCAAATCGCGCGCCGCCTGATAGCGGCGGATTGCAGCCCGCGTCGCATCATCAATCACCCCATCTACGGTACCCGGGTCGAACTGCAGTTCGGCCAAGCGATCCTCGACCACGCGCGTGGTCAGGCCATTCAGGTTCAGCGCGGCCTCGGCAGCGGCGGCCTCGCTGTTTTCTGCGGCGGGGGCCTCGGGGGCGGGCGGCGTCTCAGGGGCATTCAGCGCAGCGATGCGGCTGCGCGCATCGGCTGCAAAGCGCCCCTCGGGGTAGACCTGTAGATAGTCTTGAAATGCTGCCGCCGTGCCAGCAGCCTCGGCACCAGCCCAGGCGGTCGCCTCGCGCGCCTCGGCAGCGCGGGTGGCTTCGGCGTCAATTTCGGCCAGACGAGTGGTCGCGACGCTGGCATAGGCCCCCGAGGGGTAGCGGTCGAGATAAGCGCGCAAGCCCGGCGCATCACCCTTGGCACCCGTTTCACGCCAAAAGTCCTGATCGGCGACGGCGGCAGCCTGCGCCTGCCGCGCGGCTTCGGCCTCGACCTCGGCCTGTTTGCGCGCGGTTTGCGCCTCGAGGCGGGTCAGCTGGGCCGCGTCGATATAGCCGGTTTGGGGAATGCCGTTCGCGATCTGCCAGGCCCCGATGGCCGTGCGCGTGCCGCCCCCAAAGATCCCGTCTACGCCGCGGGGGTCATAGCCCAATAGCTGCAGACTTTGCTGGATCGTGCGGCGCTGCGGGCCGGTCATCGCCAGACCTTCCTCGATCAGGCGGGCAGCGCGGTTGGGTTCTGCAACAATGGCGGCAATGGTTTCTTCGGCGGTGTCGGTGTATCGGCCGGTCGGATACCGCGCGAGATAGTTACGGTAGGCATCCAGCGTATCCAGCGCCAGCGCGCCCTGCCACAGCGCATCCTCGGCCGCGGCGTCTTCGGCGGATTTGGGGGCATCATCTGGCGTGGCGGCGGTCTCGACAACTTCTGTCGGCATGAAGGTATAGCTGCCCTGCGGGACGTAGCCGCCCTGCCACGTCAACCCACGGGCGCGCGCCAAGGCCAGCAAATCACCGCCCGGCTGACCTAGGTCGTCGGCGACGAAACCTGCGACGTTGCGCGGCTCGCCCAGCAAAACGCTGACGCCCTGCGGGACGTTCAGTGTGCCAATGCCCTCACGCAGCCAATCGTCGATACTTGCCCCCTGTGTTTCGGGCGCAAGCACCAACAACGCGCCGCCTTGCCGCGTGGAAAGGACGCGCAGCAGGCTGTCAATCGGCAGCGCAGCGTCGCCCAATGCGAACAGGGTCGGGGTCGCGGCCTCGGCGGTTAGGAACCAGCTTTGGGGGCCGGTGGTGACGAAGCGCCCCGACAGCACGACGACCAGCCGCTGCGCATCGGGCACGTTCGCCAGCCAGTCGGCCAGCGCCTGCTGTGTCGGCGCGGCCCGCCCGTTGGGCAGCGCCGTTACGCGAAACCCCAGTGCGGCAAGGCCATTCTCGCCCGCCGCCACATCGGCCCCGCGCGCGACACGACCCAAGGTCTCGTAACGCTCGACCCCCAGCAACAGCGCAGCATCGTCGGCAGCGGCGGCATTGGCCCCCAGCATCGCGACGCAGGCGAGCAAAATTCGTGTGCGCATCAGATTTCCCCCATGGGTTCCAGACCGTATCCCCCAGATTAACCCACAAATCCGGCGGGCAAAGTGACAAAACTGTTGAAAGCAAAAAGGGCGACCCGAGGGCCGCCCTTTTCCTAAAATCACCCGAAGGCGAAATTAGTGGATGCTGTACACGATGGCCAAGCCATAGGTGTTGTCGGTGCTCTTTTTACCTTCCAGAGGGTCGGTATGGTATTGCGTCAAGATCGAGCCACGCAGCGACAGGGTGTCGGTCATTGCGACGCTGATCGCCATGTCGTTGCTGACGTAGGTGTCGGTGTCCGACCAGATCACGTCGGTGTCGTTGGTGAACAGCGTAGTCGCGTTGATGCGGTACAGATAGTCCGACGAGATGCTGGCAGCGAATTCGTCGTAGCTGTCGCCGTTGTCGTCTTCAGCCCAACGGAAACCCGGGCCGGCAGCGATCGACCATTGCATGGCCGGGTCGTTGAACACGCGGTAGCCCAGACCAACACCTGCGAAGGTGTCTTTGGTGTACGAACCGAACTTGTCGTCGATGTAGCTGATTTTGCCGTAGGCGTAGACCGACGAGTTCAGCTCGCGGGTGTAGTCGTAGCCCAGCATCAGACGGTTGGTTTCAGCCGCGTCCGAGTCTTCCGAGTAAGCGTACGACAGGGCGAATTCGTGGCCGTTCAGGCCGTCGAAGTAGCCGAAGTTCGCGCCCAGACCGACGTCTTTAGTGTCGCTGTTGCCGCTGGCGATGTTCGCGCGGGCAGCCAACGAGCCAGTGAAGCCCAGCGGGCGGCCTTCGTTACCGAAGGCGTCAACGTCGCGCTTCAGATCGTCGGCCACATCATCACGCAGGTCATCAATGGTGTCACTGATGGTGTCTTGGTTCACGAAAGCGCTGGTTTGTGCTTGCGCGCTGGCTGCAGTCAGTGCGGCGACGGCGGCGACGACGAAGATGTTGCGAGTTTGCATGGCAGTCCTCCATTAAATGGCACGCAGCGTGGCTGCGTTCATCAATGGAAATAATCTTATGACTGCTCAGGGGAAGACTACACGGGGGGCTATTCGTGAAAATCGGGCATCAAAGCCACACTGGCGGATTTTCGCCAACGTAAGTTACTGTTTTATAATAATACCGCGACAGGCATATCGTCGCTGGTGAAAAAAGAGGCTTTCGGTGGTTGAACTCTCGGAAAGTTGCACGGGTGTAAAGATGCCGTACAAAAGTTAACGGATGAACCGCATCCACAGCCAATCGGGCAGAAAACGGGCCAGACGGACAGTCCACGACATCGCCAGCGGGAATCCCTTGCGGAAGCTGGTGTCGTTCATGTGTTCGAATATTTCGCGCGCGGCTTGTTCGGCCGACAGGCGCAGCGGCATGGCAAGGCCGGTTTCACGCGTCATCTGCGTATCGACGAAGCCGGGGTTCACCACTTGGACAGCAATGCCGGTATCTTGCAGTTCGGCCCGCAGCCCTTCGGCCATCTGCATGACCGCCCCCTTGGATGCACCGTAAACCGCCATCCCCGGCAAGCCGCGATAGCCCGCCAGCGATGCCACCAATAGCAGGTGCCCCGCCCCGCGTGCGCACATCTGGGGGATGACGGCGCTGACGACGCGGACGGCACCGGTGAAGTTGGTATCGGCCATCAGCTCGGCGGTCTGGGCGTTCCAGCCAGCGCTGCCGCCTGCGGCGCGCATCAGTGACATGACGCCCGCCATATAAATGACGCCATCGACATCGCCCGCGGCAGCGGCAGCGGCCTGCACGGCGGCGCTATCGCGCACGTCCAGCGGCAGCACGCGCGAGCGGCCCGGCAAGGTCGCCGCCAGTTCATCCAGACGATCGGCGTTGCGCGCCGACAAGATCACCTCGGCCCCTGCGCGGCTGATCAGCATTGCCAACTCGCGCCCGATTCCCTCGCTGGCACCGACCAGCCAGTAGGTTCGACCCTGCCATTCCCGCATTTTGCTTCCCTCGTCGTCTAGGGCGCGCCGATGCTGGGCACCGGCTGCCCGAATCGTTAGTTGATCGCACCGGCGCCGCGTGTGTTCCACGCCAGAACCGACTGCACCCCATTCGCATCAATGATGCCGTGGCCGCCCATGCCCAAGTAGAAGGTGCGCCCGTAAAGACCGCTGACGATCGTCGTCAGGCCTTGCGTAGTTACGGTGCCCACCTGATTCCCGCTGCAAACCGTGGTTTGTTGCGTCCGCAGGTCTTGGCAGGGGACGAGGGTGTAGGTGGCCAGCTCGCCCGCGGCGGGGGCGACCACCGCGATGGGGCCGCGCTTGAACGGCCATTCGTACGACGAAATCGCCAGCGGGCTTAGCCAATCCAGCGTGGCACCGCCGTAGCTGCTGTAATTTCCGCCGCTGGCCTGCTGCGCAGATGCGCCGCCGGCTGCGATTAACGCCGCCACGACCAGTGCTTGCCCGATACCCGAGATTTTCATGCCCTGCCCCCATTTCCGGTTCAATACAACGCTAACCGCCGCCCCCTCATAGGGCAACCGGCAAGCGTGTGGGCTTACCGAAATTACCGCTACACTGGCCTAACGCCGCCCGAACAGCCTTTCAATATCGGCCAGCTTCAGCTCGACATAGGTTGGCCTGCCGTGGTTGCACTGGCCGGATGCGGGGGTCGCCTCCATCTCGCGGAGCAGCGCGTTCATTTCTTCGGCGCGCATCCGCCGGCCTGACCGGATCGAGCCATGGCAGGCCACGCGCGACAAGACGGCATCCAGCTTGGCCCCCAAAAGGCCGCTGCTATCGGCGTCGTTCAATTCATCCAGAATGTCACGCAGCAGCGCGGGGCTATCCACCTCGCCCAGCAAAGCGGGGGTTTCGCGCACGGCCACCGCGCCGCCGCCGAAAGGTTCGATCGTCAGCCCCAGCCGCGCCAGATCGGGGGCGACGGCTAACAGGCGGCCTGCACCCTCGGCGCCCAATTCGACGATATCAGGGATCAACAGCGCCTGCGCGGCGACACCGTTGGCCGCCATTTGCGCCTTCAACCGCTCGTACACCAGCCGTTCGTGCGCGGCGTGTTGATCGACGATGACCATGCCCTGCGCGGTTTGGGCGACAATGTAGTTTTCGTGAATCTGCGCCCGCGCGGCCCCTAGCGGCAGGGCATCATCACCCAGCTCAGGCTCGACCCGCGCGGAAGGGGCTGACATTTCGGCGAAGCCTTGAGCGGCAATATCTGGCACAGCGGCGGGGGCCTGCGCGGCCCATGCGCTGCGAATGGCGCTGCCGCTGGGGCGCGCGGGGGCATAGCCGCCCAAGGGCATTTGGTAACTGCGCGGCGGCACCCCCGCCGCAGGTTCGGGGCGAAACGCCGCCAGCGTCGCATCGGCCACCGTGGTCGAGGCGCGATGGCCCGACTGCAGCAGCGCATGGCGCACCGCCGTGACCAGCAGCCCGCGCACCAAAGCCGGGTCGCGAAAGCGCACTTCGGATTTGGCGGGGTGGACGTTGACATCGACCAACTGCGGGTCGCAACTGATGAATAGTGCCGCAGCCGGGTGCCGGTCGCGGCTGAGCAAGTCGGCATAGGCGCCCTTCAGCGCGCCGATCAGCAATTTATCTCGCACAGGGCGATTGTTGACGAACAGATACTGCGCCACCGCCGCGCCGCGCGAATAGGTGGGCAGCGCAGCGTAGCCGGTCAGATGGAATCCCTCACGCTCGGCGTCGATCTTCACCGCATTTTCCGCAAAGTCGCGCCCCAATATGGCCGCAAGACGGCCATGCAGCGCGTCGAACAGATCACCGCTTTCAGCATCGACGCGGAAGACCTGCCGGTCATCCCCGCCGCTGGCATCGCGCAGGGTGAAGGCCACGAAGGGCTCGGCCATCGCAAGGCGGCGGATCACGTCGCCGACGGCCTGCGCTTCGGCCCGATCGGTGCGCAGAAACTTCAGCCGCGCGGGGGTGGCAAAGAACAAATCGCGCAGCTCGACCACTGTGCCTTGGGTCAACGCGGCGGGGCGCACGGGGCTTTGCGCCCCGCCCGAAACCGCGATCTGTGCCCCGTCGGCCCCGGCCCTGCGCGATGTCAGCGTCATCCGCCCCACCGCCCCCAGCGAGGCCAGCGCCTCGCCGCGAAAGCCGAAGGTGTGGATATTCAACAGATCTGACCCGTCGATTTTGGATGTTGCATGGCGCGCCAACGCCAGCGCCAGATCATCGGGTGCGATGCCCCATCCGTCATCCACCACGCGGATCAGTGTGCGACCGCCATCGGCGATGGTCACCTCGACCCGCTTTGCACCCGCATCCAGCGCGTTTTCGACCAGTTCCTTCACGGCCGAGGCGGGGCGTTCGACAACCTCGCCGGCGGCGATGCGGTTGACGACGTCCTCGCCCAGTTGGTGGATGGCCGGCGGTTGGTTCACTGGTTGCTGTCCAGCCCGACGGGTTCGCCCACCACCACGAAATGCAGCGCATCGGGGTTCAGCAGCCGCGATGCGACACGGTTCAGATCTTGCAGCGTGACGGCATTGACCAGTTCATTGCGGTTGGTCACGTAATCGGGCGGCAGGCCGATCATCTGCATACCAACCATGATCTGCGCGATGCTGGCGTTGCTATCAAAGCGCAGCGCGTATTGGCCTGTCAGATAGGTCTTGGCCTTGTCCAGCTCGTCCTGCGAGACCCATTCCGTGGCCAGCCGCATCCATTCGGTCCGCACCAGTTCGATCGCCTCGGCGACATTCTGGTTGGATGTCGAAAAGCCGCCGACGATTAGTTCCGACAGGTCGTTCGGGATCAGATAGGTGCTGACACCATAGGTCAGGCCGCGCTTTTCGCGCAATTCCTGCATCAGCCGCGATTCAAACCCGCCCGAGCCCAAGATGTGGTTCAGCAGATAGGCGGTGATATAGTCGGGATCGTCGCGTTTGATCCCCTCGTGCCCGAAATAGATGGTGGCTTGCGGGCCGGGGAACGGCACCACAGTGACGCCGCCCGCGATGGCAGGGGTGACGTGGTCGGGCAAGGTGGGGGCGCTTTGCGGCAGATCGGCAAACAGCGCATCAACCAGATTGCCCAGTTCCTCGGCCGTGATATCCCCCACTGCCGAGACATAGAGGCGGTCGCGTGTCACCAGTTTGCGGTGCGCGGCCAGCAGGTCGTCACGCGTCAGCCCAGCCACGGATTCGACGGTGCCATCAAGGCTGGAGCCATAGGGGTGGTCGCCAAAGGCCTCGGCGTTGAAAGTCGCGGCGGCGATTGCGTTGGGCCGCTGCGCATCGGATTGGATGCCCGCGATCACCTGCGCGCGGACGCGTTCGATAGCGTCGTCATCAAAGCGGGGGGCCACCAGCGCCTGACGCAGCAGCGCCATAGCTTGGTCGCGGTTTTCGGTCAGGGCGCGGGCCGATACGGCAAAAGCATCATCCGAAACCGAGAAGCTGAAGCTGGCGGCCAGTTCCTCGCGCGCGGTTTGGAACGCGCGGGCATCCATATCGCCTGCGCCTTCCTCTAGCAGGGCGGCCATCAGGTTCGCAGCGCCGCGTTTGCCGGGCGCATCCAGATTAGCGCCGCCGCGCACGCGGATTTCCAGCGCCACAAACGGGATTTCGTGTTCCTCGACCAGCCATGCATCGACACCGCCGGGGGATGTGACCTGTTGGATATTCACCTCGGCGCGCGCGCCGACGGCGAACACAGTCAGGGTCAGCGCAAGCAGAAAACGCAGCATTTTATTCCCCTTCGCTGGCGGCAGGTGCGGTATCGGGTTCCGCAGCCGGTTCTACTGTCGGTTCGGGACTGGGCGCGGCAGCGGCGGCTTCGGGGGTGACGAACAGCGTCACCGACTGGCGCATGTCCAGCACGTCGCGGGCGGCGGCCATCACGTCATCGGCGGTGATGGATTGCAGCACATCCGGCCAGTTCTGCACGTCATCCACCGTCAAGCCGGTCGCAAGCGCCGCGCCATAGCGGTTCGCCTGCCCGCGCACATTATCACGGCCGTAAATCTCGCCCGCGCGCAGCTGCGTCCGGATGCGTTCCAGCTGCGCCTGATCGACGCCGTTGGCCAGAAAGTCTTGGAGCGCTTTGTCCAGCGCAGCCTCGGCATCGGGCAGGGTTACGCCGTTGGTGGGCAGCAGCGACAGGCTGAACGTGCCGCTATCAAGGGCAACGCCGCTGTAGCCCGCATCGACGCCAAGGGCGATTTGAGTATCAAACGCCAGCGCCTGCCCCAAAACCGACGTAAAGCTGGACCCCCCCAAGATTTCGGCCAGATACGTCAGGGCCGCAGCCTCGGTCTGGTCACCCGCTTTGCGCGCGGGTGCCAGATAGGTGCGCACCAGATAGGGCTGGGCGACACGCGCATCGCTGAAGTCGAGATGACGCGCGGCCAGTTGCGGCGGTTCGGACGGGCGAACGCGGGGCTGCAACCCCTCGGATGGGGGGATCGGGCCGTAGTATTGTTCGGCCAATTGGTAGACCTGGTCAGGGTCGACATCACCGGCCACGACCAGCGTCGCATTGTTCGGCGCGTAATACATATCGTAGACGGCGCGAATCTGCGGCAGCGTCAGGGCCTCGACCTCGTGACGCCAGCCGATGACCGGCAGGCCGTAAGGGTGGTTCAGGTATTGCGCAGCACGTGCCTGTTCCTGCGCGACCGCGCCAGGGTTTGAATCGGTGCGCTGGTTGCGTTCTTCCAAGACGACATTACGCTCGGTGTTGATCTCGTCGGTAGTCAGGGCCAAGCCGCGCATCCGGTCGGCCTCCATCTCCATCATCAGGGGAAGACGGTCGGCGGCGACGCGCTGGAAGTAAGCCGTGTAATCGTAGCTGGTGAAGGCGTTATCTTCGCCGCCATTGGCCGCCACAGCCGCACTGAACGCCCCCGAGGCGACAGTCTGCGTGCCCTTGAACATCAGGTGTTCCAGAAAATGTGCGATGCCCGACTGGCCCTTCGGCTCGTCCGCCGAGCCAACGCGATACCACAGCATCTGGGTGACAATGGGGGCGCGGTGGTCTTCGATCACAACGATCTGCAGGCCATTATCCAGCGCGAAAGTTGACACATCGTCCTGCTGCGCGAGCGCGGGCGCGGCCATCAGCGCGGCGGCGACGACCGCCCCTGCCGTCAACCCCGTCACGCGTTTAAGCAGAACCTGTCCACGGCCCAGACGGCCAGCAGGCGACGTGATATGCGGCATAGTGGCCTCCCTCGGAACGCGCGTCTTGGCTTCACAGTAAGCTTTGGCCGCGCGTCTGCAAGCGGGGGATACGCGCTCGTGAACGATTTACGCTGGGTAGTCGGGCGCAAAGCGGACGCGGTGGCGATCAATCGCCGGCGTAGGTGGGAACAGGCAGGGTTATGCGGGCGGGCGGCACGGCCAGCGGCGGGTTCGCGCGGTAGTTTGCCTCGAGCGCGGTGGGTTGCCCCGGGCTGAAGGGGATGGTCATGCTGCCGCTGCCGCGATTGCAGCCCGCCAGCGCCAGAACGCCGATCAGGGCGGGCCCTAGAACTCGCAAGGTCGTTTTCATGATGGACGCCCTTTTCCTTTATCGCCAGTTGCTTTCGCAGGGGTGGCTCTCGCGGCCCTTTTAGACGAGGCTGGGGGCTGCGTCACCCCTTGTTTGCGCGCGCCCTTGCCGCCGGAAAACAGCACAAGCCCCACCGCCCCCACGAAAATGGCAATATCGGCCACGTTGAAGGCATAAGGATTGTCAAAGCCCGGAAAGGACATGTTCAGGAAGTCGGCCACCGCGCCATAGACCAGCCGGTCGACCACGTTGCCCAGCGCGCCGCCCACCAGAATACCGGCCGAAAGGCGCGCAAGGCGCGGCTCGGTGCCGCTGCGCATCCACCACAGCACCGCCCCCGATATGGCGACCGCGACCGCGATCAGCACCCATTTCAGGTCAAACCCGTGCAGCAGGCCAAAGTTGACGCCCTGGTTCCACGCCATGCGCAGGCGCAGAAACGGCGGCAGCACATCGATGCTGCCGTGCCAAATCAGGTTCATCCGGTGCAGGACCAGATATTTACTGACCTGATCCAGCACGAAGACCCACAGGGCCGACCACAGCACCAAGCGCATGTTAGTGCCGGAAGTGGCGCATGCCGGTCAGCACCATTGCCAGACCAGCCTCGTCCGCAGCGGCGATCACTTCGGCGTCGCGCATCGACCCACCCGGCTGCACCACGGCAACCGCCCCTGCCCCTGCAGCCGACAGCAGGCCGTCAGCAAACGGGAAGAACGCGTCCGAGGCGACAACCGCGCCCTTGGCGGGCGATTCGGGCAGGCCCAGCGCCTCGGCCATATCCTCGGCCTTGCGGGCGGCGATGCGGGCGGAATCAACGCGGCTCATTTGCCCCGCGCCGATGCCAACGGTGGCTTGGTCTTTCACATAGACGATGGCGTTCGATTTGACGTGCTTGGCGACTTTCCACGCAAATAGCAGGTCGGCCAGTTGGGCATCGGTCGGCGCGGCCTTAGTCACCACCTTCAAGTCGGCAACATCGACATGGCCGACGTCTTTGTCCTGCACCAGCATGCCGCCTGCGACTTGGCGATAGGCCAGTTGCGGGGCGGTGGGATCGGGCAGCGCGTCGGTCACCAGCAGGCGCAGGTTTTTCTTGGCGGCAAAGATCGCGCGGGCCTCGTCCGACGCGCCGGGGGCGATGACGACCTCGGTAAAGATCTTGGCGATTTCCTCGGCGGTGGCGGCGTCCAGCGGCTGGTTCAGCGCGACAATGCCGCCAAAGGCCGAGGTGCGGTCGCAGTCATAGGCCTTGGTATAAGCCTCGGCCAGCGTCGCGCCGCGCGCCACGCCGCAAGGGTTGGCGTGTTTGATGATGGCAACGGCGGGGCCAGTAGCGGGGTCGAATTCGGCGACCAGTTCGAACGCGGCGTCGGTGTCATTGATGTTGTTGTAGGACAACTCCTTGCCCTGCAGCTGCTTGGCCGTCGCCACACCGGGGCGGTTCGAGCCATCAAGATAGAAAGCCGCCGTTTGATGCGGGTTTTCGCCGTAACGCAGGGTCTGGGCGATCTCGCCGGCAAAGCTGCGGCGGCGGGGGGCAGCCTCGCCAATCGCCTTGGCCATCCATGTCGAGACAGCCGTGTCATAGGCAGCGGTGCGGGCATAGGCCGTCTGCGCCAAGCGCTGACGGAAGCCCAGCGAGGTTTGGCCCGCGTTGCCTTCCAGTTCGGCCAGCAGGGCATCGTAATCCGCCACATCGACGACGACGTTGACGAAAGCGTGGTTCTTGGCCGCTGCGCGTATCATGGCGGGGCCGCCGATGTCGATGTTTTCGATCACTTCGTCATAATCGGCGTTACGGGCGACGGTCGCCTCGAACGGATAAAGGTTCACGACCAGCAGGTCGATCGGGGCAATACCGTGCTGCTCCATCGCGGCGACATGTTCCGCATTGTCGCGCAGCGCCAGCAGGCCGCCGTGCACCATCGGATGCAGGGTTTTGACGCGGCCGTCCATCATTTCGGGAAAGCCGGTCACGTCCGACACGTCCTTCACTGCCAGCCCCGCCGCGCGGATCGCCGCCGCAGTGCCGCCGGTCGACAGCAGTTCAACCCCGCGGGCGGACAGGGCGCGGGCCAGATCGATCAGCCCCGTCTTGTCGGAAACCGAGAGCAGCGCACGGCGCAGTGGTTGCAGATCTGTCATGATAGTGTCCCCTAGCCTGTCGCGCGGCCCAATGCCCAGCGCATGCGCGTCGCATAGGACATCACGCGCCCAGATAAAACCACCTGATGCGTATTGCGCGGGCTTGCCGCACCATTTTCCATAAACACCGAAGGCTCGACCGTCAGCCGTGCCTGCCCATCGTGCGAGAATGTCCAGACCTCGCCATTTTTCAGCACAAAATTCACCTGCGTCGCGTCGTCTTGCGGCAGCACGCTGACATCGGGGTGCAGATGAAAGCGCAGCGCGAAATCGACCCCGCGCCCGCCAGTCAGCACCATGGCGCGGTCAAAGCGGGTCTGATCCTCGGGCGAGATGGTCATCAGCATTTCTTCGGCCACCACGGCGCGGCCCGCCAGATCGACATCGATCTGCCGCGCGTAGACCAGCCCATGCGCCGCGCGCCACCCATCGTGGCCCAATTCCAACCGCGTGCCGCCATCCAGCGCGGTGCGGGCAAACATCACATCGGCGGGGCGGCTGCCCGCATCGATCACCATGGTCGAATGGCTGGCGGTGGCGCGGCCTGCCTGCAACCAGTCGCGACCAAAGGGCGCGCCGTCACCGCAACTGGTCAGCAGCGGACGACGCCCGACGCTGACCTCGATCGCGGTGGCGGACGCATGCCCGCTGGCAGGCGCGGCGGCGGCATCGGCGATAACCACCATGCGACCTGCGTTGATGCGGGCAAAGCCCATGTGCAAGCGCGTACCTGCGGGGGTTTTGACTTCCGACAGGCTAAGGGCCGCATCGAGCGCGGCGGGATGGCCGCCGTTGCTGCCCTGCATCCGCACCAGACTGCCATCAGCGTGACGCAAGCCGCGCAACACGGGGGCCATCGACGCGATCGCGACTTGCAGTTTCGATGGCACCGCAGCCCCGCCCGCGCGGCGATGCGTCGCGACCAGCACCAGCTGAATAAACAGCCCGGCCTGATCGTCGGGATTGCGGCCCTGCACCTCGCCCTCGGGGGATATTTTGCCGGTCAGATCGCGCAGCAGCAGTGCCTCGGCCTTGGCGCGCAGACGATCCATTCCCACCAGATCGCTGGCAGCCATGTTCAATGCGGCCAGAACGTAAATCCGTTCCACGCCCTCGGGCAGCAGGGCCCAGCTGCGCGACAGGTAGCGCGCCTGCCGCCCCAGCGCCTGCATATACCCACGCTGCGCCGCATCGGACATGCCTTGCAGCGCAAAGGCCGCGTGATGCAGCATATTCACCAGACGCGCAGCAGCGGTTTGCGGCGTCCAGCCCGCGCCTTTGCCGTAGCGGTCGATCCATTCCCACACCCAGCCCTGCGCGCGGCGGCGTGCGGCGTCATCCCCCAGCGCGGCCAAATCGCCCAGCCAGTCGAACCGCTGCAGAGGGGCCGCATACATGGCATTGTCCCAGATCGCCGCGCCCAGCACATCAACCAGACGGCCATCCAGCACAAAACGGCCCGCCATCAGGTGGCGGCCACGCTCGGCCTCGCCCATGACAAAGGGTTCGGGGGGGCGCGCGAAACTGGGCGCAATACGGCTGCCGCCGGCGCGGCGCGCATAAAAACGGTTCAGGATGTCCTGTCGGGCAGTCCAAGCGGGAGTGGCAGTCACACGCGGCCTCATTCTCCGGCCATCTTTGCGGCCGTTAGGATTCTGCCGCCACCATAGAGGGGCAAGCGGGGGCTGTCACGCCCACCTGCCTAGCTTGCGCGAAGCACCGCCATATAAAATCCGTCCATGCCGCCCAGGCTGGGCCAGTAATCGGGGCGCAGGCGCAAACCGCCCTCGGGGCTGCGCCAGTCGTCTTCGATAAAGGGCGCCGTCGGGGCCTCGACCCGCAGGCCGAGGTGACGTTCCAGCGCGGCTTCGATTTGCACCTCACCCTCGTCCGGCAGCAACGAGCAGGTGCAGAACAACAGTCGCCCACCCGGGGCCAGCAGGGTCAGGGCGTGGTCGATCATGCGGGCTTGCAGGTCGATCAGATCGCCAATCTCGGCCCCATCGCGCGCCTGCGGCAAATCGGGGTGGCGGCGGATGGTGCCGGTGGCCGAACAGGGCGCGTCCAGCACGATCACATCCCAGCCGCCGGTCGCAAATTCCAGCGCGTCGCCCTGAACCGCCTCGGCTTGCAATTGCGTCCGCGCCAGATTCTCGGCCACGCGGCCCAGACGCCCTGCCGACAGATCCAGCGCGGTGACCTGCGCACCCGCATTGGCGAGTTGCATCGTCTTGCCGCCGGGCGCGGCGCACAGGTCTAGCGCGCGCAAGCCGCGCACGTCGCCGAGCAGCTTTACAGGTAGCGCCGCGGCGGCGTCCTGCACCCACCATGCGCCGGTATCATACCCCGCTAGGGCACTGACCTGCCCCGCGCTGGCCAGCCGAACCGACCCTGTCGGCAGCAGCAGCCCGCCCAGCTTTTCGGCCCAAGCCGCCGCATCGGCCTTGACCGTCAAATCCAACGGCGCGCCGCGAAAATGCGCGCGTTCCATCGCGTTGATCGCGCTGTTGCCCCATGCCTCGCGCAATGGGCCGCGCAGCCATTCGGGCAGTTGCGGCAAGGCCAGCTTGCCCCACTGTTGGGGCAAGTCAGCGCCCTTGCGCAGCACCGCATTGGCCAGCGGCGCAAACGCGGCGGTGCGTTTACTGTCGGCCAACAGCGCCACGATGTCATTGACCACGCCATGCGGGGCCGCCCCTTCGGCGATCTCCACTACGCCCAAGCGCAGCGCATTTTGCACCTGCACTGGCGGGCGTTTTTTCAAATGCGGCTTCAGCCAGCGGTCGGCCCGCCCCGCCGCGCGCAGCACCGACAGCGCCAACCGCTGCGCCCGCGCGCGCTGCGGGGCATCTAGCGGGGCCAGCAGCGCGGCGCATTCGCTCAGCAGTCGATGCTCGATCGTCACCGCATTCAGCAAGGCAAGGGCTGCGCGGCGGGGGATCAAGCTATCGGTCATGTCATCTCGGAAGGGTTGTTGATGGGATTGGGGCGCGTATAACAGAGATATCAGCGGAACCGAAAGGCCAGCCGGTATGGATAAAACAGCAAAAGACGCCGCAAGCGATTTGCCCCCCGCCGCCCAGCGCGCGCTGGCCGAGGCGGCCGCCCGCCGCAAAGCCCTGGACGCCGCCGCCGCGCTGCCGCCGGAACTGGGCGGGCGCGACGGGTTGGAACCTGTGCGGTATGGCGACTGGGAGAAGAAGGGCCTCGCCGTCGACTTTTAATCCTGCGCGACAAAGGCGCGGATGGCCTCGATCTCACGCCCTGCGATGGAGTGGCCGCCGTCGTTCCAGAACAGGCTGAGGTCGGCGTGGTTGTGCGCGTAGTAATCAGCCAGACGGACGGTCTGGCCACTGGGGCAAATGGCGTCATGTTTGCCGGCGGTGATCAAGACGCGCCGCCCCGTGAAATCCACCGGCGGCGGATCAAACGGGATCAACGGGTGTAGCAGCGCCAGATCATCCACTAGATCGGGGTGCTGAAACGACAGCGCCGCCAGCACGTTCGCGCCGTTGGAATAGCCCAAGGCGATGACGCGCGGGGCACCCGTGGCGGTGCGCTCATCCGCGATGAACGCGGCCAGCTTGTCCACCGCGCGCTGCAGGTCGGCCATGTCGTACTGCCCCTCGGCCACGCGGCGAAAATAGCGCAGCGCGCCGTTTTCGGACACATCGCCACGGGGCGAGGTCACATGCGCGCCGGCAACCAACGCGCCGCCAAAGTCATGGAACTGGTTTTCATCGCCGCCCGTGCCATGCAGGGTGACGACCAGCGGATGCCCCGCAAGACCTGCGGTACGACGTGCGGTATAGGTCATAATCAATCCTCCAACGGGGTTAGGATGCTGGTGATCTTGTCACGCGCCCCTTCGTAGCGCGGCGGCAAAACCAGCTTTTCGCCCAAACGCGCGCTGTCTTCGTCCCAATCGAACCCCGGCCCGTTGGTCGAGATTTCGAACAGCACCCCGCCCGGCGTGCGGAAATAGGCGGCCTGAAAATAGTGTCGGTCGATCGAGGGCGTGATGTTCCAGCCGGTATCTTCCAGCGTCTTGCGCACGTCCTCGTGGGCCTGCAGGTCGGGCACGGCAAAGGCGATGTGGTGCACGGTGCCCGCGCTTTGGCGGGCGCGGTCGACATCGGGCAAGGTCTCGATATCGATGATCGCGGCGTGATCGCCATCAGGCAGATGCAGGCGGGTCACATTGCCATCGACCTCAAGGTCTTGGTAGCCCATGAAATGCAGCAATTCGCGCGTGGCCCCTGCATCTTTCAGGCGCAGACTGGCCGAATGGAAGCCGCGGATGGCCTCGCCCTCGCCCACACCGTTGCCAGTCCAAGGGGCGCGGGGGTCATCGCCCTCGATCAGTGCAAAACGGTCGCCGTCGGGGCCATCAAAGGCCACCAATTGCGCGCCGAACGACTGGCCAAAAGCGATGTTTTTGGCCCCGCCTGCGGCCAGCCGGTCGGCCCAGAATGGCAGGCTGCCGGTCGGGACGGTGAAATTCGTCACGCCCACCTCGCCCGTGCCGCGTTTACCGGGGACGGCGTGCGGGATGGGGAAGAACGTCATGGTCGAGGCCTGATCGCCCATGCGGTTGCCGTAGTACAGGTGATACATATCGGGCGAGTCGTGGTTCACCGTCTTTTTCACGCGGCGCAGGCCCAGCGTTTGCGTAAAGAACGCATTGGTGCGGTTGGCATCGGATGCCAGCGACGAGACGTGGTGAAGACCTTTGATCTGAGTAAGCATGTTCCCCTCCATGGGTTGTTGAGGGGAATCTATGCGGTTCAGCGGCAGCATAAAGCACAGCCACCACAGGGTGGCTGTGCGGTGGTGCACATTAGTTCCAGTCAGAGACGGCTTTTTCCTGCAGGAATTCCTCGATCCCCCAGACGCCCCCCTCGCGCGCGCTGCCGGATGCCCCGACCCCGCCAAAGAAGGCGCCATCGCCTAAAGATCGGCCATTCATCGAGACCATGCCCGAGCGTAATTGCAGCGCCAGCCGCCTTGCGCGGGTTTTGTCGGCGGTCTGCACGTAGTTCGTCAGGCCGTATTCGGTGTCGTTCGCCACGGTCAGGGCCTCGTCCTCGGTCTCGAACGGCATCATGACCAGAACGGGACCGAAGATTTCCTCGCGCTCAACGCGCATGCCGGGGCGGACATCGGCAAACACGGTGGGGCGCACGAAGAAGCCTTTATTGACCCCTTCGGGCAGGCCCGTGCCGCCCGCCAGCAGGGTCGCGCCCTCGTCAATGCCGGATTGGACCAAGTCTTGGATCTTGTCCCATTGCGTGCGGTTGACCACAGGCCCGATGTGCTTGCCGGGCTGCGCGGCGGGCGCGACGGCGATCCCCTCGGCCACCTCGCGCGCGATTTCGACGGCGCGGTCATAGAGGGGGCGTTCGACCAGCATTCGTGAGGGGGCATTGCACGACTGGCCGCTGTTGTTCATCAGGCTGCGGACGCCGCGCTTGACGGCCTCTTCACCCGCGTCGGCAAAGACCAGATTGGCGCCCTTGCCGCCCAATTCCAGCGTCACACGCTTCAGCGTCTCGGCAGCATTTCGGCTGATCGCCCGCCCCGCACGGGTCGAGCCTGTGAAGGAAATCATCGCCACATCAGGGTGCGTCGACAGCTGCGTGCCGACGCCTGCACCATCGCCGTTCACCAGATTGAACACGCCCGCAGGCACACCCGCGTCATGCACAAATTCGGCGAACAGCAGCGAGGAAAGCGGCGCTTCCTCGGATGGTTTCAGCACGCAGGTGCAACCCGCCAACAGGGCAGGGATCACCTTCAGCGTCACTTGGTTCATCGGCCAGTTCCAAGGGGTGATCAGGCCGACGACGCCGATGGGTTGCTTGACGATGCGGGTGCCGGGGGCCTCGTCGCCCATGTCGTGCACCCATTCCATCCGGTCCAGCGCCGACAAAAAAGCCTCGATATGTTCGCTGACGCAGGGGGCTTGGCTGTTGCGGGCAAAGTCGATGGGCGCGCCCATCTCGATGCTGATGGCCTGCGCCATTTCCTCGGCGCGGGCGTTATATTGTGCCAAGATCCCCTCGACATAGCCACGGCGCACATCCAGCGGCGTTGCGGCCCACGCGGGAAAAGCGGCTTTCGCGGCGGCGACCGCCGCATCGGTGTCGGCCTGATCGCCGATGGAAATGACGGCGCAGACCTCCTCGGTCGAGGGGTCGATGACGGGGTGATCCTTGGGGGTGGCAGGATGAACCCACTGTCCACCAATGTAAAAGGCGCGCCTCTCGATCATTTCATTCTCCTTTCGCGCCAAATTTTGGCATGCTGTTCCTTGAAGTCACGCTGACCCCGCAAGGGCAAGGGGCTATATTCAGACCGAAGACTCAAGATCGGCCCATCGGCCCGTCCACCTCAGAGGAGTTTAGACATGAGCCTGCGTATCAACGACGTGATTCCCAACCTTAGCGTAGAAACCGATCAGGGGACGATCAAGTTGCATGACTGGATCGGTGAGAGCTGGGCGATTATTTTCTCGCACCCCAAGGACTTTACCCCCGTCTGCACCACCGAATTCGGCGCGGTTGCACAGCTTGCGGCTGAATGGGAAAAGCGCGGCACCAAGGTGCTGGGCGTGTCGGTCGACGGGGTCGAGGAACACGTGAAGTGGAAGGCCGATATCGAAACCGTCGGCGGCGCAAAACCGGGTTTTCCGATTGTCGCCGACAAGGGGCTAGAGCTGGCCAAGGCTTTCGACATGCTGCCCGCCGAGGCCTATCTGCCCGAAGGCCGCACCCCGAACGACACCGCCACCGTGCGCGCCGTGTTCATCATCGGGCCGGATAAAAAGCTGAAGCTGTCGATGATCTATCCGATGAACGTGGGCCGCAACTTTGCCGAAGTGCTGCGGGCGCTGGATGCGCTGCAAACCTCGGCCAAGAACGGCGTGTCGACCCCCGCAAACTGGGAAATCGGCCAAGATGTCGTCGTACCGCTGACCATCAGTGACGAAGACGCCAAGGCGCGCTTTGACGATTTCAAGACCGTGCTGCCCTATCTGCGCACAGCCAAGCTGAAGGGCTAAGTCCCTGTCGGCAGGGCGGTTTCGGTGATGGCCGAGCCGCCCGCCCCTTCCTCGACGACAAAGGCCTGCGCGCGCGTGCCAAGGCCGCTGAACAGCGCATCTTCGGTGCCTGTCATGAAAGTTTGCCCCGCCATCGCGGTGATTTCATCGTAAAGCGCGGCGCGGCGGGGAGGGTCCAGATGGGCCGACACCTCGTCCAACAGCAAAATGGGCGCGACGCCGCGATCTTGCGCCAGTGCGCGGCCATTGGCCAGAACCAGCGAAATAAGCAGGGCCTTTTGCTCGCCGGTCGAACAATCGGCGGCGGCAGTTTCTTTAGCCCGCCAATGAGCCAGCAGATCAGCGCGGTGCGGGCCGACAAGGCTACGTCCGGCCAGCAAATCCCGAGGGCGGCTGTCGGCGAGTGCGGCAGCCAGCGCGGCAGGGTCGGTGGGCTGCGGCCCCTCGCCGCCCAGCTCCAGCGCGGCGGCGGGAAATGCGGTATCGGCCCCAAGCTGCGCGGCGCGCAAACGGTCGATCAGCGCCAAGCGGTTCGCCGTGATTTGCGCGCCACTATCGGCCATCAGCCGCTCGATCGCGCTATACCAGTGGGCATCGCGCACGCCGTCTTTCAGCAAGCGGTTGCGCGCGCGCATCGCCTTTTCATAATCCACCGTTGCCGCCGCGTGTTCGGGGGCAAAGCTCATCACCATGCGGTCAAGGAACCGGCGGCGTCCCTCGGCGGCCTCGATCCAGAGGCGATCCATCGCGGGCACCAGCCACACAATCGGCGCGACAGCGGCCAGCGCAACCTGCGTTGTCGCCTTGCCGTCAATCCGCACCACACGCGATTCGCCAGCCTCGGCCCCTGTTTCGATCTCGTGCGGCAAGCCAAGTCGGGTCAAACCCGCCTGCACTTTCCACCCCAAACGCTCGGGGCGGCGGGCCAGATCGTCGGTGACCGCGCGCCGCAAGCCCCGGCCCGGCGAGAGCAGTGAAATCGCCTCGATCAGGTTGGTTTTGCCCGCGCCATTGGGGCCGATGAACGCAACAGGGCGCCCATCAAACGCCATTTCCGCCCGTTTATGCGAGCGGAAATGCGAGAGTTTCAGGGATGTTAGCTGTAATCCGGCCATAGACGCGTCAAACGCGCATCGGCATCACGACATAGACCGCGGATGTGTCGCCACCTTCGCGCATCAGCGCAGGATCGCCTGCGCCGTTCAGCATGAAAACGGCGTTTTCACGGTCAACCTGCGCGGCGATTTCCTGCAGGTATTTGGCGTTGAACCCGATTTCCAGGCGCTCATCAGCATAGGCGACGGCCAGTTCTTCCTCGGCATTGCCGGTATCGGGCGATTGCACCGACAGCAGCAGGCGGTCGTCTTCCATGACCAGCTTTACCGCGCGCGAGCGTTCGGACGACACGGTTGCCACGCGGTCGACCGCCTTGGCAAATTCGGCAGCGTCCACTTCCAACCGGCGGGTGTTGCCGGTGGGGATGACGCGCGTGTAATCGGGGAATGTCCCGTCGATGACCTTGGAGGTCAGTGTAATGGTCGGCGTCGCAAAGCGAATCTTGGTTTCCGAGACCGACACCGCGATCAGCGCATTATCGTCTTCCAGCAGCTTGCGCAGCTCGCCCACGGTTTTGCGCGGCACGATCACGCCGGGCATGCCAGCGGCACCGTCGGGCAGCGCGGCATCGACGCGGGCCAAGCGGTGGCCGTCGGTAGCAACCGCGCGCAGCACGGGGCCTTCTTCAGTCGTCGCGATGTGGAAGTAGACGCCGTTCAGGTAATAACGGGTTTCCTCGGTCGAAATGGCGAATTTCGACTTGTCGAACAGGCGGCGCAGCAGTGGCGCGGGGGCGGTGAAACTTGCCTCGAAATCGGCCGAGGCCATCGCGGGGAAGTCCTGCTGCGGCAGCGTCGCCAGCGTAAAGGTCGAACGACCCGCAGCAATGGTAAGACGCTCGGCCGCCGGATCGTAGCTGATCGCCACCAGCGCGCCATCGGGCAGTTTACGGACAATCTCATTCAGCATGGCGGCGTTGACGGTGGTGGCACCGGCTTGCTGCACCATAGCGCCCGCGCTGTCCTGTACCTCGATATCAAGGTCAGTCGCGCGGAACTGCACATCGGCACCGTCCGCCGCTATCAGCACGTTCGACAGGATCGGGATCGCGTTGCGGCGCTCGACCACGGATTGGGCCTGTGCCACGGCCTTCAAAAGGGCGCTGCGCTCGATACTGAACTTCATCTGCGTCTCCGGCTATCAGAACAGGGCAACATTAGCGGAACGGGCCGCGGGCGCAAGTCAAGCCTCGAGAGCACGCCGCAGGGCTTGCAGATCGTCCGCCATCTGGCTGTCAGAGGCCATCAGCGATTCGATCTTTTTCACGCCGTGCATGATCGTAGTGTGATCGCGCCCGCCGAAGTGACGCCCGATTTCGGGCAGCGACCGCGTGGTCAGTTTTTTCGACAGATACATCGCCACCTGACGCGGGCGGGCAAAGGCACGCAGACGCTTGGGGCCGACCATATCGGCGATGCGGATATTGTAATGCTCGCACACGCGGCGCTGGATATCTTCGACCGTCACGCGGCGATCCGAGGCGCGCAGGATGTCCGCCAAGCAATCTTGGGTCAGCGCGATGCTGATCGGGCGGTTCACCAGCCCTGCAAAGGCGTAAAGGCGGGTCAGCGCGCCTTCCAGCACGCGAATGTTGCTGCTGATGCGATGCGCAAGGAACGGCAGCACGTCATCATCGATGGTGACGTGCTGGTAGGATTCGGCCGCAGCCTTGGCGCGGGTTTCCAGCACGCCCAAACGCAGGCTGAAGTCGGACGGGTGCAGATCGACCACAAGCCCCGCCTGCAGACGCGAGCGGATGCGGTCGTCGATGTCGCGAATCTCGCCGGGGGCGCGGTCGCAGGAAATGATGACCTGCTTTTGCGCATCCACCAAAGCGTTGAAGGTGTGGAAGAATTCTTCCTGCGTCGAATCTTTGCCGGCGATGAACTGCACGTCGTCGATCATCAGCACATCGACGGATCGCAGCATTGCCTTGAAATCCAGCGCCTTTTTGTCGCGCAGCGCGCTGACGAAGCGGTACATGAATTGTTCAGCCGACAGATACATTACGTTCAGATCGGGGCGCTGGCTGCGCAGCTCGTGCGCGATGGCGTGCATCAGGTGCGTTTTGCCCAAGCCGACGCCGCCATACATAAACAGCGGGTTGAAACCGACGGGACCGCCCTGCGCCACGCGGCGCGCGGCGGCATAGGCCAGCTCGTTCGACTTGCCGACGACAAAGCGGTCAAAGGTATAGCGCGCATCCAGCTGTGTGCCGGGCACGGCGGTGGCCGATGGCGCGGCGGCGTAAGGGGCGGGCGTAGCCGGGGCCGCTTCGACAGGGGCGGGAATCGCTTGCGCCACGCGCGTCGCGGCGGGGCCAACACGGCGGGGCATCGCCTGCGCAGGCGCGCGGCTCGCAGCCCGCAGGCTGGGGCGCGCTGCAGCGGCGATGAAGCCCAAGCGCTGCACCTGCAACCCGATGCGGTTCAGGTGATACAGGATCAGGTCGCCGAAATTGGTCGAGACATAGTTGCCGATGAAATTGGTCGGCACGCAAAAGGTCGCAACGCCGTCTGCCAAGGTATCGAGTTCAAGCGGCGCGATCCAGTTGGTGAAGTTGTTCGCCCCCACCGCCGCCTTCAGGTTGTCTTGTACCTGTACCCAACCAGCCTTGCTCATTCGCCGTGCCCCTCATTTCGTCCATCGCATTGGCCGACATGGCCAAAGGTCCTGCATGCGATGTCGTTTTTGGGGGGCCACGGACCACATGGCGCCGCCAGCCTCATTGGCTGCGCCAAGCGTAGGGAAAAAGTATCCGTGCCGCCTCTTGCGGGCGGGCAGCGGGGTTTTATCCCGGTGTAGCACCTGCCCTGCCGGACAGGCTTTCTATGTGACGTGAACCCTTCCTCTGGCAGGAGGAAGGGCTGTAGGAAGCCCCCCGCAACTAGCAGACAACAAGGTATCGCGCGCGGCCAAGCAGCCACGTTCATGCCCTGTCGCATGCCCGTCCCTATCGGGAGGCGGTCCCCACGTTTCCCCAGAAACGACGTGAATCGCTTGGGCAAATTAGCGGTGGTTCTGCGGCCTGTTCAACCGAACAACGCGCTTGACAGAAGCTTGCACGACCGCGAATCCGCCAGCCTTTTGAATCCCGCGGATTCTTTGTCATTGCTGTGTCACAATGGCCCGCACGGGGCGGGAAGATCGGCGGGGGGCCACGTCAAAACTTGACTCTACCGGCAGTAGATTCGGGGGCGCAGACCACAAGAAGCCCTTGGAACAAAAAGGGATTTCCAGATGACCCTGCGGGAAGCAGCAGCGCCTTCCCGCGCGGTGAAAGAATCGGTCAAGGCCATGGGGACAAACGAAAAAGGCGTACCCGATTGGGTACGCCTTTTACAAATTCGTCATGCAAACGACACCCGAAGGTGCGTATGCTTAGGCGGCTGCCAGTGCTTTCACGCGAGCGGCAAGGCGCGAAACCTTACGAGCCGCAGTGTTCTTGTGCACGACGCCTTTGGTCACGCCACGCATCAGCTCGGGCTGAGCGTTCTTCAGGGCTTCAGCAGCTACTGCCTGATCGCCCGAGGCAAGTGCCTCTTCGACCTTGCGCAGGTAAGTGCGGATGCGCGAACGGCGCATTTTGTTTACTGCAAAGCGAGCCGCGTTCTGACGGGCGCGCTTGGCGGATTGGGGCGTATTTGCCATGTTGTGTCGATCCCGTCTGGGCTAATTCATATGAGGACGTGTCATTAGGCCCGACCGGCTGGCAAGTCAACAGGGGCAAGCCCCTTGTTTTACACTAGGACACGGGAATCTTGTGCATTGGGGCGAATTAACCCTGACAATGGGGGCAGAAAAAGCTGGATCGGCCCGATTGGACGATTCTTTGCACGAAACCCGCACAACCTGACGTTACGCAAGCTTCGCCCTCGCGGCCATAGACGCGGAAGGAATGTTGGAAATATCCCAGACTTCCATCGGTTTGCTGGTAATCACGCAGGCTGGAGCCGCCGGCTCGAATCGCTTCCTCTAGGACAATGCGGATGATCGGCACGATTGCCTCGACCTCGGCCGGACGCAGATCGCCTGCCAAGCGGGCGGGATGGATGCCCGCACGAAACAACACCTCGCAGACATAGATATTGCCCAGACCGGCCACGATATGCTGATCCAGCAGGGCCGATTTGATCGGTGTTTTGCGCCCCGCCAAGCGATCAACCAAATAGGCGGGCGAAAAATCGTTCCCCAGCGGCTCGGGGCCCAAAACGGCAATCAGGGGATTCGCGTCAACCGCGGCGGTCGCCATCAAGTCCATCGCGCCAAAGCGGCGGGCGTCGTTAAAGGCGATGCGCACCCCCGTCTCCATATCGAAAACCACATGGTCGTGCTTTGCGGGCGCGGCGCGCTCATGCACGTATTCGCCCAGCTGCTGCCCCGAGATCAGCATCCGCCCCGACATGCCCAGATGGATCAGCAGCGTCTCGCCACTATCAAGGTCGGCCAGAATGTATTTCGACCGGCGCCGCAGCCCCAGCACGCGCTTGCCCGTCAGCCGCGCGGCCATGTTTTCGGGAAAGGGCCAGCGCAAATTCGGCCGCCGCACATCGGCTTGGGCGATGACCTGTCCCTCCATCACGGGCAGCAGACCCGCACGGACGGTTTCAACCTCGGGCAATTCGGGCATGGCGCATTCCTTTCGCAGCAGCATGACAAGATAGTGCTGCACCAAAGGGGGAACAAGCATTTGCCTTGGCCCTGCGCAGCCGCTATCCCGTTTTTAAAGATCAGCAAGGGGCAGCCCCATGACCACGCCGCAGGACAAGACCACCCATTTCGGCTTTCAGGACGTGCCAGAGTCGGAAAAGGCGGGGCGCGTGCAAGGCGTGTTCAGGTCGGTCGCCAGCAAATACGACGTGATGAATGATGTCATGTCGGTCGGCATCCATCGCCTGTGGAAAGACGCGATGATGGACTGGCTGAACCCGCGCGCGGGGCAAAAGCTGCTGGATGTGGCGGGGGGGACGGGTGACATCTCGTTCCGATTCCTGTCCCGCGCCAAGGGGGCCCATGCGACCGTGCTGGACCTGACCGAGCCGATGCTGATCGCCGGTCGCCAGCGTGCCGAGGCCGAAGACATGGCCGCCCAACTGGATTGGGTTGTCGGTGATGCGATGGCCCTGCCCTTTCCTGACAATACGTTCGACGTCTACACGATCAGCTTCGGCATCCGGAACGTCACCCGCCCCGCCGATGCGCTGGCCGAGGCCTATCGCGTCCTGCGCCCGGGCGGTCGCCTGATGGTGTTGGAGTTCAGCCAGATGATCAATCCGGCACTGCAAAAGGCCTATGACCTCTATTCCTTTAACGTGATCCCGCGCATGGGCCAGCTGATCGCGAACGACCATGACAGCTATCAATATCTGGTCGAATCGATCCGCAAGTTCCCCGACCAAGACACGTTCCTGGGCATGATCCGTGCGGCAGGGTTTGAAAACGCGGCCTACCGCAACCTGTCGCTGGGCATCGCCGCACTGCATTCGGGCTGGAAGATCTAGGTGATGCGCGCCCCTTTGCATATTTGGCGGCTGATCCGCACGGGCGCCACGTTCGAACGCACGGGCGCGATGCGGCAGGTGCTGGACGCCATTGATGCGCCCCGCAGCCTGCGCGTGGGGCTGCGCGTGCTGGCCTTTCCGGTGCGGTGGCTGGGCTACAAGGGTGACCCCAGCCTGCCGCCGACCACCCGTGCGCTAACGGCACTGGGGCCGGCCTATATCAAATTCGGGCAGATCCTCTCGACCCGTTCGGATGTGATCGGGCCGGTGCTGGCGGGCGAGCTGCGCATTTTGCAAGATAGCCTGCCGCCCTTCCCCTTAGCCGAGGCCCGCGCCGAGATCACGCGCGAGCTGGGCCTGCCGGTGGACGATCTGTTCAGCAGCGTGTCCGAACCTGTCGCCGCCGCCTCGATCGCGCAGGTGCACAAGGCGGTTGTGCGCGAGACCGGCCAAACCGTAGCCATCAAAGTGCTGCGCCCCGGCGTTGACCGCGCGTTCAAACGCGACATCGCCGCCTTTCGGTTTTCGGCCAAATTGATTGCATTTTTGGCCCCCAAGGCCCGCCGCCTGCGCCCTAGCGATGTGGTCGATCACTTCGAAAGCGTCGTGATGGAGGAGCTGGACCTGCGCCTCGAGGGGGCCGCCGCTTCGGAATTTGGATCGAAGACAACCGATGATCCGATGTTCAAAGTGCCCAAAGTCTTCTGGGATCTGTCGGGCCGCCGTGTGCTGACGATGGAATGGGTTGACGGCATTCAGGCCGCCGATCTGGACGGGCTGGATGCCGCGGGCATCGATCGGCCTGCGCTGGCCCAGCGCATTTTGCAGCAATTCTTGCGCCACGCCCTACGCGACGGTCTGTTCCACGGCGACATGCACCAAGGCAACCTGCGCATTGGCCCGAACGGGCAGGTCATTGCGCTGGATTTCGGCATTATGGGGCAGCTTGATACCTATACCCGCCGCGTCTACGCCGAGATTCTTTACGGCTTTGTGCAGCGCGACTACCGCCGCGTGGCCGAGGCGCATTTCGAGGCAGGCTACGTGCCCGCCGACCGCGACATCGATGCCTTTGCCCGCGCGCTACGGTCTGTTGGCGAGCCGATTTTCGGGATGGACGCCACCCGCATGTCGATGGCACGCCTACTGTCGCAGCTGTTCGAGGTGACCGAGCGCTTCGGCATGCAGACCCGCACCGAGCTGATCTTGCTGCAGCGCACCATGGTCGTGGTTGAGGGGGTCACCCGCCACATCGACCCCCGCAGCAATATCTGGAAGACCAGCGGCCCCGTGATCGAGGAATACGTCCGCGACAATATCGGCCCGCGCGCCTTTATCACCGATCTGGCCGAAGCGGCCAAGGTGCTGTCGCGTCTGGGCCCGCGCCTGCCTGATTTGGCCGAACGTGCGGTTATCGCACAGTCATCCCCCGCGCAGCCCGCCCCCACCCCGCAAGGACAGGGCAAGGTGATGTTGGCTGGGGCCGGAATTGCGCTGGCAGGGGTGGCGGTGGGCGCGGCTATTCTGGCCGCGCTTTAACTGCGCAGCGCGGTCACCGCCGACGGGCTGACCGCGACATCGCCGTTCAGCACCAGCACCTGCCCGCCGTTCACCGACTGCACTTCGCGCACCGTGGCGTAAATCTCGGCCTGTTCCTGCAAAATCAGCGTTTCGCCGACATAGCTAGCGACCTCGAACGTATAAAAGCCGCTGAGGGCTTGGCCACCGTCAGCGGTCGTGCCGTTCCACGTCACCGTGTCGGTGCTGACCGGAATGGTGATACGCTGAACCTCGGCCCCGTCGGCGGCCCGCACGACCAATTCGGCCTTGTCCGACAGCGCGGCAGGGTTGGGCGAGATTGTGATGCCCGTCACCCCGTCATAAGCGGCTGCAGCGGCCACGCGCACATCCTTGCCGATCCAACTGGACATGGTGCCCAAGCTGGAAATGCCGGTCTGGGCGATCAACTGGTTTAGCAGCTGGTTCGTCTGGACCTGCTGCTCGACCCCCGAAAAGGTCGCTAGCTGCGCCGCATATTCTGTCGAATCGATCGGGTTAAGCGGGTCTTGGTTCTGCACCTGCGCGACCAACATCTTCAGGAACGTCTCAAAATCCGACGAAACGGCGGCGGCGCTATTCGACGCAGATGCGGTGGTTTGCGTCGTGGCAGGGGCGGTGGCTGCGGTAGCGGTGGTAACCATCGGATGTCCTTAAATACGAATATCAAGTTGGCCGCGCAGCGGCGCGGGACGCGGGGTGAGTGGCGCGGCATCAGCCGCAACACCATCAGCGTAAGTCATGCGGCGCGCTTGCGGGGCGGTATCCGGTTCGTCCGATTGGCTTTGCTGGTGAAAGCTGAAATCGACCGAACCATAGCCCAGATCGCGCAGGTCTGCGGCCAGCTGGTCAAGGTTGCGCCGCAGTAGATCCAGCGTCTCGGGGCGGTCGGCCTGAATCTGCATCACCATTCCGCCCTGCCCTTCGGATAGCGTCAGCCGCAAGCGTCCCAATTCCTCGGGCGAGAGGGCGATTTCCACCACCCCCTCGCCCTTGCGCGCCACGGCGGCCTCGATTTGGTTCAAAACCCCTGCGACATGGGGCGGCGGCAGTTGCGCAAGGCCCAGCGCGCGGGCGCGATGCGGGGCCAGCGTCGTGGTTTGCGGGTCGAATGGCACATCGGGCAACAATTCGTCGCCATCCTCGCGCGCGGGTTGCAGTGGTGGGCCTGCGGGTTGAATCGGGGGCGTCACGCTGGCAGGCGGCGCAATTGCCACCACTGCCACAGGTGCGGTCGCCACAACATTTGGCGTGGGGGGCAGCGGCGCCGCATCCGCTGTGTCGGGCACGGGGGCGGGCGGCGTGCGCTGGGAAAGCGGCAGCCCCTCGAGACGCACCAGATTTTGCGGGGCCGCTGGCACCGCGGCGACAGGCGCTGCGTCACGCTGGGGCGGCGCGGGTAGATCCGCCGTCTGTTCGGGGGTGGGCGGCGGTGCGACTTGCACGACACCCGCCACAGGCACATCCAATCCCACGCGCAGCAGCCAAGCAGCTTCAGAGCTGGTCGGGCGGGCAGGCTTATCGGTGTCGGGGACGACGTCGCCAATATCCCCCTCGGCAAGGGGCAACGGGGTTTGCGCGTCAAGGCCGTCTTGCGGGATGACCTCGGCCACGTCTTCGCCTTCGGGTAGGGCGGGCAGATCTGGCACTGGCACAGCAGCAGGCGTCACCAGCGGCTGCGGTGCCACTTCTGTCCCCATCCAGTCGGCGAACGCCTCGACCGTGCCGTCGTCCTCCTCCGGCACGGCCACTTTGCCCTCGCCCTCGGGCAAAAGCGCCTTTGACCCTGCCAATAGGTTCAACCCCAGCTCCATCCCTGCCCCGCGTGTTGAGTGGTCGTCCACAGGCAAACTGGCACAAGATGATTACCGCTTCTTTACCTCGCGCGGGCAAAATGGCGCGAAAGCATACAGCCTGACAGGACACCAATGATCCCCCAGCTATCGGCACAGCCGTTATCCGATTCGCCGCCCAACCACCCCGCCCTGCGCCGTGCAGCCGAGGCATTGGAAGCCAGTTTTCTGGCCGAGATGTTGAAGGCAACCGGCCTTGGCAAGGCACAGGCCGCCATGGGCGGGCAAGGTTCGGACGAATTCAGCACCTTCCTGCTAGAGGCGCAGGCCCGCGAGATTGTGAAAAGCGGCGGCATCGGGCTGGCCGAATCGCTTTATAACGCCATGGCCCAGCGCGAGGGGCAAAATGGCTGATCCCCTGCACACCCGCGCCTTGGCCCTGTTCGACGCAGAACGGCAGGCGTTGCTGCACGCCGATTTCGATGCCCTTGCCACCTTGCTGACGCAAAAAGAATCACTCGCCGCCGCGCTGGACCACGCCGAATTAGCCCCCGCTGTCGTCGCCGACATCGCCCGCGCGGCGCAACGCAACCAAAACCTGTTCGCCGCTGCCATTCGCGGACTGCGCACGGCACGCACGCAAGCCGCGCCGCCCAGTTTCAGCACCTATAGCCAAGCGGGCACGCGCGCGGCGTTTCAAGCCACGCGCCCCGCGTTCGAACACAAAGCCTGATCGTTCAAATTGCAGATATCTTTCGCCGGGCTGTTAGGCGGCTGTTAAGCGCCCGGCGACCACAACACCCCTACCAGAACGGGACGCCAGCGCCACAAACGGCGCGGGGCGGGATGTCAGAATGGCAGGCGGCGCAGCAGCGATCCGCCATCCGAAACCCAGGCGCAAAAGCGCCATCCCACGGAGGACGACATGTCCAGCATTCTTACCAACAACGGCGCAATGGTCGCGCTGCAAACGCTGAAAGCCACCAACAACGCGCTGACCGCTGTTCAGGCCGAAATTTCAACCGGCAAGTCGGTGGCGAACTCGAAAGACAACGCGGCCGTCTGGGCGATTTCCAAAGTCATGGAATCGGACGTTCAGGGCTTCACCGCGATCCAAGACACGCTCAGCCTGGGCGAATCGACCGTCTCGGTGGCGCGTCAGGCCGCCGAATCGATCGCTTCGCGTCTGAACGCGATCAAGGACAACATCGTCAACGCGCAAACCGCCAACGTTGACCGCGCCAAGCTGCAAGTCGCCATCGACGCCGACGTCGAGCAGATCAAGAACATCGTCGCAACCGCACAGTTCAGCGGCATGAACCTGATCGACGGCGGCACCGCCACAGCCAGCTTCCTTGCCTCGCTGGACCGTAAAGCTGACGGTTCGGTCGGTGTTTCGACGATCGACGTGACCGGCCAGAACCTGTCGACCGGCGATTACGTTGCAACCGCCGTTTTCGGCGCGACGACCGATGGCGTGACGGCGAACAGCGATGCCGCCGCCTTTAATCTGGACGGCGCTGGCGGCACCGGCACCATCGAAATCGATGCGGCTGCAACCTATGCTGCAGGCGACAAGATCTCGCTGAACATCGGCGGCAAAACCGCGACCTATACCGTTTCGGAAGCAGACGCTGCTACTACCACCCCCGCCGACATGATCGCCGTCGGCCTGAAGAACGCCGTCGACGCACTGGGCATCGAAGGTCTGACGGTGGACTACGACTCGGCCACCGCCGGCACGTTGGCCTTCACCAATGACGGCACCAAAGACCTGACGGTCGGCGCACAGTTCAAAAACGCCGGCGCCGGTGGCCTCAGCCTGCTGAACACCATCGACGTCAGCTCGGATGCCAGCGCTCTCAGCGCGCTGAACAACATCGACGGCATTTTGCAAACCGCCGTTGATGCAGCCGCCGCCTTTGGTGCTGTGGAAAGCCGCATCTCGACCCAAGCCGACTTTGTCAGCAAACTGACCGACGCGCTGAAGTCTGGCATCGGCTCGATGGTCGACGCCGATATGGAAGCGGCTTCGGCCCGCCTGCAAGCGCTGCAAGTGCAGCAGCAACTGGGCGTCCAAGCGCTGTCTATTGCCAACCAGTCGCCGCAATCGCTGCTGTCGTTGTTCCAATAAAATCTGGACAGGCCGGGGTTCGCCTCGGCCTTTTCACCCGCCAGCGGCAAAGCCGCTTGAAGCATTTTGTCCTGAAAGGACACCACCGCAATGAACACCATCGAGCTTGCCCGCTCGGGCTATGGCAACGCATTGGTCGGCATCCGCGACAATCGCAGCATGGAACAGGCGGTATTTTCGCGCGTGACATCGGCTTTGATCGCGGCACAAGAATCGGACTTCGCGGCAAAGGCCAAAGCCTTGCACGACAACCGCCGCCTGTGGACATGGCTTGCCGCCGATGTCGCAAGCGACCAGAACCAACTGCCCGCTGACTTACGTGCCCGCATTTTTTATCTGGCAGAATTCACCATCGACCATTCCAGCAAGGCCCTGCGCGAAGGCGCTGATCTGGCACCGCTGATCGAAGTGAACCGCGCGATGTTGCAGGGCCTTGCCCCCCGCGCCACTGCTGTCCGCGAGGCCTCGTGATGGCAGGCCTTGTGTTGAAATTGGCGCCTTTCGAACGTGTTTTGATTAACGGTGCCGTCATTGAGAACGGCGACAAACGCTCGCGATTGGCCGTGGTATCGCCGAGGGCCAACATTTTGCGCCTGCGCGACGCGATCCCCCCCGACCAAGCAAATACCCCCGTGCGCCGCGTCTGCTATATCGCGCAACTAATGCTGACGGACGATTGCGCCGAGGCCGAGGGCCGCAAGCAGCTTTTGCAAGGTATCGAACAACTGAGCCAAGCGTTGATCGACCCCGACAGCCGCCGCCTACTTGCCGAAGCGACCGAAGCTTGCATCGCCGCTGATTACTATCGCGTCCTCCGGCGGCTGCGCAGCCTGCTGCCGCGCGAGGATCGCTTACTTTCCACCCGATTGGAGGCGTAGATGTCGTTCCAGCCCGTGCTTCCGCTGTCCGGCTACACCGGCTGGCGCTTCCTGACGCAAACATTGCAACGCCAAACGACAGCGTTTGCCGCCTCGGGCGAGGTTGCGATGAACACGAAATACTTCCGCGAGAACATCGCCAAGGTGGAAACGGTTGATGACTTGATGTCGAACCGCCGTCTGCTGTCGGTCGCGCTGGGAGCATTCGGCCTGCAAGACGACCTGAATTCGAAGGCCTTCATCCAGCGCGTCCTGACCGAGGGAACCGAGACACAGGGAGCTTTCGCCAGCAAACTGTCGGACAAACGATATGCCGCCCTGTCCAGCGCCTTCGGCTTTGGCAATGCGGACGGAGTGCAGACGAGTAAGGCAGACTTTGCCGACAAAATTATCGCCCGCTACACCAGCGAATCGTTCGAGGTTGCCGTGGGCGAGCAGAACGGCGACCTACGTTTGGCGCTGAACGTGGCCGGCGGGGTCGCTGACGTTCTGGCAGCCAAGGGCAGCGAGAACGCCCAATGGTTCGCGATGATGGGTGACAGCCCGTTGCGCAATGTCTTCCAGACTGCGCTCGGCTTTCCCGCATCTTTCGCGCAGATCGATATTGACCAGCAAAAAGAGCAATTCATCAGCCGCGCCAAGGCGACTTTCGGCATCACTACTTTTGCAGACTTCGCCGACCCCGCCGCGCAGGAAAAGCTGATCCGACTGTTTCTGGTACGCAGCGAGATCAACAACAGCGCGTTCAACTCGCCCGCCTCGATCGCGCTGAGCTTGCTGGGGCGTTAACGCCCCTCACTTCGCACCCCCACGCACAGCGACCAAAACCTGCCGCAAGGCAGAAAAGGCCGCAGTGGTCGTGGGGATTTTTGTTTGCGTCAGAAACGCCTCGATCCCCGGTCGCACGGCAACGGCGGCATCCACAGCCGGATCACTGCCCGCAACATAGAGGCCTGATCGCACCATCAATGCGGCGCGATCATATTGGCCCAGATGCCCTCGCGCCTCGGCGATCAAGCTGTTTTCGGTCATAGACGCCGCCGCCGGCAGCGCGCGCGAGACCGAGCGCAGTACATCAACAGCAGGAAAACGGCCGCCTTCGGCGATGGCCCGATCCAAAATGATGTGCCCATCCAGCGTGCCGCGCAGCATGTCGGCGACCGGCTCCTCCATATCCGACCCTTGCACCAATACCGAATAGATCGCCGTGATGTCCCCTGCCCCCGGCAGCCCCGGCCCGGCGCGTTCACACAGCGCCGCGATGGCAGGGCCAGTCGAGGCTGGATAGCCGCGCAGGGCCGCGGGCTCACCCGACGCAGCCGCCATTTCCCGATGCGCCTCGGCAAAACGGGTGACGCTATCCAGCATTAGCAACACTTGCTTGCCCTGATCGCGAAAATATTCGGCCACCGCCGTGGCGGCCCAGGCGCAACGGCGGCGGGTTTGCGGCGCCGCGTCTGATGTGGCGGCGACCACCACAGACCGCGCCATCCCCTCTGGGCCCAACACCGCCTCGACAAAATGGCGCACCTCGCGGCCACGCTCACCGACCAGACCGATCACAATGACATCGGCCTCGACGCTGCGCGCAAGGCCGGCCAAAAGCGTCGACTTCCCGACGCCCGACCCGGCGAACAGGCCGATTCGTTGGCCACGCACAAGCGGCAAGATTGTATCAAACACAGCGTAGCCGGTGTGCAGGCGCGCCCCCATGGCGCGACGGGCGGCGGCAGGCGGGGGGGCCGTGCGCAGCGGGCGCGCAACCGGCCCCTGCAGCAGCGGCATCCCGTCCAGCGACACGCCGTCGGGGTCAATCATCCGGCCGATCCAACGCGCATCGGGGCAAAAGCGGGCAGCGCCGGTCAACACGGCACGATCCCCTACCGCAACGCCTTCGGCCAACCCCTCGGGCATGACGGTGACTTCTGCGGCAGCGACACGGATAACCTCGGTCCTCAGGGGGCCAGCATCGGTCAGCACCGTGATTCGATCACCCAATTTGCTGGCTTGCGTCAGACCTTCCAGCCCGATCGTGCCGCCTGCCGCACGGGCGACACGCCCCACGGGCTGCAACGCGGGCGCACCTTGCAGCACATGCACGACCCGGTCGATCACCCCCAACGGGTCTGACGTGGTTTCAACTGCATTCATGGTAAATTCCCCTGCGACGGTTGCGGCACAACCTCTCTTTAAGGAATCAGCCTTAAATCTTGGTTGAAACCAAAAGGGGACCAACCGGATGCAAAAAGGCCTCGACCTGTTCCGCACGGCATCGGCCATGGCCGTCCATGCCAGCCAGCGGATCAACCAGACGGCAATCAACATCGCGAATGCCGACACGCCCGGCTACCGCGTGCAATCGGTTGCCAGCTTTGCCGACAGCTATCAGGCGGCGGGCAATACCGCCTTGCTGCAAACGCGCAGCGGTCACCTGCAGGGCCAGGCTCTGCCCGCCCTCGGCGCCCATGCGGCGCTGGCCGAAGAATCACCCAATGGCAACTCGGTCTCGCTCGAGACTGAGGCTGTTGCAGCAATCGACGCGCAGCGCGAACACACACAGGCCCTGACGATCTACCGCCACGGCCTGACGCTGCTACGCACAAGCATAGGAGGCTAGAATGGCTGACTTTTCCACCACGCTGTCCATCGCGGCCAGCGGCATGCAAGCGCAGGCCAACCGCGTGCGCTACACATCCGAAAACATCGCAAACGCCGACACCCCCGGCTACCACCGCAAACTGGTCAGCTTCCGCGCGGCGGTTGCGACCGAAGGCGGCGTTGAAACCAGCCGCGTGCGTCTGGACCAGTCCCCGTTGGCCGACGTGCATGACCCCGCCCATCCGCTGGCGAATGATCAGGGCAATTATCAGGGGTCCAACGTCGACTTGCTGATCGAGATCGCCGACGCCCGCGAGGCGAACCGCAGCTACGAGGCAAACCTAAAAGTCTTCGATCAGGTGCGACAGATGTCGTCCTCGCTTCTTGACCTTCTGCGCCGATAGGACCCCGATATGGATATTCGCAGCACTCTCGCCTCGCGCGCCTATGACGCCCTGCGGACCACGCAGGGGCACGATGATTCGTCTCCCGCCAGCTATTTCGCGTCAGCCGGCGCAGAATTTGCCAGCACGCTGAAAGCCGGTGAAGAGGCCGCAATGAGCGCGATGACGGGCGATTACGACCCCCACGCGCTTGTCACCGCCCTCGCCCAAAGCGAACTGGCGGTCGAGACGGCCGTGACCATCCGCAACAAGGTGGTCGAGGCCTATCAGGAAATACTGCGGATGGCCGTGTGATGCTGGTCGAGGCGCAGCTCTATGACACGTTACGGGCGGGCCTTTGGGCCGCCGTGATGATGTCGGCCCCTGTGCTGGCCGTCGCATTGGTGGTCGGGCTGGTCGTGGGTCTGTTTCAGGCCCTGACATCGGTGCAGGAAATGACGCTGACCTTCGTGCCGAAACTGGCGGCCATCGTGGTCGTGTTCTGGCTGACCATGGGCTTCATGACGCGCACGCTGACCGTTTACTTCCAAAGCGTGCTGGTGCCGCTGATCGCAGGATGAATTATGGATAACGCCGGATACACATCGCTGACCCGTCAAAGCGGGCTGCTACACGAAATGCGGGCCATCGCGAACAACATCGCGAACGCAAACACCACCGGCTTTCGCGCCGAGGGGGTGGCGTTCAGCGAATACGTTGTCCGGCTGGGGCCACAGACGCAATCGCTGTCGCTTGCTACCGCGCGCGTGCGGCAAACCGACTTTACCCAAGGCGATCTTGGCATCACAAACGCCCCTTACGATTTGGCGATCGAGGGCGAAGGGTTCTTCATGATCGACCACCCCGACGGGCCGATGCTGACGCGGTCGGGGGCCTTCACCCTCAGTGGCGAGGGGGTTTTGGTGACAGCCGACGGCTACTCGCTGCTGGATGCGGGCGAAGCGCCGGTCATGATCCCGGCCGATGCAGGCCCCGTCATGATCGGTAGCGATGGCACCATTGCAGTCGGCGGCGATGCCATCGGCCAGATTGGCCTGTTTACCCCCACCGATCCGAACACCATCACGCGCACCAGCGGCACAGGCTTTTTTAGTGACGACAACATGCCGGTTTTGGACGGCGTCATGCGGCAGGGCCATTTGGAAAATTCGAACGTGAATGCGATCTCGCAGATCGCCCGCATGATCGAGGTGCAGCGCGCCTATGAATTCGGCCAGACACTGGCCGACCGCGAGGATGAACGCATCCGCAACACCATACAGCTGATCAAAAGCTAAGGCCGCCTGATCAAAACACCCCAAGGAAAGCCGCTATGCGTATTCTGGATATTGCCGCAACCGGCATGCTGGCCCAGCAAACCCGGGTCGAGGTGATCTCGAACAACCTCGCGAATATGAACACCACCGCCTACAACCCGCGCCGCGCCGAATTTGCCGACCTGCATTATCAGCAAGTGCAGCGCGCAGGCACCGTATCGGCCAGCGACGGGACGATTTTGCCTACCGGCATCCAGCTGGGGATGGGTGTGCGCACGACCGCCGTCTCGCCGCTGCTGGGGCAAGGCACGCTGCAAGAAACCGGTGGCTCGCTGGACGTCGCGATCGAAGGGCAAGGCTATTTCGAGGTCGCGCTGCCCGACGGTCGCATCGGCTACACGCGTGATGGCGCGCTAAAGCTGACGGGCGACGGCCTGATCGTCACATCGGACGGCTACGAGATCGCCCCCGGCCTCGCCGTCCCCGAAGATGCCCAATCCGTCGCGATCAACGCGGCGGGCGAGGTTTACGCCAGCTTCACCGACTCGGTCGAGCAAGAGTTTCTGGGCCAGTTGAACCTTGCCATGTTCGTCAACCCGCGCGGCCTCGAGGCTATGGGATCGAACCTCTATCTGGAAACAGCCGCATCGGGCCAGCCCGCCGTGGCCGTACCGGGCGAGGACGGCTTGGGCACCCTTCGCCAAGGGTATCTGGAGCAAAGCACCGTTGACGCCGTGCGCGAGGTCACCGACCTGATAGCCGCCCAACGCGGGTACGAGTTGAATTCCAAAGTTATTACGGCAGCCGACCAGATGCTGGCCGCCATGGTGCAAATTCGATGACGGTGTTGCGCAAAATTGCGCTGGTCACGGCGTGCCTCGCCAGCCCCGCCGCGGCGGATTACGTGGTCGTGCTGCGGACAATTCCGGCCCAAAGCACCATCGCCCCCGAGGATCTTGCCCTGCGCCAAGGCGACATCCCCGGCGCGATCACCGACCCTTCGCAGATCATCGGGCTAGAGGCCCGCACCCCCGTTTATGCGGGCCGCCCGCTGCAGGCCAGCCAGTTCGGACAGCCTGCAATCGTTCAACGAAATCAGGTTGTTCCGCTGGTATTTGCACGCGGTGCCGTGATGATCACAACCGAGGGTCGCGCGTTGGAACGCGCGGGCGCAGGCGATCTGATCCGCGTGATGAACCTGCAATCGCGCAACACCGTAATGGCGCGCATCGGGGTCGAGGGGGCCGCCCATGTCTCGCCTTAAATTCTGGCTGATTCCAGCCATGTTGCTGGCCGGTTGCGGCGGCGGCACGCCGCTGTTGACGCAGCCCCAACTGACACCAAGCCTGTTGTCGGACGAACACACGGCCATGATGTCATCGGGTCTGCCGCTATCACTGGATGGCGCGCGCCCTTACAGCGCCGGCGCATCCCTGTGGTCGGGTACGCGTAATTCGCTGTTGGGCGATCGGCGCGCGATGCAGCGCGGCGACATTCTGACGGTCGCCATTTCAATCAATGACCGCGCGGAATTCTCGAACACATCGGCGCAGGCGCGCTCCTCCTCGCAAGAGATGAGCGTGGGCGCACTCCTCGGGCTGCCCGAACGCGCGGCCGAGGTGTTGTATGGCGGCGCGACGTTGAACCCCGGCGTGCAGACGGAATCATCTAGCAATTTCAACGGCAACGGGTCGGTCAGCCGCAACGAGCGGCTTACCCTGCGCGTCGCGGCTACAGTGATCGCCACCCTGCCAAACGGTGCGCTGGAGATCACCGGCAGTCAGGAAATTCGCGTCAATAACGAGATCCGCGAACTCACCGTTACCGGCTTCGTCCGCCCCGCCGACATCAACCGCCAGAACGAGGTAAGTTATGATCGCATCGCCTCGGCCCGTATTTCCTATGGCGGGCGCGGCCCGATCTCGGTCGCGCAAAGCCCGCGTTACGGCCATCAGATCGTTGATCGCCTGTCCCCCTTCTAACCCGAGGCCGTGATGAAAAAACTGATCATCCCCGTTGCGCTGCTGATTTTGGGCACCGCCAGTGGTATCGGGGCGGGCATCATGACCGCCCGCCCGACGACCCACACCGCAAGCGATGACAGCGCACCGCCTAGCCCGGCACCGGCCGAGGCCACGACCTACGTTCCGCTGGACGAGGCTTTCGTGGTGCCAATTTTGCGCAACGGCGCGACTACATCGATTGTGGTCATGTCACTGGGGCTGGAAATTCTGCCCGCAGATGCGCCTAAAGTCGCGCCGATGACACCAAAACTGCGCGATCAGTTCCTGCAAGTGTTATATGACCACGCAAACACGGGCGGGTTTGACGGCATGTTCACCGCACCGGACGTGATGCGACAGCTACGCAACCGCTTGCGGGCGGCCGCCAGCGAAACAATCGGCGCGGGCGTGCGCGACATACTGGTCACCGACCTTAGCCGACAAGACTACTAATCCTGCCGGTTTGCCTTTTGGGACGCCTGCGCCAGCAAGTCTTGGCGCAGGCGGTTTACCGCATCGTCGCGCCCCACCGCCAAGGCGACATCGGGGGTCAGACTATGGATTTCGGCGCGCACGCGGCTTTCTTGCGCCAGTAAACTGCGGCTACGGCTTTCCACCCAGCTTTGCCAATTCACACCTGCCTGCATGACGGCCTGCCGATCGACGGCGAGAAGCGGGTCAAAGGCCTGCGCCGATGTTGAAGCCAAGGCGGCGCGCTGCGCCCGCAAAGCCGCTTCTTGCTGACGCAGTCGCGCCAACTTGCCCTCGGCCTGCGCACGGACCAAGGCGGTCAGCTGGGCCAATTCTTTCAACTCACGCCGGTCACGTTGGGTCATATCACACTCTTACGGGCTTTCTTGCGCATCTCGTCGGCAAAGCGGATGGCGGCGGCAACGGCGCGATAGTGCTGGCGGCCAATCTCTTGCCCAACCTCGGTTTCCGCGTAAAGCGCGCGGGCCGTAGGCGGGTCGGCTTGGATGGGAATGCCGTGCTCGGCGGCAATTTCGCGCATACGCAGCGCGACAGCATCCACCCCCTTGGCCAGACAGACCGGGGCGCGCAGGCTGTCGGTGCTCCATTGTAGCGCGACGGCATAGTGGGTCGGGTTGACGATGACGACGCTGGCCTTGGGCACTTCGGTCGCAACTTGGTTCATGGCAATGGCTACCCCGCGCTGGCGACGCTGTTGCCGCAGCTGGGGGTCACCCTCGCTGTCCTTCATTTCATCCATGACCTCTTGGCGGGTCATGCGGTTGTCACGCAAGTGGCGCAGGCGCTGCCAGACCGCATCGACCACGCCAATCAGTAAGGAAATGGCCACCGCGATCAGAACCATCGCCAGCAGTTGATGCCCCAAGAACATCAGCAGACTGCGAACGGGCATGGCGGGGGTGGCGGCGATTTCCTCCATCCGCGTGGAAAGAAACCACGTCAAAGCTGCGGAAAAGAGGACCAGTTTCACCACGCTTTTCAAAAACTCGACGATGCCCGCCAGGCCGAATTTCTGCTTGGCCACCGACAGCGGCGAGATACGCGACAGCTTTGCTGCCAGTTTTGACGGTGCGAACACCAGCGCTTGCTGCGCAAACAGGCTAACCAGTGCAAAGGCGGCAGGCACCAGTAAAAGCGGTAAAACCACCAACATCGCGGTCGTCAGCAGCGGTCCAACCACAGCGGACGGATGGCTGCGGAAAGCTTGCGTTGCAAGGCCCTCGGCATGGAACAACAGACCGCCCAGCTGATCGACCCCGCGCAGTGCGACAGTGCCGCCGACAGCGGCTAGCGCCAGGTAAAAGCCGCCATAGGCCGCCGCGACGGTCAGGTCAGCCGAGCGGGGAAAGTCGCCCTTTTGTCGCGCATCATCCAGCTTTTTCTGGGTTGGTTCGTGGGATTTTTCGGCGCTACTGTCCTGCTCGGCCATGGCTACAAACTCGGGCCGAAGGGGGTGGCGAAAGCGGCAATCAGCGCGCGGACCCAGATACCCAGCAGGACGGGGCTGGCCACCAACAGCAAAATAAGCCCCGCCCCTGTCAGCGCGGGGGCGCCGACGAAGGTGACCATCATTTGCGGCATTGCGCGGTTCACGAAGCCCAGCGTCAGGTTGTATAGCAGCCCCGCGATGAAGAAGGGCCCCGCAAGCCGCACCGCCAAGCCAAACGAGTTTTGAAAGCCCGGCAACAGTGTTGCGGCCAACAGATCTGGCGTCGGGAACGACCCGCTGGGAATGATGCTGTAGCTGCCGATCATCATAGCCACCGCGTGCAGCGGCAGGCCCATCGCGCATGCCAGTGCAAACCCAGTCAAGACAAATACTTGACTAAACGCGCTAGAGGGCTCGGCCGTCATGCCGCTGCCGAACAGTTGCGCGACCCCGACCGACTGCGAAGCAAGCGCCCCCGCGAATTCCAGCGCCCACACCAACAGCCGCACCCCAAGGCCGAAGACTAAACCAGCCGCGACTTCGATAACCACAATATGCCCCGTGGCGGCCAGACTGTCAGGCTGGGCGGGCAGTTGATCGACAACCGCGGGCAACACCAGCGTGGTCAGCGCCAGCGCAACCGCCAAACGCACGCGCATGGGCAAGGTCTGCTCACCAAAGGCAGGCAGCAGCGCGGCGAAAGCACCGACGCGCAAGAACGCCAGAAACGCGGCAAAGGCGAACGGTTGCGAGACGTCAACCAAGGCCTGAAGGTCGTTCATGCCGCGACAACGCCCACCAAAGCAGGGCGGGCATCAACGCCGATTTCCTCGAACGATAGGACGGGATTCGGGATACCCTTGGCCTGCATGACCGTCCGCAAAAAGCGGCGCCTCCGCCCAGAAGTGACCAGCGCAGGGTAATTATTCATGTCACTCGCCGCACCGATGCGTTCGGCTATGGCGCTGGCCAAGCGGTTGAATTCTTCGGGGGGCAAGGCGACATCCTGCATCGTGCGATCCGCGCCAATTTGGTAGGTAGTGAAGATTTCTTCCCACTCGGGCGCAAGTTGCACCAGCGGGATCGAGCCGTCAGGTCGTCGCAATTCGGCCACTAACTGAAACCCGAGGCGCTGACGGACGTGTTCGGCGACGGCTTCGGGATGGGCCGCTAGCGCGCGAGCCTCGGCCATGGCTTCGATAATCAGTGGGAGGTTGCGGATCGAGACTCGCTCCTCCAGCAGCAGGCGCAGCACCGAAAGCAACAAGTCCATCGGAACGCGGTCGGGGATCATCTCGTCGATAAACTTTCGGTTGGCGTCGGCCCGCGCCTTGTCGGTCAAGTTCACCATTTCATCCAAGCGTTTTCGCAGGGCTTTATGCGTCATCAGGCGCGCGAAATTGCGTTTGATCACCTCGAGCAAGTGGGTTGCGAGCACTTCGGCGGGCTGGACGGTGGTCAGTCCCGACAAGGCGGCATCGGCCTGCGCGTCGGGTGCAATCCAGCGCGCCGGCGCGCCGTAGACAGGCTCTTTCACGTCCTCGCCTGCGGGCGCCGGAGCGCCCGGCCCCGACAGCAGCGCCAACATGCGGCCGGGGCGCAGCATCGCACGCGTCTGTTCTACCCCCTGCACCAGCACGACATAGGTGCCTGCGGGCAGCGCGGGGTTGTCGGTCAGGCGAATTTCGGGCAGCAGCAAGCCGAAGGCCGTCGCAACGTGATTGCGCATGCTGGCAATACGCGCGTCCAGGCCTGTCGCGGGGTCCAGCACCATCTCGACCAGATCAGGCGCGAATTCGACGTGAATGTCATCGACATCCATCACGTCGCCCATCGTGCGCGGCGGCGCTGAAGGGATTGCTGCGGGCGCAACGTCAGCCATCTGGGCAGCGCGTTGCGCGCGATAGCTGCGATACCCCGCATAGCATAGTGCCCCTGCCCCGCCCAAAAACGGCAGCGTCGGCAGACCCGGTACCAGCGCCAGCACCGTCATAAGGGCGGCCACGGTGAACAGCGGGGCGGGCCTGCGGCCAAGCTGACCGATCAGGGCCAGATCGACCGCACCCGTCGCCCCACCGCGCGCCAGCAGCAGGGCCGATGCGACCGAAATGATCACTGCGGGAATTTGGCTGACAAGCCCGTCACCCACTGTCAAAATCGCATATGTTTCAAAGGCCTGACCGATAGGCATTCCTTGAACAAAGACACCTGACGCAAGCCCGGCCACCAACGTCAACGCCGTGATCAGCAGCCCCGCAACCGCGTCGCCCTTGACGAATTTCGACGCCCCGTCGAGGGAGCCGAAGAACGTGGTTTCCGACTGTTCGCGCTCGCGCCGCGCGCGGGCTTCGGCGTGGTCGATCGCGCCCGACGCCATATCCGCGTCGATGGCTAGTTGTTTGCCGGGCATAGCGTCGAGGGCGAAGCGGGCGCCAACCTCGGCCATGCGGGCGGCGCCCTTGTTGATGACCATGAAATTCACGATCAACAGCACGCCGAAAACCACCAACCCCAGAACGATCGAGCCGCCCATCACGAAATTCGCAAAACCTTCGATCACGTGGCCTGCAGCGTCGGTGCCCGTATGCCCCTGCCCGATGATCAGTTTGGTCGAGGATACCGAGAGCGATAACCGCAGTAGTAGCGAGGCCAAAAGCACTGTCGGGAAAGACGAAAAGTCCAGCGGACGTTCGACAAACAGTGTTACGGTGAAGATCAGAATCGCCAATGCAAACGATGTTGCAAGGCCGATGTCCAGCACCCAAGACGGCATTGGCAGCACCATCATGATAATGACGGTCAACAGCGCCAAAGCCAGCGCAACAGTAGGGCTGAACAGGTTTTTTATATCGAATTTCATAGCTTAGCTGCGCCCCGGGACAAGCGAACCGAGGCCGCGCGCCCCGCCCGATGATTGCAAAAGTGGGTAGGAATTGATGCGGGCCGGGCGTGCGGGGCGTGATGCGGGCGCCCCGCCTTCGCTGGCCAGAATCTGGTCGAAGCGCTGGCGGTAGCGAGCCGCCAGTTCGGGCGTGCGCGAATGGTAGGCGCCAGCCGCAGCCGACCAACTGCCCAACTCGTCATACAGCTGGCGCAAAAATTCGGCGGCGTAGGCGGCGCTGCGGGATGGGTCGAACAGTTCGGACACGTCCGAAAAGGCGGTGCCGTGCCAGCGCCAGTTGATTTGAAAGCATCCGCTGTCGAAATTCGTCTCGCCCTGCGCGATCAGCTGCCGCGCACGGCCAAGCGCTGCCGCGCTGTCATCAAACCACTGCCCCGTGCCCGCATGATTAATCGTCCACGCCCAAGGTTGCAGCGCGCCACCGCGCGTGCGCCCTGTCTCGGCCTTCGCCACGCTCGTCAGCACAGCCACGGGCACGCCATAGCGCGGCGCGACGCGGGCGGCTGCATCGGAACACAGATCGGCCGCCGCAGGGCCAGCAAGGCCCAGTAGCAAAAGAACCGTGTATATGGCCGATGCACGCTGCACGCCGCCTTGCCCCTTTTTATCAATCACCCTTACGGCACGCCGACCAGTTTTCATGATTCTGGTGAACGAAGCGTTAGCGCGGGGGTGCAAAACGCCCCAGCAGATCGTTGGCCAAAGCGCGTGCGGCGGCGGCATCACCCAGCAACGCCTCGGCCTGCGCAATGCTATCCACGCTGGTTGCGGCGGGCGCGGGTGCGGCCATTTCCAACGCAGCCGCGCGGATGAGCGTATCATCGGTCTGCGCCAACGCGCCCCAGTCACCGCTGCGCCACGCGCGATCATCGCCGTCGACGGCCATAACGGGATCGCTTAGGTTTAGACGCAACGCCTCGGCGCGGGGATCGGACAATCCGGTTAGCGCCGCAAGCCCGATCGTCGCCTGACCGGTCAACGCGGAAGCCTCGGCCCGCAAATAGCGCCGCTCGGCCATGTCAGGGCCGTCGGCGGCGGGGGTGAGAAAGACCAGCGCCTGATCGGCGAACCCCAGGTCAATCAGGCGGCGCGCGACGGCATTCCCCGCAGCGCCGCCGACGGTGGCGGCATCCGTGGACAAAGCCTCGGTCAGGAAAGCGAGGTCGGGCAAGCTGGCCGCTTGCGCGGACAGCAACGCATCGCGCAGGTCACGCAAGCCCGATGCAGTCAGGCCCAAATCAATCTGCGACAAGAAGGCCTTTGCTGTGGCCAGATCACTGCGTGCCAAAAGCATGCGCGTTTGGGCTGCGGCCAGATCGGCGCCTTGCGCGGTGCCCCGCGCCCCGTAGCGCGCGGCGGCCACCATTTCCAGCAAAGCTTCGGGCGGGATTTCTTGGCGCACGAGGATGGCGTCTACGACAGCCAACAGACTATCGGCCTCCAACACGCCCCCCTCACCCTGCGCTTGGCGCAGAACAGACAGCGCTGCCGCCGCGCCGCCCAAATGGTCGGCGATCAGGCTTGCCACACCTTCAGACCCGAAGGTGTGCGCCGTCGACCCAATGGCCATGACGGATTGAGCGGTTTCAACCTCGCCCACTTGCAAAAACAGGCGGGCAAGGCGCAGCCCCATTTGCCCACGCAGGGGTTCGGGCAGATCGCGCAGCGCGTTGATCAAGGCGATCCGATCCTCGGACCGCAGGGGGGGCAGCGCGTCGGCTTCTAGTGCGGACCACAGCGAAACAGCGCCCAAGCAGCCCTGCTGCGCCGCGAACATCGGGGGGGCGACCAGATCCTCGTCAATAATGCGGCCCAGCGCAGCTAAGCGTGCAACGCCCGCGTCGGGCAGCGGATAAAGCGCGGTGATCGCAGCTGCTTCGCGCCCGAAGCCAAAATGCAGGTAGCTTCGCGCCAAAGTGGCCACACCCTCGCGCGTGACGGCCTCGTTCACAGTATAAAGTGCGCCAAAACCCGTGGCGATGGCATCTTGCAACGTGAGCCCGTTGCCCCACTGCGCAAAATCGAAACCCGCGTCGGGCAAGCATTCCTCGCCCGCGCGCGACAGCCTGTCAGGCGCGGGGCGGCCCGTGTCGCGGTCAAGACTGGTCTGCGCGGCAACACCGGGGACGGCAACGACAGCTTCGGTCACTGGGCCAGCGTCGGCGGGCTGATCAGGCGGGGCGACCAACGGCGGCGCGGCGGCGACCGTTTGCGTCTGCACGGGCGCGGCAGGATCCACCAAACCCTGCGCAGCGGCGCGCGCGAAGGATTCGATCAGGGCAGCTTCTAGCACCGACAGATCGGGTTCGGGCGTCGGGCGCGGACGGAAGACCAGCGGCACAGCGGCATCGATGCGATCGTCATGCGCAGGAAGCGCGTGAGGTTCCGCGGCGGCCTGCAAGGGCTGTTCGTAGCGCGCGGATGCGGGCGGCTTTCCGGGGCGCAAATCGATGGCCAGCAATTGCGGCGTCGCCATGAAAGCCTCGGCATAGCATTCACAGCCGAGGTCCAAGCGCAGGTCAGAGGGCCCGGCCACCAGCGCGGCGACGCTATCCGTCCCGATGCGCTGGTAAACGCTCGAGGTATCGAACTGTGCAGGCCGGTCGAGCAGAAGGCGGTAGCCGCCCCCCCCCGCACGCCCCAACTGCCACGTCATCCCTTCCGGCAAGGCGAAGGTCAGCCGCGTGAACGTGGGGTGACGCCCCGAGCGCACGGTAACCTCGGCGCGATCCACCACCCCTTGCGCAAGGGCGGGTAGCGGCGCGAGGGCGGCAAGGACAATCAGACTAGATGCACGCATGTCAGGCTGCCTCTTTGCTAGCTTTCAAAACCAGTTCCAGATCGGCAAATCCTGGGCGAAGGTTTTCAGGCGTATTTTGACGGCCCACTTCGATGCACAGCGGTGGGGCGTGCTGGTAAAGATTTGCGACCAGAACTTCGCGGATCAACTGGTAGAAATGCGCGTCTTCTTCGCACACGGCTTGCAGCCGCGCGGCCATTGGCCCGACGAAACCATAGGCCAGAAAAACACCAAGGAACGTGCCCACAAGCGCCCCCCCGATCATCTTGCCCAGCACAGCCGGTGGCTGGTCGATCGAGGACATCGTCTTGATGACGCCCAGAACCGCGGCAACGATGCCCAGCGCGGGCAAGCCATCGGCCATCGTCTGCAAGGCATGGACCGGTTGCATCGCGTGATGGCGACTAGCCTCGAGGCGCTTTTCCAGCACCTCTTCGACCTGCATCGGGTCGTCGTAATTCATCCCTGCAGCGCGCAGCGTGTCGCAAATCAGGCTGATCGCCTCGTGATCGGCCACTATGCGGGGGTATCGCGCGAAGATCGCCGAGCTTTCCGGCGATTCGATGTGTTCTTCAAGGGCAACAGGATTAGCGCGCGCCAGACGGATCAACTCGAACAGCAGAACCAGCAAATCGCGGTAGTCATCGCCCCGCCATTTCGGCCCCTTGAAAACGCGTGGCAGCACCTTCAGCGTCGCCTTGACGGTACCCAGCCCGTTCGCCAGCAAAAACGCCCCGATCGCCGCACCGAAAATGATCATCAGTTCGAACGGAAGGGCGTGTAGCACGATCCCCATCTTTCCACCCGACAGCAAATAGCCGCCAAAGACCATCACAAAGACGACCGCTATACCTACCAGCCCGAACATCGTTTTCCCTGTCTCATTACTGTCGACTCACCCTACCGGGGCAAAGCTTAAGAAACCCCTTGGCCGGTGAAGTTAGTTGGTCGGCGCGCCGGTATTGCGGCCCGCGATGATCGCGCTGATTCCATAGGCCTGCGCCGGGTCGAGGCGCGCCAAAATCGCAGCCGAGGTTTGTGGCCGCATCATCGCCATGAAGCCTGCAGCAAAGACGGGGTCCATCGCGGTAAAGATGGCGGCGGCTTCCTCGGGTTTCATCTCTTGGTAAACGGCGGTCAGCGTGGCCAAATCGTTGCTGGCGGCGGTACTGGCCTGCGCCATCGTGGCAGCCAAGTCGCTTTGCGCGCGGTCCAGCGCCACTAGCTGGTTTTGCACGCGCGCCTCAACCACCTCGAGGGCGCGCATACGGTCTGCCATCGCTCCCTCGCGCTGCACGAGACGATCTTCGCGCGCGCGCAGGGCAGCCAGCACCGCATCGCTGGCGGGGGCGCAGCCATCGGTGGCACTGGCAGGCAAACCCATTTCGGGTAAATTCCCCTCGGCCGCGACGGCACTGGTGGCCACGACGCCAAAGCGGACGACGCCGGACACAAGCATCAATCCCGTCAACACCTGCAAGGCGTGGTAGGCGGGCCGCTTCATACCGAAACCTCGGGTTTTGGGCGCAGGAATGTCGGCAGCTCGGCGGGGGGCAGCGCTGGCACGGGGGTGGCCACTTTGCGGTTGCGTGGCTTGGCTGGCGCCTTGGCGGCAGGCTTCGCGGCACGCGGGGTATCGGGCAGATCATGCATCGCAGCCAGCAAAAGTTCGATCCGACGCGCGCTCTCCTCGGCCTTGCGGTTTGCGGCGTCCAACCGCTGCGCCGACTGGTCACCCGCCACGCGCGCGGCGCTGAGGGCGCGTTGCAAGTCGTCGACCTGACGCGCCAGCGTTGCCACCGCGCCGCCGACACCACTTTCCAAATTCGTAAAGGCCCGCAGGCGGCGCGCCAGAACGTGGCAGTAAACCGCGGCAGCCAGCGTTGCGGCGATCATCAGAATATCGGCGATACCGCTCATTCCCGTCCCCATCTTAGTTCACCACCAGTTCCATGATCAGAATGTTGCGCACGTTCCCCTCGCCTGCGACAGCTTGGACGCGGCGCAGCATCATTCCACGCATACGCATCATCCCACTGGCATCGGACAGATCGGCGGGCGTAACGGCGCGCAGATACCCGTTCAGCACATCGGTGATTCGCGGCATCACATGGTTGACGGCGGACACACTGTCTGCTGGCACCTCAAGCTGCGCGGTAAAGCGCAGGTAGCGCCCACCGGCCTGTACTGGAAGGTTGACGATCAAAGGCTCCATCGCGACGAAGGCGATGTTGTCGGCCACGTGCACCGCCCCTTCGTGCGTCGATTCGCGCCCCTGCCACGGCAACAGCCCCTGCGACACCGCAAGGTAGCCCCCGCCCGCGCCCGCAAGCGCCAGCACCAGCCCCAGAATCAGCGGAATTGCCTTTCGCCCCCTGCCTTTGGGGGTGGAAAGGTCAGCATCTGCCATGGCCACCATGAAGGATTCTCCTTGCCCGTTGTTTCGGGGCGAAACTAGCCCGCAGGAACTAACCGATTGTTAAGGCGCATGAGTCTTTAATGCCCCAGCAGGCAGAAGCCCGCTGCATAAAGACAGGAGTGCCCCCCTCGTGAGAAACCTCATCGCCCTGTGGTCCAGCTTTTCGATGCGCCGCCGACTGATTGTCGCGGCGGCAACGCTGGGGGTATTTCTGGCCATTATCGGGCTGGCGCGCGGGCTGGGCCGCAGCGATATGGCGCTGCTGTATTCCGGCCTTGATCCCGCCGCCGCGGCCGAGGTTGTCGCCGCGATCGAACAACAACGCAGCCCGTTCGAGGTGCGCGGCGACGCTATTTACGTGCCCGTCGAATCGCGTGACCTGCTGCGGATGACATTGGCGGGCGCAGGCCTGCCTGCCGCTGGTGCCGAGGGCTACGAACTGCTGGACAACCTGTCCGGCTTCGGCACGACCGCGCAAATGTTCGATGCCGCCTATTGGCGCGCGAAAGAGGGGGAACTGGCCCGCACCATCCTTGCCGTGCCCGGCCTGCGCGCGGTACGCGTGCATATATCGCCCCCCGCAGGGCGCGCGTTCCAGCAAGGCGAGCCCGCAACCGCTGCGGTGACGGTCACCATGACCAGCGGCAGCGTGTCGCAGCAACAGGCCCAAGCCTTTCGGTCATTGATCGCCGCCGCCGTGCCCGGCCTGCAGCCCGCCGATGTCGCTGTGATCGACGCCGTCGCGGGCCTAATCGCCGCGCCCGACAATGCCCAGATGGCCGACACGCGGCAGGAGGACCTGCGCAATCGTGTTCGCGCCCTGCTGGAGGCGCGCGTGGGCGCCGGCAATGCCGTGGTCGAGTTAGCAGTCGAGAATGTGACCGAAACCGAGACGATCCACGAACGGCGCATCGACCCCGACGGGCGAGTCGCTGTGTCCAACGACCTGTCCGAAAGCTCGCGCCGCAGCCAAGGCAATGCCGATGGCAACGTCACCGTCGCATCGAACCTGCCAGACGGGGCCGCGAATCAAGACAGTAGCCAAAACACCAGCGAAGACCGCGAAAGCCGCAATGTCACGAATTACGAACTGTCGGAAACCAGCCGCGAATTGCTACGCGCCCCGGGTGCAATTCGTCGCCTGACGGTCGCTGTGCTGGTAAACGAGCCCACCGGCCCGGACGCGACGCCCCGCACAACCGAGGAGCTGGACGCCCTGCGCGAGCTGGTCGAATCGGCCGTCGGGTTTGAGGCCGCCCGAGGCGATGTCATCACCCTGCGCGCCATGTCGTTCGTGACGCCCGCCGCGCTGGGGACCGAAGCCGTCGCCGCACCGCTGCGCCTGTTTGACGCGATGCAAATGATCCAATGGGCAGTGCTTGCGGCGGTGGCACTGGTGCTGGGCTTGTTCGTGCTGCGCCCAATGCTGCGGCCCGCGCCGCCCGTCGCGGAACTTCCGCCGCCTCTGTTGGACGATCCCTTCCCCATGGCGATGGCGCTGGACAACAATTTCGGCACATTGGATGCGCCGGACCCGGTCGCCCGCCTGACCGCGCTGATATCGGACCGTCAGGACGATTCCGTCCGGCTATTGCAAGCCTGGGTCGAAGACGGGCGCAAGCCCGAGCATAGCTGAGGGGCGCGGCGATGACCTTACGCGCTATTGCGTTTGAAGCCTTCGACAGCGAGCCGGAGAGCAACACAGGCCCCAGCCCAGAATACTTGGCTGGCTATGACGCGGCCATGGCCGAAATCGAGCAAAGCCAAACTGCGGCCCGCCTGCGCGCGCTGGATGTTACCGCGACCGCCCTAGCCGACCACAGTTTTACCCACGCAGAAGCGCGAAGATCTGTGCTGGCAGCGCTGTCGCCTTTATTCCAGACGATCGCCCAGCGCTTGCTGCCAGGCCTGCGGGCAGAGACCCTCCGTCTTTACTTGATCGACGCGCTGGAAACCGCCGCGGAAAACACCACAACCCGCGGAATTGCCGTGCAGCTGGCACCCGAAGATTACGAAACGCTGCGCGCCTTTGCCCCACAACTGCCGGGGCACTTCACGCTCGCCCCAGCGGCTGCAGTACCTATGGGCACGATCATGCTGGCGACGGGGGACGGCGAAAGCTGCCTCGATATCGAGACACTGCTGCTGCAGCTGCAAGACCTACTGACTATGACCGCCAACCTTGCTTCAGACGAAGCCTATCCCGAGGGAAACCATGTCCGAATTAGCGCCTGACCACAAAGCGATGCCCGAGGGCGCAAACCCAGCGCTGTGGAATGTACCGATCGAGGTAACCATCGCCGTCGGGCGCAGCCGCCCCTCCGTCCGCGAGCTCCTCGCGCTGGAGGAAAACGCGGTGCTGCAGTTGGATCGCCGCATCGACGACCCCGTGGAAATTTATATCGGCGACCGGCTAATCGCGCGCGGCGAATTGCAAGAATCCGAGGACGAGCCAGGGCAGCTGGCCGTCCGCTTGACCGAGGTCGCCTCCAACCCGGGCGAGCGTCTGTGACTGCACGATCCCTTGCAGCTGTCGCCCTCGCAGCGCTAGCGCTGAGCATTTTCGGCCACGGCGCAGCGGCGCAGGGGCTTTCCGACCTTTCGTTTGGCGAGGGGTCGGTGGCAGGGCGATCAATCCAGATGCTGGTGCTGATTACGCTGATCAGCTTGGTCCCCGCCCTAGCAATTATGTTCACCAGCTTTCCGTTTATGGTGACCGTTCTGTCGATTTTGCGGCAAGGTTTGGGCACGCAGCAATCACCGCCAAACATGTTGATCGTGACGCTGGCGCTGTTCCTGACCTGGTACGTCATGGCACCGGTTTTCGACACCGCATGGGCGAATGGCATCGCCCCCCTGTTGGAAGATCGCCTGCCGCTCGACGTCGCGTTGACCGAAGCATTGGCCCCGTTTCGCACGTTCATGGCCAGCCGCATCGACCCGTCGACCTACGAAACATTGGCCGCCCTACGCCCTGATGTGAATGCGGCTGCCCCGATCAGCGATGCACCGCTTTCGACACTTGTGCCGACATTCTTGCTCAGCGAATTGTCGCGCGCGTTTCAGGTGGGCTTTCTGATTTTCCTACCGTTTTTGATTATCGATCTGGTCGTCGCAGCGGTACTGATGTCGATGGGCATGATGATGGTGCCGCCTGCTGTCGTCTCGCTGCCGTTCAAGCTGGCATTTTTCGTCGTTGCCGATGGCTGGAGCCTGATCGCCAGCAGCCTGGTGCGGAACTACTTCTGATTTACACACAAAAAGCCGGCCTTAAATCGGGCCGGCTTTTTCATGCATGCACCACTAATGCACTATAAATTCGGCATGCAGCGCACCGGCCGCTTTGATGCTTTTCAGGATGTCGATCATATCGTGGGGCGCAACGCCCAGCGCGTTCAGGCCCGTCACCAATTCAGACAGCGATGTGCCTGTATTCACCTCGGCCATTCCGCCCGTGCCGCTATCCACCGACAGGGCTGCGGTGCTTTGCGGTACAATCACCGTTGCGCCATCCGAAAATGGGTTCGGCTGCACAACCATCGGGTTTTCCTCGACCCGCACTGTCAACCCGCCCTGCGATACAGCCACGCGGCTGATGCGTACATCTTCGCCGATCACAATCGTGCCCGAGCGTTGATCGACGACGACTCGTGCGCGAATTTCGGGTTCGACCAAAATGTTTTCAATACGGCTCATCGCATGGGCGGGCGAGGACGCCCGTGTTGCCGAAACGTTCACAAGGACAGTACCCGAATCCTGCATCACGGCCACACCACGCCCGAATTCGCGGTTCACGGCGGTCTCTATCCGCTCGGCCGTGGTAAAATCGGGGGTGCGCAGCGCTAGTCGGATATTGCTAAGGGTCCTGAAGTCAAAATCGACCTCGCGCTCGACCGTTGCGCCTGATGGGATGACGCCAGCCGTTGGCACACCTTGGGTCACGCGGGCTGCCTGGGCTTCTGCCGAAAATCCCCCTGCAATTACAGTACCTTGAGCAACGGCGTATATTTCACCATCGGCAGCGTTCAGCGGCGTCATAACCAGCGTGCCACCAAGCAGGCTGGACGCGTCGCCGATAGCCGAGACAGTCACATCCACAGGGCTGCCCGACCGCGCGAAGGGGGGCAATCGCGACGTGACCAGCACCGCCGCCACGTTGCGTGGGCGAAATTGTTCGCCCGTTATGTTCACGCCCAAGCGCTCCAGCACATTCGCCATGATTTCTTCGGTGAAGGGTGAGTTTCGGATGCCGTCGCCGGTGCCGTTCAGGCCAACGACCAGTCCGTAGCCAACTAAGTCGTTACCACGAACGCCGTCGAATTCCACCAGATCTTTCAGCCTTGCCGGGGCGGCTTCTGCCTGCCCCGCGAACAACGCCATGGCAGCACAAGCCGCCATCAGAAATGCGCGCATTGCTACCTCAAATAATTGGTCAGGCTCAGCGACGCCAGCCGCGCCGTCAGGGTGTAGTGCAGTTCCAACTGGTCCGAGACCGCCTGCAGCGCAGTCGAGGCCTCGAACGTGTCGATCTGCGCCATATCGTTGCGCGTTGTTGCAAGGCTGGTTTTTTCCACGGCCAACTTGGCCTGCGTTTGCGCAACTGTCTGCTCGGCCAGACCCAAACGCGCGCGGGCGGCGCTGAGGCCGCTTGCTTGCGTAATCAATCCCTCGCCCGCAGCATGTACCAGTTGCGCCTGCGCGGTATTGGAAAAGCCCAACTTGTCGGAAATCGCGGCCGTCGCCAAATCGCGCATCAGCCCCACCAGCACCGGGTCATCGGCGCGCACCGAGATTGTGACCGTCAGGTCTGCATCGATCTGCCGCGTCATGTTTTCGCCCGGCGCCCCATGATAACCGACACCGCCCGCACCTGCCGCAGGGAACGACGCGTCGAACCAATCGGCGATGCGCTGCTTTGCGTCAGCGACCGTAACGGCGCCAGCAACATACCCTTCCAGCGCCGCCAGAATATCGTCTCCATCCGACACTGCGGGACCATCCGTCGACGCGCCCGCGAACAGCGAGACCCCCGCCGATTGAGTGTTCAACGACGCGACAACCTGCGCAAAGCCGTTCCGCGCGGCCTCGGTCGCGGCGCTGAGCTCGACCTGCGTGGCTTGGCTGCTGACCGAAATCAGTTGCGCGCTGATGTTACCGCGCTGCGTATCAATGTTTTCGAGAGCACTTTGCATCGCCGTCAGTTGCGTTGCCAGCAAACTGGCCGATTTGGTATAGCTTTCAATCATCGAAAGCCGGTGCTTGATCGCAGCGAACTGGCCTGTTTGCACCCCAAGATGCGCCGACATATCGCTGGCTTCGCCCGAGGCAACCTCGGCCGTCAGCGTCTCCAGTTTTTCACGAATCTGCAAATTGGCCTGTCGGTTTGCAAAATGACGGCCAAGGTCGCTGAGCGGCGTGAAAGCCATATCAAATCTCCAACAAGGTTTTCAGCATGCCATCGACCGCTTGGATCACCTTGGCATTGGCCGCATATGCAGTCTCGATCAGCAGCAGTTTTTGCATTTCCTGATCGCTATCGACCCCGCTTACCGCCTCGGCAGAAAAGAGGCTGCTGTGAAGCGCGCTGGTGAAACTGACGTCATTGTCAGCACTGACACGGGCGGCACTGACATCATTCAGCACATGCGCGGCCGAAGACGCGGCGCTTTTAGCTAGCGTTCCCGAAGGCAGCGTTTGACTGGCGCTTAGGGCGGCTGACCAGCGTGCAAGCTGCACCGAGGAACCGGACGACGTCCCGCCCATTGTATAAAGCCCATCGCGCAGCAAGGTTGCATCGCCCCCTGCACCGGGATCGATCAGGCTGTTCATTCGCAAGCGCGATGCAAGGCCGACGGTATCCGCAGGGTTCACGGCAGCGCCGCTGTCTGTCAATAGCCCGAGAAGCGGGCCGGATGCGCCGATGGTCGGGTCATTGGCCGCATTTTGAAACCGCAGCGCCAAATCCGCGGCAACATCGTCAAGGCCGGCCTGTGCTGAAGTCAGCACGTCATCGCGCAGCGCAAATACCGCCCCCAGCGTTCCTCCCGCCAATTTGCCGACACCGCCATCTGCCGCCAGTGGTCGGCCATCGACGGTCAGGCCCGACAGCAACCCGTTTTGCAAGCTCATATCCGCGGTGATCGTTGGTGAGTGCGTAAAGCCGAATGTCGCGGCGCTGTTTTCAACCAGCATGACCCCGCCGGGGGCCATCAGGGCGACGACACCGTTGTCGCGTGCCACCTCGGACACTGGAATGATCGCGGCGATGCTATCGATCACCATCGCGCGCTGGTCCATCAGACCGGCCGCATCGGCACCCGATGTCAGGGCGCGGGTAATTTGCTTGTTTAGCGTGGCAACCTGTTGCAGCGCGGTGTTCAGGCTGTCGACTTGGCCGGCGATGTCGGCGTCCGCCTCGGCGCGCATGGTCTGCACTTTTGCGGCGTTGTCGTTCAGCGTCTTGACGATATCGCTCAGCGCATAGGCCGCCGCATCCAGCCCCGCCTGCGAGGTGGGGTCGGATGCCGCCGTGACAAGCGCCTGTTCGAACGCGGTGATACGCCCTGCGATCGACCCCACATCCGTCGGCGCACCTAGCGCAACCTCCAGCCGTGCCAGACCTTGGGCTAGCACGGTTGAGCCGTCCATTCGCGTCAGCGCATTGCGCCGGTCCGCCGTGATAGCCGCGTTTACCGCACGGCTGACGCCGTCGATAGACACGCCCGCCCCGCGCCCCCCGATGGAATTGGCCGAAAGCGCGACATCGCGGCGCGCGTATCCCACGGTCAATGCGTTCGATACGTTGGACGAGATCACCTCGGTCTGGCGCGAAACCGCAGCCAGCCCCGACAGCGCGTTACCAAGAGAGTAGGACAGGCTCATCTATCGCCCCTTATCGCTTGAGGTTGGTGGTTTCCTGCAGCATTTCGTCGACGGTCTGGATGACCTTGGCATTCGACGAATAGGCGCGCTGGGTTTGGATCATCTGGGTCAGCTCGGTCGCGACATCGACGGCCGATCCCTCGCTGGTGTAGCCCAGCATCTCGCCGGTAGGGCCGGTGCCTGCATCCCAAAGGAAGAACGCGCCGCTGTCTTGGCTAACCGCATAAGCCTGACTGCCAAGGCTTTGCAGCCCGTTCACATTGGGCACATCGACAACGGGAATTTGGTACAGCAGCCGCGTCAGCCCGTTGCTGTAGGTGCCATACAGATTGCCGCCTGCATCAACCTCGACCCCCGTGAGCGTGCCCGAAGGTGCGCCATCGCGCGTTACAGCCACCGGCGCAAAGCCGTCCGACAACTGTGTCATTCCATCGGGCTGTCCGGGCTTGCCGATGTTGATGGACAAGGGCCCCGACGCAACATCAACCGACAGCAGCCCCGTCGCCGGATCATAGGGGTCGCCTGCACCAGTGGTCACCGACAGCAAGCGGCCGCCGCCTGTGCGCGAATCGTCAAATTCCAGCTCGTAAGTGCCCACCAGCGCGCCGCCTTGCGCGTCGTCGTAAATCTCGACCGTCCACGTATTGGATTCGCCCGCCGCAGGGACGGTCGGGACATAGTTCACGGTCAGCGTCTTGGTTTTGCCCAAGTTGTCATAATACTCGATCACCTGCGTTTCGACATCACCCGTCGCGCCCGCCTCGGTCGATGTTGCGGGCAGGTTGGCGGCCAAGGTCAGCGCGGTCGTGGGCGAGCCGACGACCTGGTTCGTCAACACGCGCACTGGCTGCAGGCCCGATGTAGTATCGCGCGATTGCGTGCCAATCGACCCCGTGCTGTCGGCGGGCCACCCCAAAAGCGCGTAGCCGCTGGATGTCGTCAGGTAGCCGTCCGAGTTCGTGGTGAACGATCCGGTGGTGGTCATTTGGAATGGCAGGGCACCGCCTGCCTCGACAGCCGATAGCGTGGTGATGGGCAAAAACCCGCGGCCGCTGATGGCAAGGTCGGTCGCGTTGGTCGTCGACGCCAGCGGGCCGCGTTCGTCGATCACTCGCGTGGCCGATGTGCGCACCCCGCCCGCCGTGTACTTGCTGCTGCTGGTGCCGATCACCATCGCATAGAATTCCGTCTGCGCGCGCTTGTACCCGTTGGTCGACGAGTTCGCGATATTGTCGGAAATCGTCGCCAATTTGTTCGCGTTGGCGGACAGGCCCGCAACACCGGCATTCATCGAGGAGGAGATAGACATTCTGTACCCTTGGTTGTTGCGAGAATCAGCCTGCGATCAGGCTAGGCGGGCAGGCTTAACAGCGGCCTAATGGCTAGCGGCCATTGCGCAGGATGGTGATTTCGACGCGGTCGTTGCGCAGCGCGGTGGGGTCGGAGGTGACGGGGCTGCGGTCGGCGTGGCCGGTGACGCGGCGCAAACGCGCAGGCGGGGTGCCAGCGGCTTCCAGCGCGGCGCGCACCGCGTCGGCCCGCGCGCCGCTAAGGCGCCAAACGGGGTTATCCTGCAAAACAACGGGCCGCGAGGGGAGATGCGCGGCCACCGAAATGCCGTTCTGCACTTGCGCGGCGACGCGCGCGATCATCTGAATAATGGCTACCGTCATCGGTGTCGGGATTGCGGTATCGCCCTGAAAAATCGGCGCACCGGGCTGCGCGAAAACCTCGATCACCAACCCTTCGTCGGTCATGCGGGTAATGATATGGCGGCGGATGGAATCATCCTCGACGCTTTCGCCGCCCTGCCCCGCCAGTACACGGGCGATTTCTTCCAGTGCGAGAACCTCGGATGCGTTTTGGGCGGCGGACATCGCGCCGCGCTGCGGCGTCGCACGTCCGGCGATGTAATCCATACCGCTGCCCATCGCGGGGCCAACCTCGCGGCTTTGGCTGTCGCGCCCGCCGAACATCCCGTCTGCACCGCCGCTGACGCTGGCCACAGGCGTCCCCGAGGCAAAGAAGTTGGCGATGCCGTTCCGCTGCTCCTCGGTCACAGAGTTGATGATCCACATCAGCAGGAAGAACGCCATCATAGCGGTGACGAAATCGGCGTAGGCGACCTTCCACGCGCCGCCATGGTGACTGCGCCCCGCGGCCACTTTCCTGCGGCGCACCACGACGCGCATATTGCCCTGATTTGCCATGATGCCCCCATTGCCTGACAGGGGCAGCTTAGGGCGCGCAGGATGAAGCCTGCGTTAACGAAAAAGCCCCGCCGGAGCGGGGCTTTCATCTTATTCTGCCGGAATGGCGGCCACGTCGTGGGCCAGCGGATGCTTCAGATGCACCAGCATTTCCTTGGGGCAGACCTGCAGGAAGTTCGGCAGTTCGGCATCCCAGTTGGCCAGAATTTCAGCCGCCTTGCGCGAGCCTGTCTCGTGGGCGTGACGCTCGATCAGGGCGCGAAGCTCGGCCTCCCAATGGGTGACGGTGATCTGGCAGGTGACCAGCGTTTCCATGTTGATCATCGCAGGTGCAGCACCCGCCGGATCATAAAGATACGCCATGCCGCCCGTCATACCAGCGCCAAAGTTCGCGCCGATCGTGCCGAGGATGACAGCCGTGCCGCCGGTCATATATTCGCACCCGTTGGTGCCACAGCCCTCGATCACCACCTTGGCACCCGAGTTGCGCACCCCGAAACGTTCACCGGCGCGGCCCGCTGCAAACAGGTAGCCGTCGGTTGCACCATAAAGCACCGTGTTGCCGATGATCGTGTTATCGGCAGCCACCAGTGGCGAGGACATCGGCGGGCGCACGACAATAGTGCCGCCCGACAAGCCCTTGCCAACATAGTCATTCGCCTCGCCCGACACCTCGATCTTCAGCCCGTGGACCGAGAACGCCCCGAGGCTCTGCCCCGCAGACCCCGTCAGTTTCAGCGTCAGGTGATCGTCCTGCAGGCTGTTGCGCATGCCGAACTTGGTCACGATATGGCTGGACACGCGCGTGCCGATGGTACGCAGCGTGTTTTGCACCGCGTAATCCAGCTGCATCTTCTCGCCGTCGTTCAGGAAGCGTTGCGCGTCCTTCACGACCTCGGCGTCCAGCGTGTCAGGCACGACGTTGCGCGGACGGCTGCGGTCGTAGCTATGGCGGGTCGAGCCGTCGACTTGAATCAGCAGCGGGTTCAGGTCGAGGTCGTCCAGTCGCGCCGAACCACGGCTGATCTGCGACAGCAGGTCGGCGCGGCCGATCACCTCGTCCAAGCTACGCGCGCCGATGCTGGCCAGAATCTCGCGCACTTCGGTGGCATAGAACGTGATCAGGTTGACCACCTTGTCGGCCGAGCCCGTGAACTTCTGGCGCAGGGCCTCATTCTGGGTGCAGACGCCGACGGGGCAGGTGTTCGACTGGCACTGGCGCACCATGATACAGCCCATCGCGATCAGCGCGGCGGTGCCGATGCCGTATTCCTCGGCCCCCAGCATCGCGGCGATGACGATGTCGCGGCCCGTGCGCAAACCGCCATCGGTCCGCAGGGTGACGCGGTCGCGCAGGTTGTTCATCGTCAGAACCTGATGCGCCTCGGTCAGCCCCATTTCCCACGGCAGGCCAGCGTATTTGATCGACGTGCCCGGGGATGCGCCCGTGCCGCCGTTGTGGCCCGACACCAGAATGACGTCGGCCTTGGCCTTAGCCACACCTGCCGCAATCGTCCCCACGCCCGAAGACGACACCAGCTTTACTGTCACCTTACAACGCGGGTTGATCTGCTTCAGATCGTAGATCAGCTGGGCCAGATCCTCGATCGAATAGATGTCGTGGTGCGGCGGCGGCGAGATCAGCGTCACACCCTTGGTCGAGTGACGCAGACGGGCGATCAGGTCGGTCACCTTCATGCCGGGCAGCTGACCACCTTCGCCGGGCTTTGCGCCTTGGGCGACCTTGATCTCCAGCTCCTCGCAGGCATTCAGGTATTCGGCGGTCACACCGAAGCGGCCCGAGGCAACCTGCTTGATCTTTGCGCAGGGGTTGTCGCCGTTGGGCAGCGGATGGCTGTGCGCCGGATCCTCACCGCCCTCGCCCGAATCGGACTTCGCCCCGATGCGGTTCATGGCGACGTTCAGCGTCATATGCGCCTCGGGCGACAGAGCACCCAGGCTCATCCCAGGCGTCACGAACCGCTTGCGGATCGAGGTGATGCTCTCGACTTCCTCGATCGGGACGGCGTTGCCCAGCGGCTTGATGGCCAGCAGGTCGCGCAGATGGATCGGCGGGTTCGCTTGCATCGCTTGCGAATAGCGCTGCCACAATTCGTAGCTGGCACGGTCGCAGGCGGCTTGCAGCATGTGCATCGTCTGCGCTTCCCAGGCGTGTTTCTCGCCCGAACGGCGCGACTTGTAGAAGCCGCCTATCGGCAACACGTCTTGGCCGCCCAGCCAGCCCTTGGCATGGGCCTGTTCCGCCTTGTGCTGAATACCGATCAGGCCGATGCCCGAAATACGCGACTGCATGCCGGGGAAATATTCGTCGACCATCGACCGCGACAGGCCGACAGCTTCGAAGTTCAGGCCCCCGCGATAGGACGAGATGACCGAAATCCCCATCTTCGCCATGATCTTTAGCAGACCGCCGTTGACCGCCTCGCGGTAGCGGCGCATCGCCTCTTCCAGCGTTCCGTCCAGCAGGCCGCGTTCGATCCGGTCGCCGATCGAATCTTCGGCCAGATACGCGTTCACCGTCGTCGCCCCCGAGGAGATCAGCACGGCGAAATAGTGGGGGTCGATACATTCGGCCGCCCGCACGTTCAGCGAACAGAAGGTGCGCAGCCCCTTGCGGGTCAGCCAGCTATGCACGGCCGAGGTTGCCAGAATCATCGGCATGGCAACACGCGTTTCCGACTGGAATTGGTCGGTCAGCACGATATGGCCTGTCCCCGAACGGACGGCGTCTTCGGCTTCGCCACGAATCCGCTCCAGCCCCAGACGCAGCGCGTCTTGCGAGCTACCGGCATCGAAGGTGCAGTCGATCGTCACAACGCCCGCCGTTTCGAACTGGCGCATCAGTTCGTCGAATTCACCGTTGCAGATGAACGGCGTATCCATGACCAGCGTTTCGGTCTGGTTGCTGCTTTCGTCCAGCACGTTCTTCAGGTTGCCAAAGCGCGTCTTCAGCGACATCACGCGGCTTTCGCGCAAAGAATCGATCGGCGGGTTGGTCACTTGGCTGAAGTTCTGGCGGAAGTAATGCGACAGCGGGCGGTACTGCTTGGACAGCACGGCGACCGGCGTATCATCGCCCATCGAGGCGATCATTTCCTTACCGTCTTCGGCCATCGGCGTCAGAATCTGCTCCAACTCCTCGACCGAATAACCGGCTGCGATCTGGCGCTTGCGCAGGGCGGTGCCCGTGAACAGGCATTTTTCCGGCAGCGTCAAGACGCTCGAGGAGAAGGAAATCGACTTTTCCACCCAATCGCCGAAGGGCTGGGCCGATGCCAATTTATCTTTGATCTCGCGGTCGTGGTACAGCTTGCCCTCGACCATATCGACGGCGATCATCTGGCCCGGGCCCAAGGCGCCCTTCTCGATCACGGTGCGTTCGTTCACGGGCACCATGCCCACTTCGGAACCCGCAATCAGCATACCCTCGCCCGTGACGACATAGCGCATCGGGCGCAGGCCGTTACGGTCAAGGCCGCCGCACACCCAGCGCCCATCGGTCATAGCCAGCGCGGCGGGGCCGTCCCACGGCTCCATCACGGTGTTGCAATAGGCATACATGTCAGCCCATTCCTTGGGCATCTCGCCGACGTTCTTCGACCACGCCTCGGGGACCAGCATGGTCTTGGCCATCGGCGCGCTGCGGCCGGCGCGGACCATCACCTCGAACACCGAATCCAGCGCGCCCGAATCGGATGTGCCGGCGGGGATGATCGGCTTGATATCCTCGGCCATGTCGCCAAAAGCGCCGTGAGCCATGCGGATTTCGTGGCTTTTCATCCAGTTGACGTTGCCCTTCAGCGTGTTGATTTCGCCGTTGTGGGCCAGCATACGGAACGGCTGCGCCAGCGACCATTGCGGGAAGGTGTTGGTCGAATAGCGCTGGTGATAGATCGCAAAGGCCGATTCAAAGCGGTCGTCCATCAGATCGGGATAGAAAACCGCGACCTGTTCGGCCAGCATCATACCCTTGTAAATGATCGAACGGCACGACAGCGAACAGATATAAAGGCCGTTGATATGCGCCGCCGTCGCCGCTTTCTCGATGCGGCGGCGGATGATGTACAGCTCACGCTCGAATTGCTCGGCGTCGATGTCTTTCTCGCAGCGGATCAGGATCTGCTCAATCTCGGGGCGGGTCGCATTCGCCTTTTCGCCCAAGACCGATGTGTCCACCGGCACGTGACGCCAGCCATAGATATAGTGGCCCATGCGCAGCACTTCGGCCTCGACGATCGTGCGGCAGCGTTCCTGCGCGCCAAAATCGGTGCGCGGCAGGAAGATCTGGCCCACGGCCATCAGCTTGTCTGCGGCAGGCTCGTGCCCGGTGCTGCGGACTTGGTCGTGGAAGAACGGCATCGGAATCTGGATATGGATTCCCGCGCCGTCACCCGTCTTGCCATCGGCATCAACGGCCCCACGGTGCCAGATCGCTTTCAGCGCGGTGATGCCCTTTTCGACGACCGAACGCGACGGCGTGCCGTCGATTGCGACGACCAAGCCAACCCCGCACGAGGAATGCTCGTCCTCGGCCCGGTAGAGCGAGTTCTCGGCCATCCATTTGCGCTTGGCTTCCTCGGCAGCGACCCAATTTGCGTCATAGCTGGTCATGGCGAGACTCCTGAATATCAGATTCGAAGGGGGATTGCGGCAGCGACGACAGCAAAACGCCGCAGCCAAAAGCGGGAATGGCCGACAAGAAACCGGCCTCGCCGGGGCGGATGATCCGCACGGGCGTATTATCTTCCGAGAACGTGTCTTCGGGGGTCGAGATTTGCGATGAACCCGACAGGAACATGCGCCAATCGCGGTTGATGAATTCGTTGCCCTGCGACTGCCAAACCAACTGGCCGCCCGCGTCATAGGCGCTGATGTTGAACTCGGTCTGCTCTAGCGTCGCACCGTCAACGGTCAGCGTCTCGCCGGTCAGCTTGTCGTAGCCGCGATATTGCATCACGAAACTGCTGCCATCCTGCGCGGTGCTGAGGGTCATGAAATCGTAATCGTTGCGGCCCGTCGCGATCAATTCCGACAAGCTGGCCGGGTCGATGGAATCGGGCAGCAGGCGGTCGGTCAGCCCCGAACGCAGATGGCGACTTTCGATCCACTGCGTTTCGGCGTCGATCATGCCGACATAGACGACACCTTCCTCGGTGATGTCGACGCGGCGCTGGTAGCCCTCGGGGTCGCCGTTGCAGGTGAAATGGTGCGCAACAGTGCAGGCCCGCCCCTGTACCGTCAGATAGGCTTGGCAGCCAGACGGTACGGAAAAGGTCGTGTTCGGGTTGCGGTCTTGCGCAAATGCGGCAACGGGCAGCAAGGCCGCGGCAAAACCAATCAACGGAACAGCACTGAAAACGCGCGAAAACGCCATATCGATCCCCTCGCCGCAGCGATGGCGGCCCTATTCGGCCGCCACCGTGGCGGACTGGCCCAGATAATCCAAGATCGCCGTGGCCGAGTCACGGCCATCGCGAATTCCCCAGACAACCAGCGAAGCACCGCGCACGATATCGCCCGCTGCAAATACACCGTCGAGGTTGGTTTGGCCCGTGCCGAACTGCGCACGCACCGTGCCCCAACGGGTCACTTCCAACCCGTCGACGCCCCACAGCTTGGGCAGGTCCTCGGGTTCGAACCCGAGGGCTTTCACCACCAGATCGGCCTCCTCGATGTAATCGGCACCTTCGATCAGCTCGGGGCTGCGGCGGCCCGATGCATCGGGCGCACCCAAGCGCATACGCTGCACGTTTACGCCGGTGACCACGCCGTCTGCGGCGGTAAAGCCGGCAGGTGCGGCCAACCAGACGAATTCGACGCCTTCTTCCTCGGCGTTCTTGGTTTCGCGCTGCGAGCCGGGCATGTTTGCCTTGTCACGACGGTAGAGACACTTGACCGAGATCGCGCCCTGACGGATCGCCGTGCGCACGCAGTCCATCGCGGTATCGCCGCCGCCGATTACCACGACGCGCTTGCCTGCGGCATTCAGCGTGCCGTTGTCGTATTCGGCCACATCATCGCCGAAATTCTTGCGGTTCGAGGCTGTCAGATAATCCAGCGCGCGCACCAGACCCGCCGCATCGGCGTTGTCGCCGCCCAGATCGCGCGTCTTGTAGACGCCGGTGGCGATCAGAACCGCATCGTGCTTGCCGCGCAGGGCGTCAAAGCTGACATCCTCGCCGATGTTGCAGTTCATCACGAACTGCACGCCAGCCGCTTCCAACTGCTCGATCCGGCGCATGACAATGTGCTTTTCCAGCTTGAAGCCCGGGATGCCATAGGTCAGCAGGCCGCCTGCGCGGTCGTAACGGTCATACACCGTGACCTGAACACCAGCGCGGCGCAGCACATCGGCAGCGGCCAGACCCGCAGGCCCCGCACCAATAATGCCGACGCTTTCGGCGCGGTCACCCTGCGGGACGATGGGCTTGACCCAACCTTTTTCCCACGCCGTATCGGTAATGTATTTCTCTACCGAGCCGATGGTCACGGTGCCGTGGCCCGATTGCTCGATCACGCAGTTCCCCTCGCACAGGCGGTCTTGCGGGCAGATGCGGCCGCAGATCTCGGGGAAGGTGTTAGTCTGCTGGCTGATCTCGTACGCCTCTTGCAGGCGGCCCTGCGCGGTCAGGCGCAGCCAGTCGGGAATGTTGTTCGACAGCGGGCAGTGCGCCTGACAATAGGGCACACCGCACTGGCTGCAGCGCGAGGCTTGCTCGGCCGCTTTGGCATCGGCAAATTCGCGGTAGATTTCGTCGAAGTCCTGTTTACGGTCTTCAGCCCCACGCTTTTCAGGCATGGAGCGGGGGACGCTTACGAACGTCAACATCTTTTCAGTGGCCATAGCATGATCCTTCACGCAGCTGCTTGAGCGTGAATAATCCGCCGCCACGGGAAAGAAAAGTCAGCAAAGCTGACCTAAAAGCCATTTGCTGCGTGTTTTTTCGCGCGCAGGTTAAAAAATGCGCCGTATTTAGGTCAGCAATACTGACTAAGCAGACCCAGACCCCAGTGCCAGCGCTAGCAGAACCGCTGCGCCTAGGCTGATTCGCCACCACGCAAACAGCGCGTAGCCTCGGCGCGAGATGTAATCCAGCAGCCAGCGCACCACCAAAAGCGCCACGAAAAACGTCACGACGAAGCCGACGATGATGTCCGTCCATGCCGCACCCGTCAACGCGTCGCGGCTTTTCCACAGGTCAAACGCCACCGCGCCGAACATCGTGGGGATCGACAGGAAGAACGAAAACTCGGCCGCCGCGCGCTTTTCCACCCCCATCAGCAACGCCCCGACAATGGTAGCCCCCGACCGCGACACCCCCGGGATCATGGCGATGCACTGCACAAGGCCAATTTTCAGCGCCAGCGGCAGCGGCAGATCCATCGCGTCGCGGTAGCGCGGGGTGATCTTCATGCGATCGACCCACAGTAGGATGACCCCGCCCACAATCAGCGCGATTGCAATTGTGGCGGTCGATTCGAACAGCACCCGCTTGATCAGATCATGGGCCAACACCCCGATCACCACTGCGGGCAGAAAAGCAACCAAGACCGAATAGACAAAACGGCGCGCGGCGGGATCGGTCGGGATCCGGCGTACAACGGCCAACAGGCGCGCGAAGTAAAAGACAACCAGCGCCAGAATCGCGCCCAGCTGGATGGCAACCTCGAACACGCGGGCGGGGCTTTCGAACCCCAGAAAATGCCCCGCAATCAGCAGGTGCCCGGTCGAGGATACCGGCAGGAATTCGGTCAGCCCCTCGATCACCCCCATAAAGGCGGCAAGGAACAGGTTGTCAGATGTCATAGGTCAGTTCCACCTTAGGCGACCCGCAGATCGGGCCAATCGTGCCGCTGCGGAGCCCTATCGGCTTTTCAGGCGTTGGGCCGACTCGCGAATGGCAGTGAACTGCCCGGCAGGGCGGAAACGCCACAGATATTCGGGCAGCACAACCCCATACGGGGTGGGCGTGATGCCAAAGGGCGCAAAGCCGCCTGCCCCCAGCGCGGCATCGGCAACGTTATCATCCGCCAACATCAGCAACTGGTCGCGCGTCACCGGCACGGGCAGCACGCCAAAGCTGATACGTCCCAGCGTTTCGGCGACGGCCGCGCCGGTGCGGGCCAGCCCTTCGGGCATCATCACGATGCGCTTGGGCTGGCGCGTCACATCCAGCACGTCTTGCGCCAGTTCGTGCAGCGACACAACCTGCGGGCCCGCCAGCGGATAAACACCGGGCGCGGCATCCATATTGGTCGCCGCAGCGGCAACGTCATCGACCCATACGGGCTGCACGCGCGTGGCGCCGCCGACCAGCGGCAGCACAGGCAACATGCGGGCCATTCCCGCCAAACGGTTAAAGATGTGATCGTCGCGGCCAAACATCAGCCCCGGCCGCAAAATCACAGCCGAGGGGAAGGCCGCGAGCACCGCGGCCTCGCCGGCAGCTTTGCTGCGCTGGTAGTCACTGGGCGCATCGGCCCGCGCCCCCAAGGCCGAGATATGCACCAGCCGCGCCACACCCGCCGCGCGCGCAAGCCGCGCGATCTGCCCAGCCGCATCGACGTGCACGGCCTGAAAGGTGTTCGGCCCTTTTGGCGCGATGATCCCCACGCAGTTGATCACCAGATCGGCCCCGGTCACCATCCGCGCGACGGAATCAGCCGTGCGGATATTGCAGGCCACCGGCTCGACCTGACCGACAGTCCCGTAGGGGCGCAAGAATAGCGCAAGGTTCGGGTCGCGCACGGCGGCGCGCACGCGCCAGCCCTGCTGTGCCAAGCGCCGTACGATATAGCGGCCTAAAAACCCGCCCGCACCGAAAACAGTTGCAATACCTGACATAGCGCCCCAATCCGTCCCATTCCCTCGTCCTAGCGTCATGCTACCTGCCCCCCCGCAGCCCCGCAAGGCATTGACGCGAGGACATTCGTTTTGCCCGAAAAATTCGTGTTGACGCCCCCGTTCACTCGGCCTAGAAGCTGCCTCACACAACCTGCCCAGGTGGTGGAATTGGTAGACGCGCTGGCTTCAGGTGCCAGTGTCCGCAAGGACGTGGAGGTTCGAGTCCTCTTCTGGGCACCACTACCCTCGAAAACCCGCTTGGTTCGCCAAGCGGGTTTCGTGTTTTCAGGGCCACGCCCGCTGCAAATGAGGCAAGGCTGTCGCCCTGCCCCAGCTTTACCCCATATCCTGTTATTTCGCGGCAATAGCGATCGGCACCAGCACCTCGGGCTCGATCACGTTGACGCCAGGCAACCCGGCTTTCAGCACATCGGCGTTTTGTTCCAGCGCGAGGAACGTGCGGTAGTGGCAGGGAATCACCGTCTTAAAAGCGAAGTATTTCTTGGCCGCCCAGGCTGCGCGCTTCATATCCATCGTATAATGGCCGCCCGCCGAAAGGATGCCGATGTCGGGCGCGTGGTATTCGCCCATCCACGCCATATCGGCCATGATGTCGGTGTCGCCGGTGAAATAGATGACATGCCCTTCGGCGGCGATCATGAAGCCCGCCTCGGACCCCACGGCGACCAATCCATCCGGCCCGCTAAGGGACGAGGAATGGCACGCATTCACCATAGTCACCGCCACATCGCCCAACTGCAATGTGCCGCCCTTGTTAAACCCGATCACCTCGGCGGCGGCGGATTGATGCAGATAGCCAGCCAGATCGGCAATGGCTGCAATCGGCGCGCCGGTGACGGTCGACACTTCCAGCGCGTCGGCGATGTGGTCGGAATGGGCATGCGTCAGCAGAATATGCGTCGCACCCTTGATCGCCTCCTCGCGCCGCTTTTCGGGGAACGCGGGGTTACCTGTCAGCCATGGATCAACCAACAGCACTTGATCGCCGGCCTCGATGCGGAAACTGCCGTGGCCCAACCATATGATGTTCATTTTCGCCTCCTGTGCGGTTTGGGACAGCTTATCGCCCCTACGCCATACGGCAAGCACGTAGCGCGCCTTGCGGTGCGGGGCAGCGGGCGCTAAACGCATCTCGACTAGTCGCAGTTGGAGAGTGAGCATGTCGATCGACATCGAGACCGCCCGCCGGGTGGCAAAACTCGCCCGGATACGGGTGGACGCCGAGGCTTTGCCCGCGTTGGCATCGGAATTCTCGGCGATCCTCGGGTTCATCGAGCAGCTGAACGAAGTGGATGTCGAGGGCGTCGAGCCGATGACATCCGTGACGCCGATGCGCCTGAAGCGCCGCGCCGATGTGGTGACCGATGGCGAGCAGCAAGCCGCCGTTCTTGCCAATGCCCCCGATGCCCGTGAAGGGTTCTTTGCCGTGCCGAAGGTGGTGGAATGACCGATACCCGCAAATTGACCATCGCCACCGCACGCGACCTGCTGCGCAAAGGCGAAGTGACCAGCGCCGAGCTGACCGAGACCTATATCAAGGCCATCGACGCCGCCGGCGCACTGAACGCATTCGTGCACAAGACGCCCGAAATCGCCCGCGCCCAAGCCGCTGCGGCTGATGCACGGCTGAAGGCGGGCGACGCCCCCGACATGTGCGGCATTCCGCTGGGGATTAAAGACCTGTTCGCGACCAAGGGCGTGCCCAGCCAAGCCGCGTCGGGCATTTTGGCGGGCTTTAAGCCCGAATACGAATCGACCGTGACCAGCCAATTGTTCGCCGACGGCGCGGTCATGCTGGGCAAGCTGAACATGGACGAATTCGCCATGGGCTCGGCCAACGAATCCTCGGTCTACGGCCCTGCGGTGAACCCGTGGCGCGCCAATGACAGCGATGCGGCGCTGACACCGGGCGGCTCGTCGGGTGGTTCGGCTGCGGCTGTGGCCGCCGACCTGTGCTTGGCCGCGACCGGCACCGATACCGGCGGATCGATCCGCCAGCCCGCCGCCTTTACCGGCACCACGGGCATCAAGCCGACCTATGGCCGCGTTTCGCGCTGGGGGATTATCGCCTATGCGTCCTCGCTGGACCAAGCGGGCCCGATGACCAAAGACGTGCGCGACGCGGCAATCATGCTGAAAGCCATGTCGGGCGTCGATGCCAAGGATTCGACCAGCGCCGACATCGCCGTGCCTGACTTCGAAGCCGCCCTGACCGGCGACATTCGCGGTAAAACCATCGGCATCCCGCGCGAATACCGGATCGAGGGCCTTTCGCCCGAGATTCAAAAGCTGTGGGACGACGGCATCGCCATGCTGAAAGACGCTGGCGCCAAGGTCGTCGACATCAGCCTGCCGCACACGAAATACGCGCTGCCCGCCTATTACGTGATCGCGCCTGCCGAAGCTTCGTCGAACTTGGCGCGCTATGATGGCGTGCGTTTCGGCCACCGCGCCCAGCTGTCGGCTGGCGACGGCATCAACGAGATGTATGAAAAAACCCGCGCCGAGGGCTTTGGCCCCGAAGTGCAGCGCCGCATCATGGTCGGCACCTATGTGCTGTCGGCAGGCTTCTACGACGCCTATTACAACCGCGCCCGCCGCGTGCGCACGCTGGTCAAGCGTGACTTCGAGATGGCCTTTGCCGACGGCGTCGATGCGATTCTGACGCCCGCTACGCCGTCGTCGGCCTTTGCCCTTGGCAAAGAAAGCGCCGATCCGGTCGAGGCCTATCTGAACGACGTCTTCACCATCACGGTGAACCTTGCCGGCCTACCGGGCGTATCCTTGCCTGCGGGACAAGACAGCAAGGGCTTGCCACTTGGCCTGCAGTTAATTGGCAAACCATGGGAAGAGGGCGAATTGCTGAACATCGCTTATTCACTGGAACGTTCCGTCGGCTTTGTGGCAAAGCCCGCGCGCTGGTGGTAAACTGGCTGTAATCTGCAATCAGCGTCTGCTCAGGGTCTGCAATGAAACGTCTTGTCCTTTCGATGGTGGCCGCTTCGGCCGTTGCGGCGTGCCAGCCTGCCGAAAACTACGGTGGGGGTGGCAGCGCGGGCTTTGACGCGCCGGTCTCGGTCAGCTCGGCGCCTTTGGGCGCTGCGCCCGACGTCAACCGCACGTCGGGGGTACAGGCCTCGCCGACGAACAGCATGCCCGCGGGGTTCGTCTCCTCGGGCATCTCGAACGAGACCGACTTCAACGCGGTGTCGCAGCAAATCAGTCTTGAGGACGACGCCGCCCGCATCGCGCAGCAGCGCGCCGCCTATACCGTGGTGCAACCGACCGCGCTGCCTTCGCAGCCCGCGAACGTCGGTCCGAACATCGTCCAATACGCATTGAACGCCCCGAACCGTAAAGGGCAGGCATGGTACAGCCGCTTCATGTGGCAAAGCCAAGGCCGGTTCGAGCGCAACTGCGCGGCCTACAGCTCGGCTGACGAGGCGCAGCGTGACTTTCTGGCGCGTGGCGGCCCCGAGCGTAACCCGGGCGGCCTTGACCCCGATGGCGACGGTTTCGCCTGTGGGTGGGATCCTGCGCCCTTCCGCCAGGCCGCTGGCCTGACAAACTAAACCCTCACTTGACCCCGCACATGTTGCGGGGTAACCCGCCCCTCGCGCGGATGGCTGGATGACTGCGGGCACACTTTGGCTGTGTCCGAGGAAAGTCCGGACTCCAACAAGCACGGTGCCGGGTAACGCCCGGCCGGGGTAACCCGAGGGAAAGCGCCACAGAAAACAGACTGCCCTGCATGCAGGGTCAAGGTGAAACGGTGGGGTAAGAGCCCACCGCGGGACTGGTAACAGGACCGGCATGGCAAGCCCCACCGGGAGCAATGCCAAATAGGGACCCCGCGCGGGATGCATGATCCGGACTTGTCCGGATCTCGCCGCAGGGACGCTTTAGCCCGAGGGGTCCGGGTTGGCAGCTAGAGGTTCCATGGCAACATGGCGCCAAGATGAATGGTCATCCAGAGGGGGCAACCCCTTGGACAAAATCCGGCTTATAGGCCGTCCGCGCATTTATTTCATTGGATTTCACCGGCATGGCTTTTGCGGTTGACTCGGCCCACGGGGGCGCTAAAAGGCAGCTCTGTAGGAATTCACGCGAAGGGCTGCCCACCGCACCCGTGCGACAGGAGTAAACCCATGGCAAAGCCCACCACTATCAAGATCCGCTTGAACTCGACTGCTGGCACTGGCCACTTCTATGTGACCAAAAAGAACGCCCGCACCATGACCGAGAAAATGACGGTCAACAAGTATGACCCGGTTGTGCGCAAGCATGTCGAATACAAGGAAGGCAAAATCAAGTAATTCGCTTGATTGCCACAGACTTTGCGAAAGCCGCCCTTCGGGCGGCTTTTTGCTTTTCAGCCTACAGCCCCCATTTGGGCCCATCCATGGACAGCACAACAGTTTCGGGCGCCCCGACAATCTGAATCTGCGGAGCAGAGGGGATATTCCAGTGAAACAGGTTCACGTGCCAGCCCCCCGGAATCGACCGTGACGGGTCGACCAATCCGTCGGCACCTGCAGCCCGTGCAGCATCCGCAATCGCCCATGACGCAGGCGCCGCGCCCGCTGACAGCGCCTGCCGCCAAGATGCGCGCGACCATTCGGGGTCGATCCCAACCGCGCAACACGCGATCGGATCACGTAGATCCAAAAGCCATGCGCCATCCACCTGCAAGGGCACAACAACGCGGGCAACGCCATCCTCGCGCATGTAACCGGCGACAGCCATGACAGACCAATCACGCTCTGGACTGGTGTACAACAGACGCTCACCCGCGCGCGTATAGCGCCCCGCGTTGCCGCTTGCAGGCGGCCTTAGCACCGCGTCTTGAAAGGCCAAGGGGACTGTGCGGAAGAGCCGCCCGCTATAACGCCACAGGCCGCGCCGCATCAGCGGCGCGGTCCAAAAAGGGGGCGCAACTCTTTGATCAACTCTTGCCGTTCGTCTTCGGACAAGAACGCACCGATCTCTACCTCGCGCCCGCTGCCGTTCAAGGTGATGTAATGGGGAACCGGCCCGCCATCGGCGTGGATACTGACGCGCACCCAATGGGGATTGGCCTCCCACTCTCGGCGACGCTCGCGGTTTCCGGTGCGGATCAGCCGCACGCGGTCATCCCACAGCTGCAACCGCTCTAACACGTAGCCATCACGGTAGTTCCGCCTAAAGGCCATGTAGAGCCCCCAGAGCGTGAGCGCGATAAAGGGCAGCAGCCCCCACAGCACGGGCGAGCCGATCATCACGACCAACGGCAACGCGATCAGGCCCAGCGTAATCAACATGAAAATGACAAAGCCTCGCACCGGCAGTGATCGATAGGGCCATAGGTGCAGCTCGGCCAAAGGTGTGTCTGAAACGCGCGCGGCCCCGGATTCCTCCGGGGCCGCGACGGGTTTCACCCATTCATAGGGCAATTCCTAAACTCCTCTGCCTTAGTGGGCGGCAGGATGCTTGTCCCAGTCCGATTGCTTCGGCAGCGTTTCGAACGTGTGGGCCGGAGGCGGCGAAGGCAGCGTCCATTCCAGCGTATCAGCGTATTCGCCCCACGGGTTCGGACGGGTTTCGCGGCGACCAGCAACAAGCGTGTATATAAAGATCACGATGAAGAACAGGAACGAAGCAAAGGCGATGAAGGCACCAATCGACGAGACCTTGTTCCACAGCGCGAAGGCTTCGGGGTAGTCGATATAGCGGCGCGGCATGCCTTGGCGGCCCAGGAAGTGCTGCGGGAAGAACGTCAGGTTCGCACCGATGAAGAACGTCCAGAAGTGCAGCTTGCCAGCCCATTCAGGGAAAGCACGGCCCGAGAACTTCGGCATGTAGAAGTAGATACCAGCGAAGATCGCAAAGATGGCACCCAGCGACATCACATAGTGGAAGTGCGCAACCACATAGTAAGTGTCATGGTAAGCGCGGTCCAAACCAGCTTGGGCCAGCACGATCCCGGTCACACCACCAACGGTGAACAGGAACATGAAGCCAAAGGCCCAGAGCATCGGGGATTTGAACTCAACCGAACCGCCCCACATGGTCGCGATCCACGAGAAGACCTTGATCCCTGTCGGCACCGCGATGACCATGGTGGCCAGCATGAAGTACGATTGCTGGGTCAGCGACATACCAACGGTGTACATGTGGTGCGCCCAGACGACGAAGCCCAGAACACCAATGGCGACCATTGCGTAAACCATCGGAAGGTAACCGAAAACAGGCTTCTTCGAGAAGGTCGCAACGACGTGGCTGATGATCCCAAAGCCGGGCAGAATGATGATGTACACTTCCGGGTGGCCAAAGAACCACAGGATGTGCTGGTACAGAACCGGGTCACCACCGCCAGCGGGGTTGAAGAAGGTCGTGCCGAAGTTGCGGTCGGTCAGCAGCATGGTGATTGCACCAGCCAGAACCGGCAGCGCCAGCAGGATCAGCCAAGCCGTGATGAAGATCGACCACGAGAATAGCGGCACCTTGTGCAGGGTCATCCCCGGGGCGCGCATATTCAAGAAGGTAGTGATCATGTTGATCGCCCCCATTATCGACGAAGCACCTGAAAGGTGAACGGCGAAAATGGCCAGATCCATCGAGTAACCGGCTTCGCGAGTCGACAGCGGCGCATACAGCACCCAGCCAACGCCCGAGCCCAGCTGACCGTCACCACCCGGCGCGAAGAGCGAAGCAACGCCCATCGCCGTACCGGCGACAAACAGCCACAGCGACAGGTTGTTCATACGCGGGAATGCCATATCCGGTGCGCCGATCTGCAGCGGCATCAGATAGTTACCAAAGCCACCGAACAGCGCCGGAATAACCACAAAGAACATCATCAAGATGCCGTGGTAGGTGACCAGAACGTTCCACAGGTGACCGTTGGCGGTACAGGGCTGCGAGGGATCGGCGATCAGACGTGCACCTTCAAGGCACATGTACTGCACACCCGGATCCATCAGCTCAAGGCGCATGTAAACGGTGAAAAGAACGGAAATAAAACCAACGACACCAGCGATGATCAGGTACAGAATCCCGATATCCTTGTGGTTGGTCGACATGAACCAGCGCGTGAAGAAGCCAGGCTTCTCGTGGTGGTCATGGCCGTGAATGGCGGCGTCTGCCATGTGGCTCTCCCCGGAATATAGCAAAGACGGAGGGAAAATGACCAGACCATCCCCCACCAAATAAAGCCGTTCTAGCGGGGCGGACCGAGGGGGGCAAGACAAGAAAAACCCCGCAGGGACAAATGCCATTAAGAGGTGACGTTAAGTCACATCAAGCATGCTCACGTATCTTTGGCCGATCCCCGCCCAAGCGGCCGCGCGGGGCGCTTTTCTTGGGGGGCGATCGCCGCTATTCTGCCAAAAAGCGGCAAACTCATATCCGGCGGGCCTTAGTCGGACGAACCATAGGGAATCACCATGTCTCGTAAGATGAAAACCCTGATCGCCGGCCTGCTGGCCTTGGGCTGGGGCGCCAGCGGCGTCGCGGCGCAGACGTTCTCGACCTCGGCGCGGGCGGCCTATGTGCTCGATCAGACCACAGGCACAGTGCTGCTCGACCACAACGCCGACGAGGCCCTGCCCCCCGCTTCAATGTCGAAGCTGATGACCATCTATCTGGCGTTCGAAGCCGTGACAGACGGCCGCCTGCATCTGGCGGACACGCTGCGCGTCTCGCAGCACTGCATGGATTACGGTGGCTCGTCCATGTTCCTGAACACGCAAGATCGTGTCACGGTCGAGGATCTGCTGCGCGGTGTGATCATTCTGTCGGGCAACGACGCATCGTGCGTCCTCGCCGAGGCGCTGTCGCCCGACGGCAGCGAAGCGGGCTTTGCCGCGCTGATGACCAACCGCGCCCATGAAATGGGCATGAACCAGTCGCATTTCATGAACTCGAACGGCTGGCCCGCTGATGGACATGTCATGTCGATGCGCGATCTGGGAACGCTGGCCCGCCACCTGATCGAGGATTTCCCGACCTTCTATCCTCTTTTCGGCGAAACCGAGTTTACTTTTGACGGGCGCGTTCCGTCTAACACCCGGAACCGCAACCCGATTCTGGCCTTGGGCGCTGGGGCCGACGGCTTAAAAACTGGCCACACCAGCGAGGCTGGCTACGGCCTGACCGGATCGGCCCGCCAAGGCGACCGCCGCATCATCTTCGTCATCACCGGCCTGCAAAGTGAGGCGGCCCGCCGCGACGAGGCCGAGCGCATCATGAGCTGGGCCTTCCGCCAATTCACGCTGCAAGATGTGGGCAAAGCCGGCGATGTCGTCCCCGGCGGCGCGGCCGAGGTCTGGATGGGCGCGCAGCCGCAAGTTCAACTGGCATTAGGCCAAGACCTGCAAATCCTCGTGCCGACCACGACCAACAGCTCGATGACGACCGAGGTCGTCTATAACGGCCCGATCACCGCGCCCATCACGGCTGGTCAGGAACTGGCCCAGCTGGTCATCCGCCGCGAGGGGATGTCCGAGATCACCGTGCCGCTGGTCGCCCAAGCCGATGTAGCCCCTGCGGGCTTTTTGCAGCGCCTGACCGAAACGGCCAAAATCGTCGTGGGCAAAATGGGCCTTGGCCAGCAACAGGCCGAGGGCGTCTGACCCTCGATGCAGACTGGACTTTTTATCAGCTTCGAGGGGATCGACGGCTCGGGCAAATCCACACAAGCGCGCCATCTGGCCGAATCGCTGCGGCGCGCGGGGCGTGACGTGGTGCTGACGCGCGAACCCGGTGGCAGCCCCGGCGCCGAGGAGATCCGTCGTCTTGTCCTGACCGGCGCGACCGACCGCTGGTCGGCCGAAACCGAGACCCTGCTTTTCACCGCAGCCCGCCGCGATCATCTGGAAAAGACGATCCTGCCCGCCTTGGCTGCGGGCCGCATCGTCATCAGCGACCGATTCGCCGATTCGACGCGCGCCTATCAGGGGGCGACGCGGGGTGACTTGCGCGCAATGGTCGATGCGCTGCACAGCCTGATGATCGGGCGCGAGCCTGACCTCACCTTCGTGATCGACGCCGACCCCGCCAGCAGCCTCGCCCGCGGGTTGGCCCGCAGCACCGACGAGCTGCGGTTCGAGGATTTCGGCCTCGCACTGCAAGAAAAAATGCGCGCCGTTTATCTGCAGATTGCGGCCGATTCGCCGCGCCGCTGCGTAGTGATCGACGGCGCTGGCCCCGAAGACGTGGTTGCCGCCCGTATTGCCGACGCCTTTGCCGCCCGCGCCCCGGCCCTAGCATGAGCGACGACACCCTGCCCGACCCGACGCAGGTCGACGGCACCCCCCACCCCCGCGAGGCTGCCGCTCTGATAGGCCAAGCCAAAGCCGAGGCGACGTTTCTGGACGCCGCCGCGACAGGTCGCCTTCATTCCGGCTGGCTGCTGACGGGGCCGCAGGGCATTGGCAAAGCGACGCTGGCCTACCGGATTGCGGCGTGGCTATTGGCCGGCGCCCCAGCAAGCGGCATGAATCTGCCCGAGGACGACCCCGATCTGCGCCTTGTGCGTGCGGGCAGCCACCCCCGTCTGCTGGTCATCAAACGCGGCCCGAACGAAAAGGGCGACCGGCTGGAAAGCGTCATTACCGTGCGCGCCGTACGGCAGTTGGGCAGCTTTTTCGGCCTGTCCGCAGCCGGTGGCGGGCGGCGCGTGGTGATTGTCGATGCCGCCGACGACATGAACCCCAATGCCGCGAACGCCCTGCTGAAACTGCTGGAAGAACCGCCCCCAGGCGCGGTTTTGCTGCTGATCGCCCACCAGCCCGCGCGACTGCTGCCGACCATCCGCTCGCGCTGCCGCACCTTGCCGCTGGCACCGCTGGGCCCCGACGCGCTGGCGACCATTCTAGGCAGTGCCGATGGCGCGGCGCTGTCGGTGCTGGCACAGGGGTCCGCCGGTGCAGCGGCCCGTGTGCTCGCACACGACGGCGTCAAGCTCTATTCCGATCTGATGGGCGTGATGAAAACCATGCCCCGCTTCGACCGCCCACGCGCCCGCGCCCTGACCACCGCCGTCACCGCGCGCGGGGCCGATGGCAAACTGGCGCTGCTGGTCGACCTGATTGACCTGTTTCTGTCGCGCGCCGCCCGCGCCGGCATTCTGGGCGCCCCCCTGCCCGAAGCCGCGCCCGACGAAGCCGCGCTGCTACACCGCTTATCGCCACACAATGGGGCCGCGCGCCTTTATGCTGATCTTCAACAGACTTTGTCAGCCAAGGTACGCCAAGGTCTGGCGGTCAATCTTGACCCCGCCATGCTCATCCTTGATACCCTGTTGCAGATTGAGGATGCGACCAAGCGCATACTTTGAACGGAAAGCCCCACATGACCGCCGAAATGCTCCCGCCCGCAGTTGTCGATAGCCATTGCCACCTCGATTTCCCCGATTTCGACGGCCAATTGGATGACCTGCTGGCGCGCGCGACTGCGGCGGGCGTCACGCGGATGGTCACGATCTGCACCCGCCTGCGTAACGAGCCGCAGGTGCGCGCCATCGCCGAACACTATCCGCAGGTCTTCTACGCCGCCGGCACCCACCCGATGAGCGTCGCGGAGGAGCCTATGGCCACGGTCGACCAGCTGGTCGCACTGGCGCAGCACCCGAAATTCGTCGGAATCGGGGAAACAGGCCTTGATTACCACTATTCAGCCGACAGCGCCGCCGTGCAGCAAACGTCGCTGCGCATCCACTGCACCGCAGCTGCCGAAACGGGCCTGCCCCTGATCATTCACGCACGCGACGCCGATGACGACATGGCCGCCATTCTGGCCGAGGAACACGCCAAAGCCCCCTTCGGCTGCGTGATGCACTGTTTCTCGTCCTCGGCCGCCTTGGCGCGCGCGGCGCTTGATCTGGGGTTCTACCTGTCGATGTCCGGCATCACCGCCTTCCCCAAATCCGAGGAACTGCGCGACATTTTCCGCGCTGTCCCGCACGACCACCTGCTGCTGGAAACCGACAGCCCCTACCTTGCCCCCCCGCCCCATCGTGGCAAGCGTAACGAGCCTGCCTTTACAGCGCTAACGGGCCGCCGCGCGGCTGAAACCTTTGGCATCGACTATGCCGACTTTGCACGGCTGACATCCGACAACTTCGACCGGCTGTTCGCCAAGGCCAGCCGCCCGCAGGGGGTCTGACATGGCCACGCTGTCGGTGCGAATCCTCGGGTGCGGATCATCCGGCGGCGTGCCGCGCCTCGGCGGCGAATGGGGCGATTGCGACCCGTCCGAGCCAAAGAACACCCGCACGCGCTGCTCGATCCTCGTCACACGTGAAACGGACGGGGGGCGCACGCGGGTGCTGATCGACACATCGCCCGACATGCGCCAGCAATTGCTGGCCGCCGATGTGCGCACGTTGGACGGGGTGCTTTACACCCACCCCCACGCCGACCACGTCCACGGAATCGACGATTTGCGCGCCATTTCCTTTAACGGCGACCAACGGCTGGATGTCTGGATGGACACCCCCACCAGCGAGGCGCTGCACGCCCGATTCGGCTATATTTTCAAAACACCCGCAGGCTCGTCCTATCCGCCGATCTGCACGGCACACCTGCTGACAGGGCCGGTCACCATTACCGGCGCAGGCGGGCCGATCACCTTCACGCCCTTTACCATCGAACACGGAAACATCCCTGCGCTGGGATTCCGTTTTGACGATATCGCCTACCTGCCCGATGTCTCGGCGATTCCCGAAGGCGTCTGGCCCACGCTGGCGGGGCTGGACTGCTGGATCGTCGATGCGCTGCGCTACAAACCGCACCCGTCACACTCGCATGTTGCACAGACATTAGGCTGGATTGAACGCGCGGCCCCCAAAATGGCCGTGCTGACCAATATGCATGTGGATTTAGACTACAACGTGCTGAAACATCAGCTTACAGCCGGAATTACCCCTGCCTTCGACGGTATGGAGCTTTATTTTCCCGCTTGATCCCTAAAGCGGCCCATAGATGGCGCGGCACGCACGGCCATCCGCACGACCAAGGTTAGCCATGCTTGCGATTATCGACGTCATCCTTCCCGTATTCTTGGTGATCGGCGTGGGATACGTCGTCGCATGGCGCGGCGGGATGAGCGAATCGGCCATCGCAGGCCTGATGCGCTTTGCCCAAGGGTTCGCCCTGCCCTGCGTGCTGTTTCGCGGCGTCTCGCAACTTGATTTGGCCGCCAGCTTTTCACCGCCGCTGATGATCAGCTTTTACCTGCCCGCGACGATCTGCTTCGTCGTAGGCATCATTGGCGCCCGCCTGATGGGCCGCCCGATCGAAGATTCGATCGCCATCGGTTTCGCCTGCCTATTCTCAAACGCGGTGCTGCTGGGTCTGCCGATCACCGACCGTGCCTACGGCCACGAATCGATGGAAACGGTGCTGGCCATCGTCTCGATGCACTCGCCCTTTGCTTATTTTGTCGGGATCACCGCGATGGAGATTGTCCGCAACCGCGGACAGCGCCCCATCGTTGTGGCCAAAACCGTCGCGAAATCAATCTTCCGCAACAATCTGGTGATTGGCGTGCTGGCGGGTGTGGCGGTGAACTTGGCGGGCATCCCCGTGCACCACACCATTGGCGACACGATGGACCTGATCGGGCGGGCCGCCGTCCCCGCCGCACTGTTCGGCCTTGGCGGAGTGCTTTATCGTCTGCGCCCCGAAGGTGACATTCGCCTGATGGCTATGGTCTGTGCCGTCAGTCTGGTACTGCACCCGGCGCTTACATTCTTCTTCGGGGTGCGGTTCGACATGACCGGCATCCCGCTGCAAACGATGATTTTGACCGCCGCCATGGCCCCCGGGGTTAACGCTTACCTGTTCGCCGACATGTATGGCGTCGGGCGCCGTGTGAATGCTTCGGCGGTTTTGGTCGCGACGATGCTGTCGATTCTGACCCTGCCTGCCTGGATTTTAATCCTCGGATAATTCGGAACGCAGCGTCACTTCCCCATGGCCTATCGCTATGCCACCGGCGAAAAATATGTGAATTTCGCGGACGGCTTATGGTGCAAAAGCCCTTCAAATCACGACAAAAAACCGTAAATGTTTTTTTCGTTTTGGCTACATATTACTGGCACGAAACAGGCCGTGCCGTGACGCAGCCTGTCGTATAACCTTTACAATTCAGCGCCTTGCAAATCCGATTTGCGAGGCGCATGACACCGGCAGCGACAGGTCGCAACGCGCCGCGCCGCAGAAAACTCAATCAAAATGGAGGCGTGCGATGAAGATTCATCGTGCCATCACTGCTACCCTACTGGCATCCGTTGCGCTATCGGCCCACGCCGAAGGCGCACATTGGGGCTATACGGGCGAAGGCAGCCCCGATCATTGGGCAGAGCTCTCGCCAGAGTATGAAGCCTGTGGTTCGGGCAGCACCCAATCCCCGATCGACATTAACGATCAGACCGCCATTCCGGCCGTCTTGCCTGCCTTGGCCTTCGGCTACACTCCCTTCCCGCTGGAACTGGTAAACAACGGCCATAGCGTGCAGGTATCAGGCGCGGCCGATAACGGCTTCGCCGTCGACGACCACAGCTTTGAACTGGTGCAGTTTCACTTTCACGCGCCCAGCGAATACCAGCTCAATGGCGTGACTTACCCGCTTGAGTTGCACTTGGTGCACAAGCGCGAAGACGGTGCGCTGGCCGTCATCGGGATCATGTTCGAAGAAGGTGCCGAAAACCCCGCCCTCGCGAATGTTTTCGCACACATTCCCAGCCAAATCGGCACGCCCGAGGCCTTTTCCGACGCTTTGGTGAACGTGAACGAACTGCTTCCCGAAGATCAGCTTTATTATCGTCTGATGGGGTCACTGACCACACCGCCGTGTTCCGAGGGCGTCAACTGGTACGTCATGGAACACCCGCTGACCGCATCGGCAGCCCAGATCGAGGCCTTCGCCCACCTGTTCCCCGAAGGGGACGCACGCCCGCTGCAAGCATCCAACAACCGCCTGGTTGTCAAAGGGGTGCACTAAACACACCAACGGGGGTCGCATCTGCGGCCCCTAACGGCGACATGTGCAAATCATAAGAAATACCAAAGTGATCATGCGCAATCATAGATGAACTATGATCGTGGTGCGGATGAAAGGACTCGAACCTTCACGGGTGTTACCCCACAGCGACCTCAACGCTGCGCGTCTACCAATTCCGCCACATCCGCACTGTGATCAGGTAGGCTCGGCGCGTATAGACGAGGCCTTTGGCGAAGAAAAGGGGGAATTTGCGGCAATGCGTGCCCCCTGACGAGACGCGCTCAACAAGCGGCAGGTTTTAAGCCCACAGCAAAGGGTTGCGGGGCGGCTTCCTGCGGCGGCGCGGGCTAGCATATTGCCCAAATCGCACAGATGCGGCACATATTAAATGAGTGGGTGAAGGCACAGTCGCGTGCGACCAATCGTATGGCTGTGGCGGCGCATCGCAAACCCGATCGCATTTCCTTGGGCCCTACCGTGCCCCCAACCGGACCGAGCAGCCCCGATGAAGCACCCGCTGATGCACAGCCCAGCCCAAAGACAAACGCCCCGCAGTGCTCTGGCCCTCGCGCTTGCGGTACTGGTGGCGGCCTGCAGCCCCGCCCCCGATATTGAGGAGGGGACCGCCGCCGCGCCCGCGCCCTACCCCAGATTGGTCAACATCGACCCGCTGCTGGCGCAAGCCAAACAGATCGGGACAGATCCCACCCCGACGCAGGACGAACTCGCCCAGCGCGCCGAGGCCCTGCGCGCCCGTGCCGAGGCGCTGCGCGCCAACAACTAGCACCTGATCCCGTTGCACCCGCGTGCGGGACAGGCTAACCAGCCGTGCAGACCACTTCACAGGAAGACCGCTATGACGCAACCGCTCCGCCTTGGGATTGCCGGCCTTGGAACCGTTGGAATGGGCGTCATACGCATTATGCAAAACCACGGTGCCATGCTGGCCGCGCGCGCGGGTCGCCCTGTGCAGGTTGTAGCCGTGTCGGCCCGCGCAACGGGCAAGGATCGCGGCCTGCCGCTGGATGGTTATGCGTGGGAAACCGACCCCGTCGCGCTGGCCCGCCGCAGCGATATTGATGTGTTCGTCGAAGTGATGGGCGGGTCCGAGGGGCCGGCCCGCGACGCCACGCTGGCAGCACTGGAAGCCGGCAAAGATGTCGTCAGCGCGAACAAGGCGCTGCTGGCCATCCACGGCAATGAAATCGCCGCGAAAGCCGAGGCCGCCGGCCGCGTGCTGCGCTTCGAGGCCGCCGTTGCGGGCGGCATCCCCGTCATCAAGGCCCTGACCGAGGGGCTTGCAGGCAACCAGATCACCCGCGTGATGGGCGTGATGAACGGATCGTGCAATTACATCCTGACACGCATGGAAAGTGCGGGCCTGACCTACGAGGAAGTGTTCGAGGAAGCCCGTGCGTTGGGCTATCTGGAAGCCGATCCCCAGTTGGACGTCGGCGGGATTGATGCGGGGCACAAGCTGTCGCTGCTGTCGGCCATCGCCTTTGGCAGCAAGGTCGATTTCCCCGCAGTCGAACTGGAAGGCATCGGCGCGATCACCATCGAAGACATCCGCCACGCGGCAGATATGGGCTATCGCATCAAGCTGCTAGGCGTCGCGCAGCTTTCGGGGCGCGGCCTTGAACAGCGCATGACGCCCTGCCTTGTCCCCGCTGCATCGCCGCTGGGGCAACTGGAAGGCGGCACGAACATGGTCGTGCTGGAAGGCGACGCGGTGGGGCAGATTGTCCTGCGCGGCGCGGGCGCGGGGTCTGGCCCCACGGCCAGCGCGGTCATGTCCGACGTCATCGACATCGCGCGCGGCACCCGCCTGCCGACCTTCGGCATCCCCGCGACCAGCCTTGTAGCGCAGCCTGCAGCGCGATCGGCCGTGCCCGCGCCCTATTACATCCGCATGCAGCTGGAAGATAAGCCCGGCGCACTGGCCAAGGTCGCGCGCATTTTGGGCGACAACGGCATATCCATCGACCGTATGCGCCAATACGGCCACAACGGCGTCGCCGCCCCCGTTCTGATCGTCACGCACAAGACCATGCGCAGCGCGGTCGAACTGGCGCTGGCCGCCCTGCCGGCGACTGCCGTCGTGACGGGCCAAACCGTCGCGCTGCGGATCGAAACGCTGTAAGAAACGCCCTTTTGTCTTTGGCCCGGTCGCGTTAGCGTTCACATGCTTGCCGGATATTCCCTAGCGGTCTAGGGCAAGGGCAAGGCGCGCGGAACCCTTCGCGCGCCATGACAAAAAAGGGAAAAGCGTGATGACCACAGCCCCGGAATTCCACGACCGCATGCTATCGCTGGGCCTTGCCCGCGTATCGGAAGCCGCCGCCTTGGCCGCTGCCGCACAAGTCGGGCGCGGCGATGAAAAGGCAGCCGACCAAGCCGCAGTCGATGCCATGCGCACCCAGCTGAACCTGCTGGAAATCCAAGGCGTCGTGGTGATTGGCGAGGGTGAGCGCGACGAAGCCCCCATGCTGTACATCGGCGAGGAAGTGGGCACCGGCACCGGCCCTGCGGTCGATATCGCCCTCGACCCGCTGGAAGGCACGACACTGACCGCCAAAGACATGCCCAACGCGCTGGCCGTGATCGCTATGGCCCCGCGCGGCACGCTGCTGCACGCCCCCGACGTTTATATGGATAAGCTGGCCATCGGCCCCGGCTTTGCCCCGAACACCGTATCGCTGGACATGCGCCCGTCGGAACGCGTCTTTGCGCTGGCCAAAGCCAAAGGCGTCAGCGCCGCCGACATCACCGTCTGCATCCTGGACCGTGATCGCCACCAAGAGATGATCGCCGAAGTGCGCGGCACCGGCGCCGCCATCCGCCTGATCACCGACGGCGATGTTGCAGGCGTCATGCACTGCGCCGAGCCTGAAGTGACCGGCATCGACATGTACATGGGTTCGGGCGGCGCACCCGAAGGGGTGCTGGCGGCATCGGCGCTGAAATGTATGGGCGGCGAGATTTACGGCCGCCTGCTGTTTCGCAATGACGACGAACGTGAACGCGCCTACAAGGCTGGGATCACCGACCTCGACCGCATCTATACCCGCGACGATCTGGTGACGGGCGATGTGATTTTCGCGGCCACCGGCGTGACCGACGGCTCGTTGCTGCGCGGGATCAAGCGCGAACCCGGGTTCGTGACGACTGAAACTGTCCTGATGCGATCGAAGACCGGATCGGTCCGCCGCATCAGCTATCGTTGCCCTGTGAAGTAAGGGCGAAAGGGGTCAAGTGTCTTTTCTAGGCGTCACGCAATCCGCGACCGGCCGCATGTGGGTCGGCCCCGACATTGAAACCGACCGCCTGACCGAGGCCTTGACCCAACAAGCCCACCTGCCGCGCCCGCTAGCCGCCGTGCTGGCGCAGCGGGGCATCACCCCCGATGGGGCCGAGGGGTTCCTGACCCCGCGCCTGCGCGACCTGATGCCCGACCCGCGCAGCCTGCGCGATATGGAAAAAGCTGCCGCCCGCTTGGTGCAGGCCGTGCAAAAGCGCCAGCGCATCGCCATTTTCGGCGATTACGATGTTGATGGCGGGGCATCATCCGCCCTGCTGATCGACTGGCTGCGTGACTTCGACATCCCTGCCACGCTGTATATCCCAGACCGCATCGACGAAGGTTACGGCCCGAACGTGCCCGCCATGCGCGATCTAGCGGCCAAGCACGACCTGATCATCTGCGTCGACTGTGGCACCCTCTCGCACGAGGCGTTGGGCGCGGCGGCAGCGGCGGATGTGGTTGTACTAGACCACCACTTGGGCGGCGAAACCCTGCCCCCCGCGCTGGCCGTGGTGAACCCGAACCGGCAGGACGAAACGGGCGATCTGGCTTACCTTTGCGCGGCGGGCGTGGTGTTTCTGGCGCTGGTCGAGGCTAACCGGCAACTGCGCGACGCAGGAATCAAAGGCCCCGATCTGACGCATCTGCTGGATCTGGTGGCGCTGGCTACCGTGGCCGATGTGGCGCCGCTGATCGGCCTCAATCGCGCGCTGGTGCGGCAGGGGCTGGCCGTGATGGCGCGCCGCGAACGGCCCGGCCTTGTCGCCCTCTCCGATGTCGCGCGCATCGACAGCGCGCCGACCAGCTATCATCTGGGCTTTATACTGGGGCCGCGCGTGAATGCGGGCGGGCGCATTGGCCGCGCCGATCTCGGGGCGCGGTTGCTGTCCACGCTCGACCCGCACGAAGCCAGCGCCATGGCCGCACAGCTAGATGCGCTGAATACCGAACGCCGCGCGATCGAGACCGACGTGCGCGCCGCCGCGATGGCGCAGGCTGAAACCCGCGGGCTGGATGGCCCCGTGGTCTGGGCGGCGGACGACGGCTGGCACCCCGGCGTGGTCGGCATTGTCGCCGCGCGCCTGAAAGAAGCCACCAACCGCCCCAGCGTCGTCATTGGGTTCGAGGGTGACATCGGCAAGGGTTCGGGGCGGTCTGTCACTGGTGTCGATCTGGGCGCCGCTATCCAGCGTGTCGCTGCCGAAGGGCTGCTGCTGAAAGGCGGTGGTCACAAGATGGCGGCGGGCCTGACGGTAGATCGCGCGCAACTGGAACCTGCCATGGCCCGCTTGGCCGAACTGCTGGCCCGCCAAGGCGCGGGCGCGGGCGGCCCCGCCGACCTGCGCATCGACACCCTGCTGATGCCCGGCGCGGCCACTGTCGCCATGATCGAACAGCTGGAACAGGCTGGCCCCTTCGGCCAATCGGCCCCCGCGCCGCGCGTGGCCATGCCCGATGTGGTCGTGCATTTCGTCAAACCCGTCGGCACCGACCACTTGAAGGTGACTTTGGGCGACGGCCTCGGCGCGCGGATCGATGCTATCGCCTTCAACGCGGCACATGGCCCTTTGGGTGATTTGCTGAACAATACCGGCGGCCAACGCATCCACGTGGCTGGCCGGCTAGAGGTGAACCGCTGGCAGGGCCGCACCAGCGCCCAGATGCGGATCGAGGATGCCGCAAAGGCAAGTTGAAACATCGGGGCAAATATCGACAAAACCACCAAATTCCCCCTTGCCCCGCCGCAGCACTTTATCTAAAAGCCGCCTCACGCCAACAATGGCCCGTTCGTCTATCGGTTAGGACACCAGATTTTCATTCTGGGAAGAGGGGTTCGACTCCCCTACGGGCTACCACTCCTCGGCTTGCTGGGGCGGCGTAGACAAGTTGTGTGGCCCGTTCGTCTATCGGTTAGGACACCAGATTTTCATTCTGGGAAGAGGGGTTCGACTCCCCTACGGGCTACCACTTGGTCAGAAACTCTCTTTCACTTTCAGATGCGTGTGGCTGTGGGCGCGGCCGTCGCCATGGGTATGATGTTCGACCTGCGTTTGCACTGGAACCAGCGACAGCGCGCCGTGGCGGATGCCGCGTTCCAGAAACAGGCTGTCGGCAAAGGCCGTCACCGCGCCGACATCACCGCGCATCACGGCCACCTCGACCGCCGAATCGTGGTCTAGCGGCACCGATAGCGCGGCAACAGTCAGGTCGTGGCGGTCTTGCCGGCTTTGCGGCACACGCCGCCCCAGCGCCCGCACGGCAGGCTCGACGGTATAGCTGAGGACGCCGACGCAATCGGCAGCCGCATCGCGCTGCCCCTGCCCAGCCAGCCCGCGCCGCACCAGATCGCGCAGCGCCTCGGACCGGTTTGTCGCGCCGGAACGGGCCATGTAGGCATCCAGTTCATCCAACAATGCGGGCTCGATGGCGACGGTGACGCGGTGCATTGGCGGGGTCCTTCAGCTGGTGGCTGTTCGACCTTATCCCAAAGCTGCCGCATGTCACGGCACATTCCCTCGCGGCATACCCATGGGGCATGCGCGAAAATGCGCCGCACGGTGAACAAAACAAGCTGTCAAACAAAAAAATTGATCGCCAAGTTAAGAAAAACAGTTGTCAGACGACCATCAGGTTGCCGAAAGTAACGCGAATGCGAGATTTCATGACGGGAGCGATTTAATGCGACGACATCTTCTGACTGCCAGCTGCATGCTGGCCCTGACGGCCGGCATGGCCAACGCCCAAGTGGTGCTGAACCGCGGCAACGATACCGACCCTTCGACGCTGGACCACCACCGCACATCGACCGTGGCTGAAAGCCGCCTGATGAACGACCTGTACGAAGGTCTGGTCACGAAGGCTGCCGACGGCTCGACAATCCCGGGCGTTGCTGAAAGCTGGGACATCTCGGAAGATGGTCTGGTCTATACGTTCCACTTCCGCGACGATGCGAAATGGTCGAACGGCGAACCCGTCACCGCCAGCGACTTCGTTTACGCCTACCGTCGCCTGATGACCCCCGAAACAGCCGCGCCTTACGCGAATATGCTGTTCCCGATCGCCAACGCCGAAGCCATCGCATCGGGCGAGGCTGCTGCCGACACGCTGGGCGCCGTCGCGGTTGACGACAAGACTCTGCAAATCACCCTCGGTGTTGCGACACCCTATTTCCTAGAACTGCTGACCCACCAAACCGGCCTGCCGATCAACGCGGCTTCGGTTGAACAGTATGGCGACAGCTTCACGCAGCCGGGCAATCTGGTCACCAACGGCGCTTACCAGCTGACCTCGTTCACGCCGAACGACAAAATCGTCATGTCGAAGAACTCCAACTTCCATGATGCGGCCAACGTCCAGATCGACACGATCAACTACATCCCGTTCGAAGACCGCTCGGCCTGCCTGCGTCGCTTCGAAGCCGGTGAAGTCCAGATCTGCTCGGACGTGCCCACCGAACAAATGGACTATCTGGAAGCCAACCTGTCGGCCGAACTGCACGTCGTCCCGTACCTCGGCACCTATTACCTGCCGGTCAAGGGCGAAGAGGGCTCGCCCCTGCGCGACCCGCGCGTACGTCAGGCCATCTCGATGGTGATCGACCGTGACTTCATCGCCAGCGAAGTTTGGCGCGAAACCATGCTGCCGGGCTATTCGCTGGTGCCCCCGGGCATCGTGAACTACGTCGATGGCGGCGTGATGCTGCCCTACGCTGAAGACGACCTGCTGGACCGCGAAGATGCGGCCAAGGCCCTGCTGGAAGAAGCAGGCGTTGCCCCCGGTAGCCTGACCGTAAAGCTGCGCTTCAACACCTCGGAAAACCACCGCAACACGATGGCAGCTGTTTCGGACATGTTGTCGAACATCGGCATCAACGGCGAGCTGGAAGAAGTCGAAGGCGCGACCTACTTCACCTACCTGCAGCAGGGCGGCATGTACGACATCGCCCGCGCGGGCTGGATCGGCGACTACAACGACCCGCAGAACTTCCTGTTCTTGTTCCAATCGGACGTGATGTTCAACTACCCGCGCTGGACCAACGCCGACTATGACGCCGCGATGGACGCCGCCGCCGTTGAAACCGATCTGGCGGCTCGCGCAGAATTGTTGGCAAAAGCCGAAACGATCCTGCTGGAAGAGGTACCGATCATTCCGATCCTGTACTATTCGTCGCGCGCTCTCGTATCTCAAAGTGTTTCGGGCTATGAGGACAACCTCATGGACGACCACCTGACACGTTGGTTGTCGGTCAACTGATCGCCCTTTGAACCTAAACCTGCGGGCGGGGGCACTTAGCTCCTGCCCGCTTGCATTGAAGGCACCCTTGTATGCTTGCCTATACACTGAGGCGCTTACTTAGCGCCATTCCGACGATCTTCGTGATCGTCACCCTGACATTTTTCATGATCCGCGTCGCCCCCGGAGGTCCCTTCAACCTCGAGCGGCCGCTTGACCCGTTGATCATGCAGAACCTGAATCGCGCCTATAATCTGGATGCGCCCCTGTGGCAGCAGTACCTGATCTACCTGAACAATCTGGTGCACGGGAACCTTGGCCCCAGCTTCACACGGCGCGATTTCACGGTGAACGAACTGTTTGCAGCCGGAATGCCGGTGTCGCTGCTGCTGGGTGGCCTTGCGCTGCTGCTGGCCAGCATTATCGGCACGTTCCTGGGCGCGATTGCAGCCCTGCGGCAGAATTCGTGGCTTGACCACCTGATCGTCGCACTGGCGACCTTCGGCATCACCACGCCGAACTTCGTCATCGCACCGCTGCTGTCGCTGTTCTTCGGCGTCGTGCTGGGCATTTTGCCTGCGGGCGGCTGGTCGAACGCCAATCCGGCTTATTGGATTTTGCCCATCGTCACGCTGGCCCTGCCGCAGATCGCCGTGATCGCCCGCCTTGTGCGCGGCGCAACGATCGAGGCATTGGGCGCCAACCATGTCCGCACGGCGCGCGCCTATGGACTGCCCGCACGGGTTGTCGTCGGTGTGCACGCGCTGCGCGCGGCCATGCTGCCGGCGGTGTCCTATCTGGGGCCGACCGCTGCCGGGCTGCTGACCGGCTCGGTCGTGGTCGAGACCATCTTCGGCCTGCCCGGCATCGGCCGCTATTTTGTGCAAGGGGCGCTGGGGCGCGACTACACGCTGGTTATGGGGACGGTGGTCGTGATCGCGATTTTCGTCGTGATCTTCAATCTTCTCGTCGACCTTGCCTACGCTTGGCTTGACCCACGGGTGCGCTATGACTGACGCCACAACACACACTACACCGCAACAGGAATCACGCTCGCTCTGGCAAGATGCAGCGCGCCGCCTGATGCGCAACCACGCGGCTGTCGCATCGCTGATTGTTCTGTTTTTGCTGACAGTCGTCGCGATTGTGGGGCCGATGCTAAGCCCGCACCCGTCCAGCCGGATCTACCAACAATACGTCCGCGTGGCCCCCTCGCTGGAAGCGTACCCCAAAGCCGAAAGCGTGCTTCCGGGGTTCGAGCGCGAGTTCCGCCGCACGCGCCTGTCGGGTGACGAGCCGGTGCTGGAAAACGGCACGCTGTCGGTCAACATTTCGTCTGATGATGTCATCGACGATCGTGTGCTGCGGTATTTCCAACGCTCGGACATGTTCAGCCAGCCCGCGCTGGATCTGGCGCCTGACGGCAAAACAGGCGTGCTGTCGATGAAAGTCGACCAGCTGTACTTCTTCCTCGGCACCGACAATCTGGGCCGCGACATGATGACCCGCATCTTCATGGGCATGCGCGTCTCGCTAATGATCGGGGTGCTGGCGTCATTTATGGCGCTGGTGCTGGGCGTGACCTACGGGGCGATCTCGGGGTATCTGGGGGGGCGCGTCGACAACATCATGATGCGCGTCGTCGATATTCTGTATTCGCTGCCGTTCATCTTCTTCGTCATTTTGATGCTGGTGTTTTTCGGGCGATCTATGGCGATCATATTCATCGCCATCGGGGCGACGGAATGGCTGGACATGGCGCGAATCGTGCGCGGGCAGACCCTGTCGCTGAAGCGGCGCGAGTTTGTGCAGGCCGCCGAAGCCTTGGGCGCGACCCGCACGGGCATCATCCGCCGCCACATCATCCCGAACGCGCTGGGGCCCGTCATCGTCTTTATGACGCTGTTGGTGCCAAAGGCGATTCTGGCGGAAAGCCTGCTGTCGTTCCTGGGCCTTGGTGTGCAAGACCCCGCAACCTCGCTGGGCCTGCTGATTTCCGAAGGCGCCAGCAACATGCGCGGCGCGGCCTATCAGCTGATTTTCCCCGCCGCCACGCTGACGATCATTCTCTTCGCGCTGAACTTCCTGGGTGACGGGTTGCGCGACAGCCTCGACCCGAAGGAGCGCTAAGGCATGAGCGAAACCGTCCTTTCGGTCCGCGACCTGCGCGTGACCTTCAAAACCGACGACGGCGATGTCGAGGCCGTGCGCGGCATCAGCTTCGACGTAGAAGCGGGCAAAACCACGGCAATCGTGGGCGAATCGGGGTCTGGCAAAAGCCAGACCACCATGGCGATCATGGGGCTGCTGTCGCGCAACGGGCGCACCAGCGGCCAGGCGATCTATCGCGGCAAAGACCTGATAGGCCTGTCCGACAAGCAGCTGAACGATGTACGCGGCGACAAGATCACCATGATCTTCCAAGAGCCGATGACATCGCTTGACCCACTCTACACCATCGGCACCCAGCTTGCCGAACCCCTGCGCCACCACCGCGGCCTGTCCAAGGCCGAGGCCCGCCCGCGCATCATCGAGTTGCTGACGCTGGTCGGCATCCCCGAACCTGCGCGCCGCATCGACAGCTATCCGCACGAGCTGTCGGGCGGTCAACGCCAGCGCGTGATGATCGCGATGGCTTTGGCCAACGACCCCGACATCCTAATCGCGGACGAGCCGACCACCGCGCTGGACGTGACCATTCAGGATCAGATCATGACCCTGCTGGCCGACCTGCAAACGCGCCTTGGCATGGCGATCATCTTCATTACGCACGATCTGGGCATTGTCGAACGCTTTGCCGACCATGTCTGCGTGATGCGCCGCGGCGAGATCGTCGAAGACGGCCCTGCCACGCAAATCTTTGCCAACGCGCAGCATCCCTATACCCAGATGCTGCTGGCCGCCGAACCCGAAGGCACCAAAGCCCCGCCGCCCGCCGACGCGCCGATGGTGCTGGAGGGCGAGAACGTGTCGGTGCACTTCAACATCGGCAAGGGCCTGTTCAACCGCGCGACCTTTACCGCGGTGAACGACGTGTCGCTGTCGATGCGTCAGGGCCAAACGGTCGGCGTTGTGGGCGAATCGGGGTCGGGCAAGTCGACGCTGGGTCGCGCCTTGCTACGCCTGCTGCCTGCCGAGGGCAAAATCGCCTACCTCGGCAAGCCGCTACCCTTTGGCGAAGGGCCGATGCGTCCCTACCGCAAGGAACTGCAACTAGTGTTCCAAGACCCGTTTGGCTCGCTCAGCCCCCGCATGACGGTGGGCCGCGTGATCGCCGAGGGGCTGCAGATCCACGCGCCGGAGCTGTCCGGTCGCGAGCGCGCCGCCCGTGCCCGCGAGGCGCTGGTCGAGGTGGGGCTGGACCCGTCGATGGCTAACCGTTACCCGCACGAATTCTCGGGCGGGCAACGCCAGCGCATCGCCATCGCGCGGACCATGGCCCTTCGCCCAAAGGTCATCGTGCTGGACGAGCCGACCTCGGCGCTGGACCGGTCGGTGCAAAAGCAGATCGTGACCCTGCTGCGCGACCTGCAGGAAAAGCACGGGCTGACCTACCTGTTCATCAGCCACGACCTTTCGGTCGTGCGCGCGCTGTCGGACTATATCATCGTGATGAAATCCGGTCAGATCGTTGAACAGGGACAAACCGAACAGGTCTTCGACGCGCCCGCGCATGACTACACGAAAACGCTCATGGCAGCGGCCCTCAGCAAGCGCCGCTTCCGCGACCACTAAGCAAAAGGGGGCTACGGCCCCCTTTTTCACGCCAAGCCTCCGCATGATTGCCACCTTGCGGGCAAAAGGCCTTGCACAGCCGCCGAAAATGGCCATTTGCATGGGGAAACCCCCGTAGCCCCGAGTATCCATGAAGCGTTTCTCTCTGCCCCCCCGCCCTGACTGGCAGGACAAAGCCGAAGCCGCAGGCTTCACGTTCCACACCATGTACGGCGCGCCCTATTGGGCCGAGGATACCGCCTACGCCTTCACGCTGGCGCAGATTGAAAACGATATCGAGGACCCGACCACGGCCCTACACGCCATGGTGCGACAAGCCGTCGACCACATCATCACATCCGAGGCGCTGATGGCCCGCATGGGCCTGCCCTTCGCCTATTGGGACTACATCGCGAACAGCTGGCGCGCGGGCGAGCCCGAGCTTTATGGCCGCATGGATCTGGCTTATGACGGCCGCGGCCCCGCCAAGCTACTTGAATATAACGCCGACACCCCGACATCGCTGTTTGAGAGCGCCTCGTTCCAGTGGGACTGGTTGCAGGATCAGCTAGAACTGGGCCACCTGCCCGCCGGCACCGACCAGTTCAACCGCATTTTTGAGGCCATCGCCGAGCGTTTCGAAGCGGTCTTCCCCGCAGGCACCGACATCCACTTCGCCTCGGTTGCCGATAACACCGAAGATTACGGCACGGTCGAGACCCTCGCGTGGGCCGCGCGCGAGGCCGGCCTTGGGGCGCATTACACCACGATGGACAGCATCGGCCTGACCGAAAACGGCCAGTTCGCCGACAGCCAGTCGCGCGTGATGGGCGTGCTGTTCAAGCTGTACCCGTGGGAAAACCTGCTGGCCGAACCTTTTGCCGAACACCTGCCCACCGCCCACCTGCGGTTGATCGAGCCGCCATGGAAGGCGCTGGTGTCGAACAAAGCAATCTTGCCGGTGCTGTGGCAGCTTTTCCCCGACCACCCAAACCTGCTGCCCGCCTATTTCGCCGACGATTGGTCCGACGCGCCCGTCGACCTGCCCCACGGCATCGTGCGCAAGCCGCTCTTCTCGCGCGAGGGGGCGTCGGTCACCATTCTGGGCCCGAATGGCGAGACGATCGCCCGCGCCGAAGATCGCAGCTATGACCAATACCCCGAAATCGTGCAGGCCTATCACCCGCTGCCCGTCTTCGACGGCTATCGCCCCGTGCTGGGTGCGTGGGTCGCGGGCGAGACCTGCGTCGGCCTTGGCCTGCGCGAGGATCAGTCTCCGATCACGCAAAACCTCAGCCGGTTTGTGCCCCACGTCATTCAGGATTAAGGTAGCCCTATGAAACGCTCTGCCCGTCTTATCCCGCTGACCATTGGCCTTGCCGCCAGTGCATTCGCGCTATCCGCCTGCAAACCCGAAGTGACCGAGGTGGACGCCCAGCTGTTTCCCGATACCGCCTCGTGCTACGCGGCGGCTGATTCGCTGCAATCCACCTTTAGCCGCGCCGATTGTGACAACGTCGCCGCCGATGCGCAGGCCCAACACGCGGCCACCGCCCCCCGTTATGACGCGCTGGCCGCCTGCGAGGCCGAATACGGCACCGGCAACTGCGAGACCGCGCAGAACACTGGCGGGGGTGGCGGCAGCTTCTTCATGCCGCTGTTGATGGGCTACCTGATGGGCAACATGCTGTCGGGCGGTCGCCACGCGGCGCAGCCCCTCTATTCCAAACCCGGTGGCGGATATACGACCGCCGACCGCGGCACATCGTTCAACAGCAATTCCGGCAGCAGCCGCGTGAACGCCAGCAGCTTCGGTAGCGCCGCGACAGCCACGCGCGGTGGCACCAGCGCCGGAAACACGCGCCCAGTGGCCGCCCCGATGTCACAAAGCAGTGTGCGATCTACGGGTGGGTTTGGCGGTGGCTTCGGCGGCGGCTCGTCGTTCGGCGGCTGATGTGACTGACACGGCTGCGACTATACCCGCCGATCTGGTCGCGCGTGGTCTGCTGGATACGCCCGATGTGCAGGCCCTGACGCCTGTGACAGAAACCTTCCGCATGCGCATCACGCCGCAAATGTTGGCGGCCATCGGCGCGCCCGATGACAAAATCGCGCGCCAATTCATCCCCGACCAGCGCGAGCTGACGATCCGCCCGGAAGAACTGGCCGACCCGATTGGCGATGCGGCCCATGCGCCCGCGCCCGGCATCACCCACCGCTACCCCGACCGCGTGATTTTCCACGTCACCCAGCTGTGCGAAGTGTATTGCCGGTTCTGCTTCCGCCGCGAAGTGGTGGGCGACAGCGGTGTGCTGCCGCCAGACAAGGTTGCAGCCGCGCTGGACTACATTCGTGCCACGCCCGCAATTCATGAAGTGATCCTGACAGGTGGCGACCCGCTTAGCCTCTCGCCGCGCCGCATTGCCGCGCTGACCGACGCGCTCGCCGCAATCCCGCATGTGCGCCTGCTGCGCATCCATACGCGCGTCCCCGTTGTTGCCCCCGAAAGGATCAGCGCCGAGATGCTGAAGGCCCTGCAGCGCGACAGCCTGACAACGTGGATCGTCTTGCACACGAATCACGCGCAAGAATTGGTCCCCGCCGCCGAAAGTGCCATCGGCAGCATCATCGGCGCGGGCATCCCGATGCTGTCGCAATCTGTGCTGCTACGCGGGGTGAATGACGATGTCGATACATTGCAGGGGCTGTTCACCAGCCTGCTACGCCTCGGCGTGAAGCCCTATTATCTGCATCACTGCGACCTTGCGCGCGGAACGTCACATTTCCGCACGACCATCGCTGCGGGTCGCGCGCTGATGGCCGCGCTGCGCGGGCGCATCTCGGGTACGGCGCTTCCGACCTATGTTCTGGATATTCCGGGCGGATTTGGGAAGGTGCCGATCAATGCCGACTATTTCGTGCCATCTGATAGCACAGGCACGTGGCAGGTCCAAGACCCGCAGGGCCGCTGGCACATCTACCAAGACCCCGAATGAAGAAGGGCAGCCTCTCGGCTGCCCTTCGTACTTCTTAGAAGCTGTAGTTCACGCCGATGTTGAGCGACTGACTAGCCATGGTCGGTGAGGTGTAACGACCACCAGGTGCGGTCAGATCAACACGGTCGTAACCAGCGTATTCGTATTCGCCGCGGATCGACCAGTTGTCGTTGAACGCATATTCAACACCGAAACCGATATCGAAACCGTCGGTATTTTCAGTAGTGTCAAGGTTCATTGCGCCAGCGACTTTGTAGTCGAATTCGGCGTAGGTGTAGCCGACAAAGCCGTACAGCAGCGTCTGCGGGTTCAGTTCGACACCGAAGTTACCGCGCAGGGTCGCTTCCCAGTTCATCTGGGCGCTTGCATCGCTCGTAGCAATGCTCGTACCGGGAGGGGTAGGTGCCGTGTAGCTGACTTCTTCCTTCTTGCCGCCGCCGCGTACGCGCAGCTCGGGGCCGAAGACCAGCTTGCCATTGTTCCAGCGGTAACCAGCCGACAAGGAGTAGCTAAGCCCCGAGAGCCCCATGTCACCGATGCTGCCGAGGTAAGTGCCGGTCGGAGTGTGGACGCCAACTTCATCTTCTGCGTCGACGATGTAGCTCAGACCCAGGCCGACATAAGCGCCTTCCCAACGACCAGCGATTGCAGGTGCTGCGGGAACGATGATGACGGGCTCCACAACTTCCTGCGTGAGGCCGCCGGCGAAAGCTGCATTAGCGGAAACGAGGGCCGAAGCGATCGCAGCGCCAACAACAAACGAGTTCTTGATCATGTTAATACCTGCCAACTTGATTACATGTCGTACATTGAAACGTGGCGGACATACGCGAGACCTCAAACAACCTCAAGATGCATGCCGATGATGCGTTTTCGTTAATTTTGGGTAAGCGGTAAAGAACTATTTGACCATAGGTCGATTCAGTGGGGCACAATAGCAATTGTGCCACAACAACGGCCATTTTCGTGGCCATTGTGCGACACATCCGGGAAGAAACATATCGTTACAGTTCGTGACAGCTGCTTAGCGAAACTGCCTAACACGAATCAAATTTTAACACTGACGTCAGTGTTTTCCCGGCCCCTCCTCGGTCAGGGGGCCAGGAAATGGCTTATTTTCAGGCCAGTATACGCGCTACGATCATTTCAGCGGCATCTTCTGCCGAAACTTTCGTAGTGTCGATGTGCAGATCCGGCGCCTCAGGCGTCTCATAAGGGCTGTCGATACCGGTGAAGTTCTTCAACGCACCCGCACGCGCCTTCTGGTAGAGGCCCTTCACATCGCGGCTTTCGGCGACAGCCAGCGGCGTGTCGATGAACACCTCGATGAAATCACCCGCTGGCAGCATGTCACGCACCATGCGACGCTCGCTGCGGAAGGGCGAGATAAACGCCGTCAGCACGATCAGGCCTGCATCAACCATCAGCTTGCCAACCTCGCCAACGCGGCGGATGTTTTCGACGCGATCCGCATCAGAGAAGCCCAGATCGCGGTTCAAACCGTGGCGGATATTGTCGCCGTCCAGCAAGAAGCTGTGCTTGCCAAGGGCATACAGCTTCTTCTCGACCAAGTTAGAAATCGTCGACTTACCCGAACCCGACAGGCCCGTCAGCCAGACCAGCTTGGGCTGTTGCGCCTTTTGGGCAGCGTGGGCTTCGGCATTGATGTCGACCGATTGCCAGTGGATGTTCTGCGCGCGGCGCAGGCTGAAGTGCAGCAGACCGGCCCCAACAGTCGCGTTGGTCACGCGATCGATCAGAATGAACGACCCCAGCGTCTTGTTGTCTTCAAACGGCGCGAAGGTCACCTGACGGTCGGTCGAAATGTTGCAAACCCCAATCGAGTTCAGCCGCAGCGTCTTCGCGGCCAGACGTTCCATCGTGTTGACGTTCACTTCGTACTTCGGCTCGGTAATCGTGACAGCAGCCTGCTGCGTCCCGATCTTCATGATGTAGGGGCGACCGGGCAGCATCTCGGCCTCGTCCATCCAGACGATAGTGGCTTCGAACTGGTCGGCCGTCTCGGCCGGGTCCAGCGCGGTCGAGATGACATCGCCGCGCGAACAGTCGATTTCGTCGTTCAGCGTCAGACAAACCGACTGGCCAGCGACGGCCAGATCAAGGTTGCCGTCAAAGGTGACGATGTCTTTCACCGTCGATTCCTTGCCCGAGGGCTGCACCCGAATGCGGTCGCCCGGACGCACAGAACCCGACGCGATCAAGCCGGTGAAGCCGCGGAAGTCCAAGTTCGGGCGGTTGACCCACTGGACGGGCATGCGGAACGGCTGGCTGGCCGACGTATCGCCCAGCGGCACACTTTCGAGGTGCGCCAGCAAGGTCGGGCCCTGATACCAAGGCATGGCATCCGACTTTTCGACGATATTGTCGCCCTTCAGCCCCGAAATCGGCACCGGCACGAAAGCGTTCAAGCCAATCGATTCGGCAAACGCGCTGTAGTCGGCCACGATCTGGTGGAAGGTACTGGCGCTGTAATCGACCAGATCCATTTTGTTGATCGCCAGCACGACATTGGGAATACCCAGCAGCTTGACCAGATACGAGTGGCGGCGCGTCTGCGTCAGCACGCCCTTGCGCGCGTCGATCAGAATCACGGCCAAATCGGCGGTCGAGGCGCCTGTCACCATGTTCCGCGTGTACTGCTCGTGGCCGGGGGTGTCGGCTACGATGAACTTGCGCTTGTCGGTGGTAAAGAAACGGTAGGCAACGTCGATGGTAATGCCCTGCTCGCGCTCGGCGGCAAGACCATCCACCAGCAGCGCAAAGTCAATCTCTTGCCCTTGGGTGCCGACGTTTTTCGAATCGTTTTCCAGCGCGGCCAGCTGATCTTCAAAGATCATCTTGCTGTCATACAGCAGGCGGCCGATCAGGGTCGATTTACCATCATCGACCGACCCGCAGGTAATGAAGCGCAGCAGCGATTTGTGCTGGTGCTGGGCCAGATAGGCGTCGATATCCTCGGCGATCAGCTTGTCGACTTCGTAGGCGTGGCTTTTCACATCGGCGGTCATCAGAAGTAACCCTCCTGCTTCTTCTTCTCCATCGAGGCAGATTGATCGTGGTCGATGGCGCGGCCCTGACGTTCCGATGTGGTGGTCAGCAGCATTTCCTGAATGACTTCGGATAAGGTGGCAGCGGTCGATTCGACGGCCCCCGTCAGCGGGTAACAACCCAGCGTGCGGAACCGGATCGAGCGTTCGACGACCTCGTCCCCTTCGCGGAAGCGGAAGCGTTCGTCGTCTACCATCAGCAGCATCCCGTCCCGCTCGACCGTCGGGCGCGGGGCCGAGAAGTACAGCGGCACGATGTCGATGTTCTCCAGCTGGATGTATTGCCAGATGTCCAGCTCGGTCCAGTTCGAGATCGGGAAGACGCGGATCGATTCGCCCTTCTTTTTCTGGGTGTTGTACAGGTTCCAAAGCTCGGGGCGTTGGGCTTTGGGTTCCCAGCGGTGCTGCGCCGTACGGAACGAGAAAACGCGTTCCTTCGCACGGGATTTTTCTTCGTCGCGGCGCGCGCCGCCGAAGGCTACGTCGAACTTGTACAGGTCCAGCGCCTGTTTCAGCCCTTCGGTCTTCCACATATCGGTGTGCAGCCCGCCATGATCGAACGGGTTGATCCCCTTGGCCTTAGCCTCGGGGTTCTGGTGAACGATCAGCTTCATGCCGGCCTTTTCCGCAGCATGTTCGCGCATGGCGTACATGTCGCGGAACTTCCACGTCGTATCGACGTGCATCAGCGGGAAAGGCGGCGGGGCCGGGTAGAACGCTTTGCGTGCAAGGTGCAGCAAAACGGATGAATCCTTCCCGATTGAATAGAGCATCACGGGATTTTCCGCCGTCGCCACCACTTCGCGCATGATGTGGATGCTCTCGGCCTCCAGACGCTGCAAGTGGGTCAGGTTAACGGCCGAGGGGTCGCTGGGGGAAAACTCAGTCTCAGTCATGGACGGGATCCAACTGTTTGGCACTGCACTATGCTATCACCCTGTCGTTACCCGTTAATTTCTGCAAGTGACAGAAAAAAAGCCCCGAGGTCAGGACAAAGCGACATGAAGGCGCCCCTGTGCCTGTTCAAGGCGCATTCGCGCGGCATCTGGCCCCTCGTTGCGTAACAGCATCACGACAGCAACCTTGATTTCGCCACCTGCCGCAGCCAAGGCGGCGGCCGCGTCGTCCAGCGACGCATCGGCCAGTTCGGCCACCATCAATTCGGCGCGGGCCTGCAGTTTGATGTTGGTCGGGCGCATCTCGACCATGCGGCCGTGGTAGACATAGCCCATGCGCACAAAAATGCCGCTGGACAGGCACGTCAGCAGCGCCTTTTGCGCGGTGCCGGCCTTCATCCGCGTCGACCCTGCGATCACCTCGGCCCCCGTCGCGGCCATCAGCGGAAACTGCGCCACCTCGCCCACTTTGCCAAACGCGTTGTTGTAGACAGAAATCGTAATTGCGCCGATCTGGTTGGCGTATTCCAACCCCGCCACGACGAACGGCGTGTTGCCGGATGCGGCAATGCCGATCACCACGTCGGTCGCGTTCAGATCCAACGCCTTCAGCGCGTCGACAGATTCGGTTCGGCTATCCTCGGCGCCCTCAACCGCATGCGTGATCGCGGCAGGCCCGCCCGCCATGATCGAAATGGCCCGCGCATAGGGCCAGCTGAAGGTCGGGGGCAGCTCGGCCGCGTCCAGCGTGCCAAGGCGGCCCGACGTGCCAGCGCCCAGATAGACCAACCGCCCGCCCGCCTGCAGATTTTCCGCAGCAGCATCAATCGCGGCGGCCAGCACCGGCTTTGCGGCAGCGATCGCCGCAATGGCGGCCATCTGCCCCTCGACCATGGCGTCCACGACCTCGGTGGTCGGCCAGCTTTCCAAATCGGCAAACCGGCGGGCGGCGGCTTCGGTGGTGCTCATAACGGTGTTCCTTCTTCAGCGGTGCGCCGCAGCGCGTGCAATGCGGGCGGCCTGATGGGCCGCATCAATCAATGGAAATTGCAGGTCATACCCCTGCAAAGCGGCGGCGACACCGGCCTGAATGGCGGGGTGCAGCTTCATCACGCCCCCGACAAAGCCCAAGGGGGCAGGCCCCGCGCGGTCCACCAGCGCCAGCGCCAGACGGGCCAACTCGGTCCCGGCGCGGGTCATCATGTCCAGCGCGATAGGGTCGCCCAGATGGGCTGCCTCGGCCACGGCAACGGCCAGTGTGCCGATCTGGCCGCGGTCTTTGCCATAAACAAAAGCCCGCGTCGCGTCCCAGTCGGCCCCGCCCATGGCGCCAAACAGCTTCTCGGCCAAAATCTCGGCCCCTTCGGGGGCACCCTTTTCGTCAATCAAGCGATACAGGCGATCCAGCGCGCGCAGGCCGATCCATGTGCCCGACCCGCCGTCGTCGATCAAAATGCCGCGCCCGCCCACGGCGATGCGTTCGCCATCCTTGAACGTCAGCCCGATCGAGCCCGTGCCCGCAGACACCAGATGGCCGCGCCCATCAGGAAAGGCCGCATGCCACGCCAGTTCCATGTCATTCGAATAGGAGAACGCGCCATCGGGTAGACGGAAAGCCAGCTTGATCTGCTCGTCCAGATTGGCGTGGCGGTTAAAGCCTGCGCCCGTAATACCCAGATGCACGAAAGCCAGCGGCCCGGGCGATCCTTCGCGCACAGCCTCCATCGCGCCGACAAAGGCGGCAAGGCTGGCCGCATCATAGATCAACCCCGTCGCGCCATCGGTGCGGCCACGGGTGACCTCGTGCCCTGCGTCGTCAATGACAACCCACCGCGTGCCGGTTCCACCGACATCGATACCCAGATAGTAGCTCAATTCAGCCCTCGTTGCTGTGGCACCGCTGTCAAACAGGGGCGGTGCTCACCCTTGCTGCAAACCCTGCACGAAGCTGCGGGTAATCTCGCGCGGGTTCGTAATCATCGTGCCGACGACAACGGCATAAGCGCCCGCATTCAACCCGCTGGCGGCCAGTTCGGGCGTGTTGTAGCGCCCCTCGGCAATCACAGGGATCGACAGGCGGCTGGACAGTTGCTCGACCAGCTTCAGATCGGGGCCGATGGTACGGGTCTCGGCGGTTTCGGCCGTATACCCTGCCAAGGTCGTCGCCACGAAATCTGCCCCCGCATCAGCCGCCGCCAGACCTTCCTCGAAGGTCGAGATATCGGCGAAGGCCAGCTTGCCCAGATCATGAATGCGCTTGAGGACCTCGGCCGGGTCGTCGCCCTTGCTGCGCGCCCGAAAGGTCGCGTCATAGGCGATAATATCAGCTCCAGCCTCGGCCACATATTCAACCGCAGCGGTGGTAGGGGTGATGTACACGGGGTCATGGTCGAACATCTTCAAAATGCCAATGACCGGCAAATGCGTCACGGCCTTGATCGCTGCGATATCCTCGCCGCCGTTAACACGCAGCGCAACCGCGCCCCCGTCTTCGGCAGCTTCAGCCATGGCGGCCATGAAGACCGGCCCGTGCAAGGGATTGTCAGCGCGGGCCTGACAGGAAACGATCAGCCCGCCTTTGGGAAACAGTGTCATTTAACGGCTCCGGATGTCATGCCGTTGATGAACTGCTTTGAAAGCAGAATGTAAAGGATGGTGATGGGCGCGGCGGCCAGCGTCAAGCCCGCAAAAAGCGCGCCATAGTTGGTCGAATACTCGCCCATAAAGGTGGTCATGCCCTGCGGCAGCGTCTTCAGCGCGTCGTTCTGGATGAACACCAGCGGGAAGAAAAAGTCGTTCCAGATCGGCACGACGTTATAGATACCGGCGATCACCATGGCCGGGCGGCACAGCGGGATCATGATTTTCCACATGATCAGCGCCTCGGACGCGCCATCCATGCGCGCAGCGTCTTCCAACTCGCGCGGGAGGGTGCGGATAAAGCCGGTCATGATGAAAACGGTCGAGGGCAACCCCATCGCCACATAGATCGCCACCAGCGACCAATGCGTGTTCAAAATCCCCAGATCGCGGAACAGGATGAACAGCGGAATGATCGCTAGCTTCAGCGGCAGCATAAGGCCTGCCATAAAGAACAGCAGCACAAAGGCGCTGCCTTTGAAGTCGTAACGCGCGATCGCATAGGCCGCCATTGTGCCCAGTGACAGAATCAGCGCCATCGACACGCCGGTGACGAAGATCGAATTCCAAAGGTACCGCAGGAAGTTCGACCGCTCGACCACCATGGCAAAGTTCGTCAGATCCGTGAAATTCGGAATACCGAACGGATCTTGGAAGATCTGCATGTTGCCCTTGAACGCCGACATGACCATGATCGCGATAGGCGCCAGCATCACCACCGAATTGGCGATCAGCACGATCTGGATCAGCCCGTCGCGCCCATAGGTCGCAAGCAGCCCCCGCTTGCCCGAGATATCCGCCGCGGTCGTCATACTTCAATCTCCCGCTTGCGCAGATAAATGGTCCATGCGGTGGCAAAGACGGCGATAAACACGAACATCAACACCGCCAGCGCCGAGCCGAGCCCGAATTCCTGATTGCCCGACGCCACGTTGCCGAACGCGGTGCGATAGAACATCAGCCCCAGCACATCCGACGATCCAAAAGGCGAGCCGTCGAGGCCGACCATGATGTAGGGCAGCTCGAAGAAGTTGAAGGCCCCGATAAACAGCAGCACGAAGACAATCGTGGCCGAAGGCGCGATCAGCGGCCAAATAATGCGGCGGATCAGCGTGAATTCGTTGTCGGTCTCCATCCGTGCGGCGTCCAGCAGTTCGGACGGGATCCGCTGCAGGCCTGCAAGGAACACCAGCGTTGGAAAGCCGACCCAGGCCCACGCATTCACGAAGATCAGCGAAATCAGGGCAGTATCAGCCTGCCCCAGCCACGGCTGCGCGATGAACCCCAGCCCCACGGCTTTTAGAAACTGGTTCACAGCCCCGAAGATCGGGTTGAAAAACAGCTTCCACAGATAGCCGATGATCACCGTCGACAGCACCACCGGCAAAAAGACGGCCACGCGGTGGAACCGCGCCCCGGGCAATTCGCGCCACAGGAAATAGGCCAGTACAAAACCTAAACCGTTCTGCACGATCATCAGCAAAACAAAGACAAGAACGTTGTTACGAAACGCATGCCAGAACGTGCCCGAATAGATCGGGTCGAACAAAATGGTGCGGAAGTTCTCGAACCCGATGAAATCGCCGCGGCGCAGGCCGTTCCAGTCAAAGAACGCGTAGGCAAAGGCGGAAATGATCGGATAGATCACAAACAGCGCCATCACGGCCATGGGCGGCACGATCAGGAATGCGATCCAAAGGCCGCGCCCCGTCATGCGCAGGCCCTTGCGGGGGGGCACAGGGGCCACGTCTGGGGCCATCACATCACTTTGGGACATCAGCGGGAATCCGTAAAAACTGCGCCGGCACGCCGGCAAAAAGGGGCAGGCCCCGATGGGGCCCGCCCGCCAAAACTTATTTCTGGAACGGGGCGTACCAGTTGGCGATACCGGTCGTGACGGCCTGCGCCGCACCAGCGGCATCAACCTGACCGGCCATCATGCGCTGAACCTCGGCCTGCAGCAGCACCGAACCGGTCGGCTCGGCAAAACGGAAGTTGGTCGCCATGATGTAGGGCACCGCGCTTTGGTTCAGCTCGGCCACGCGCTGCAGACGCTCGTTCTCGAACACAACGCCGGGGATGGGCGAGACGTTGCCCAGACCGTTGGCAAATTTCTGGCCGAATTCGGGCGAGGCTAGATAGTTCAAGAAGGCCACGACAGCCTCAGGGTGTTGGGTTGCAGCATTGCCGGCGTAGCCGCCATCAAAATACAGGCCAACCAGCTTGGGGTCCTCGGCGGTGCGGCCGGGGGCGGCCATCAGGCCCAGATTCAGGTCGGGGTTTTGCGACAGGAAGTTCGCAACTTCATACGAACCGCCCGCGAACATCCCCGCCAAGCCAGCCGTAAAGATCTGCTGCGAGGCCGCATAGTCCAGACCGGTGAACCCATCGGGGAAGTAGGCCGAGATTTCCTTCAACGCGTCCAGACCGGCAACATAACGCGGGTCAGTGAAGTCGACTTTTTCCGCCAGCAGATCGGCATAAAATTCCGGCCCGATCACGCCCGCAACGATGGCGGTGGCAATGGTTTCAGCCTGCCACGCCGTGCCCGTGCCGTTCGCAAAGGGGAAGAAACCCGCCGCCTTCAGCGCCTCGGCATTCGCCAGCATCTCGTCCCACGTGTTCGGCTCGCTCAGGCCCAGTTGGTCGAACAGATCCTTGTTAAACAGGATGAACTGGGTTTGAGATGCGAAGGGAACGGCATAGGTCACGCCATCGGCGCGCAGCGTTTCGGCCTTCAGCGCGGCCTCGGGGAAGCCCGCCAAAGCCGGCACGTTTTCGGTCGACAGCGGCAGCAGGTAGCCCGCGCTGGCCACGGTTTCCAGCCCGCCATAGGCACGCACTTGGATGATGTCGGGGCCGGAATTGCCCGCCAGCGCCGTCGACAGGATCGTGTTGTAGTTCGTGGCCTCGAACGTCTCGAACTTGATGGTGATGCCGGGGTTTGCGGCCTCGAAGTCCTTGATGATGTCTTCATAGACGGCACGGTCTTCGCCGCGCCAGCTCCAGAACGTCAGGTCTTGCGCGAAGGCAGGGGCTGCCACCGACAGACCGGCGAGGGTGATCGCAGTCGTGCGGAAAAGGGGTTTCATGGTTCCTCCGGTTGGGTTCGGCGTTGATGCGCCTGTTGTTGGTCGTCTTCTAAATCGTCTTCGATTACAGCCTTTGGCCGCTTTCGCCGTCAAAGAAATGGACAGCCGCCGGATCGGGACGCAGCAAAACCACATCGCCCGGGCGTTCGCTGCGCGGCGCAGGGTCGGTGCGCACGCTGACCAGCGTGCCATCGCCCAAACGCGCGTAAACATACGCGTCATTGCCCAAGTATTCGGAATACACGAATTCGGCGCGATAACCGGGGCCGTCGGTCACAATGCCGAACGCATCAGGCCGTACGCCCAGCTTGACCTGCGCCCCGCTGGCAGGCGCACCAGCCAGCGCCACAGCACCACTGCCAGCCACCGCAAATTCATCGCCCATGCGCACCGCATCGATCAGCGTCATCCGTGGCGAGCCAATAAAGGTCGCGACAAAGGTATTCGCAGGGGTTTCATACAATTCACGCGGGCTGCCGACCTGTTCGATCCGCCCCGCGTTCATCACCACGATCTTGTCGGCCAGCGTCATTGCCTCGACCTGATCGTGGGTCACATAAATCATCGTGCCGCCAATATCTTGGTGCAGCTTGGCGATTTCCAACCGCACATCCGACCGCAGCGCCGCATCAAGGTTCGACAGCGGCTCATCCAGCAGGAACACTTCGGGCTTGCGCACCAAGGCGCGCCCGATGGCAACGCGCTGGCGCTGGCCGCCCGACAACTCGCGCGGCTTGCGGCGCAACAGCGGCTCTAGCCGCAGCATCTTGGCGGCGTCTTGAATGCGATTTTCCACCTCGGCCTTGTCCAGCCCCTGCAGACGCGCGCCGAAGGCCATGTTTTCATACACGTCCATATGCGGGTAAAGCGCGTATGACTGGAACACCATCGCGATGCCGCGCTTTGACGGCGGCACTTCCCGCATCGACACGCCGTTCAGCAGAAATTCCCCGCCCGACATGTCGTCCAACCCCGCGATCATCCGCAGCAGTGTCGACTTTCCACACCCCGACGGGCCGACGAAAACGACCAGCTCGCGATCCCCGATCTCGAGATCGATGCCGCGCAGCACCTCGGTTCCCTTGAAGTTCTTGCGCACGTCTCGCAGCGACAGCTGGGCCATTATCATCTCCGGCGGTTTCCAGATGGTTGTAATACCAATTCAGCGGATGCGTCAAACAGCCAACGCGTCCCAGCGCTAAATCACCGCATTTCGCACAATAATTAAGCGATAATAGGGCTGATTCATGCGCATTAGGGGACATTTCAGTAAAATGCTCGCGCATGGGCGTTTTGAATGGTATCTTATTGGTATTGAAAGCGGCAGGCGGATCATGGATTTCGGCATATTGAACGCGACCATCGCTGCGCAGGGTGCAGGCAGCCCGCTGTATCTGCGCCTTGCCCGCGCAATCCGGCAGATGATCGACGCGGGGCAGTTGGCCGCAGGTGACGCCCTGCCCCCCGAACGCGAATTGGCCGAGAATACCGGCGTCAGCCGCGTCACCGTGCGCAAGGCCATCGCACAGATGATCGCATCGCAAGAAATCCACAGCCAGCAAGGCTCGGGCAACTTCGTCGCCCCGCCGGCGCCCGCGATGACGCATGTCGGCAACCCGCTACTGGGCGGGTCGGTCACCATGCAGCAGTCGCGGCTGCCGTCGTTCACCGAGGTGTTTCGCAATCGCGGCCTCGCGGCCGAATCGATCTGGATGGCGCGCGCCCTGCACGCCCCCACGACCGAGGAACTGATGACCCTCGGCCTCGATCTGTCCGAGAAAGTGGCCCGCCTTGAACGCGTCCGCTCGCTCGACGGGCGCGCAATCGGGATCGAGCGCAGCTCGCTGCCCGCATCCATCCTGCCCGACCCGATGGCGGTCAGGGATTCGCTTTACGCCTGCCTCGAGGCGCGCAACGTCGCCCCCGTCCGCGCGATCCAGCGGATTTCGGCGGCCAACATCACCCCGCGCGATGCGGCCACGCTGGGCATTTTGCCCGGCGCGGCGGTCTTGCGCATCGAACGCACGGCCTATCTGGCATCGGGCCGCGTGGCCGAGCTGTCACGTGCGATCTACCGCGCCGACGCCTACGACGTCGTGACCGAACTTAAGTCTGTGCCAGCGTAAAGCGGCGCAGCACCTCTGACGACAGGCCCCACGTTTGGCTGCGGATGTCGGGCACGGCGGTAATTTCCCAAAACGCCGCGCGCGTCACGGGGCCGACCCCGAAAATACGCTCGGACGTTGCGCCGCTGGCGCCGATCAGGTGGCAATCGCCGTCCACATCGGGGCTGATCCGCAGCGGGTCAATGCGCAGGGCGCCTTGGGCGAACAAATCGGCCATCAGCGGGCTGGCGTTGCCTTCGGGGTCATTGCGAATGCCGCGGCAGTCGATAATCGCGGTTGCGGGCATGCGCACCACGCCGCCATCGCCCCCACGCGGGCGCAAAACGGCAACGGGGCCAGCCTCGCCCTGTTCCGCCCCCAGATACGCCGCGCGCATCTGCTGCAATTGCCCCGAGGCGCGCGCAGCCGCAATCGTCGCATCGGACGCCGCAGGAATTCGGTGACGGTGCACGTCCCACCACACATCGGCATGTTTCAACAACCGCCGCCGCGTCGGCAGGTCCAAACTGGCCCAGATCGCGCGGACATAGGGGCGGATGCCGTCAACGGCATCGCGCCACGTCCCGCCTGCCGCATCCGCCCGCCGCGCAAGCCCGCGCGCCCACGCAAACAGCCCGCTGGCGCTGGTGCCGAACGGCACTTCCGAGGCGCGGATATCCAGCGGCTTTGCCGGCTGGTGCGGTCGCGGCACCAAGCCACGACGCGACACGGTCAGGATCGGGCCGCGATGGCCCGCCTTCAACAGCGACAAAACCTGATCGACCATCGACAGGCCAGACCCCACGATCACCACGCGCCCATCGGGATCGGCAACCTTGATCTCGTCCCACGCGCTGGCGGCCAAGCCGTCCCCGCGCGACGGCACCACGTGGCCCGTCGCCAGCGCCACCGCCTTGGCGCGCAGGCGTGTGCCGTCGTCCAGCGTCGCGGTGACGCCCAAATCATCCTCGCGCAGTCCAACGCAGGTCGCGCGGATCCACTTCAACCGCCCTGCAGCCACATGATCGGCGACCAGATCAGTCAGGTAGCGGCCATAGACCATACGCGGCACAAAGCTTTGGCTGTCGTAACCCGCCCCATCAGGCTGCGCCTTCAGCCATGCCTCGAAATGGTGGGGATCATCGGGGAAGGCGCTCATGTTGTGAACGCGCGTATTCAGTAGATGGTCGGGGTCGCGCGTGGCATAGGCAATGCCCTGCCCCAGAACGGCCGCAGGCTCGATAATAGTGACACAGGCCGCGCCCACTGCGCCCTGCGCATCGGCTCGTTTCAGCACATGCGCCGCAAGCAGCACCCCGCTTGCACCACCACCCACGATCAGCAATCCGGTTACGGGGGAAAGCACGGGTTGGCCTGGGTCACGCATTCATCAATCCTCACCTTGTCTTGCCGTCTTGATCGCGCAATCGCGCGAATTGCGCAAGGTTAACAACCTATTCCCAATAAGAAATATCGTGTTAAATTAACACCCTGCCCGTTTTGGCGGCATGCTAGCTGCAATAGCGGCGTAAACCAAACGGTAATGCGGTTAGGGCAAAACAGGGCCATGTCGCATACCCTGCCCCCACCATCGCCCTTGCTGCAAAGCGCCCGCGTCATCCTTGCGCTGACCCTGCGCGAGATGAGCGCAAGCTACGGTCGATCCGCGCTGGGGTATGCGTGGGCGTTCATCGCGCCGCTGGGGATTGTCGGGCTGCTGGCACTGGGTTTTTCGCTGGTGGTTCACGCCCCGCCGCTGGGGCGCGACTTCATGCTGTTTTACGCCACCGGCTTTCTGCCGTTCGAGATGTTCTTGCAGATCACACATCGCATCAAAGACAGCCTGCGATTCTCGCGCCCGCTCCTCAGCTATCCGCGCGTGGTATGGATCGACATCGTGATCGCGCGGCTGATTTTGCAACTGGTCACGCAGTCGGCTGTGTTCACCGTGGTCGTCGCCGCGCTGCTGCTGACGCGCGATACCGGCGCCACGCTGCAGTTCGGCGCGATTAGCACAGCGCTGGCAATGGCGGCGCTGCTGGGGCTAGGGGCGGGGTTGCTGAACTGCGCGCTGATCGCACATCTGCCGGCGTGGGACAGGATCTGGGGCATCCTCGCGCGGCCGCTGTTTTTCGGGTCTGGCGTGTTTTTCCTGCTGGAAAGCCTGCCTCCCGCCGCACAAAGCGTGCTGTGGCTGAACCCGCTGGTGCATGTGACCGGCCTGATGCGGCACGGCTTCTACCCATCCTACGCGGCCACATTCGTCAGCCTCGCCTATGGGTTCGGGCTGGCGCTGGCGGCGATTGCGATGGGGCTGGTTCTGCTGCGGCACGGATACAGCAAGGCGGTGTCGCGATGATGCGCCCGCTTGCCGCCCAGCGCCTGTGGTGGGCGCGCCACGCCCTACGCCCGCTGCCGCCCAGCGGGCAGCTACTGCCGGGCCCGCTGCGCAGCCCGCATTTGCTGGCCGACCCCGCAGGCGATTACGCGATCCAATGGTCAAGCCCGCGAAACCGCCTACTGATGGTTGATGTCACCTGCCGTACCCCCGGCGCTTGGCTGGGGCTGCACATCCCCTTCCGCGCACTGCGCCGCATGGGCGGCATGGCCTTTGCCCTGGACATGGCCATATCGCCGCCCGCGCTGATGCGGCCCGTCTTGCGCCTGCCCACGGCTGCGGGTTTCACCGACATCCCGTTCCCCCGTCCGTTTTTGGGCCTGCCGCAAGGCACGCATGAAGGCGGATGCCTGTTCACCCCCCTCGCCCGCGCACGCTGGCGCGAATGGATCTTGTTTTTACCGCCCGACCGATCCTTCAGCCTAGTCCTGAGCGACTTGCGACTGGCCCCCGTGTAATGCACGCGCGCGACATCGCCGTCGTTATTCCGGTTTGGAACGACCAGCGCGGCCTGACCGAAACCTTGCGCACGCTGCGCCGGTTGAAAATGGGCCAGATCATTGTGGTGGACGACGGATCACACCCAGCCATGCGCGCGCCTCGCGCCCAAATTCTGCGTAACGCATCCACTCCGCGCGGCGCAGGCTGGGCGCGCAACACCGGCCTTGCAGCCGTGACAAAGCCGTATGTCTGGTTCCTTGACGCCGATGACACCCTGCACCCCGCCGCCATTCGGGCGTTGCTGCAAGATCTGGGCACGACCCCCTTCGACATCTGCCTGTTCCAACACCACGAGGGCGACGCCCGCCCCCACCCGCATGATGCCGCGGTCTGGGCGGCTGCGGGTATTGGCGTCGGCATCCACCCTGTCGCGCCCGATATGCGGCCCGCGCTGGCCGGCATCCAGAACTATCCGTGGAACCGCCTGCTGCGCACGGCGTTTCTGCGGGCGCACGGTATCAGGTGCAGCGAAACCGCCGTCCATAACGACATCCGCCTGCATTGGCATACGTTGTTGGCCGCGCAACAGGTGATCGCCGCGCGGCATATTTGCATCGGGCATAGGCCGGGGCGCCTGAGCGCGATTACCGACACCCGCCGGTTAGACCTGCACACAGCCCTGCGCGAAACCGCCGCCCTGCTGCCGCAAACGACCGCGTGGCAAGCCTCGTTTGCCGCCTTCACACGTGATGTGCTGCACTGGGCGCACACACGCAACCCCGCGCTTTTCGCCGCGCCGCCAGCGGCCCCCGCCATCACAGGCCGCGCGCCGATCCGGTTTCGGCTGGTCGGGCCGCACGCGCACCGCACGCCGCTGTCCTACCCAGATTTGCAACCATTTTGGCGCGATCACCTGCAACACTGTCCGACAGGCGCGGCCGATTTGCATATCATCGCGCACCCGCTGGACGCCGCCCACGCGCCCCCCGCCCCGCTTCTGCTGCTGTCCGAGGAACCGTTCTGGGACCTGCTGTTCAACCCCGCGCCCGCCGCCGAAACCGTCACCCTGCCCACCGGCGGGGGGGCCGCGACCATCCCCCAGATCACCCATTCCAACAGCGCCGTCTTTACCACGACAAGCGCCGCGCCCCTGCCCTACTACCCCCTGACAGAGGCGCGCTTTGCTGCCACCTATCGCCAGCTTTTCACCGCGAACGCCCAGCTTGCGCCCGATGACTGGCGCGCCGCTTGGCCGCTGCGCCGCTGGCACACCGCCTTGCTGGCCGCCCACCGGCCCGCGCCATTTCACGCCATCACCAACGCCGACCTGCGGGGCCTCTCGGCGGCGCGCACCGCGCTGGCGCTGCGCCGCGCCGGGCCAGATACGCTGGTGATGGGCACCGGCTGGAACAACGCCCCGCCGCGCACGCCCGACTGGCACCCGCAAAAGATCGCACTGCTTAACCGCCAAGCGCGGGTCGTCAGCGCCATCGAGAACACGCTGCAGCGCGACTATCTGTCGGAAAAACTTTTCGATGCGCTGGCCTGCGGCGCGCTGCCCCTGACGGTCGCCCCCGATGACCACGCCGCCCGCCGCCTTGGCCTGCCGCTCGCCATTTTGCTGCCGCCCGAATCGGACACTGACCGCACTCTACCCCCCGCAATGGCGCGCGCGATGCAGCAGGCGCAAACCCGCATGGCGCAACTCTGGTCCGATCAGGCGCTAGTCACCACCTGCCGCCAGCGCCTGTTCGATGCCCTGTTGCCGCTGATCGCCCGCTGCGCCTAGCGCGCATCCAGATGCGGCAGCTGTGCGGCGACGGGTTCGATCACGTCGCGCGCGGTGGCGGCCAGCGTATCGACCAGCCCGGCATAGGCCGGAATGCGCAAGTGCGTCTGCGGAATCAGCGCCACCAGCCGGCGCGGGGGCAAATCGTCAATCACCGCCACATGCGCGCGCGTATCGCGCTGACTATCCAGACAAGACACCAACGGCGCGACGCAGCGGCCCAGCCCTTCCTCAGCGAAGCGAACGGCGGTCTCGTAGCTGCGCAGATGCATCAGGCTGCGCGCACGCGGAAACCGCCGCGCGAACCACTGCGCAACCCGCTGCGAACTGGCCGAGCCCAAATCCACCTGCAAAAACGGCAGATCATCGGGCGCATCGGGCGGGCTGACCAGAACGGTAGGGTCGGTATAAAGCGGCATCTGCGTAAAGGCGGCAGACATCTCGGGCACGGTATTTGCACCCAAAATCCCCAAATGCGCGGTGCGCTGGTAAAGCAGATTCACGATGTCGGACGGCGACTGTTCATGCCCATCCACGGTCGCGCCCGGAAAAGTCTGCCGCAACTGCACCACAGCGCGCGGCAACAGCAGCCGCATGACCGACGGCACGCCCGCCACGCGCAATTGCACCGGACGCTCAGTCGTCACGCTGTCCATGGTAGCGGTAAAATCATCGAACCCCGCCAACACGGCATCGGCCTTGCGCAACAGCGCCTCGCCCGCGTCGGTCAGCACCAACGCGCTCCCCGTGCGCAAGAACAGCGGCGTGCCGATCAGCGATTCCAACCCCGACACCAGTTGCGACAGGGTGGGCTGGGCGACCTTCATCTGGCGGGCGGCCTCGGTCATATTGCCCAAGTGCGCCACCACCGAGAACGCCTGAAGCTTGCGCAAGGTTAATTCGCTATGAAGGGCCGACACACGCGGATTTGCCACAATATCACCCATTTCCGATGCTATTTCAGTCCGTTACGCAACGCCCCGAAATCGAGGTTACCAAAAACCCGACGATTTAATTCAAACACGCCAGATCATTTCGTTGCACCCATCTGTGGCGGGCCGGACAACCGAACGCAAGGATGGACGCCATGGCTCAGATAGAATTCGTCACCCGCACCGAACAGCTCAGCACCCCCGATGGCCCGCCCGCCGTGACCGCCGGCGCGCTGGTGATGATCGGCGGCAAACTTTACACCACATCCGCGCTGGACGGGGCGCTGACGCAATGGACGGTCGGCAGCACCGGCGCGCTGACCCCCGGCACCACAGGCGCGCCCGCCGCGCTGGCGCGGTTGCTGGGCGGCATCATGATCGACGGGGCGGCAGCGGTCGTCACGCTGACCGCAAGCGGCCTGATGATCGGCGATACGCCCCTGACCCCGCAGGTCGCGCTGGCGGCGACGCCCATGGTCAGCACCCCGCTATCAGGGGGCGGGCAGGCGCTGTTCTTTGCCGCGGCAGACGGCGGACTGCTGCGCGTCACGCTGGACAAAACTGGCACGCCCACCGCACAAACCCATATCGCCGACACCGAAACAGCCTTCAGCGGCGACCTGCAGGCCCTGACCACCTTCACCATCGGAGCCGAGACGTTTCTGGCGGGCGTCAGCAGCCGCGACACGGGCCTGACGCTGTGGCGCGTCGACGCCAGCGGGCAGTTGGTCGAGGCCAGCTCGCTTCCCCCAGACGAGGGCCTGTGGATTAGCGCGCCAACTGCGCTGACCAGCCAGACCATCGGCAGCAACACCTATCTCATCGTCGGCGCGGCGGGCAGCAGTTCGCTAACGGTACTACAGGTCGACGACGGCGGGGGCCTTAAGGTCGTCGACCATGTCATGGACGACCTGTTCACCCGCTTTGGCGGGGTGCAAAGCGTCGCAAGCGTCAACCACAAGGGACAGATTTTTATCATCGCAGGCGGTGCAGATGATGGCATCAGCGTGCTGCAACTGCTGCCCAGCGGCCGCCTGATTGCGCGCGCCCATCTGGCCGATACATTGGATGCGGGCCTGCAAAACATCAGCGCGATCACCGCAACCAGCACCGCGCAGGGGATCATCATCCATGTCGCATCGACGGTTGAAGGGGGGCTGACGACCCTGACGTGGACAACCGACGGCCGCGTCATCACGAACAACGGCAAGCCGACCGACGGCGACGACATCATCGTCGACCGCAACGGGGCGTCCATCCTCAGCGGGGGCGGCGGGGCGGACATCTTCGTCATGGCCGCCGACCGCAACGTCAAGATCATCACCGATTTTGATCTGGGCACCGACAAGATCGACCTGTCATCGTGGGGGATGATCCGCAGCCTCGCGCAGCTTACCATCACCGCAACCGACGACGGCTTTCTGGTTACCGATGGCGTGCGCAGCGTCATCGTCCACACAACAGCGGGCACGCCCGTCAGCGCCGACATGCTGCACGACACCGACCTGATCAACCTGACGCATATCCCCGTCACGCTGCCCAAAACCCCTGTCGCCGTGCCCCCCACACTGCCGGATGGTGTGCTGATCGGCACCGGCGGCAACGACACGCTGATCGCGGACGACAGCGGAATGGTGCTTTACGGGTTCGAGGGTCACGACATCCTGATCGGCGGCAAGGGCAACGACATTCTGGTCGGCGGTGACGGCAACGACAGGCTCGAGGCGACGGCGGGCAACAACATTCTGATCGGCGGCTTTGGCAACAGCACGCTGATCGGCGGCACCGGAAACGACATTATGGTCGCCGGCCCGGGCGGCAGCACGCTGATTGCAGGCGGGGGGAACAACATTCTGTACGACGGGGCGGGCAGCGACCGGATGGTCGGCGGGCCGGGGGCCAATATCTTTGTCATGGCCCGCGACAGCTACCGCGACGTGATCGAGGGGTTCACCCTCGGCAAAGACCGGATCGATCTGACCTCATGGGGCGTCACCAGCCTTGCCGCGCTGTCGATCACGCAAACCGCGACCGGTGCCACCATCCGCTATGGCGCCGAGGTGTTGGACATCAACACAACCAGCGGCACGCCCCTCAACCCCGCCGACTTCGGCTACGACGATCTTTTCGTCGCCGTCCTACCCGCCCCTTTCGCGCCCACCTATGCGGCGCGCGGCCAAACCTTCGTCGGCACCGCCACCAGCGAGGTGCTTTCAGGAACAATGTATAACGACGTCATCCGCGCGGGTGGCGGCAATGACACCATCTTCGGCTGGGCGGGCGACGACCGCATTCTGGGCGGCGTCGGCGACGACTGGCTGATCGGTGGCACCGGCGCCGACGAAATGTACGGCGGCCCCGGCGACGACAAATACCATGTCGACGACCCCGGCGATCTGGTCATTGAAAACCCGAACGAGGGGAACGACACCGTCTACGCCGAAATCAGCTACACCCTGCCCGACAACGTCGAAAATCTGCGCCTGATGGGCACGGCAAACCTACACGGCATCGGCAACGCACTGGACAACCTGATCGTCGGCAACAGCGGCGACAATTATCTGGAAGGCGGCGATGGCAATGACTGGCTCGCCGCGAAATCGGGCACCAACATCCTTTATGGCGGCGCGGGGCGTGACTGGTTGGTCGGCGGCAGCGGGCGCGATACATTCGTCTACAAAAGCATCACCGACAGCTTGCCGGGGCAGGCCAACCGCGACCTGATCAACAGCTTCACACGCGGGCAGGACAAAATCGACCTGTCGGCCATCGACGCGAACATGCAAGTCGCAGGCCACCAGACGTTCACCTTTATCGAAGCCGCCCCCTTCAGCAACACCGCGGGCGAATTGCGCTATGCCAGCTGGGACATGGGCTGGCTTATCGTCGAGGCGGACGTCAACGGTGACGGCCGCGCCGACATGCAGATTTTCGTGAACCTGATCGACGCCATCGGGGCCGAGGATTTCATCCTCTGACCCCAATCACAGCGCAGCTTTACTGGACTGAGTTGGCAACCCCGACCAACGACCCGATCATACCGATCACGGTGCGTGTGCTGGTCAGCGGGCTTTCGGTGCCATAGACAACGTCGTTCGGCATAATCTGGAACTGCCCGGCCGAGAACAACCCGTCCGCCGATGTCAGATCCAGCGCGAAAATCATGCGCTGGTTGGGCGGGCCCGATGTGCCATCCGCGCGCACAGCGTTGGCTGCATAGTTACGCAGCACCAAAATACCGCTCAGGTCCGCGCGTTCGGCTGAAACACCGCCCATCAGGGAAATTGCGCCCAGCGCGGTCACTTTTTCCTCGGGGAAGACGATTCGCGCCTGTTGGCCCGTGGCCCCCAACGACAAGAAGCTGCGCGATTCGGGCATGACCATAATCCGGTCGCCGCCACGCAAGGTGGTGTCCAGCGCAGGTTCGGCCAACAGGCGCGACAGTTGGATGCCGTAGACATTGCTGCCACGCATCAGGCGCACCTGCGGGTTCACCAGGGTCGGCGCGACGCCGCCCGCCTGCGAAATCGCCGCCAGAACGGTCATATCGCGGTCAACCATGGGATAAATCCCCGGCGCGTTCATGCCCGACACCAGATTGACCGCATTGCTGCGCCCGGGCGTCACGTTCATCTGCACCTGCACCGAAGGCAGGGTCTGCGCGTACAGCTGCTCGATTCGCGTGCGGGCCGCGTCGGTCGACAGGCCGCCCACCTCGACATCGCCCAAGTACGGCAGGTTCAGCGTCCCGCTGGGCGAGACGACAACCCCTTGCAGCTGCGCAAGGCGGCCCCCTTCGCCGACCAGCAGCGAATTCTGGCCATTGTCCCAAACAGTAACATTCACCGTATCGCCCGCAGCGATAATAACGCTGGGCGTCTGCGGCTGGCGACGCAGCCACGACAGACGCGAGGAGTCGTTTTCCAGTGTGATTGCAGGCCATTGCGCGATCACAGGCAGACTTTCCGATGTGACCGGATAGACGGCATAACCACCGTTGGGGTCTAGCGTGATCTCGCCCGTAACCGGCCGGATTCCGACGACTTCGCTTTGCAAGGCCGCCCCCCGCGGAATGGCGCACCCCGCCAGAAGCAGCGCCAGCGTTGACAATACAACCCCGCGCAACAAACCTTTATTCGTCATCGTCCCTCCGTCCCGACAGGCTGTCATAAGCAGCCCCAAGGGCGTGTTACCTTTTTCTCTCGCCACCATATAGACCGGCCCGACCGCGTCAATCATATGCAGCGGGCTTACCTACGCTTATCGGAATTTTAACCACAGCTGTGACATCTGGATGTGCAATGCACAGCCCCGCCCCCGCCAACCCCATCCCCCAAGCCATCCCGCCAGCCCCCTTGGCCGAGGCTGCGATTGCCCTAACGCGCGTACCCCCTGCGCGGCTGGCGCCCCGGCACAGCGGCGTGCTTCTGGGGCTGGGCCTATGCGTATTGGCACCCGTTGCGCTGACGGGCAGCTACCTTTGGCTGTTGGCCGCCGACCAATATGCCTCGCCGCTGGGGTTTACGATCACCACCGCAGATGCGCCTGCGGGCGATACGGCAGGCGCCTTCGGCACGATCGGGCTGGCGTTGGGGCTGCAAAACACCGGCAACCGCGACAGCGAGGTGCTTTACCACTTCCTGCGCAGCCCCGCGCTGGTCACCGCGCTGGATGAGCAACTAAACCTACGCGCGATGTTCGCCGCCCCGCACGACCCCGTCTTCGCCTTTGCGCCCTCGGGCACGGCCGAGGATCTGACCCGCTATTGGTCGCGCATGGTGCGCCCCACCATCGACCCCGCCAGCGGCATCATCACCCTGCGCGTCACCGCCTTTTCGCCCGCAGATGCCCAGCGCTTGGCTGTGGCCATCGCGGATGAAAGCACGCGCATGATCAACGCCCTGACCGCCGCCGCGCGGGCCGAGGCGACGCGCGCCACCGCCGCCGAACTGGCCGCCGCCGCCGATGACGTCGCCCATGCCCGCGCCGCAATGACCGCCTTTCGCATCAGCCACCAAATGATTGATACCGCCGCCGACGCGCAGGGCCGCATCGGCCTGCAAAACGCGCTGCAGGCGCAACTGGCCAGCGCCCTGATCGACCTTGACCTGCTGCAAGCCGCCGGCCACGACACCGCCGACATCCGCCTGCGCCAAGCGCAGCAGCGCGTCACCGCCATCACCCACCGCCTTGACCAAATGCAGGCCGATTTCGGCACAGGCAGCGACTACGCCACCGCGATGGCCGATTACGAACGCCTGACGGTCGAGCGCGACTTTGCCGAGGCCGCGCACCTTGCCGCGATGGCCGCCCACACAGCCGCCAAGGCCGAGGCCGACCGCCAAAGCCGCTTTCTGGCCGTCTTCGACCCGCCCCGCACGCCCGAGCTCGCCGAATACCCCCGTCGCTGGCTGATTCTGGGCCTGACCACCGTGTTTTCCGCGCTGATCTGGGCGATTGGAACCCTCAGCTACTATGCCCTGCGAGACAGGCGATGATCCGGCTGGATCACGTCAGCAAGGGGTTCCGCACCACCCCCGGCGCGCCGGTGCAAATGCTGCTGCACGATGTCAGCCTGCAGATCCCGCAGGGCGTTTCAGTCGGGCTGCTGGGGCGCAACGGCGTGGGCAAAACCACGCTGCTGGATATGATCAGCGGCCTGACACTACCTGATCGCGGCAAGATCCACGTCGGCGGCAGCGTGTCATGGCCGATGGGGTTTTCGGGCAGCCTGCACGGCGACATGACGGGGCTGCAAAATACGCGCTTCGTCGCGCGCATCTACGGCGTCGATAGCGGCGCATTGGTTAATTTCGTGCAAGATTTCGCAGGCCTTGGCGCGCATTTTAATGCCCCTGTGCGCGGCTATTCGGCCGGGATGCGCGCGCGGCTGGCCTTTGGGCTCTCAATCGGCATCCCCTTTGACACCTACCTGATCGACGAAATCACCGCCGTCGGCGACGCCGCCTTCCGCGCCAAAAGCCGCGCCTATTTTCTGGCCCGCCTACACAGGGCCGGGGCGATTGTGGTCAACCACACACTGTCGGAACTGCGCAGCCTGTGCACGGCGGGGCTGGTGCTGCACGACGGCACCTTGCGCTACTTCCCGGCCATCGAGGACGCCATCGCCGCCCATACCGCCGCAACCTGACGCCGCGCCACCCGCACCCCGTCGCGCCCCATGCGCAGGGGCGCCGTCATCCGCCATGACAGCGTATTCTCCAGCCAGATTTGCCGGTCATGCGCCTGAACCAGCGCGCCTTGCAGTCGCGCGATTTCACTAGCCGCGGCATGGCGGGCGGTATCGCGGTCGACCAGCATCGCCCCCCACGTGCCGGGCACCCCCTGCATCGCCACGCGCTGGTCAATCTGCGCCAGATAATCCGCCATCATGGCCTGCCGCCGCCGCACCAAATCCGCCTGCATCCCACCCTCCATCGCGCTGCAGGCAAGCTTACCCCGTGCGCGTTAACCGCCCATTACCCAAGTTGCGCATAAAACCGCGAGATGACCGATAACGCCCCCCTCTTCCTGGGCCCGATGGGCCGAATCGTCCCCAGCCCCGCAGGCGGCGCGGCTGGAATGGCACAATCGCTAGCGCGCACGGGCGGCAACGCAGGCAACCTGATCTTCCAACTGGCGACCGCCCAAATGATCGACATGCCGTTGCGCCCGATGGGCGGCGCGCACGGCTATAACGCCCCCGCAGGCACGGCACCGCTGGTATTGCCCGCCGCCAACCACCTGCGCCCCGCCGATTGGGCCCCCCTGACCCGCTTTCTCGAGGGGGCGCAGCGCCCCATCGCGGTCTTCGGCCTTGGGGCCGACAGCGCCAACACCCCCGCCCTGCGACAGTCCCCCAGCCTGATGCGCCTTGTTGCCGTGCTGCGGGAACGCGCCATCGCCATCACGTTTCGCGGGGCACGCTCGGCCGCCATCGGTGCGGATCTGGGACTTAACGGCGTGGTGCTGGGCTGCCCGTCAATCTTCCTCAACCCGCTTCCCGATCTGGGAAGCCACATCACGCGCGAGCTGCAACGCGCGGCATGGCGGCCCGGGCTGCGCTGCGCCATTCACGCCGGCGACCCGTTCAACCCCCGCACCCCCACGCACAGCCGCGCCGAACAAATCATGTTCCGCTATGTCGCCACTGGCCTCGCCCAACACTGGATCCTGCCATCGGGGGGCGGCACCGCATGCGCGGCGGCGGCGGGCCAGATCGATGCGCCCGAATCGCTCAGCCGCGCGCTGGGACACGTCGATGCAACGCCTATATTGGCGCGCGCGGGCTATGTGCCCTTCAGTGCCCGCAGCTGGATCGCGCGGCTTCGCGGGGTAGACCTTGCGCTTGGCACACGGGCGCACGGGGCGCTGGCGGGCCTTGCCGCAGGCACCCCCGCCCCGCTGACGCCCATTGATGCCCGCACGAGCGAGCTGGCCCAGACAATGCACCTGCCCACGCTGCCGCTGGACGCGCTGACCCGCGCGGCAACCCCGCAAGACGCCATCGCCAGCGTGGCCTTCAGCCCTGCCGCCTTCGATACATGGCGCTGCACCGCCGCAGGCCAAATGGCCGCGCTACTACGCGGCATCGGCCTGCGCCCGGCCCCGCACCTAGACAGGTTGGCCGCGGCATGAGCCAACTTCCCGACATGGCGACATATCTGGCGACCCTCGCCCCGCTGGGCATCACCCCCCGCGCGGTGATTGATGTGGGCACGTGCCACGGCACGCCCGAACTGACGGCAGCCTTCCCCAGCGCCCTGCACATCTTCATCGAACCCGCCCCCGCACTGGCCGCGCGCATTGCGCAGCTGGCCGCGCGTTACGGCGGCGAAGCCTACCCGCTGGCGTTGGGCCAAGCCCCCGCAACCGCTCCGCTGCATTGCCCCGACAGCGGGGTCGAGGGGGCGTCGCTGGCGTGGGGGCGCACACGGGGCGGGCCGCAGGTCAGGGTCGAAACCCTCGACCGGCTGTTCGCCAGCCGCACCCTGCCGCGCCCGCTGCTGATCAAAACTGATTGCCAAGGCCACGATCTGCCTGTGCTGCAAGGGGGAACCGCGCTGCTGCGCCAGACCGATATCGTCGTGGCCGAGGCGAACCTGTTCCACCCCGCCGGCCAACCCGACCTTGGCGATATGGCCGATCTGGTCGGCTTCATGCGGGCGCAGGGCTTTGCCCCGCACGCGCTGTTCACCCCGCGCTACCGCCCGCGCGACGGGGCGCTGGGCCAAATCGACATCGCCTTTGCGCGTAACGACGGCCCCCTGCGCACCCACCATAGCTGGGGCTGACCCAATGCCGTTCCGCCGCCCCGCACCCCCGCCCCCGTTCGACCCACTGGCCGCCCCCAACCTGACGGGGCAGTTCATCAGCACCCCGCGCACCGCCGCAGGCCTGATGCGCCCCGCCCCACCGCCGCGCAGCCAGCAGCCCCTGCCACCCCCCGCCCTGCGGCATTACTACGGCGTCAGGGACGGCAAATATGACGACACCCTGTATCTGCAGGGGGGCGCCAGCGACGTGCAGCACATGCGCCGCGCGCTGCAAGATGACGGTTGGGCTACTGGCAGCGGGGCCATGCTGGATTTCGGCTGCGGCGCGGGCCGCATGATCCGCCACCTAACGCCCGAAGCCGCCCTTGCCCCCGTCTGGGGTGTCGACATCCACGCCGAGGCGATAGCGTGGGCCCAAGACGCCCTGTCGCCCCCGTTCGACTTTGCCACCACCACAACCGCCCCCCACCTGCCGTTCGAGGACCGCACCTTCACCGTCGCCTATGCCGGATCGGTCTTCACCCATATCGGCGAATTGGCCGATGCATGGCTGCTGGAACTGCGCCGCTTGCTGGCGGTGGGCGGCTGGCTTTACCTGTCCATCACCGACGCAGAAACGCTGGACCAAATCCGCGTTCAGGCGCCGCAACACCCCTCGCACGATCACCTTGCCGCGCTGGATGCGGCAACAGGATACACGGGCCAAGACTGGCAAATGCTGATCACGCGCACCGGCCCATGGGCCCAGCGCGTCATTTACAACCGCCAGCACTTTCTGGCCCGCATCTCCCGCTGGTTCGACGTGCGGGCCGTGCAGCCGCAGGGCTACGGCTGGCAAACTGCTATCTTGCTGCGCAAAAGGCAGCCCCCACGATGACCGATTTGCTGCCCGCGGGTCTCAGCCTGATCACCGCCTGCCACGACCGCGCGGCCTTTCTGCGCCGCAGCCTGCCCACATGGCTGCGCCTGCCGGCCGAGGAGATCATCGTCGTCGACTGGGCCTCGCCCACCCCGCTGACGCGCGCGGCGTTGGGCGCCGACCCCCGCATCAGGCTGGTGCGGGTCGAGACGGACGAAGGCTGGCACCTGCCCTCGGCCTACAACCTCGGGATCAGGTTGGCGCGCCATGCCACTATCGTGAAGCTGGATTGCGACGTCACCGCGCAGCCGTGGTTCGCGCAGGTCAATCGCATCGGCCCCAGCACCTTTCTGGCGGGCGACTGGCGTCATGCGGCGGCGGGGCAGCAACACCTGAACGGCAGCTTTATGGCACCCCACAGCGCGCTGATGGCGACGGGCGGCTTCAACGAATGGCTGCAGGGCTACGGCTGGGATGACGACGACCTGTACGACCGCCTGCAGACCCACGGGCTAACCCGCCGCCTGCTGGCCCCCGGCAGCCTGTTCCACCACCCCCACCCCGACGCGCTACGCACCGATAGCAGCGGCGATAGCCCCGCCCTGCGGATTCAGACAAACCGCGCCCTCGCCCGCATTATGCCGCCTTGGGATGCCCGCAGCCCCGCGCGGCACTATACCGAAATCGCAGGCGATACCGCCGATCTGCACCTTACCGTCGCCCCCCGCATCGGCGCGCCCCGCCACTTTCTGGCCATGGCGCGCAGGCTGGCCCCCTACGCCCTGCTACCGCCCGAAGCCGCCAGCCTGTCCCCCGCCGCCGCCCGCCGCGCCTTGACCCAACCGCCGGCCCCCGCCATCGCCCGCGCGGGTGCCCCGATTTATCTCGAGGTCGCGCACGGCCTCGGCAACCGCCTGCGCGTGCTTGCATCTGGAATGGCGCTGGCGGCGGCGGTGCAGCGTCCGCTGCACCTGATCTGGCCGCGCGATGTGCACTGCGCCGCCGACGCGCACGACCTGCTGCACCTTAGCCTGCCCTGCACCGACACCCCAGCCTACGACCCCGGCATGACCCTGCACGACGCGACCGAGGGGCCGACCGGAAACCGCCCCCATCCCATAACCTTCGCCCCCAACCGCGCGGCGTATATTCGCAGCGCCACCGTGCTGAACCACCCCGCCGCCCGCAATATCCGCCCCCAGTTGCGGCACCTGCAGCCCGCCGCCCCCGTGACGGCGCTGCTGGCAGGCCAGCCCGCGCAATTCGCGCTGGCCGCGCATATCCGCGCCGAAACCACCGCACCGGCGGACGACCCGCGCCAATGGGCGGCCAGCAGCGGCGCGGCCATCGCCCACTGGCGCGGGCTTGCAGGGGCCGACCGCTTCATTGCCCGCCTGTCGACTCTAACCGGCCCGATCGTGCTGGCGACCGACACCGCCGCCATCCGCAGCGCGCTGACCGCCGCGTTCGGCCGCCGCGTTACCTGCCTTGCCGGGGCGCAATACGGCACACGCAGCCGCGCGCAGGTCATCCACGCCTTTGCCGAAATGCTGCTGCTGGCGCGCGGCGCCCATTTCCTCGCCAGCGGGTGGAGCGCGTTTTCAGAACTCGCCCACCTGCTGGCCCCTGAGACCCAGCAGATCGAAATCGCGGGGCGCGATTTCTGACACGCAACGTACGGGGGCCCCACCCGCCGGTAACCCGCGCCGCCTAGGCAAAGGGCAACCAGTTCAAACGGGGGCCATCATGCCGCAATCAACCACCCGCCTCGCGCTGCCCTTGGTGCAACCTGCACAGGCGCAAAAACATGTCACCGTCAACGAATCGCTGACCCAACTGGATGCTGCGGTGCAAGCCAGCGTGCTGGGTACCACGCGCGCCACGCCCCCCGCCGCGCCGGTCGACGGCCAGTGCTGGCTGGTCGCGGCAGGCGCAAGTGGCGCGTGGGCAGGCCAAGACGGCAGCGTCGCCATGCGCCTTGACGACGGCTGGCACTTCACGCGCCCCACCATCGGCTGGCGCCTGTGGGACGCCGACAAAAGCCAACTGCTGGTGCTGGATGCCAACGGGTGGCAGGTCATCGGGGCGGCCGCAATGAACAACCTGCCGCGCATCGGCATCAACGCCAGCGCAGACGCGACGAACGTGCTGGCTGTCGCGGGCCCCGCCAGCTTACTCTACAACCCCGCAGGTGGCCACCAACTGAAAGTGAACAAAGCCCAAACCACAGATTCGGCGACCCTGCTGTTCCAGTCCGGATGGTCGGGGCGCGCAGAAATGGGCCTTGCCGGCGAGGATGACTTCTCGGTCAAGGTCTCGGGCGACGGCGGCACCTTTCACACGGCGCTGCGCGCGGTCGCCGCCACAGGCAAAGTCGAAATGCCTCAAGGCGGCACAGTGCAAGGCAAGGCGCTGGTTCACTTGGGCAATCTGCTGGGGCCGGTCGCGATGACCGGCGGCGTCCCCACCGGGGCGGTGATCGAATCGGGAAGCAATACCAACGGCAGCTTCGTACGCTTCGCGAACGGCACCCAAATCTGCTGGCGCACCACGGCCAATCTGACGGCGAACACGGCGCAGGGGGCAAACTTTATTTCGGGCGCGTCGGCACAAACCTTTGCCCAACCCTTCGCCGCAGCGCCGAATGTGCAGGCGACGGCCAACGGCAGCACGCTGGTTTGGGCCTATGCAACCGCCACCACGGCCACTGCCACCACGCTGCGCTTGGCCGCGCCCGTGCAAAATGCCGCCGGAACGATCACGATTTTCGCAATCGGTAGCTGGTAATAGAACTGCACAGACTTTGTGCGCACCGGCGCACAAAGTCCCCTTGTGCCGCGCCGCGCCGCGGCGCACGTTGGGCCTTGGACTAGCCTGCCGCAGCCACGGACGCTGCGCCATGCTCCGCAGAAGGAACAATGAATGTCGACCGAGACCCCCTTGGATCCGCAACATTTTCGCCGTGTCATGGGCCACTACCCCACGGGCGTTGTCCTAGCGACCGCGCTTGACCAGCAAGGCGACCCGATCGGCATGGTCGTCGGCTCGTTCACCTCGGTCTCGCTCGATCCGCCGCTGGTGGCCTATCTGCCTACAAAATCATCCGGCACCTACGCCAGAATGCGCCACGCGACCCATCTGGTGTTCAACGTGCTGTCAGCCGATCAAACCGACCTCTGCCGCAGGTTTGCCTCGCGCGCGGTGACCGACAAATGGACGGGCGTGGCATGGCACCCCTCGGCCAACGGCCTGCCCATCCTCGACGAAGCCGTCGCCTGGATCGAGGGCGAGGTCCAGCAAGTCATCGATGCGGGTGACCACGATCTGGTCTTCCTGCGCGTGCAGGATCTGGCTGCACCGAACGACACGCTGCCGCTGGTCTTCTTCCAAGGCGGCTATGGCCGCTTTTCGCCGCGTTCGCTGGTCATGCCCCCGGGCCAAGACATGTTCGCGCAACTGCGCTTGGCCGAGCGCGCCCGCCCCGTCCTCGAATCGCTGGGCGAGGAAACCAACCTCGAAAGCGGCCTGCTGGGCCAGATCGGGTCCGATCTGGTGCTGCTCGCCTCGGCCGCCCCCCTCGATGCCGAGGTGCTGCCCCAAAGCCTCGGGAACCGGCTGCCGTTCATTCCGCCCTCGGGGTCTGTCTTCGTCGCTTGGGCGGGCGAGGCTGCGGCCGACCACTGGCTTTCGCTCGCGCCGACACCGCTGGATGATGCCCTGCGCGCGCATCTGCGCCAGAACCTCGAACGCGTGCGCGAACGCGGCTATTCCATCGTTCTGGAATCCAGCCAACACGCCGCGATCGACCGTGACAGCGCCGCCCTGTCCGCCGACCGGCTGACCCCCGCAGGCCACCGCCGCCTGCAAACCGCCATCGCCGCGCTGGCCGATAGTTACGAACCCGAAACCCTGCCCGCCGACGCACGCGTGCGCGTGCTGACCGTGCCGGTGCGCGACAGCGCCGGGCGTGTGGTGATCGGCCTGCAACTGCGCAACCTGCCCGCCGGCCTGACGCAAGCGGCGATCGACACCCTTGCCCAGCGCATGCAAACGCTCGCCCTGCGTGTCTCGGAAACCTGCATGGGGGCCGACTGATCGCCCCCCTTCCATCTCCCTGCGGGCGGGCGCATGCTGCGCCAAAACACAGCCTCAACAGGGAAGAATGGAATGAAGGTTGCAATCGTAGGGGCCGGCATCGGCGGCCTGTCTGTGGCATGGGCGCTGCGCAAACGCGGCGTCGATGTCATGATCTTCGATCAAGGCGACATCCCCAGTCTCACGGCCAGTTCAAACGATGAACACCGCATCACGCGGCATACCTACGGCGGCCTGCCGGGGTATGCCGCGCTGATGCCCCACGCTTTCGCCACCTATGACCGCATCTGGCAAGACATCGGCACATCACACTACCTGCCGACCGGCATCGTCTATGCCATGCGCGGCGGCGCGGACGAATATGACGAAATCGCCGCCGACCTCTCGCCGCTTGGCATCGCCCACAGCCGCCTGTCGCTGGCCGAACTTGAATCTCGCGTGCCGTTCCTCTCGCTTGATGGTGTCACCAGCGCCTATCAGGCAGGCGGTTCGGGTATTTTGCTGGCAGGGCGCATCGTGCGCGATCTGGCCCACTGGCTGCGCGAAAACGGGGCCGAGATGTACCCGAACAGCCGCGTCACCGCCGTCGACCCCGATGCCGCTACCGTCACGGTCGGCCAACAGGTCTACAGCGCCGATGTGGTGGTGGTGGCCGCGGGCGCATGGGTGACAAACCTGCTGCCGAAACTGGCTGATCGCCTCACACCTTCGCGCCAGATGGTGATGTACCTCCAGCCCCCCGCCCACCATGCGGCCAGCTGGGCACAGGCCCCCGTTCTGATCGACGTCGGCCCCAGCTACGGCGCCTATGTGCTGCCCCCGCAAGGCGGCATGCGCCTGAAAATCGGCGACCACCGCTTTACCCGCATCGGCCACGGCGACGATGACCGCATCGCGACCGACTTCGACATCGCCCCCGTTCTGGCCGCCGCCCAAACCGCCTTCCGCGATTTCGACCAATACACGATCCTAGAAAACAAGGTCTGCTACTACACCGTCTCGGATGACGAGCGTTTCGTCATCGAACCCATCTGCGGCGCGGGCTGGGTGCTCAGCGCCTGCTCGGGCCACGGGTTCAAGCTGGGCGCGCTGATGGGCGAGGGTCTGGCCCGCACCCTGACAGGCGACACCCCCGCAGGCGATGTCACCGCATGGGCCGCAGGTAAAACCGCCGGCGCGTGATCTAAAATGGCTGGCGGGCTAGCGTTGACAAGCCCGCCAATCCAAGCGAAACCGCCCCAGCGTGGCCCCGTAGCTCAACTGGATAGAGCACGGACCTTCTAAGTCTGGGGTTGAGGGTTCAAGTCCTTCCGGGGTCGCCACATTCCGCGCCGTCTCAAATCAGCACATAACGATCGGGCCGGATCGGTTCGGGCAGATCTGTCTCGCCCATGGCAGCGCGCATGTTGATTTCAACCGCACGGGCATAGGCGGCGATCGGCAGGTTGTTCGGCATTAGGCCGAACGGCTCCTCTAGCTCGGCGCCCAGCGCGTCAAGGCCGAAGAAGGTATAGGCCATCAGCATCACGGCCAGCGGCGTGCCCCACCCCAAAAAGTCGGCAAACCCAAAGGGCAGCATAAAGCAGAACAGATAGGCCGTCCGGTGCAGCAGCAGCGTATAGGCGAAGGGCAAGGGCGTGTTGGCCAGCCGCTCGCAGGAAATCTGCGCGGCACACAAAGTGGCGACATGGCGGTTCAGGGCATACGACTCGCTCGGCTCGATCTGGCGGTCGCGCAGCAGCTGGCCCAACTGGGCGGTCATCTCGGTCAAAATCGCCTCGGGCGGGCTAAGCCGCGCTAGGGGCGTATCACCAATGTTTTTCTTTTCGCCCGGTCGCAGCACGCGCACGGTTGCCGCGGCAAAGGCGATCACCTGCGTCAGCAGCGCCTGACGGGCGGGGTTCAGCACGCCGTCGCGGTCCAGCACCACGCTTTGGCGCGCGAAATCGTTGCTGGTCTGGATCATCAACCCCCATAGCTTGCGCCCTTCCCACCAGCGGTCATAGCTGGCGGTGTTGCGAAAGCTGAGGAAAACCGAAAGGGCAATGCCGATCAGTGCAAATGGCGCGGGGTTCACCCCCCGCACGACATCAGGGAAAAAGTGGTGCGCCGTGACAATCGCAAGCGACATCAGGCCAATCATCACCAGCTGCACCCATATGCGCTGAATGACACCACCACGAAGTAAAAAGAGCAAAAGAAAAGCGTTGGGTCGCTTGCGAACGATCATTTTTGGCAGACTCGGCTGAAATGGATCAGCCTTCCAGACGCCTGCCCTTATACCATGTCAATCAGCGGCGCTGTCGCACCCTGTCGCACCCCATCGGGATGTTGCGGTGCGACATCACCCATCCAGTCGTGCATTCGCAAAATTACGATAGAGGAAG